>NZ_VCHX02000182.1 GCF_005768555.2 Streptomyces sporangiiformans
GGGGCGGAGCCCCAGGGGACGGGAATGGGTAGGGGCGGCGGGGGCGAAAAAACCGCCCCGGCGCCGTACTCAGCCGCGCACCTCGGAGAGCACCGCTTCCGTGAACGGTGGCCACGCCTCGACCGCCCACGGCCCGAACGCCCGGTCCGTCAGGGCCACGCAAGCCGCGCCCGCGACCGGGTCGACCCACAGGAACGTACCGGACTGCCCGAAGTGCCCGAACGTCCGAGGCGAGGACGAACCCCCCGTCCAGTGAGGCGACTTGGCGTCACGGATCTCGAAACCGAGCCCCCAGTCGTTGGGGTTCTGGTGCCCGTACCCCGGCAGCACACCCTTCGTTCCCGGGTACTGCACCGTCATCGCCTCGGCAACCGTCCGCGGATCGAGCAGCCGCGGCGCCTGCACCTCGGCCGCGAAGCGGACCAGGTCGTCGACGGTCGAGACACCGTCCTTGGCGGGGGACCCGTCCAGCGTCGTCCCCGTCATCCCGAGCGGTTCGAGCACCGCCTGCCGCAGATACTCCGCGAACGGAATCTCCGTCGCCTTCGCCACATGGTCCCCGAGCTGCTCGAACCCGGCGTTGGAGTACAGCCGCCGCAGCCCGGGCTCCGACGTCACCCGGTGCTCGTCGAAGGCGAGACCGCTGGTGTGCGCGAGGAGATGCCGGACGGTCGAGCCCTCGGGCCCGGCCGGTTCGTCGAGCTCGATCGCGCCCTCCTCGTACGCGACCAGCACCGCGTACGCCGCGAGCGGCTTGGTGACCGAGGCGAGCGCGAACCGCTGCCCGGTGGGCCCGTGCGCCCCGAGCAGCGTGCCGTCCGCGCGCACGACGGCCGCGGCGGCGTGGGGGACGGGCCAGTTCTCGATCAGCGCCAGGCTCTGCAAGGACAAGGACATGCACACGAGCCTAAGCGGCTCAGAGCTTCAGTCGCATCGAGGGGTCCGGCTTGCGGACGAAGCCCAGGGACGCGTACAGCGGCTCGGCCTCGGCGGAGGCGTTCAGGTCGACGTGCGGGACGCCCTTCGCCCGGAACCAGTCCAGGAGCGTCCGCATACAGGCGCGGGCGTAACCGCGGCGCCGCACGTCCGGGTCGGTGGCGACGCTGAACACGTACCCGACGGACCCGTGGGGGTTCCCGGCCCGCCCGATCCGGTACTCGATGGTCCCGGCCACCAGCGCCGCGAGCGCGCCGGGACGCGCGGGGTGGTCGATCACGAAGGCGGCGAAGCCCCCGTCGGCATCGGCGAGTCGGCGGCGTACGGTCGGCAGGGACTCGGCGTGCCAGTCGGTGGCCGCGTTCGAGGACGAGTCCGTGGTGAAGACCGAGTCGATCATTACCTGGCGCAACCGGAGCAGTTCCTCGGCGTCTTGGGGCGTGGCACGGTGTACGAGGCTCATGCGCCGCACGGTAGCGGCCGCAGCCGTGGTGGGTCGCAGGGATTTCTCACCAAAATTCCCTTGCTTGGAGTGCGCTCCAAGGTTCTAGCGTTGAGGCCATGACGGTGATGGAGACCACGGCCGCGGCCGCTGAGGCCGGCACCAGGACCAGCGTCTGTTCCTCGCCCCCCGCCGGGCACCGGCGACCAGCGGGGCAGGACAAATACACGATCAGCGAGGTGGTGGCCTTCACCGGTCTGACGGCGCACACCCTGCGCTGGTACGAGCGGATCGGGCTGATGCCGCACATCGACCGCTCGCACACCGGGCAGCGCCGCTACAGCAACCGCGACCTGGACTGGCTCGACCTGGTCGGCAAGCTCCGGCTGACCGGGATGCCGGTCGCCGACATGGTGCGGTACGCGGAGATGGTGCGCGAGGGCGACCACACCTACCAGGAGCGTTGCGAGCTGCTGGAGGCGACCCGGCGTGACGTACGGGCCCGGATCGCCGAACTCCAGGACACCCTCGCGGTACTGGACCACAAGATCAGTTTCTACGGGGACGCCGGGCGTGCCCCGGCGTCGGAAAGGTCCTGATGACGGACAGCAAGATCAGCACAGTGGAACTCGGCAGGGGCGGCCCCGAGGTCGGCGTACAGGGCCTCGGCTGCATGGGCATGAGCTTCGCGTACGGCCCGACGGACGCCGACGAGGCGCGGGCCACCTTGGAGCGGGCGCTGGAACTCGGCGTCACGCTGTACGACACGGCGGACGTCTATGGATTCGGCGAGAACGAGAAGTTCGTGTCGCCGTTCGTCAGGGCGCACCGTGACGAGGTCGTGCTCGCGACCAAGTTCGCCCTGTCCCTGGACCACGAGGACCCGACGAAGCGGACCATCCGTAACGACCGGCCGTACATCCGCCAGTGCGTCGAGGCCAGCCTTCAGCGCCTCGGCATCGACGTGATCGACCTGTACTACATGCACCGCCGCGACGTGAACGTCCCCATCGAGGAGACCGTCGGCGCGATGGCCGAGCTGGTCCGTGAGGGCAAGGTCAAGCATCTCGGGCTCAGCGAGGTCACGGGCGCGGAGCTGCGCGCGGCGCAGGCCGTGCACCCGATCGCGGCCCTGCAGTCGGAGTGGTCGCTGTTCAGCCGCGACATCGAGGACTCGGTGGTCCCCGCGGCCAGGGAGCTGGGTGTGGCCCTGGTGCCGTACTCGCCGCTCGGTCGTGGATTCCTGACGGGCTCCTTCGCCAACGCCGACAAGGACCTGACCACCGACGACTTCCGCCGGACGATGCCGCGCTTCACGGGCGACAACGCGGCGGCGAACGCGGAACTCCTGGAGCCGGTGCGGACGGTCGCCGAGGCGCACGGGGCGACGCCGGGTCAGGTCGCGCTGGCCTGGGCCCAGCAGCAGGCGCAGGTCCACGGTCTCGCGGTCGTCCCGATACCGGGCACCCGCAAGCGCACGCGCGTCGAGGAGAACGCGGCGGCGACCCGCCTGGTCCTCACCGACGAGGAACTGGCGCTGCTGGAGCCCATCGCCTCCAAGGTCGCCGGAGACCGCTACGCGGACATGAGGTTCACGTCGGCGGGCCGGGAGTAAGGCCGCGGAAGTAAGAAGGCCGCGGAAGCAATCCGGCGGAGCCGCTCGCGGAGCGCTAGAGCTCCGCGAGCAGCTCCGCCTTCTTCGACGTGAACTCCTCGTCCGTCACCAGCCCCGCCTGGTGCAGTTCGCCGAGGTGGCGGATGCGGTCGGCGATGTCGGCCGGATCGCGGCGCGGGGCTGTGGCGTGGGCGGGGCCGTCGCTCTTCGTGGCGGAACCGGCCGCGCGTACCGCCGCGAGGACCGAGGCCGCGAAGGGGAGCGACTCGTGGACCGGACCGTAGCCGAGGCCGAAGACGACCGCGGCCGGGTCCTGGTCGGCCTGGGCGGGCTGGCTGGGGGCCGGGTCGCTGCGCAGCAGGCGCAGATGGCCCTCGAAGACCTCCGGGGAGCGCCACTCGACCCCGCTCAGCTCCGAGACGGCGAAACTCTGGTCGCCCGACTTCCACTTGGCGGACGAGGCGCCCGTCCAGAACCACCGGAAGGACACCTGCTTGCCGTCGAAGGACGCCTTCCCGTCGTACGCCTTGAACTGCAGCGGCGCTTCCGGCGGGGCCACCAGAAAGCGTTCGGCCGGTTCCGGGCCGTCGAGCGAGTCGTCGTGTACGAGCAGGGACCGCAGTTCGTCCGCGTAGTACTCGGCGAGCGTCTCGCGCTCGCCGGGGAGCACGAGCCGGTAGGGATCGCACGCTTCCTTGAGCTGCCCCGCGGCCGCCTCCATGAGCGGATCCGCGCCCGGTCTCGGTTCGGCGCGCAGAACGACCGTCCCGCGCTTGCCCGGGGACAGTGTCACCGCCGCGATCGCCTCGAGGGGGATGCGGCGCTCGCCGAGCGCCTGGAAGAGCTTCGGTGTACGAATCCCCCGTTCGAAGCGGATGAGCACGGAGTCGGACTCGAACTCCCAGGCGGCATGAAATCCGGCCAGTACGTCACCCATGCGGGCCATCGTATGCGGCATGAGCTTCCTCGTCCCTCCCCGTGCGGGCCGTCGTTTCTTCGTCCTCTACGCGCGTCCGGCTTCAGCCACGTCGGACAAACCCTTCGAGCACACGACATTCTCGTGTGCACAGCGCACAGCGCGGTATGCGCCAATACCGATCTCCGCGAAGTTCCGCAGGCTCTCCGTTCCCGGCACGAAATAACCTCCGTGGCCCTTCGCTCCCTGCGCGGACAGCACCCGCGCCCCGAAGGCCCGGGACATCGGGTCGGCGCCGTGACCGAGCCCGCCGACCTCCAGATACGGCACGTCCTGGACCCAGTCGTCGGAGTCCCGCATGGCCCACACGCGGGCGGAGGTCCGCAACTGCGTGGCCTTCTCCGCGCGCATCCCGGGGCTGCCCGCGACCGCTATGTCGGAGACCCGGGACGGCAGCGTGCGCGCGGCGACTCCGCAGAGCACGGAGCCGTAGCTGTGGCAGACCAGCGCCACCGGCATGCGGCCGGGCAGTGCCCGGACGAGGGCGTTGAGCCGGACCGCGCCGTCCTCGGCGCGCATCGCCGTGGCCGCGTCCATGCCGACCCCGCTGGGCGCCGTGTAGTCGGCCCAGGCGATCACGGCCGTGCGCGTGCCCGAGTCGGTGCTCGCCGCACGCTCCGCCTCGTACAGCGACTTCGCCATGCCGACGGGCGCGGAGTACTCGCGGTCGGTGCGCTGGAAGTTGAGCAGGTCGCTGTCGACACCCGGCACCACGACCGAAACGCGCTGTGCCTTGCCGAGGTCTCCGAAGACCTCGGCGACCCGGCCCGAGCCGTTCGGGTCGAAGGCGAGGATCTGGCGGCCTTCCTGCAGCAGGTCCTCGAAGCGATGCATACGGCGACCCGCCTCGTGCTGCCCGGCGGGCGAGAGCCGGTCGTCGTGCATGCGTTTCCGCTCGACCTTGCGCGCCTGGTCGAGCGCGACACGGTTGGCGCGGTAGCGGAGCTTCACCGGCGCCCCGTTCATGTTGCCGACCGCGAGGGGATAGCGGGTGGCGAGCCGCGTGCGCTGCTGGACGTTGAGCGAGGCGAAGAAGCGCGCGAGGCGGGCGGGCTCGGCGTCCGCGTCCGGCAGCCGGCGTCCGCCGAGGTCACCGCGTTCCCAGGCGGAGAGGGAGGCTTCGAGCGGTGTCGCCGGCCCTCTGTGGTTACGGATCGCGGTCCAGCCGGTGGTCGCCAGCATGACGAAGACGACGGCCAGCGCAAGCAGTGCGCGCCAGACGTTGAGTTGGGGAGGGGAGTCGAAGGAAGTCACTGGGAGGACACACTAAGAGAACGAGAGTGTCTCGCGTTAACCGAGTGAGGGGGATCACGTTTCTCGCCGGGTAATTGGGGCAAAGCGGGCTCAGTGGGAGTTAAAGAGTCACGCTACGTGCACAATTGAGGTGCCACACGTAGGCGGCGGCGGTGACTCGCCGTGCGACGAGGCTTACTCGGTGTGTATTTCGCTGCACATCGACTGCACTCCGGCTGCACCCCGGGTGTACTCCGGGTGCATTCCCTGTGTGTCCTCCGTGGCGGTTACCCACCGTGAGGTCTCCGCTCGTCAGTTCCCCGTGTGTCAGTTCCCCGTATGCCAGTTCTCCGTCAACGCGGGCCCCAGCTGGTCGAGATGCGTGGCTGTCAGTTCACGGATCGCCTCGACGCTGATGTCCTCGCCCGCGCCCCACAGTCGCCCGGTCACCCGCATCACACCGCTGAACGCGGCCACCGCCACCCGCGGCCGCGGATCGGCGTCCACGTCCAGGCCCTCGCGCCCGGCGATCAGCCGCGCCAGCTGCTCCTCCAGTTCCGCGGACCGGCGCAGGTGGGCGGCGATCAGTACGGGTGTCGACTCGATCAACTGGTAGGTGCGCATGTGCAGTTCGAGCGGGACCACGCTCTCGATGGCCTCGTTCAAGGTGTCCCAGCCCTCCAGGACTGCCCGGCGCAGCGCCTCCAACGGGCCTTCGTGGGGTGGGCGTTCGCGCACCAGGTCGACGAAGTGCGCCTCGGCCATCTGCTGGATGGCGAAGGCGGCGTCCTCCTTGCCCGCGAAGTACCGGAAGAACGTGCGCTGCGACACATCGACCGCGTCGGCGATCTCGTCGACGGTCGTCTGCTCGTAGCCCTGGGTCGTGAACAGTTCCAGGGCGGCCCTCACCAGCGCGTCCCGGGTGCGCTGCTTCTTGCGCTCGCGCAGCCCCGGCCGTGTCGCCGTGTCCATGAGTCCTTCCCTCCGAACCGTATGCCCCGACTCGTTTGTTCCCATTGTGTTTTTCAAGCTGTTTTTCCAGGTTGACCTATGTGTGAGCCACGTGACAGTTACCGACTTGTGAATTGGTTTGTCAATTGTCAGTGGCTGTCATTAGCCTCGAACGCATGACTAGTCAGACCACTGTCGACACGACGGGCACGGGGGGCAAGGCGCCGACCGCCCCGTCGGAGCAGACACCGGACCGGGGGCTGCGGGGCCATCCCTGGCTCACTCTCATCACCGTGGCCGTCGGGGTCATGATGGTGGCCCTGGACGGCACCATCGTGGCCATCGCCAACCCGGCCATCCAGAAAGACCTGGGCGCCAGCTTCGCGGACGTCCAGTGGATCACCAACGGCTACTTCCTCGCGCTCGCGGTCACGCTGATCACGGCGGGCAAGCTCGGCGACCGGTTCGGCCACCGGCAGACCTTCCTCATAGGTGTCGTGGGCTTCGCCGCGGCCTCCGCGGCGATCGGGCTCTCCGACAGCATCGCGCTGGTGGTCGTCTTCCGCGTCTTCCAGGGCCTGTTCGGCGCGCTCCTCATGCCGGCCGCGCTCGGTCTGCTGCGGGCCACCTTCCCGGCCGAGAAGCTGAACATGGCCATCGGTATCTGGGGCATGGTGATCGGCGCCTCCACCGCCGGCGGCCCGATCCTCGGCGGCCTGCTCGTCCAGCATGTCAGCTGGCAGTCCGTCTTCTTCATCAACGTGCCGGTCGGTATCCTCGCGGTCGTCCTCGGCCTGGTGATCCTCACCGACCACCGTGCGCAGAACGCCCCGCGTTCCTTCGACGTGTTGGGCATCGGGCTGCTGTCCGGTGCCATGTTCTGCCTGGTCTGGGCGATCATCAAGGCCCCCGAGTGGGGCTGGGGCGACGGTATGACCTGGGCGTTCCTGGGCATCTCCGTGCTCGGCTTCGGCCTGTTCGCGTTCTGGGAGACAAAGGTCAGGGAGCCGCTCATCCCGCTGGGCCTGTTCCGTTCCGTACCGCTGTCGGCGGGTGTGGTGCTGATGGTCCTCATGGCCATCGCCTTCATGGGCGGCCTGTTCTTCGTCACCTTCTACCTGCAGAACGTGCACGGCATGAGCCCGGTGGACGCGGGCCTGCACCTGCTGCCGCTCACCGGCATGATGATCGTGGGCTCCCCTCTCGCGGGCGCCATGATCACCAAGACGGGGCCGCGCATCCCGCTCGCGGGCGGCATGGTCTGCACGGCCGTCGCGATGTACGGCATATCGACGCTGGAGACGAACACCGGCAGCGGGGTCATGTCGATCTGGTTCGCCCTCCTCGGCCTCGGCCTCGCACCCGTCATGGTCGGCGCGACCGAAGTCATCGTGGGCAACGCGCCCATGGAGCTCTCCGGTGTCGCCGGCGGTCTCCAGCAGGCCGCGATGCAGATCGGCGGCAGCCTCGGTACGGCGGTCCTCGGCGCCGTGATGGCCTCCAAGGTCGACAGTGATCTCGCGGGCAACTGGGCGGACGCCAAGCTCCCGCCGCTCACCGAGGCCCAGCTCCACCAGGCCTCCGAGGCGGTCCAGGTCGGCGCCGCGCCGGTGCCGCCGGGAACTCCGGCCCCGATCGCCGAGAAGATCACGGGCGTCGCCCACGACACATTCATCTCCGGCATGAGCCTGGCCAGCCTGGTCGCCGCCGGGGTCGCCGTCGTGGCGGTCCTCGTCGCCTTCCTCACCAAGCGGGGCGAGAACGCGGACGCCGCCGGCGCGGGGGCGGGGCACATCTAGGGGGCGTCGGTCGGATCACCCCGGGTCCGCGCCGCCCGTGCAGCGTGCCCAACCGGGTCCGCCACGCCCACATCTGAAGCCCCGTCGGGTCACCTCGCCCCGGCGGGGCTTTCGCCTATCAGGGTGACGCCTGCCCGTACGACTTTTGTACGCGGTGCTCCGCCGGTCACAGTGAGGGCGCAACTGATCCGTACGCCACGGACGTCGGTGAGGCCGCGGCGCGCTGCCGGAGGGGGGCGGCGCGCCAGGGCCTGGGAAAAGAGCCGCAGTTGTGAGGAAAACCAGCGGGAGGTCTGAAGCGAGGGAACCGGGGTACCCGCCGCACCGAGCCCGAACCGGCCGGCAATCCGGCCGGCTCAGAGTTCCAGGGAGTTGATGATGGCGGGCTTCAGTCACACCACGCGCAGGCACCCCCGCTCACGGAGCCGGACGTGGCATCGGAGCGGGCCGGATCGCGCGACGCTCGGAGTCATCGGAGCCATCTGCGCGGTCGCCGGGTTCTTCGTACTGGGGATCTTCCTCGGCCCGGTGGCCGTCGTCTGCGGATGGCTCGCCATGGGGCGCCGCTGGAACGGCGCCCGTCCGGTACCGGCGCTGATCGCCCTCGTACTGGGCGCAATCGACACTGTCCTGGCGCTCATGGTGATCGTCGGGACAGCGGCTCCCGCGAACGGAATGTTCTGATCCGCGGGATGTGAGGGAAAGACCGCCCGGCGCCGGGGAACCCTGCACAGGTGCGCGGCCGGACGGAAGGGGCCTTCGGTACCACACGCCGAGGGCCCCTCCTCGTTGTTCCACGCGCTACGGCTCCTCCGCCGCCACCCCCGGACGGGGCACCTTGCCGCCCGACACGCCTGACACGCCTGACACGCCTGACACGCCTGGCACGCCCGACAGGGCGGCCACCTCCGCGCGCAGGGCCCGTACCTCCTCCGCGAGGGACTCGATCGCGGCCGTCTGCCGACGCTCCTCCACGTCGTCCGACTCGAAGCGGGCGATGAACCAGGCCGCGATGTTCGCGGTGACCACACCGAGCAGGGCGATCCCGGAGAGCATCAGCCCGACCGCGATCACGCGGCCGAGCCCGGTCGTCGGCGCGTGGTCGCCGTACCCGACGGTCGTCATCGTGGTGAAGGACCACCACAGCGCGTCCCCCATCGTCTTGATGTTGCCGTCCGGCGACTGCCGCTCGACGGACAGCACGGCGAGTGAGCCGAACATCAGCAGGGCCACCACGGCGCCCACGACATACGTGGTCAGCCGTATCTGTGTGGCCAGCCGGGCCCGTTGCCCGACGAGCAGCAGGGTGGAGACGAGCCGCAGCAGCCGCATCGGCTGGAGCAGTGGCAGCAGTACCGCGGCCAGGTCGAGCCAGCGCGTGCGGACGAACTCCCAGCGCCGCTCGGCAAGAGCGAGCCGTACGAGGTAGTCCAGGGCGAACGCGCCCCACACCCCCCACTCGGCCGCCGTGCACAGGGCCCTCACGTCCCGGCCGGCGGCGGGCCACACGATCGGTACCGCGTAGGCGACGGCGAACACCACCGCGAGCCCCAGCAGCGGCTGCTGTGTGCGCTGCTCCCAACGGACGCGTGCCGATCGTTCGTTCATGCCCGCATCGTAGAAAACGCGAGGGGGCGACGGGCCCGTGGCCCGCCGCCCCCACCCGGTATTTGCTTGTGATCCGGCCTCGCGGGGCGCGCCCCGCGAGGGGCGCGGGGAACTGTGTGCCCAGCCCCCACGCACCCGCACGTCGTCGCCCGGCCCTGGCAGAGCGTTTACGCGTCGCCGCCGGCCGCGCCCGGATCGGCCGCCGCCACGTCCAGGAGCTGGTAGCGGTCGATCGCCTGCTTCAGGGCCGAACGGTCGACCTTGCCCTCGCGGGCCAGCTCGGTGAGGACCGCGACCACGATCGACTGCGCGTCGATGTGGAAGTGGCGCCGCGCCGCACCGCGTGTGTCCGCGAAGCCGAAGCCGTCCGCGCCCAGCGACTGGTACGTACCGGGCACCCAGCGCGCGATCTGGTCAGGAACGGACCGCATCCAGTCGGAAACGGCCACGAACGGGCCCTCGGCATCGGTCAGTTTCCGCGTCACGTACGGGACGCGCTGCTCCTCCTCGGGGTGCAGGAGGTTGTGCTCCTCCACCTCGACGGCCTCGCGCCGCAGCTCGTTCCAGGAGGTCGCCGACCAGACGTCCGCCTTGACGTTCCACTCCTCGGCGAGGATCCGCTGCGCCTCGACGGCCCACGGCACCGCGACGCCGGACGCCATGATCTGCGCCGGGATGGAACCCGAAGTGCCCTGGCTGAAGCGGTAGATGCCCTTGAGGATGCCGTCCACGTCGACGCCCTCGGGCTCGGCCGGGTGCTGGATCGGCTCGTTGTAGACGGTGAGGTAGTAGAAGACGTCCTCGCCGTGCGGGTGTTCGTCGTCCGAGCCGTACATCCGGCGCAGACCGTCCTGCACGATGTGCGCGATCTCGAACCCGAAGGCCGGGTCGTACGCGACACAGCCCGGGTTCGTCGAGGCGAGCAGCTGCGAGTGGCCGTCCGCGTGCTGGAGGCCCTCACCGGTCAGCGTCGTACGGCCGGCCGTCGCACCCAGTACGAAACCGCGCGCCAGCTGGTCGGACATCTGCCAGAACTGGTCACCGGTGCGCTGGAAACCGAACATCGAATAGAAGACGTACACCGGGATCAGCGGTTCGCCGTGCGTCGCGTACGCCGAACCCGCCGCGATCAGCGATGCCGTGCAGCCCGCCTCGGAGATGCCGTCGTGCAGCATCTGACCGGTCGGCGACTCCTTGTACGCGAGGAGCAGATCGCGGTCCACCGCCTCGTACTGCTGGCCCAGCGGGTTGTAGATCTTCGCACTCGGGAAGAACGAGTCCATGCCGAACGTGCGGTACTCGTCGGGCGCGATCAGCACGAACCGCTTGCCAATCTCCTTGTCCCGCATGAGGTCCTTGAGCAGCCGTACGAACGCCATGGTCGTGGCGATCGACTGCTGACCGGAGCCCTTCTTCACGCTCGCGTACGTCTTGTCCTCGGGCAGGTCCAGCGGCTTCGAGCGCACCACACGGGTCGGGACGTAACCGCCCAGGCCCTTGCGGCGGTCGTGCATGTACTGGATCTCCTCCGAGTCGCGGCCCGGGTGGTAGTAGGGCGGCGGGCCGTCCTCCAACTCCTTGTCGGAGATCGGCAGGTGCAGCCGGTCGCGGAAGCCCTTGAGGTCGGCGACCGTCAGCTTCTTCATCTGGTGCGTGGCGTTGCGGCCCTCGAAGTTCGGGCCGAGCGTCCACCCCTTGACGGTCTGCGCGAGGATCACGGTCGGCTGGCCGCTGTGCGCCTTGGCCGCCGCGTACGCCGCGTAGACCTTCTTGTGGTCGTGACCGCCGCGACCGAGGTGCAGGATCTGGTCGTCGGTCATGTTCTCGACCATCGCGCGCAGCCGGTGGTCGTCGCCGAAGAAGTGCTCGCGGATGTACGCGCCGGTCTCGGTGGCGTACGTCTGGAACTGGCCGTCGGGCGTGGTGTTCAGCCTGTTGACGAGCACGCCGTCGCGGTCCTGGGCGAGCAGCGGGTCCCAGGTGCGGTCCCAGACCAGCTTGATCACGTTCCAGCCGGCGCCCCGGAACTGCGACTCCAGCTCCTGGATGATCTTGCCGTTGCCGCGTACCGGCCCGTCGAGCCGCTGCAGGTTGCAGTTGACGACGAAGGTCAGATTGTCGAGGCCCTCGCGCGCGGCGATCGACAGCTGCCCGAGCGACTCCGGCTCGTCCATCTCCCCGTCGCCGAGGAACGCCCAGACGTGGGACTTGGAGGTGTCCGCGATGCCGCGCGCCTCCATGTAGCGGTTCATCCGCGCCTGGAAGATCGCGCTCAGCGGGCCGAGGCCCATGGAGACCGTCGGGAACTCCCAGAAGTCCGGCATCAGCCGCGGGTGGGGATACGACGAAAGTCCGTGCGGGGCCTTGGACTTCTCCTGGCGGAACGCGTCGAGCCGCTGCTCGGAGAGGCGGTCCAGGAGGAACGCGCGGGCGTAGATGCCCGGCGAGGCGTGCCCCTGGAAGAAGACCTGGTCGCCTCCGTCGCCCTCGTCCTTGCCGCGGAAGAAGTGGTTGAAGCCCACGTCGTAGAGCGAGGCGGAGGAGGCGAAGGTGGCGATGTGGCCGCCGACCCCGATGCCGGGCCGCTGGGCGCGCGAGACCATGACGGCGGCGTTCCAGCGGGTCGCGTTGAGGATCTTGCGCTCGATCTCCTCGTTGCCGGGGAAATACGGCTCGTCCTTGGTCGCGATGGTGTTGACGTAGTCCGTGCTGCGCATCTCGGGCACGGCCACGCGCTTCTCGCGGGCCCGTTCGATGAGGCGCAACATCAGATAGCGGGCACGCTCGCGGCCGCGCTCGTCGACGGCGGCATCGAGCGAGTCGAGCCACTCCTGGGTCTCTTCGGGATCGAAGTCAGGTACCTGACTCGGAAGGCCGCCAATGATGATCGGGTTGCGATCGGGTCCGGAAGCCACGCTGTTCCTTCGCTTTCAGGGGGCCGTTCTTCTCGGTTTTCTTCTCTGTTTCCTAGGTGTCTGCACCGCTCCCCATCGTGTACCTCGGGAACGAAAACGTCATCTCTACCGAGGGGTAACTGAGGCGTTCGCCCTGTTCCCCCGGAGCGGGCCGGGTAAATCGCAACGATATGCCCGACCTGCGACGCGTTCCGCAAACCCATTCGGTTCTCGTACCCTCGTAGCGTTCCGAAATCCACAAACCGGGCGGATCGCTGTGGTGTGCGTCACCAGGTGCTGTGATTCGCTGTCTGGAGTTGCGGCGACACGGCCAGGATCGTCACCGTTTCGGCGGTCTCGACGGCCGGGTACTTGCGCGATCCGTCCCGCCCGTGTGGACTACGGCCAATGCTTCGCGCACGCGCGTGGCTGAACATCTACCCATTCATGATCAGGAGGCAACCCGTGAGCGCGACCGCGGACCACGCGGAGGAGCGGACGAGCCTGGCCGCCAGGCTGGGATTCCAGCCCGAGCAGGTGGTCCAGGAGATCGGCTTCGACGACGACGTCGACCAGGAGCTCCGCGAGGCCATTGAGGCAGTCATCGGCAGCGAGCTCGTGGACGAGGAGTACGACGACGTCGCCGACGCCGTGGTGCTCTGGTTCCGTGACGACGACGGCGATCTGACAGATGCGCTGGTGGATGCCACCACGTACGTCGAAGAGGGCGGAGCCATCCTGCTGCTGACGCCGAAGACCGGCCGAGACGGCTACGTGGAGGCGAGCGACATCGCCGAAGCCGCTACGACCGCGGGTCTCTCCCAGACCAAGAGCATCAGCGTGGGCAAGGACTGGAGCGGCAGTCGGCTGGCCACGCCCAAGGCAGCCAAGTCCAAGCGGTAGCGATCCGCTGGGGCCGGCCGTATGTCCGGGGGCTTCGCCGCCCCCAGACCTCGTTTTCGGCCGGGACGGCCTTGTCCTCGTCAGACCGGAAGGGGCTCGCAACGTGCGGGCCCCTTCCGGCGTCCGTGCTTGTGGGGCCGGAGCTTGTGGGGCCGGACTCGGGCCGTGGGCTGATCACTGCGTAGGCTGGGGCTCGTCAGAACAGCCCAGGAGAACAGCCCCAGGGAAGGACGCAGGACTATGGCGATCGAGGTCGGCACCAAGGCCCCGGACTTCGAGCTCAAGGACAATCACGGCGCCACCGTGAAGCTCTCCGACTTCCGTGGCGAGAAGAACGTGGTGCTGCTCTTCTACCCGTTCGCTTTCACGGGCGTGTGCACCGGCGAACTCTGCGCCCTGCGCGACAACCTGCCCCAGTTCTCCGACCGCGAGACCCAGCTGCTCGCCGTCTCCAACGACTCCATCCACACCCTGCGCGTCTTCGCCGAGCAGGAGGGCCTGGAGTACCCGCTGCTGTCCGACTTCTGGCCGCACGGCGAGACCTCGCGCGCGTACGGCGTCTTCGACGAGGACAAGGGATGCGCGGTGCGCGGAACCTTCGTCATCGACAAGGAGGGCGTCGTCCGCTGGACCGTCGTCAACGGCCTGCCGGACGCGCGTGACCTGAACGAGTACGTGAAGGCACTGGACACTCTGTGATTCTTCGGGCGCAGGGCCTGCGTGGACGGGGAACCCGTCACTAGGATCGACACGTTGATCCGATACCAACGCACTACGGGGCTCCCCGCCCCTGGACACCAATGGGAGGACTCGTGGGAGTCAGCCTCAGCAAGGGCGGCAACGTATCGCTTTCCAAGGAGGCGCCGGGCCTTACCGCGGTCATCGTCGGTCTGGGGTGGGACATCCGCACCACCACCGGCACCGACTTCGACCTCGACGCCAGCGCCATCCTGACGAACACGGAGGGCAAGGTCAGCAGTGACGCCAACTTCGTGTTCTTCAACAACCTGAAGAGCCCGGACGGCTCGGTCGAACACACCGGTGACAACCTCACCGGTGAGGGCGAGGGCGACGACGAGCAGATCAAGGTCAATCTCGCCGCGGTTCCGGCCGATGTCGAGAAGATCGTGTTCCCGGTCTCGATCTACGACGCCGAGACCCGCCAGCAGTCGTTCGGCCAGGTCCGCAACGCGTTCATCCGCGTGGCGAACCAGGCCGGCGGCGCGGAGATCGCGCGGTACGACCTCTCCGAGGACGCCTCGACGGAGACCGCGATGGTCTTCGGCGAGCTGTACCGCCACGGCGCGGAGTGGAAGTTCCGCGCCATCGGCCAGGGATACGCCTCGGGCCTGCGCGGCATCGCGCAGGACTTCGGCGTCAACGTCTGAATCCTGGGCCCCGTCGTCACCTTCCCGTCGAGAGACCCGGAGGGTGACGACGGGAACCGGCCGCATCATCTCTTCCCGTCCGGCGCCGCACACATCGAGTGCGGCGCCGGACGCGCTCGACAACCGAAGGCTTGACCGGGGAGGACCAGGATCATGGGCGTAACGCTCGCCAAGGGGGGCAATGTCTCCCTCTCCAAGGCCGCACCGAACCTCACACAGGTGATGATCGGGCTCGGCTGGGATGCCCGCTCCACCACCGGAGCGCCGTTCGACCTCGATGCCAGCGCCCTGCTGTGCAACTCGGGACGGGTGCTCGGTGACGAGTGGTTCATCTTCTACAACCAGCTCAAGAGCCCGGACGGCTCGGTCGAACACACGGGGGACAATCTCACCGGTGAGGGCGACGGGGACGACGAGTCGATCCTGATCGACCTCTCCAAGGTGCCCGCCAACGTCGACAAGATCATCTTCCCCGTCTCCATCCATGACGCCGACAACCGCGGACAGACCTTCGGCCAGGTCAGCAATGCCTTCATCCGTGTCGTCAACCAGGCCGACGGCCAGGAACTCGCCCGCTACGACCTCTCCGAGGACGCCTCCACCGAAACGGCGATGATCTTCGGCGAGGTCTACCGATACGGCGCCGAATGGAAGTTCCGGGCCGTGGGGCAGGGGTACGCGTCAGGCCTCCGAGGCATCGCTCTAGACTTCGGAGTCAATGTTTCGTAAAGCCGGGTACGGCGGGGGGTGACCCTCACCGGACTTCGTCCGGGGGTAGCCCCCCAACACACGATGGGGTAGCCAGTGGTTCTGAAAACCTTCGGCTGGTCGTTCGCGGTCACCGCGCTCGGCTTGGTCGCGGCGGTGCTCTACGGGGGGTGGACGGGCTTCGGTGTAGTGGCGATCCTGTCCATCCTCGAGATCTCGCTGTCCTTCGACAACGCGGTGGTCAACGCCGGGATCCTGAAGAAGATGAATGCCTTCTGGCAGAAGATCTTCCTCACGATCGGTGTCCTGATCGCCGTCTTCGGTATGCGACTGGTCTTCCCCGTCGTGATCGTCGCGATCAGCGCCAAGATCGGCCCGATCGAGGCCGTCGACCTGGCCCTGTCCGACAAGAACCAGTACAAGGCGCTGGTCACCGACGCTCACCCGGCGATCGCCGCCTTCGGTGGCATGTTCCTGCTGATGATCTTCCTCGACTTCATCTTCGAGGACCGCGACATCAAGTGGCTGGGCTGGCTGGAGCGCCCGCTGGCCAAGCTCGGCAAGATCGACATGCTGTCGGCCTGCATCGCGCTGATCATCCTGCTGATCACCTCGATGACCCTGGCGACCGAGGCTCACCTGTCCACCGGGCACGCGGACAAGGCGGAGACGGTCCTGCTCTCCGGTATCGCGGGTCTGATCACGTACATGGTGGTGGGCGGCCTCTCCGGCTTCTTCGAGAACAAGCTCGAGGAAGAGGAGGAACGCGAGCACGAGGAAGAGGAAAAGGCCAAGGCCAAGGGCAAGCCGGTCTCGGCCGTCAAACTCGGCGGCCAGGCCGCGTTCTTCATGTTCCTCTACCTCGAGGTCCTGGACGCGTCCTTCTCCTTCGACGGCGTCATCGGCGCCTTCGCCATCACCAACGACATCGTCCTGATGGCCCTCGGCCTCGGCATCGGCGCCATGTACGTCCGGTCGCTCACCGTCTACCTGGTCCGCCAGGGCACTCTCGACGACTACGTCTACCTGGAGCACGGCGCGCACTACGCCATCGGCGCCCTCGCCGCGATCCTGCTCATCACGATCAAGTACGAGATCCACGAGGTCATCACCGGTCTCGTCGGTGTCGCCCTGATCGGCTGGTCGTTCTGGTCATCGGTACGCCGCAACCGGGCACTGGCGGCCGCCGAGGGAAAAGCTGACACCTCGGACGACAACAAGGCTGAAGTCCAGTCCGGGGTGTGACACCGGTCCGTGCGAGGAACGCTCTGTAGCGGGGCGGCCGTCGAGGGGTTCCTCGGGGCCGCCCCGTCGTCTTGTCGAGGAGAACGGGTAAGCGTGGGGGCGGAATGAGCTTCTGGGACGATCTGTGGCGCGGGCGGTCGACGCAGTTCGATTCGGGCAGCGCGGCGACCAACGCCATAGCGCTGACCAAACGGCACCAGGCGGTGTCGCTCACCAAACAGAGCGCGGCCACCGGCAACCTGCGCATCAACCTGTCCTGGCGGATGCGGACCTCCGACATAGGCGGCGGGCGGCGCAGCAGCCTGCTGCGCCACCCCTTCCAGGCCTTCAAGCCCGACGTCGTGCAGGCGCACACCCAGAGCATGGTCAACGTCGACCTCGACCTGGGCTGCCTGTACGAGCTCTCGGACGGCACCAAGGGCGTCGTCCAGCCGCTGGGCGGCTTCTACGGCGAGCTCAACTCGGCGCCGTACGTCAAACTCAGCGGCGACGACCGCTTCGGCTCGGGCTCGGGGGAGACGATCTTCGTCAATCTCGACCACCGCGACGACATCAAGCGGCTCCTGGTCTTCGTCTACATCTACGACCAGACACCCGCCTTCGACCGCACGCACGCCCACGTCACGCTGTACCCGAGCAACGGCCCCCGGATCGAGGTGGGTCTCGACGAGCGCCACCCGCAGGCACGGTCCTGCGCGGTGGTCATGATCGAGAACATCAAGAACGAACTCATGGTGCGCCGCGAGGTGAAGTTCGTGTACGGCTTCCAGGCCGAACTCGACCGGCTCTACGGCTGGGGGCTCCAGTGGGGCCGCGGCTACAAGTCGAAGGTCGACCGCTGAGCGCCGCCCTTACGGGGCAGCGCTCACCGCAGGAACTGCGGCCCCTGCGGCGGCAGCCTGAACTCCGGTTCGGGCAGTGCCGCGACCGGCTGCGGATAGCCGTACGCGGGCTGCGCGGCCGCCGACGCTGCCGCGGCGGCGGGCTGGGGCGGCGCGGTCTGCGGATAGCCGTACGCGGGCTGGCTGGTCGGCTGCGGATAGCCGTACGCCGGCTGGGCAACGGGATGCCGTGCCGGCTCCGTGGGAAACTCCGTGGGAAAGCCGTAGGCGGACTGCTGGGGCACCGCGGTGGGCTGCTCCGGCGGCAGTGGCAGCGAGCCGCCGGGAGCAGCGCCCTCGGGAGCCGCGGCCTCGGACTCGTCCACCGAGATCCCGAAGTCGCTCGCCAGCCCCTCCAGACCGTTCGAATAGCCCTCGCCGAGCGCCCGGAACTTCCAGCCGTCCCCACGCCGGTACAGCTCGCCGCAGATCAGCGCCGTCTCCTCGCCGGTCTCCGGCTTGATGTCGAAGTACGCCAGCGGTTCGGCGTCCGCGAGCGCGGCGTCGTACAGCAGGATCCGCAGTGCGCGGACCCGGTCGAAGGTGACGCCGTCCGCCGAAGCGACAAGGAGAATTCGTCCCACACCATTGTCAACGGCCGCCAGATCCGACTGAATCGTGTCGGTGAGACCCTCGGCGACGCGTTTCTTGCCGAGCCGCCAGACCTTGCCCGAGGGGTGCCGGGGCTGGTTGTAGAAGACGAAGTCCTCGTCGGATCGCACGCGACCGTCGGGCCCGAGGAGCAGCGCCGAGGCGTCCACGTCCGGGACACCCTGTCCCGGCGTCCATCGCAGCACCGCGCGCACCGCGGCGGCGTCCAGCGGGACGTTCGACCCCTTCAGCATCGCGTGCGTCATGCGATCATCCTGCCTTCTCGGTCCTGGTCACGACAACGCGGGGTGCCCCGACACACTGGGCCGGAAGTGTGCAGGGGCGACATGGCTCGGTTTTTCCGCGTTACCTGAACTTCATGCCCAGTGGGAACTCTTGACATGGATCTCTACGTACTATTACCGGCCACATATTGTCAGCCGCCTAGCCGACTCGGGGGAGTCTTATGCGTCATTTCGGGCACATCGCCCCGGAGGTGCGGCAGCGCCTGTTCCACCAGGAGCCCTGCGTTTTCACCGCGGACTCCCCGGCCGCGGTCCTCTCCGTGGCCCTCGGCGCAACCCTCTACAGCCCCGCGACCAGGACACGGCTGGCCGAGGACATCGTCAAGCAGACCGGGCGCGGAGTCGTCTCGATGGTGCTGTGCCTGGAGGACTCCATCGACGACGCGGACGTCGCGGAAGCCGAGGAGAACCTGATCCGGCAGTTCCGTGATCTGGCCGAGCGCTGCCCGGAGACCGAGCTGCCGCTGCTGTTCGTCCGCGTCCGCACCCCCGAGCAGATCCCGGGCCTCGTCGCACGGCTCGGCTCCTCGGCTCGGCTGCTGTCCGGATTCGTACTGCCGAAGTTCACCGAGGAGCGGGGCGTGCCGTTCCTGGAGGCGCTCACCGCGGCCGAGGCCACGAGCGGACGGCGTCTGTTCGCCATGCCGGTCCTCGAATCGCCCGACCTGCTGTACATGGAGTCGCGCGCGGGGACCCTGGAGGGGATATTCCGCGCCGTGGACAAGTACCGTGACAGAGTGCTCGCGCTCAGGCTCGGCGTCACCGACTTCTGCTCCTCCTACGGGCTGCGCAGGGCCCCCGACATGACCGCGTACGACGTGCAGATCGTGGCCTCCGTGATCGCCGACGTGGTGAACGTGCTCGCGCGGGCCGACGGCACCGGGTTCACGGTCACCGGGCCCGTGTGGGAGTACTTCCGCGTCCAGGAGCGCATGTTCAAGCCGCAGCTGCGCCGCAGCCCCTTCACCCCCGAGGCCGAGGACCTGCGCAACGCGCTGATCGAGCACGACATGGACGGCCTGCTGCGCGAGATCGCCCTCGACCGGGCCAACGGACTGCAGGGCAAGACCTGCATCCACCCCTCGCACGTGCTGCCCGTGCACGCCCTGTCCGTGGTCAGCCACGAGGAGTTCAGCGACGCCCAGGACATCCTGCGGCCCGAGCGCGGCGGCGGGGGTGTCCTGCGGTCCGCGTACACGAACAAGATGAACGAGGTGAAGCCGCACCGCGCCTGGGCCGAGCGCACCCTGCAGCGTGCCGAGGTCTTCGGCGTCGCGAACGAGGACACCGGCTTCGTGGAGCTGCTCGCCGCCGGGCTGCCCGGCTGAACGCAAGGACTTGATGAAGGCCGAACACAGGGACTCGATGAAGAACGTGGTGTGGAGCGGGAACTGGGTCGCCGAGCGACTCGGGGTCGAACTCGTCGGCGACGAGGAGCTGCGCGACCTCCTGGGGCTCGCGCTGCGGCGCAATCCCAAGCGCGCGCATCTGCTCGTGTCGAACGTGCTGGGCAAGCACGTGCCGCAGAGCCCGCTCACGGTCTGGCGGACCGGGTACGAGCTGGGCCGCCGGGTACGTGATCTGCTCGGCGTCCCCGGGGCGCGCCGGGCCGTGGTGCTCGGGTACGCCGAGACGGCCACGGGCCTCGGCCACTCCGTCGCGGACGGCCTGGGCCTCGCGCCCTACCTGCACTCCACGCGACGCCCCGTCGACGGCGTCGAGCGGGCGGGCGGCTTCGAGGAGTCCCACTCCCACGCCACCTCGCATCTGCTGCTGCCGGAGAAGCCCGGCCTGCTCGCGGGCGACGGGGCGCTGGTGCTCGTGGACGACGAGTTCTCCACGGGCAACACCGTGCTCAACACGATCCGCGCGCTGCACGAGCGCTACCCGCGCGAGCACTACGTGATCGTGGCGCTCGTCGACATGCGCTCCCCGGCGGACCGGGGCCGCCTCGACGAGTTCGCCCGCGAGATCGGCGCTCGTGTGGACCTGGTGGCGGCCGCCTCGGGCACCGTACGACTGCCCGACGGCATACTCGCCAAGGGCCAGGCCCTGGTCGCCGAGCACGAGCAGCAGCACGAGAACGGGATGGCGGCCTCGGCCCCCGCACCGCTTCCGGAGCCCGGCACGGTCGCCCGCGTGGAGCTCGGCTGGCCGCGCGGGCTGCCCGACGGCGGACGGCACGGCTTCACTCCCGAGCACCGCGCACAGCTGGAGGGCGCCCTGCCCGCGATGGCCGCGCGGCTCGCGGACGCCCTTCCGGAAGACGCCCGCCGCATCCTCGTCCTCGGCTTCGAGGAGCTGATGTACGCGCCGCTGCGGCTCGGCGTCGCGCTGGAGAAGCTGAAGCCGGCCGACACCGAGATCCGCTACTCGACGACGACCCGTTCCCCGGTGCTCGCCCTCGACGACCCCGGCTACGCGATACGCAGCCGCCTCGTCTTCCCCGCCCACGACACCCCCGGCGACGGCCCCGGCGAGCGCTACGCCTACAACGTCGCGGGCGCCGGCTTCGACGCCGTCGTCGCCGTGGTCGACTCGGTGGCCGACACCGCCGAACTGCACGCCCCCGACGGCCTGCTGGCGCGGCTCGCCGCACACACCCCGAGCGTGCTGCTCGCCGTCGTCCCCTCGTACGTCCCAGCGTGCGCGCCTGTTGAGCCGAACCCCTCCGAAAGGCCCTCGATGCTGCCCGAGCCCCTCCGCGGCCCCGACTTCTCCTCGTACGCCCCGGACGAGGTCGGCTGGCTGCTGCAGGACCTCTCGGACACGCGGCTCGAGGCCCCCACCGAGGAGCGCGAGGAGGCGATCCAGAGCGGTGGCGCGCACTACGCGGAGTCGCTGCCGGTTGAGTACCAGCCGAGCGCCCAGTACCAGGAACTGTTCCGCGCCGCGCTGGACGCCTCGGCCGCGCGCATCGCCCAGGCCGTGGGCGCCGTCACGGAGACGGTGCTGGCGGAGCGGTCACCGCGACCCGTCCTGGTGTCGCTCGCCCGCGCGGGCACCCCCATCGGCATCCTGATGCGCCGCTGGGCCAAGGTCCGGCACGGGCTGGACCTCCCTCACTACGCCGTCTCCATCGTGCGTGGGCGTGGCATCGACGCGAACGCGCTGCGCTGGCTGGCCGCCCACCACGACCCGGCCGACGTCGTGTTCCTGGACGGCTGGACGGGCAAGGGCGCCATCACCCGTGAACTCGCCCAGGCGCTTGAGGAGTTCGAGGACTCCGACGGCATCACCGGCTTCGACCCGGAGATCGCCGTGCTCGCCGATCCCGGCTCGTGCGTCCGCACCTACGGCACCCGCGAGGACTTCCTCATCCCCTCCGCCTGCCTCAACTCCACCGTGTCCGGGCTCATCTCACGTACCGTGCTGCGCGCGGACCTGGTCGGGGAGCACGACTTCCACGGCGCGAAGTTCTACCGCGAGCTCGCGGACGCGGACGTCTCCGCCGACTTCCTGGACGCCGTGTCCGACCGCTTCGGCGAGGTCGGCGAGGCGGTCGGCACCCAGGTCAAGGAGTTGCTCTCGACGGACCGCAGCCCCACCTGGGAGGGCTGGGCGGCAGTCGAGAGGATCAGCGAGGAGTACGGGATCCACGACGTGAACCTCGTCAAGCCGGGCGTCGGTGAGACGACCCGCGTGCTGCTGCGCCGCGTCCCGTGGCGCATCCTCGCCCGCGCGGGAGCGGGCGCCGACCTGGACCACGTACGCCTGCTCGCCGAGCAGCGCGGCGTGCCCGTCGAGGAGGTGGCCGAACTCCCGTACACCTGCGTCGGGTTGATCCACCCCAAGTACACCCGGGGAGCGACCGGCGCCGACGGCAGGGCGGTGACGGTCTGATGACGGTACTGGTGGCAAGCGACCTCGACCGCACGCTCATCTACTCCGCCGCCGCCCTGGCGCTGACCATGCCGGACGAGCGGGCGCCCCGGCTGCTCTGCGTCGAGGTGCACGAGAGCAAGCCGCTGTCGTACATGACCGAGACCGCGGCCGGACTGCTCACCGAACTCGGCGACGCGGCCGTCTTCGTGCCGACCACGACCCGCACCCGCAAGCAGTACCAGCGCATCCAACTGCCGGGCCCGGCCCCGAAGTACGCGATCTGCGCCAACGGCGGCCACCTCCTCGTGGACGGTGTCGCCGATGTCCAGTGGCATGCCCAGGTGACGGAGCGCCTCGCCCGCGAGTGCGCCCCACTGGCCGAGGTGCGCGCGCACATGACGGCCACCGCCGACCCGGCCTGGGTGCGCAAGCACCGCGTCGCCGAGGACCTCTTCGCGTACGACGTCGTCGAACGCGCGCTGCTCCCCGAGGACTGGGTGAAGGAACTGGCCGTGTGGGCGGAGAACCGCGGCTGGACGGTCTCCCTCCAGGGCCGCAAGATCTACGCCGTACCGCAGCCGCTCACCAAGAGCGCCGCGATGCGCGAGATCGCCCGCCGCACCGGAGCCGAGCTCACCCTCGCGGCCGGCGACTCGCTGCTCGACGCCGACCTGCTGCTCGCCGCGGACCGCGGCTGGCGCCCGGGCCACGGCGAGCTCGCCGACGCCGGGTGGGTGGCGCCCACGACCACCGCCCTTCCGGAACGGGGTGTCGCCGCCGGCGAGCGGATTCTGCGGGAGTTCCTGCGGGCGGCTCGGTAGGCCAGGACATCCGCAGGCCCGCCTTTTGAGACTGGGCGAGGCGGCTGGTCAGCCGCAGCAGCCGCCACCGCAGCAGCCGCCGCCACCACCGCCGCCCGCCCGGGGTGCGGGCGCGGGCGCCGAGGCCGAGGCCGAGCCGCCGACCGCGACCGTCGACAGGAGCTTCACCGTGTCGTCGTGGCCGGCGGGGCAGGCCGCGGGGGCGGAGGACTCGGCCATGGGGCGGCTCATCTCGAAGGTGTCGCCGCAGGTCCGACAGCGGTATTCGTAGCGAGGCATGAGCACAGGTTACCGGGCGGGGCCCCGCTTGCCCTGGGGCAGCGCCCTGGAACGCACGGCCGCTCTGCGGCGTCGCTCGCGTGCGGCCTGTTCGGGGTGGCGGGCCTGCCAGTAGGGGTTGTCGTGCGGCAGGGCCGAGGTGACGCGGCCGTACATGCCGAAGACCATCAGGAGCAGGCCGACGACAAAGCTGAACAGCACGTTCTGCATGTGGAACGCGAGGATATTGAGATCCGTGTCCAGGAGGGCGAGGTTCACGAACCCGCTGAGGATGAAGAGGACTCCGAAGACCATGTTGAGCGTCGAGGCGAAGTTCCCGCCGATGACCATGCCGACGAAGAGCAGCAGCCCGACGCAGATCGAGAGCACGCTGAGGGCGCCGTTGGTGTTGAGCCCGGCGACCCTGTCACCGCCCGTGTCGAAGAAGCCGACCTTGTCGATCAGGCCCAGGATGCCGAAGGCGACAGCACGAGCCCCATCAGACCCGCGCCGATCCGGTAGACCGAACTGAGGCGGTGGTCGACGGGCAGATGCTCGTCGAGGCTCATCCGCATACTCGGACTCTTCCTTCAGGACCCTTCCCTGAGGGCTGTTCCTTCAGGATCCGCCCGCCCCTGCCCGCTCGCCAGCCCTGGCCCGCCGCCGCCCCCCGGCATGACCGCCGGCCGGTTACGCTCCGGCCCCGCGCTCCTCACGGATCTGCGCCACCACGCGGGCCACCGTCCGCCGTACGGCCTCCGTCTCGGTGAGGAAGTGCCAATAGTCGGGGTGGCGCCCCTCCAACGTGCCGATCGCGCGCTCCAGGCGGGCCACCGAGTCGTCGAGGGGGAGGGCGTGGCGCGGGTCGGGCGTGCTGCGGCCGGCCATCGCCAGGCGCTGGGCGTCGCGGATCGCGAAGCGGGTGCGGTCGATCTCCTGCTGCGGGTCCTTCGACACCTCGTTCAGCCGCCGCAGCCGGTCGCCCGCCGCGGACACGGCCTCGTCGGTCGTGTTCAGCAGCGCCCGCACCGTCGACAGCAGTGAGGTCGCGTCCGGCCAGCGCTGCTCGTCACGGGCCGACCGGGCCTCGGTCAGCTTCTGCTCGGCCTGCCGTACGGTCTCCGCGGCCTGGTCCGGTACGTGCTGCAGGTCCTGCCAGCAGGCAACCGTGAACCGGCGCCGCAGCTCGCTGAGCACCGGCTCGACCTGTCCGGAGCGTGTGGTGAGGGCCTGGGCGCGGGTGCGCAGCGAGACGAGGCGGCGGTCGATCTCGGCGGCCCGCTCCGGCAGCCGCTCGGCCTCCGCACGCACTGCCTCGGCATCGCGCGCGACCCGGTCCGCGCGCTCCAGCGTCTCCGGCACGCCGTGCTGCCCCGCACCCTGGTTGAGCCGGGTCAGCTCGGGGCCGAGGGCGGCGAGCCGGGCGGCCAGGTCGTCGGCCTTGAGCCCCGATCCCCGTACCGCGTCGAGCGCGTTCGACGCGGCGAGCAGGGCCTGGCGGGCGCGCTCGACGGCCGGGGCGAGCCGGGCCAGCTGGGTCTCGGCCTTGCCGAGCAGCGGGCCGAGCCCCTCGGCGAACCGGTCCAGCTCCTGCTTGACGCGGCCCAAGTCGTCCTTGGCCTTGGTCAGCTCCGTGCGCGCCTGGGCCGCGACGGAGGCCTCCAGGTCGTCGCGGTCGAGGTCATGGGCGTCGACCGCGTTGATGTACACGTGGCTGACCTCGTCGATACGACGGCCCAGCGCGTCGAAGTCGGAGACCGCGCGCCGGGCCGCGGGGGAGCCGTCGACGGCCGTGATGGTCTCGATCGAGATCCGAAGATCGCGCTGCGCGGTGTCGAGTTCGTAGAACGCGGCCGCGGCGGCGTCCTTCGCCGCCTGCGCCTCGGCCCGCTGGCTCTCGGAGCGTCCGCCGAACCACCGCCGGGTGCCGCCGCCGGCGAACGCGGCGGGCAGGGTGAGCGCGAGCAGCGGGAGCGGGAGGAGCACCAGGGTCAGCAGGTCACGAGCGACTCCGCGCGGCCTGGTGGACCTCGCGGGCGCGAAACCGGCACGGTGGCGAGGTAGTTCCTGTGCGCATGGCACAAACGGCGTGTACGGCTGCGAAGGTGTCGCCGTCACATCCCTCTCCCGTGCTGTGGTCCGCCCTGCCCGGTGTCATTCTCCCACCAGGTAAGGACGAACACACGGGCCGGTTAGTTCGCGGTACGCACCGTGACTTTCCCGTCCTGCGTGTGGGCGGACACCACGTGCGAGCTGCGCTCGTCCCGGGGCACGGACACCTCCACGCCCCCGTCGTCGGTCTCCGTCGTCACGCGGTACGTCGCGTCCGGCAGCCCGATGGTGATGGAACCGTCCTGGCTGCGCGAGGCGATCCGGTCCGGTACGGCGGCGAGGTCGAGCCGTATGGCGCCGTCCTGAGTGTTCACGTCCACGCGTCGGGAGCCGACCTCGGTCGCGGTGACCGAACCGTCGGAGGTGTGCAGCTGCAGGGGTCCGCTGGAGTCCTCGACGTGGACGGAACCGTCGTCGGTACGGATGTCGAGCGGCTTCTCGAAGCCCCGGGCCCGCACACTGCCGTCCTTGTCCCTCACCGTGACCGCGATGCCGCGAGGCACCTCGATCCGGTGCTTGGCCGAGCAGTCGGCGATCATTCCGGAGCACTTCAACCGGAGCGTGAGCGTGTCGTCCTTCATCGCCCAGGTCACCTCGGGGTCGTCGCCGACGACGACGCTGCCCTTGAACCACCGGGTGACCTCGACCTTGTCGACGTCCGCGGGGACCAGTTCGAGCGCGGAGTCGTCGGAGTCGACGGTCAGCGTGCGGCCGCTGAGCGCGAAGGACCGCTGCTCGGGTTCGTCGTCGTCCCCGGCACTGGCGCCGCATCCCGAGGCGAGCAGCGTGACGGCGGCGACGGCCGCGATGGCCGTGGCGGAACGCCGAACGTGAGCGGACCGGCGAACGCGAGTGGGACGGCGAACGCGAGTGGGACGGCGCATATGAGTGGTCACGGTGGGCTCCCCCTGTCTCGGGCGCCCTCGACCGTACGGACGACCGTACGGATGGCTGGGACGCTCTTCGACCGTACGGAGGCGGGGCGAGCGGCGGGATCCGGAGCACTCCCGAATCAGGGGTGGGGTAAACCCCCGTACCCGTTGTCGGCAGCGCCGGCGCCTCATTTGGGGCCGATACGGGTTTGCGGGGCACTGCCCCGGGCAATGTAGGCTGTCGACTCGTCCCGGGCACGTAGCTCAGTGGTAGAGCGCCGCCCTTACAAGGCGGATGTCGGCGGTTCGAAACCGTCCGTGCCCACCAGTTCCAGGACGTGAGAAAGGCCCAGCTCGGCGGGTGTGCACCCGGAGACCTGGGCCTTGGTCTTTCTCGGCCGGCCGGTGGCGGCGTGCCACTTGAGCCGTGCCACTGAGGAGGAGGGGCCATGCCTGCCGAGGGGCGGTTCCGGGCGAGCGGGTGGCGAGGGCGCGAGGTGGAGATACCGCGCCTCGAGGGGCAGCGGGGGCCCGCGCTCCTGGAGTTCAAGGGGGGGCTGACCACCTCGTTCAAGGTGTCCGCGCTGTACCGGTCGGCGACCCGGAAGATCCACGGCGACGCGCTGCTGTATTCGTACGGGCCCAGGGCGCGACGGGTGCTGCTGCCCGCGCGGTACAACCGGGTGGCGATCCGCCGCGTGAAGCCGAGCCACACCTCGGGGACCGGATTCTCCCGCTGGCACCTGCGGACGTTGGAGGTCGCCGACCTGCCGAAGCTGGTGGACACGCTGGCAGGCAAGCACGAGACGCTCGTGTACTTCGACGGCAGTGCCCGCGTGTCGTTCGCCTGGCTGGGAGACACCGAATACGGAGAGCTCCACTTCACGCCCGAAGGCGGGGGCGAATCCCGAGAGCTGACCCGGCGCGGCCACATCCGCGGCACGGTCGTGATTCCGGGCGAAGGCTTCCTGGCCGTCCGCCACTGCGATCAGTGGACGCTGGAACGGCGGTAGCGACCGTCACACCGGCTCCTCGTCCCCGCGAGGTCCCTCCTCCGCCTCGTGCGCGTGCTTGAGGCTCATCCGTGCGTCCACCTTCTCCGCGGTCGCGACCTCGGCCCAGAAGCGGTGGCAGGTCACGAAGACCGCCAGCTCGCGTTCGCGCTCTCGGAGCTTCTCCACTTCGGCCTGTTCGTCGGCGGACCAGCCGGGCGACGCGGGGCGCTCCACCTTGCGCCAGCCGGCGTCGTCACTGAAGCCGTCGAGCGGCTCGACCGACCAGGGGAGCCGCTTCAGCAGGGCCAGAAGCTCGGCCCGGACCTGATGCAGTTCCTCCTGACCAGCCAGGAGGTCACTCGGGAAGTCATAGGTCGCAGCCACGCGGCAATGCTACGCCTGTTCGAATTTGGGATGCGAGTTTCTTGGGGGACTTCACGCGAACTGTGACCGAGCGACCCCGCGCCCGCCGGGGTCCTCGGTGGGAAGCCGGGGCACCCCCGCGTGCTCGGTGAAAAGATTTTCCGGGGCAGTTGTCGATCCCGTCGTCGCCCGCTCGACGCATGGGTGAGAGGCGGGGAGAGACCCCGTCCGTTCGATCGAGGAGTCACCATGCCGCGTTTTCTGACGATGGTCCGCATCGACGAGCAGAGCATGCCCGCGGAGGGGCCGGGTCCCGAGTTCGAGGAGCGCATGGGCGCGCTGCTCGAGGAGATCACCAAGGCCGGGGTCATGCTGGACACGGCCGGGCTCACGCCGACTGCGGAGGGCACCCGGGTCACCTGGTCCGGGGGCCGGTTCAGTCAGGTCGACGGGCCGTTCACCGAGTCCAAGGAAGTGATCGGCGGCTACGCCATCACCCAGTGCAAGGACAAGGCCGAGGCCCTGGAGTGGACGAAGCGGTTCCTGCAGATCCACCCGGAGGAGTGGACCGTCACGGTCGAGGTCCGCGAGATCGCCGAGGGCTGACCGCTCAGGTCACTGCAGAACGGGTCGCGTTGCGACCCGCCCGAGGGGGAGGCGGTTCTCCCTCGGGCGGCGGACCCGGGTCCTTCCGGCAGGCGATCCGGGCGCCCCGTACGGCTGGGACCTTCGATGGGGAAGAGTCCGCCGGACCGGAGGACCGTTCATGCCCACTCATACCGAACCGCCGCCCACCGCCGGGCGGTTGCGTGCCGCCTGGGCGGCCGCGCACGCCCCCGTGCCGGGGGCGCCTCGCTGGGGGCGGGCGGCCGCGCTCGCCGTCCCGTTGCTCGTGCTGCCGTCCGGGCTGTGGCGGATCGTGACGGTTGTCTTCCCCGTTCAGGACGACGGAAGGGCGCACGGCTCGGGAGACCTCCCGCCATGGCTGCCCGAGGAGGTGTACGTGGTCCTTCTGTCGGTCCTCACCGAACTGCTGGCCTTCACCGCGTACGGGCTGATCGCCACGTGGGGAGAGGTCGTCCCGCGGTGGGTACCGGGACTGGGCGGGCGTCGGATCCCGACGCCCGCCGCCGTCGTGCCCGCGGCGGCGGGCGCCCTCCTCCTCACGGCGCTGAGCTCCGCGACGGCCGTCGCGGACCTCGCCGGAGTCACGCTTCGCGGCGACCCGCTCCCCGAGGGCTACCCGGGACAGGTGCCGGGCTGGAGCGCGGTCGTCTTCTACGTCAGCTATGCGCCGCTCCTGCTGTGGGGGCCCTGCCTGGGCGCGCTCACGGTCGCGTACTGGAGGCGCAGGCGCGCACCTACAGCCGTACCGACGCTCCCGGCTCCAACAGGTGCAGCCGGTCGGTGAGTTCGGCCTCGGTGAAGGCCTTGGTGAGGGTGAGCGGGCCGTCCGGTACCAGCGGGGTGCGCCCGCGAACGGCACCGCCACGTAGGGCAGCGCTCGCGCGGGCGCGCTCGTACGCCGAGGCCGTGGACAGCACCAGCGGGGCGCCCGCGAGGTACCTACGGCCCGAGGCATCGAGGTTGTCGGGGTGCTGGTCGTGCGAGAGCAGGACCGCGTCGACCGCGCCGATGTCCGGGGCGGCGACCGCCGGACCGGCCGACTTCACCAGCTTCCGTAACGCATCCCCGTTACACGAATCCCGGTCACGCGCGAGACTGGACGCATGTGCCGCAGCATCAAGACCCTTCGCCCGCCCGTACTCCCCGAAGAGGCCACCGAGGAGGACATCCGCGCCGCCGCGCTCCAGTACGTCCGCAAGGTCTCCGGCTTCCGCGCCCCGGCCGCCCACAACCGCGAGGTGTTCGACCGGGCGGTCGAAGCGATCGCGCAGGCGACGGCCGACCTGCTGGACGGGCTCGAGGTGCGGGGGCAGGGGCAGCCGGCTGCCCGCCGGGCGGGCTGACCCCGTAAGCCACTGGCGGCCGGTCGGCCCGTCACGCCTCGCCCCGCCGCGCAGGGTCACGCTCCCGAACCGGTCACGCCCCGCAGACTCACGCCTCCGCCGGCGGTCGTCGTATGAGGTACGCCGCCCCGGCGCCCGCCGCGAACAGCGCCCCGATCGAAACGGCCGTGGCGAGCCACGTCGCGCCCAGCCACTGGCCGCCGAAGTAGCCGAGGGCGACGCTGTACGCGGCCCAGGTCAGGCCCGCGAGGACGGACCAGGGCAGGAACTCGCGGACGCGGCGGTGCGCGGCGCCCGCGCCCAGCGAGACGACCGAGCGGCCCGCGGGCGCGAAACGGGCAATGACGACGAGGGCGCCGCCGCCGCGCGAGAGGGCCGCGCCGAGACGTTCCTGCGCGCCGGTCAGGCGGCGGGAGCGGGCGATGGCACGATCCAGTCGCTTGCCGCCGCGCCAGGCCAGCCGGTACGCGACCAGGTCACCGAGGACCGACGCGGTGGCCGCGGAGAGGATCAGCGACAGGATGTCGGGCACATGGCCTTCGGGCATCTGGCCGGTCGCCGCACCGGTGCCGGCCGCGGCGGCCGTCGCCGCCGTGATGACCAGGATGCCGCTCGGCAGCACCGGCAGGAACACGTCGAGCAGGACGGACAAGGCCACCACGGCGTAGATCCATGGGCTGCCGGTCAGCGCCCCCACACTCTCAAGCACCACATCTCCCTGTGTCTCCCCCGTAGGCCCGGCCCGTGCGGCGATGCCGCGATGTCGCGGGGGAGCGGCAGGAGCGGCCTGTGACAGCCATACAGCGTACGCCGCGGGTCAGACGGGAGATCCACAGGGGGATCGTCTGATTGCCACACCATGTTCACCAAGACGACGGCACCCGCCCCCGGTTGCGCTTGGGGGCGGGTGCCGTGACACAGCGTCAGGCGGCGACGGGCTCCGAGCTGCGCTCGCCCGCGGTGGCCGAAGACGTGCGGCGCGAGAAGAGCCGGTCGACGCCGAGCGCGCCCGAGCCGGTGAAGACCAGCAGGAACATCGACCAGCAGTACATGGCCGCGCCCTCGCCCTGGTTCTCGATCGGCCACAGGCCCTGGGGCTGGTGGACCTTGAAGTACGCGTACGCCATCGCGCCCGAGGCGATGAACGCCGCGAAGCGCGTACCGAGGCCGAGCAGGACCAGAGCACCGCCGACGAGCTCGATGACAGCCGCGTACCAGTTCGGCCAGGCGCCCGTCTCGACAGTGGCGCCCTTGCCGTCCATGCCGCCCAGGACACCTAAGAGCGACTGGGCTCCGTGGCAGGTGAAGAGCAGGCCGATGACGATGCGGAACAGGCCTATGGCGTACGGCTGGGCGCTGTTGAGCCGTCCGGTCATTGGGGGAACTCCTTCGGTCTAGTGCGGTCCTCGGGACCGCTGTTGGGGGACGTAAACCGAGCGAGTGACGAGGTTAGGTTACGCTAATCAATGGTTGCAAGTTCAACATCTGGCCAGTAATCGGCTTCCGTATCCGGCTTCGTCGCAGCTACGGCCGTCCGCAGCGCCGCTCGCGCCACCGCATCCGTGTCCGAAAGGGTGACCGAATCTACGCCCGGCCTGGCCCCGGCCGCCGTCACCCAGTGCACGCCCTCCGTGGGCACGCCCAGCACGAACCGCCTTGGGTGCGGGTGTCCCTGACGGTCGATCAGACGATACGGCCGCGGGGTGACGTCGAGCCCTCCGGTTTCGTAACCGTCCACCGTGTGCGGACGGCACCGGCCCGTCTTCAGCAGCCGGGCGAGCAGGTCGTCGGCGGTTCGCCGCAGGTCCGGCTCCGGCAGCCGTGCCTCGATGAGTGTGGTCGCCCGGACGATCGAGCCGGGCACGTCGGGGGAGTGCGCCACCCACGCTCCGTCCTCGGCCCGTACCTCCAGCCGCGGCCCGAGTACCTCCAGGACGCCCGCCTCGATCAGCGCGACCATCTCCTCGATGCGGCGCCGGGGCGGGCCGATCGACAGGAACGCGTTCAGCGGCGTGTACCAGCGGTCCAGGTGGTCCCGGCGCGAGGCGCCCGCCAGCCCGCTGTGGTCCACGATCTGCCGCACCTCGTTGCGCAGGTCGCGCAGGACGTCGAGGGCCGCCTTGAGCGGGCCGTCGACGTTGCCGAGAGCGGCCTGCTCGGCGTCCTCGCGCAGATATGCGAGCAGCCAGCTCCGGAAGTCGCCGGGGCCTTCGAAGACCTGTCCCGCGTGCGGGCGCGAAATCCGGTCCCAGGACCAGCGTTCGGCATCCGGGATGCCGAACTCATCAAGGATGAGGGCCTCTTGGGGCGCACGGTGGGGCACGGCGAGGAAGCGCTCACGGAAGCTCTGTCGCACCGTGCCGGTCCGCATCGCGGGGTCGGCCCGCCGGCCCGGCTCCTGGGCGCGCCCCAGCAGTGTCTCGTAGTAGACCGTTTCCACCTCCTTCGCCACCAACGGCCATATCTCGGCGAGGAAGTCCGCGGCGTCGCCGGAGTCCGCGCGTTTGCGGAAGAGCGAGATGACGTCCGGAGTGAGGACCAGGGGAGTGTGCCGGCCGTACGGGCCCTTCGCGTTGTCGCCGCGGGCCTGGTACGGGATACCGCGGCGCGAACCCGCGTACAGGCGGGGCTCGCGGCCCGAGGCCGCATAGCGCAGGCCGCCCTGTGCCGTGGGGAGGAAGCGGCCGCCGCGGGCCGTCGTCAGCAGGGCCATGTGGTCGAAGAAGTTGAGGCCCAGGCCGCGCAGCAGGACGGGTTCACCGGGGGCGAGCGGGGCGAGGTCGAGGTCGGCCGGGTTGGCGGGCGGGATGTGGCGCAGGCCGTGACGGTCGGCGTACTCCGTGAGGCGCTGCTGTGTCTGGTCCGCGACCGTGGGCAGGTGGCCCTGAGCGAGGATCACGGCGGCCAGGTCCGACAGGGTGCGGCCGTCGTCGAGTACGAGCGACTGGTGGCCGTCGGCCGCGTCGTCGAGGCGTATCGCGCGTGCCCGGTGCACCTCGACCCGTATCGAGGGCGGCGCCCCGCGCACGACCTCGGCGAACACCCACTCCAGGTACTGGCCGTACCGCGCGCGAGTCGGGTACGCGTCCGGGGCCAGCTCGCCGGCGGCCCAGGCGTGCAGGCTCGGTCCCGGGCGTATCGGTCCCGCGCACTCCACGCTGTCGTCGGTGAAGAGGGTCACCTGGGAGGCCACGGTGTTCATCAGCAGCTCGGCCGGCTGGTCGGTCCGCCAGACGCGGCCGGGGCCCGGCGGCGACGGATCGACGACATGGACCGTCAGACGCGTCCCGGGCGTGAGGAGCTCGGGGGCGGAGGCGCAGAGGCGTTCCAGGACGCTCGTGCCGCGCGGGCCGGCGCCGACCAGCGCGACGGAGACCTCGGCGGAATCGGCGGTCGCCGCTGGTTCCGCGGTCGCTGCAGACAAAGGGGTGACTCCCGGGCGTGTGGGGCGCTGGGTAGCAAACCGTCCGCCGGAAGCGGATGGTCCGCCTCATCATGCCGTCACGCGGCACGGGAGCCGAGCCCTTGACGGGATCAAGGGCGTCAGGTGTGGGATGCGTCACGAGCATCACGGGCAACAGGCGTGATAGGCGGGCAACCTGCGGAATAGGCGTATGCAAGAGACGTATCGATCGGTGGATCGGTGGATCGGTGGCTTGACGACTCGCGGCGCCTGTCGTCGCGGGCAGGGTGGTGTGAGTTCGGGCTCGGTGCCCGGCACCCGGCGCCCGTCGTGACCGGCAGGGCTATGTGAGCTCGGACTCGACGACCGTCCTCAGCCGGGCGCTCCCGCCCCGCTCCTCCCGGGCCTGGTCGAGTCGTAGCCGTGCCGAACGGCCGCGCAGTGTCAGCGTCATCAGCTGGTTGCCGAACCAAGGGCCGCCCGTCCGGCGCCAGTCGACCGGCGGGCTCGGGCAGCCGCCGTGGCCGGCGAAGCGGCGGCCGAGGGCCCGGCCCACCCTGCTCCAGCCGAAGTGGAAGCCGAGTTTGATGGACATCGGGATGGAGTTGTGGACCGGCGAGCAGGTCAGCTGCAGCACGCGGGCGTCGGGCCCCGGCGAGCCCTTCGGCCACGACGGTTCGGCGATGTACGCGTGATGCACGTCCCCGGACAGCACGCACACGGTCGCCGGCGCCCCGGGCCCCGAACCGGCCTCGGCGATCAGCTCGGCGAGCGCGTCGAATGACGCCGGAAAAGCCGCCCAGTGCTCCAAGTCGGCCCGGCGCCGCAGGTCCTCACCCCACCGTGCCCATCGCGCACCCCGCTCGCCCCGGCACAGCGCGGCGTTCCACGCCTCGGCGTCGTGTACGAGGTGGGGGAGCAGCCAGGGGAGCGAGGAGCCGAGCAGAAGGTGGTCATAGGGGGCGTGGGGAGAGTGAGGGGCGTGGGGAGCGGTCGTGGGCGTGGAGCCCTGCTCCTCCGCTCGCTCCTCTCCTTGCTCCATGCCTCGCCCCTCCAGTGCCTGTTCGCGCAGCCATGCCATCTCGCTCGGGGCGAGCATGGCGCGGTTGTCCTCGTCGAGGACGCGGGCCGCGCGAGTGTCGAGCATGAGCAGGCGTACGCGGCCGAAGTCGCGGCGGTAGCTCCAGCGGACCGAGTCGGGGGCGGCGTCGGCCTCGGCGGCGAAGGCGCGCAGGACGTCCGTGCCGTCGGGGGTCGCGCGCACGGCGGCGTACAGGAGGTCGGCGGCGAGGCGCTCCGGCGGGAGGTTGCCGAGGTGCTGGTAGACCCAGTAGGACATCAGGCCGCTCACCACGCGCTCGCGCCACCAGGGCGTGGCCCGCATGTCGGCGAGCCAGGCGGCGCTGGTGTTCCAGTCGTCTATGACGTCATGGTCGTCGAAGATCATGCAGCTGGGAACGGTGGAGAGCAGCCAGCGGATCTCGGGGTCGAGCCACGATTCGTAGTAGAGGCGCGTGTACTCCTCATAGTCCGCGACCTCGGCGCCCGGCGGTTCCGTCAGCCCGCGCCGGGCCTCCAGCCAGCGGCGCGTGGCTTTGGAGACCTCGTCCGCGTACACCTGGTCGCCCAGCAGCAGCAGTACGTCCGGGCGTTCGCCGTCCGGGTCCCCGGCGATACGGGCCGCGAGGGTGTCCAGCGCGTCGGGGCCCACCGGGTCCTTCTCGTCGGCGGGCGGCGCGGCCCAGCGGCAGGAGCCGAAGGCGACGCGGACGCTCTCGTGGTCGTCCGCCGGGGCGTGGATCGCCGAGGGCGGGAAGGGGGAGCCGGGCAGCGGCCAGACGGTCGTCCCGTCGAGCAGCACCTCGTACGTCGTTGTCGTGCCCGGCGAGAGACCCGTCACCGTGATCAGGGCGTAGTGGTGGCCCGCGACCTGGAACGTGCGGGTCTCGCCGCGGGCGCCGTCCGCGCAGCGCACCTCGGCGGCGCACGGACGACTCGCCTCGACCCAGACGGTCGCGGACGAGCCGTCGACGTATCTCAGAAGTGGTCCCAGCCGCAGCCTCGCCACGTGATCACCTTCCTCCGTCGCCCCGTACGGTACGGAACGACGGAGGTGATTGGGGAGGTTCCGGTGCGACCAATGATCGGCCGGTGGCCGTCGGGCGCCGGTCAGCAGCCGGTGCGTACGGTCGGCTGCGGTTGAGAACGGAGGTTCAGCGGCCGTTGAGCGCGGAGGTTCAGCAGCCGTTCAGCACGGAGGTCAGCTTGCTCTTCTCCGCGGAGTCGACCGAGAGGTTGTAGTAGTACTTCACCTGGACCCAGGCGCGGACGTAGGTGCAGGCGTACGCGGTCCGGGACGGCATCCAGGTGGCCGGGTCCTGGTCGCCCTTCGCCTGGTTCACGTTGTCCGTGACGGCGATGAGCTGCGGGCGGGTCAGGTCGTTGGCGAAGGCCTGGCGCCGGGAGGTGGTCCAGCTGTCGGCGCCGGAGTCCCAGGCCTCGGCCAGCGGGACGAGGTGGTCGATGTCCACGTCGGAGGCGGCGGACCAGGTCGCGCCCTCGTAGACGGAGTACCAACTGCCGCTGGTGGCCGAGCAGGAGGAGTTGGTGACGACGTTCGTGCCGTCGCGCTTCAGAACCGTCTCGCGGGTGTTGCAGGCCCCGCTGATGGTGATCCAGTGCGGGAACAGATCGCGGTCGTAGCCGGTGCGGTCCTCGGCCGCCACGGTGAGCGAGGCGAGGTAGGTGCGGGCGGTGGCTGCGCTGACCGGGGTAGGCAGGGCGGCGGAGGCGGTCGGACCGTTGAAGAGCCCGACCATGGCTATCAGACCGCTGGCGGCGGCTAGTATGCTGAGCCGTCGACGCGCGTAGACCTTGGGCATGCGAACTCCCTGGGGATGTGGGGAAGTTGACGGTGCGAGCGCATATTTGCGGCACCGTGTTTCCGGGAGGTGTGCGTCAGGTGAGAAATTAGTGACGTGCCCATGACAGGACAAGAGCTGGGGCGGGGCTTTTGAGCTGGCGCCTGCCTTTGCGTGGGTTTGCCCGGGCGTTCATGTCGAGATGATCTTTGCGTCGGGTCGGGTCGGGTCGGGTCGCGTCGGGCGGGGTTCCGGCATTTTGGGGAATTGGTTGCCGTGAGTGGTAGCGGTGCCGGGTCCTTGTTTTGTACCGTGGGGGAACAAAGTGGCCCCCGCCCGCTTCCCCTGACCGGTGGGCGGGGCCACCTTGTCTCCCGGGCCCTGTGCGCCCCTCTTCCACGCTTGGAGCATGCCGATGACGGCCACGACCGTGCTGACCGCCCGTGCCCTGCTGCTGGACATGGACGGCACCCTCGTCAACTCCGATGCCGTCGTCGAGCGCATCTGGCATCGCTGGGCCGAGCGGCACGGGCTGGACGGGGCCGAGGTCATGAAGGTCGTCCACGGGCGGCAGGGGCATGCGTCGATGGCTCTGCTGCTGCCCGGCCGGCCGAAGGAACGGAACCTCGAGGACAACGCGCGCATGCTCGCCGAGGAGACCGTCGACATGGACGGCGTCGTCGCGATTCCCGGAGCCCCGGAGTTCCTGGCCGCGCTCGTCGACCACGGCTTGCCGCATGCGCTCGTGACGTCTGCGGACGTGGCGCTGTCCACCGCGCGGATGCGTGCCGCGGGGCTGGCGCTGCCCGCTGTACGGGTCACCGCCGAGTCCGTCGGCGCCAGCAAGCCGGACCCGGAGGGTTTCCTGAAGGGGGCGGCCGAGTTGGGGGTCGCGCCCGAGGACTGCGTGGTGTTCGAGGACTCGGGGGCGGGGATCGAAGCGGGGCGCTCCGCGGGGATGCGGGTGGTGGGGGTCGGGCATCGGGCCGGGGCCCACGGTCCCGATGCGCTGGTGCGGGACCTTACGCAGGTGCGGGTCGAGGCTTTGGGTGACGGCGGGATCCGCTTGCACATCGGGTGACGGTGCGGTGCCTCCGGCGGTTGGGCGGTCTCGCTTTCTGCCGGTGGGTGGGTCGGGGTCGTGTACCGGTGCGTCCGCCCGTCGCCGCGGGGGCGTACGACCCGGGGTTGGTAAGAGGTGCGGGTTTCCTGAGACAAGCCCTACGCGACGGGCGATGACGCACCGGCACACGCCCCCTCCCGCCGGTGACCAACTGCGGGAGCGTGGGGGTGCGCCCCTCCAGGGGCCACTGGGAAACGGAGCCTGAGCGGGACGCGCCCGTCAGGGGCGCGGGGAACTGCGCGACCAGCCACAACCGGCCTGCAGCTGAAGTGCGAATCCCACCCACCCCCTAACCGCTTCCGCGCATGGGCGTCTGCGGGTGGGGCGTGCCCCTTTAGGGGCGCGGGGAACTGCGCGATCAGCCACAACCGGCCCGCAGTCGAAGTGTGACCCTCCCCGCCCCCCGGAGGGGCCGGCTACGGGACTTGCTGGGACCGGCTGTTCGATGGCGTGACCGTGTTACGGCCACGCGGTTCCGCCGTCTCCGATTCCAGGCGCTGGCGCGTCTGCGCGCCATAGACGCCGGGTTCCTCGCGGAGGCCTCGGCCCGACTGGAAGGTGCGTACGGCGGTCTCGGTCCGGCTGTTGTAGGTGCCGTCGGCGTCACCCGAGAAGAGGGCCAACTGGCTCAGGCGCAGTTGGAGTTCGGTGACTTCCGAGCCACGGTCGCCGGGGCGCAGGACAGGGTCGTCGTCCCCGGGTGCCCCTTGCGAGGAGGCAGGCCCCGAGTCGGTGGGCCGTGCGGTGGACGGTGGGCGGGTCGTGGGGAGCGTGGGGGAGGGCCTGGCCGGGGTGGTCGGCTTGGTGGCCGACGGCGAGGGGCTCTTGCTGCTCAGTGCGGGCGGCGCGGGCGGTACGGCAGACGCGGGCGTCCGGGTGGGTGACTTGGTCGCCGACGGCGACGGCTCCGGCTCGGTCGCGTCCGGCACGCTCGCGCGTATGTCGTCCGGGTGGGCGCTGGTCCGTGACGGCGTCTCATAGGTGAACAGCCCGCTCGCGAAACCGGCCGCGGCGACCACGACGGCGACGGCTCCGGCGCCGACGAGCGCGAACCGGCGCCGTCGGCCGCCGCCTTCGGCGGGCTCCTGGGGCATGGACGCGGGCAGGGACCCGGGGACGGACCCGGGAGGAGCCACGGGTATGGACGCGGTGATGGGCTCCGGGTCGAGAGCCTGCGTTTCGAACAGGCGGAGGTCGGCCGTGTCGGGCGGGGTGGCCGCCGGGACCAGGGGAGCGGAGACGGTCGACGCGGCGGTCGGGTCTGCGGAGGGCTCGGACGCCCGGGGCGCGCTCGGTGCCGAGGGCGACTCCGGCTGGTGCGGCGCCGTGTGTGCCTCCGGCCGTTCACCGGGCTCGCTCAGCGGCCGGGATGCCCCCGCGTCGGCGTCGGCGTCCGCGGCCAGGGGCCCTTCGTCCGCTCCCAAGTCCACGTAGGGCCGAATGCGCAACGGGTTGAAATCCTCCGCCACGGCCGCCTCCGCGGAGCGGGTCTCCAGGAGGGCATCCGCCGCCCGTTGGGCGCACGCGCAGGAGGGCGCGCCCCCTTGCGCCCGGGGCGCCCCGCATTCCGGGCAGACGTGCTCGTGCCGGTCACTCACGTGTGAATCCCTCCCCCAACAGAACTCCAGTGATTATGCAGACCTCCTCCACACCTTCTCCCTGTTACCCCCGGAATCCCCAACTCTATTCAGGATTCAACAGGCCATAACAGGTCACACCGACCAGGATGGGACCGGAACGGGACCCTCGCGGCCGGGAGGTCTGCATGGCCGAGGATGCGCAAGGCGGGAACGCACAGGAGCCGGCGGGCGGCGCCCCGGACCTCGCGCGCCCCGCCCGGAACCACACGCAGGGCGCCCACCCTGATCAGAGGCATCTGCGGGGTGGCGTTCTCGTCTCGATCGGCGCCCTTCTGCTGGGCATGCTGCTCGCGGCGCTGGACCAGACGATCGTGTCGACCGCGCTGCCGACCATCGTCAGCGAATTCGGCGGCCTGGACCACCTGTCCTGGGTCGTGACGGCGTATCTGCTCGCCTCGACCGCCGCCACCCCGCTCTGGGGCAAGCTCGGTGACCAGTACGGACGCAAGAAACTGTTCCAGACCGCCATCGTGGTCTTCCTCATCGGCTCCGCGCTGTGCGGAATGGCGCAGAACATGCCCCAACTGATCGGATACCGGGCCCTTCAGGGACTCGGCGGCGGCGGGCTCATGGTGCTGTCGATGGCGATCGTCGGCGACATCGTCTCGCCGCGCGAACGGGGGAGGTACCAGGGGTTGTTCGGGGCCGTCTTCGGCGCCACCAGTGTCCTCGGCCCGCTGATCGGCGGACTTCTCACCGAGCACCTGAGCTGGCGCTGGGTCTTCTACGTCAACCTTCCCATCGGGGTGATCGCGCTCGCCGTCATCGCCACCGCCCTGCACATCCCGGTCCGCGCCCGGCGGCACACGATCGACTACCTCGGTACGTTCCTGATCGCGTCCGTCGCCACCTGCCTCGTCCTCGTCGCCTCGCTCGGCAGCACCACCTGGGGCTGGGGCTCGCCGCAGATCGTCGCCCTCGCGGTGCTCGCCGCCGTGCTGACCGTGGCGTTCGTGGCAGTCGAACGGAAGGCCGCCGAGCCCGTACTCCCCCTGAAGCTGTTCGGGATCCGCACCTTCACCCTCTCGGCGGTGATCAGCTTCGTCGTGGGCTTCGCCATGTTCGGCGCGCTGACGTACCTGCCGACGTTCCTGCAGGTCGTCCAGGGCGTCTCACCCACCACGTCCGGCTTGCACATGCTGCCGATGGTGGCGGGCATGCTGTTCGCCTCGACCGTGTCCGGCCAGATCGTCAGCCGTACCGGCCGCTGGAAGGTGTTCCCGGCCGCGGGCACGGCCGTGACGGCCGTCGGGCTGCTGCTCCTGCACCGGCTGGACGAGAACAGCTCCACGGGCGAGATGAGCGCGTACTTCCTCGTGTTCGGCCTCGGCCTCGGCCTGGTCATGCAGGTACTCGTCCTGATCGTGCAGAACTCCGTCGCGTACGAGGATCTCGGGGTCGCCACCTCCGGCGCGACGTTCTTCCGCTCCATCGGCGCCTCGTTCGGCGTAGCCATCTTCGGCACGATCTTCGCGAGCGGCCTCGCCGACCAGCTGACGGCGGCATTCGCCGGGCAGGAGCTCCCGCCCGGCGTCACCGCGGACACCCTCAAGGCCGACCCGCGCGGCATCGCGGAACTCCCCGCCGCGCTGCGCCCCGCCGCCCTGCACGCGTACGCCTCGTCGATCACGGACGTCTTCCTGTACGCGGCTCCCGTCGCCGTTCTCGGCTTCGTACTGGCCTGGTTCCTGCGCGAGGACAAACTGCGGGCCTCGGTGACGGCACCCGACGGCACGCAGACGCTGGCGAGCAATCCGGTGGAGCGGTCGTCGTACGACGAGGTCTGCCGCGCGCTGTCCCTGCTCGGCACGCGCGAGGGGCGGCGCGAGATCTACGAGAAGATCACCGCCCGCGCCGGTTACGACCTGCTCCCCGCGTCGAGCTGGCTGCTCCTGCGCATCCGGGGGTACGGCTGGGCCGAGCCGGCTGTCCTCGCCGAACACAGCGCCGTTCCCCTGCCCGTCGTCATCGCCGCCGTCCGCCAGGTCGAGGAACGCCGCCTCGCCGTACGCGAGGGAATGGACCTCGTCCTCACCGAACAGGGCCGCGAAGTCGCCGGCAGACTCGCCTCGGCCCGCGAGGATTCTCTCGCCGAACTCCTCGGCGACTGGTGGACCCCCGACCGCCCCACCGACCTGGCCCAGCTCATCAAGGAACTGAACGCGGAACTGTGCGGCTCCGACGCGGAACGCCCCCACGACGGGACGACGTCCGGGCCGGCGGGGCGGGAAGCCTGAGCGGAGGTCTCACCAAGGTGATGTTGATGCCCCGTCAGGCCGGCGATTTCCAGCTCGGCGGGGTCGGTGGCATGTCCGCGGTGGAGCAGGCACCAGCGGTCGCGTCATGGCGGACATGGTGACGAGGCGCCGTACGCCCTCCGCGAGTCAATTACCCGCGGAGACGCACCCGGTGAGCGTCTTGCCGTGCGACCGTCAGCCGTGCAGCCGTGTACCGGAGTCGTTTGGGTGCCGTGATGCGGGCAACCCGGACGAGGAACCGGCCCGACGGGCCGAGAACCCTCGGAAGGCATCCCATGTCCACAGGCGTGATCATCGTTCTGATCGTGGTCGCGGCGGTCATCGTCGTCAGCGCGGTCGCCCGGCTCGTGATGGCTCGCAGGGCGAGCGGCGGGGCGAGCCTGAAGCGAAGCTTCGGACCCGAGTACGACCGGGCCGTCGCCCGGCACGACGGCGACGCCAAGGCCGCAGAACGCGACCTCGCGGACCGTGTGCAGCGGCACGGTTCGCTGCGCAGGCACCCGCTGGAGCCCGCGGCGCGGGAGCGGTACGAGGCTCGCTGGGCGGCCGCCCAGGAGCGGTTCGTCGACTCGCCGCGCGAGGCCGTGGTCGAAGCGGACCGGCTCCTCGCGGAGCTGGCCGGCGCCCGCGGCTTCCCGGACGGCGACCGCTACGACGAGCAGCTCGACGCGCTCTCCGTGCACCATCCGCACCACGTCCACGGCTACCGGCGCATCCACCGGGCCGCGCATGTGTCAGCCGCCCACAGCGGCACCTTGACAGGCACCTCGACGACGGGCACCTCCACCGACACCCTCACCGGCGTCGGCGAGAGCCGTGCCGGAACGGAGGAACTCCGTGAGGCCATGCTCGAGGCCCGCGTCCTGTTCGAGGACCTGGTGACTCCGGGGCGCGATGACATGGCCCGGCACCGGGCGGACGACGCGACGACTCCGCCCGACACCCCCGCCGCCACCCGGTCGCATCGCCTCGGTAACCGTCTGCACGCGCCGTGGGCGTTCAACAGGCACCACGCCAAGGGGAGTTGAGGCACATGTCGGAGAGCACCGCCCCCGGCAAAGACGTGGGGCCCGGCAAGAAGACCGGTGGCTCGGGCGGGCGGCTGATGTCGCACGACGAGACCGACAAGTGGACGTTGCGGTTGCAGCACGCGGTCGCCGGATTCGTCGACGAACCGCGCGAGTCGGTCGAGGAGGCCGACGAGGTGCTCCAGGAGGTCTCGGCCCGGTTCGCGGACGCCGTCACCCAGCAACGCCGCACCCTGCGCACGTCCTGGCAGACCACCGGCGACGACAAGGCCGACACTGAGCAGCTCCGGCTGGTCCTGCGCGACTACCGCGAGCTGGCGGAGCGAATCCTGCGGCTGTGAACCCGTAGATCTCAGAACCTGGGAGGCTGAGAGCCTCAGAACTCCAGAACCTCAGCACGCCGTAACCCGTGTACGCGGTCCTCCCGCATACGCGGGTTACGTGTCTCTGCGGACCTCAGCCCGCTCCGCCCGCGCGCCGCTCGCGCCACTCACGGACGATCTCCTCCACGTCGTAGGGCTTGAGGCCCAGCGGCGGACCCGGCGGCGGCTTGAACATCATCTCGCGGATCTTCGCGTTGATCTCCGTGATGATCTGCCGCACCACACGCTCCGAACGGGCGTCCGCGGCGCGGGTGAGCGCGTCCTCCGCCTCCTTGCGCAGGGCCAGGGTCGGCGGCAGGACGGACAGCCCCTCTCGGGCCATCTTCTGCTTGATCCACCACAGTTCGTCGTACGACGTGTCGGGGCCGCTCGGCAGCGGCTTGCCCGCGCCGGGGAGCCGCTCGAACTCCCCGCGCGCCTCCGCCTCGCGAATTTGTCGGTCGATCCAGGACTCGAAGCTGACACCGGGAGGTTTTCGCTCGGTCATACATCAATTGTGCCGGACGGTGTGCCGCCGGTCGATCTATCATCCGGGGCGATACGTCGCCTGGGTGCCAACGGCTCCCCGGTGCACGACCATTGGACTGCGGGAACTGAAGGAGCGCACGTGCTCGAACTCACCATGGCCTCGGTGTCCGAGGCGGACGCGGGCGCGACGGCCGGCATGTCGATGGCCGACGCGCCCAGCGAGCCGGGTGCCATGTTGCGGGTGGGACGGGACCGGGCCGTGTGCCGCCTGGCCACGCCCGACGACTGGCTGTTCATCTCGCGGGTCCACCTGGAGTTCCTGTGCGGGCCCGAGGGGACGTGGCAGGTGACATGGCTGCGGGGATCGCATGCCGAGCCGTCGTCCGAGGTGCGTTTCGGGCTGGTCGGCGGGGTCCCGCAGGCCCTGCCCTACGGGGGGACGGCGAAGCTGCCCCGGGGCGGTTCCGGTGAGATAGTCATCCAGGACCGCACCGCGCCGCGCAGCGTGAACGTGGGGTTCTACCACGAGGCATGACCCAAGGCGCGTAACCCCGAGCGCGTAACCCCTGGGCGCGCGCAACCCCAAGGCGCGTAAGCCCACTACGGCAGTACGCGGGCCAGTGCGAAGCCGTCGTAGCCCTTGGTGCCCACCGTCTGGATCGCCGTCGCGGTCAGCTTCGGGTGCGTGGCGAAGAGTTCGAGGGCCGCACGGGTGCCGCGTAGGGCCGGGTCTTCGCGGGTGGTGTCGGCGATGGCGCCACCGCGTACGACGTTGTCGAGGACGATCAGGCTGCCGGGGCGGGTGAGCTTGAGGGCCCACTCGACGTAGTGGGCGTTGTTCTCCTTGTCCGCGTCGATGAAGACCAGGTCGAAGGGGTCGGGGTTGTCGTCGGCCAGTTTCGGCAGGGAGTCGAGGGCGGGGCCCACGCGGATCTCCGTGATCTTGTCGAGGCCGGCGCGGGCGAGGTTGCGGCGGGCCACGTCCGCGTGGCGTGCGGCGTACTCGAGGGTGATCAGGCGCCCGTCTTCCGGGAGGGCGCGGGCCAGCCAGATGGTGCTGTAGCCGCCGAGGGTGCCGATCTCCAGGATGCGGCGGGCGCCCTGGATCCGGGCGAGGAGGTGGAGCAGCTTGCCCTGGTTCGGGGCGACGTTGATGTGCGGCAGTCCGGCGGCGTCGCTGTCGCGCAGCGCCGCGGCCAGGGCGTCGTCGGCCGGGGCGAGGAGGGCGGTGAAGTAGTCGTCCACGTCGGTCCAGAGCTGTGGCTCGGTCATGCACCATGCCTTTCGTCCAGCTAGTTAGGTGCCCTAACTAGTTCGGGTCGAATATAGCCGGTTGCCCATGGAACGGGCGTTGGTGAACCGCTTTCCGGCCGCGCCGCGTTGTACGCCCCGGCCCGGTGGCGTCAACTTCTGGCCAAAAGGCGGAAGGACGTCAGGTGAAGCGGGGGTTGCCTGCGTCTCACTGCGGGGGTCAGTGCGAGCCTCTTAAGGTTCGAACAGGAAAAATGCAGACGAACCCACGGGACACCAGGGACCAATGGGGCGGGAAGGGCCGACGGCGCGTGGCGAATGTGGAGCACAGCGGACGACCAGGTGAGGCCTTCCCGGCGGGAGCCGGCGAGACGGTGAAGGCCAGGCTGCGAGCGGTCCGCGCGGCCCTCTGGCTGGTCGTCGCGGTGCTGGCGATGCGGCAGGTCGCCGTCGACCTGCGTACCCCGAAAGGGGAACGCCTGACGGACCTGGAGACCTGGGTCGGCCCGGGCGGCGTGCTGCATGTGAACGGATCGCTGTACGACTCGACGCGCTTCACGGGCACCCCGTTCGGCGGCCTCGTCCTCAAACCTCTCACCCGAGCGGCCGAACAGGCCCTCGGCTGGGGCTGGACCTTCGGCACGCTGCTGCTGGTCGTCGCGCTGGGCCTGGTCGCTGCCCGCGCCCTGCCGCAGCCCGTGAGCCGGCGCACGGCCCTGCTCGCCGCACCCTTGGCGATCAGCCTGCTGATGCTGTCGCTGCCCGTGCGCAACACGCTGTACCTCGGCCAGACCAGCATCATCCCGGTGCTCCTCGTGCTGCTCGGCTGCTTCCTGGTCCGGGGAGAGCGGGCGAGCGGGGTGTTCATAGGCGTCGCCGCGGCACTCCAGCCGACCGTGCTGCTGTTCGCACCGCTGCTGTGGTTCACCGGCCGCCGCCGGGCCACGGTCTCCGCCGGTGTCACCTTCGCCGCCTGCACGGTGCTCGCCTGGGCGGCGATGCCGCACGACTCGTACACGTACTGGGTGCACCACCTCGCCGGTGTCGGGCTCGGCGGGCGCGCCGACGACCTCGCCAACCAGTCGCTGCACGGCGTGCTGCTGCGGATCGGACTGACCGGGCCGCTGGAGATCACCCTGTTCCTGCTGCTGGGCGCTGCCGTCGCCGCCCTCGGTCTGAGCCGCGCCGTGCGCTACGCGCGCGACGGGCAACTGCTGCTCGCCGTCGCGGTGACCGGCTGTGTCGCGGTCCTGGTGTCGCCGACCACCTGGCAGCACCAGCTGCTGTGGGTGCTGCTCGCGATGGTCGGCCGGGTGGGCCGGAGGGCGAGCGACCGGTTCGTGTGGCCGGTCGCCGTCATCCTGGTGATGACGCTCCCGGCGAAGATGATGCTGCCGAACATGCCGGAGCTCCACCCGCTGCGCGACAACTTGGTGCTGCTGGCCGCGCTCGCCGCCGCCTGCGCCGTTCCGTTTCTGTCCCGTACCTCGCCCTACTACCAGACGCCGATCCCCACCGAGTACGCGCGGCCCGTCCCCACGCGTTTCAGACGCGTCCCGCTCCTGCCGTTTCTGCGCCGGGTCCTCACCCGCCCGAACCTGCTCCTCGAACTGCTGCTGATCCGCGTCGGTTACTCCGCGTACCAGCAGGTCAGGCTCGCCGCGAACGGCGGCAGCAACGAGGGGGCCCGGGCCATCGCCGAGGAGCACGGCGAGCAGATCCACGCGATCGAGCAGTTCCTCTTCATCGACATCGAACACTGGGTCAACCACGCGGTGGTGAACGTCGACTGGCTGCGGGCCTTCTTCGACTTCTACTACACGTCGTTCCACTTCGGCGTGCCGCTGAGCATCCTCGGTGTCCTCTACGTCCGCCGCCCCTCCGACTACCGCTGGGCCCGCTCGGCGCTCGGTTTCGCCACGATCCTCGCGCTGGTCGGCTTCTGGCTGTACCCGCTGGCCCCGCCCCGGCTGATGCCGGGCCTCGGCTTCATCGACACCGTGCACGGTGTGCAGGACTTCTCCAAGCCGGACTACGGGACGCTGACCGCACTCACCAATCAGTACGCGGCGATGCCCTCACTGCACTTCGGCTGGTCGCTGTGGTGCGGGCTCGTCATCGCCATCCTGGCGCCCAAGTGGTGGATGAAGGCCCTCGGCCTGCTGCACCCGCTGTTCACGGTCTCCGCGATCGTGGCGACCGCCAACCACTGGGTGCTGGACGCGGTGGGCGGCGGGGCCGTCGTCGGCGCCGGCTTCGCGCTGACCTACCTGTTGCAGGGGCCGCGCCCCCGTCCGCTCGCCGAGCCCGTGGAGGTCAGCATCGCGGAGCCGGACCCGGCGAAGGACCGTACCCCGAGCTGATCCGGTACACGCCCGGTTCGGTCACCGTCAGCCGCGTGAACTCGCCCCGCCGCTCCAGGCAGCCGCCCTCGGCGTACATCCAGGGCGAGAACGCGACGCGCACGGTCACCGAACCGGCCCGCCGCATCTGCACGACCAGCTCATCGCTCGAGGAGCGGACCACGGAGGCGGGCGCCGAGACCAGCGGCACCGCACCACGGACCCGGAACACCTGCCAGTGGCTGTCCCGCCACACCGGCTCCAGCCACGCGGGCCGGCTCCTGACCAGGCGCGCCTCGTCCTCGGCGTACCCGTCCGGCTGTCCGGCGGGCAGTACGACGAAGCCGACGGCCCACCGGTCCAGCCAGGCCCGGTATGTCGTGGCCGAGAACGTCCCGTCGTAGAAGAGGCGGCCGCGTTCCACGTCCAGCTGCCGGTTCCAGCCGCGGGCCAGGTTCACATGCGGGGCCAGCGCCGTGGCCTCGCGGTGGTTGCGGGCCGGGACCACCTCCACCCGGGTGCGGTCGGCGCCGAGCCGGTCCAGCGCGCCCACGACACCGGTCGTGTCGGCGGCCCAGGCCGGCACGGTCGTGGACACCATCAGGTCGTCGCAGGTCTTCTTGCCCACCCAGCCCACGGAGAAGACCAGCGCGAGGACGAGCGCGACGCGTCTGTGTCCGGGCCCCCGCACCGCGAGCAGCGCGGCCAGCAGGGCGGCGGGCGCGAAGAGCTCGGCGAGCCGCTCCACGTTGGTGCCGATCGGCGAGGGGATCAGATACGTCAGGACCGTGCCGGCCGCGTACACGACGGCGGCCCACCGCAGCACCCGCCAGCCGCGCGGCGCCAGGGTCAGTACGGCGACACCGATCAGGACGGGCGGCCAGATCCGGGCCGCGGGCATCAACTGCTCGCCGGTGAACGGGAACAGCAGCGTGGTTCCCCCGACCACCACGACCGGCGGCGCCATGAGCGCGGCCGCGCGCGCCCCGTCGCGTACGAGGGCGTGACCGGCACCCGCCACGACCAGGAACAGCCCGGCCACCGGGCTCGCCATCGTCGCCAGCGCCGCGTACGCCACCGCCGGCGGCACCCGCCGCTCCCGTGTCAGCAGCACACAGGCCGCGATCCCGAAGGCGACGCCGAGCGCGAAGGTCGTACGGCCGGACGCGACGTTGCACCACAGCGCGAGCGAGGCGAGCAGCGCCGGGCCCAGCGGACGGCGGATCCCCGTACGGACGATCAGGACCGCGGCCAGCCAGCCGGCGAGCAGCCCGGCGACGACCGTGACCGTGCGCACTCCGAAGGCGGCCATCAAGTACGGCGAGATCAGGCTGTAGTTGGCGGTGTGCATCCCGCCGTACCAGAAGAGGCTGTACGCCGAGTCGCCATGCCGGGACACGAACTGGGCCCAGGCCTCCTGGGCCGCGAGATCCCCGCCACCGGTGGCGAGGAGCGCGCACCACACCGCGTACAGCGGAACCGTCAAAGCGGTGGCGAGCAGCGGAACGCGGTGGCGTCGGCAGAACTCCCGGAGCTGCTGCCGGAACGACCCCTTCCGGCCGGCGGCGGAGTCGGCCGGCAGGGCCGGGGACAGCTCGGCGGCAGAGACCACGGTCAGCGTTTTCCGTTCGAAGTCTTCGAGGCTGTGTTCGTGTTGTCAGGTGCCAAGACGTTGTTGTGAACGGAAACGTTCAGTGAATTCCGGCCTGAGGACGTGGCCGGGCCGGGGCGAGCTCTCGGGGAGGCAGGGGCGGGGCGTAGGGAGGAGACGCCCCCGCCTCCCGCGCACCACAGGTCAACTGACGCTGACCTGCAGTTCCTTGACGCCGTTCAGCCAGGCCGAGCGTAGCCGCCGGGGGTCGCCTGCCAGTTGGAGGCCGGGCATCGTGTCGGCGATGGCGTTGAAGATGAGGTCGATCTCGAGCGTCGCCAGGGACTTGCCGAGGCAGAAGTGCGGGCCGCCGCCCCCGAAGCCGAGGTGGGGGTTCGGGTCACGGGTGATGTCGAAGGCCTCCGGCGCGTCGAAGACATCCGGGTCGTGGTTCGCGGAGGAGTAGAAGATGCCGACGCGGTCGCCCTTTCTGATCTGCTGCCCGCCGAGTTCGGTGTCCTGGGTCGCCGTGCGCTGGAAGGAGACGACGGGCGTCCCCCACCGCACGATCTCCTCGGCCGTGGTGGCGGGGCGCTCCCTCTTGTAGAGGTCCCACTGGGCCGGGTGAGTGAGGAAGGCGTGCATGCCGTGACTGATGGCGTTGCGGGTCGTCTCGTTGCCCGCGACGGACAGCGCGAGCACGAAGAAGCCGAACTCGTCCGAGGCGAGGTTGCCCTCGTCCTCCGCGGCCACCAGCTTGGTGACGATGTCCTCGGCGGGGCACTGCTTCCGGTCGGCGGACATGTTCATCGCGTACGCGATGAGTTCGGTGGCCGATTCCTGACCGACCTCCTCGGTGATCGCGTACTCCGGGTCGTCGTACGAGATCATCTTGTTGGACCAGTCGAAGATCTTGAGGCGGTCCTCCTGCGGGATGCCGATGAGCTCGGCTATCGCCTGGAGGGGCAGTTCGCAGGCGACCTGGGTGACGAAGTCGAAGGCGCCGTCGGGGCCGGCGCCTGCGAGCGCGCTCTCGACGATCCGGCCGGCCCGGTTGCGCAGGGTCTCTTCGAGGGCGCGGATGGCGCGCGGCGTGAAGCCGCGCTGCACGATCTGGCGGACGCGCGTGTGCTCGGGCGGGTCCATGTTGAGGATGATCAGCCGCTGGGCGTCGATCGCGTCGCGCTGGATGTGCTCGTTGAAGCGGATGATCGCGGTGTTGAGGTAGGAGGAGAAGAGCTCGGGGTGCGTGGAGACGTACTTGACGTCCGCGTGCCGGGTGACGGCCCAGTAGCCCTCGTCCCCGAAGCCGGCGAGGCCGGGCTGTTGCGGAATCCAGTGGACCGGTTCGGTCCGGCGCAGCTCGGCGAACTCCGGGAGAGGCACACGGTGGTGCAGCAGATCGGGGTCGGTGAAGTCGAACCCGTCGGGCAGCGCTGGACAAGGCATCGGCAACTCCAGGTCTTGCGACGGTCGGGTGCTGTTCTGACGGGTCATCAGGAACCGGGAATTGCCGTGAAGGTAGTAACGGGTTCTACAAGTCGCAAGAGGCATGACGCGCCGAATTGCGTGCGGAGTTCGTGCAGATCACCACTTCGGGAGCTGCAAGACCCTTGCGGTGCCAGGCCCCCGCTCAGCACACTGCATGAAGAACTAGAACGCGTACTAGTTCCTGGGCCGGACCAGGTCGTGACGGCCGGAACCATCAGTTGAGGAACCGAGGCGGCGAGCAACCAGGTCCGCGAGAGCGGCGGCGGTTCAGCCGCAGAGGAGGGCCTGGGTACCCAATGGCCGCTGAACCCGTCATCGTCGAAGCCGTACGCACCCCCATCGGCAAGCGCTCAGGCGCGCTCGCCAATCTGCATGCCGCCTATCTCCTGGGCGAGACCTATCGTGAACTCCTCGCCCGCACCGGCATCCAGCCGGACTGCGTCGAGCAGATCGTCGGCGGTGCCGTCACCCAGGCCGGCGAACAGTCGGGCAACCCCGCCCGTACCGCGTGGCTCGCCATGGGCCTGCCGTACGAGACGGCGGCGACGACCGTGAACGCCCAGTGCGGATCGTCGCAGCAGGCCTCGCACATGGTCGCCAACATGGTCGCGGCCGGGGTCGTCGACATCGGTATCTCGTGCGGGGTCGAGGCGATGTCCCGCGTACCGCTGGGCTCCGCCTCCAGGCACGGGCCGGGAAAGCCGCAGCCCGACGAGTGGAACGTCGATCTGCCCAACCAGTTCGAGGCGGCCGAGCGCATCGCCCGCAACCGCGGCCTGACCCGCGAGAACGTCGACTCGCTCGGGCTCGTCTCCCAGGAACGAGCCGCGATCGCCTGGTCCGAGGAACGCTTCAAACGTGAGACGTTCGCCGTGCAGGTGCCCACCACCGAGGAGGAACAGCGCGCCGGGCAGGGCATGTGGCGGCTCGTCGACCGGGACGAGGGGCTGCGCGACACCTCCATGGAGGCGCTGGCCGCACTCAAGCCGATCATGCCGACGGCCGTGCACACCGCCGGCAACTCCTCGCAGATCTCCGACGGGGCCAGTGCCCTGCTGTGGGCGTCCAAGCGGATGGCCCGCGCGCTGAAGCTCAGGCCGCGCGCGCGGATCGTCGCCCAGGCCCTCGTCGGCACCGACCCCCACTACCACCTCGACGGCCCCATCGACGCGACCCGCGCGGTCCTCGGCAAGGCGGGCATGACCCTGAAGGACATCGACATCGTCGAGGTCAACGAGGCCTTCGCCTCCGTGGTCCTGAGCTGGGCCCAGGTCTTCGAACAGAACCTGGAAAAGGTGAACGTCAACGGCGGCGCGATAGCGCTCGGACACCCGGTGGGCGCCACGGGAGCGCGGCTCATCACCAGCGCCCTGCACGAACTGGAGCGCAGGGACAAGGAGTTCGCGCTCATCACGATGTGCGCGGGCGGGGCCCTGGCCACCGGGACGATCATTCAGCGGCTCTAGTGCCGCGACAGGCAACGTTCGCCCCGTCGCGACGCCCGGCACGCACTCTCGTCGCACCGGGCACAAGCCCAAGTACATCCAGTACGAGGGCCTGCACCCGGCACGCCGAGAGCACGCACCGGACGCCGCTCCTTGACGGGCAAACGTTACCTGCCGCGGCACTAGAATCGTGGCGTGGCATTCATGAGCACCCCGCACTGCTGCTTCTTGTGATCGGGAAGCATTGAGGGCGATGCCGGACGGCGTCGCCCTCCTTGGTGTGCCCGCCGCGTGAACCATGCTCCCAGCGCTGCCCGTACCGAGGCGGCCGGGCGCCGGGCCCGTTCCTTCCTGGGGCGGCGACTTCCCGAGCGCGTGCAGGCACGGTCCCTTCCCTTCACCGTTGCCCGGAGTGCCTTGTGCCCGTGTTACTTCCCCCTGCCCTCGAACCGTTCCTCGACCTGCTGCGCTGCCCGACGTGCCGCACCCGTCTCCACCCCGACCACGGCGCACTGCGCTGCCCGGCGGGCCACACCTTCGACATCGCCCGCCATGGCTACGTCAGCCTCCTGACGGGCGCCCGCGCCACCAGCGGCGACGACGCGGACATGGCCCGGGCCCGGGACCGGTTCCTGTCCACCGGCAGGTACGAGCCCGTCCGCCAGGCCGTGGCCCGCCTGGTGGCCGACGCCGTGCCCGAGCAGGGCACGGTCGTGGACGTCGGATGCGGCACGGGCTACTACCTGGCCGGCGTACTCGACCGGCTGCCCGGCACCCGCGGTCTGGGCCTGGACACCTCGGTGCGCGCTCTGCGCTCAGCGGCCCGCGCCCATGAGCGAGCCGCCGCCGTGACCTGGGACGTCTTCCGTCCCTTCCCGCTGGCCGACGGGGTGGCCGACATCGTGCTGAACGTGTTCGCCCCGCGCAACCCGTCCGAGTTCCACCGGGTGTTGCGCCCGACCGGCCGGCTGGTCGTCGTGCGTCCTACCCGGCGGCACCTGGCCGAGCTGCGCGGCCAGGTGCCCGCGATGGTCACGATCGACCCGGCCAAGGAGCAGCGCCTGCACCGGGCGCTGGCCCCCTTCTTCGAGGCCGCCGATACCGAGCAGGTCGAGTACGCCACGTCCCTGACCAGGCTGGAGGCGCTCGACCTGGTGGGGATGACGCCGAGCGCACGCCACCTGAACCGTGCAGACCTGGACGATCACGTCCCCTTGCCACACCAGGTCACCGTCTCCTTGCTGGCCACCGCCTACCGGCCTCGGTGACCACGAGCGGGCGCGTGCGCGCCTGTTGACCGAGCGGGGCCTCGAAGGCGACCGCGGTCTCGAAAGCCGCTCGGCGGGTGGCCCGGCGCAGGGCCTTGAGGACGGTTGCGCCCAGGGTGACGGTCAGGACGACCGTGACCGCCGCCCGGCCGAGGTCCCAGCCGAGCGAGGTGGCGAGGCAGTACGCCAGGAAGCGGGCGAGGTTGGCGTCGACGCCGTCGTGCGGGTCGAAGGCGACGCTCGACGTCAGCGCGTCCATGAAGGGCCAGCCGGCCAGGTTCATGAGCGTGCCGTACGCGAAGGCCGCGACGCAGCCGTATACGGCGAGCATGAGCAACTCCCAACGGCCGCGCAGGCGGTCGGGGCCGGGCAGCAGTCCCGCGCCCATGGTGAACCACCCCATGCTGAGCATCTGGAACGGCATCCACGGCCCGACCCCGCCGGTGAGCAGCGCGGACGCGAACATGGTGACCGCCCCGAGCACGAACCCGAAGCCGGGGCCGAGAACTCTGCCGCTCAGGACCATCAGGAAGAACATCGGCTCGATCCCGGCCGTCCCCGCCCCGATCGGGCGCAACGCGGCCCCGGTCGCCGCCAGCACCCCGAGCATGGCCACGGCCTTCGCCCCGATCCCCGACTCGGAGATCGCCGCACCGACGACCCCGACCAGGAGCACGAGCAGCCCGGCGAAGAGCCAGGGTGCGTCCTGGGCGTGGGCGCTGATCTGCGAGGTGGGCCCGGCGAAGAGGGGCCAGGTGAAGGCGGCCAGGCCGATGGCGCTGACGAGGGTGAGGGCGGTGAGGGAGCGGGGGCCCAGGCGGATGGGGCGGGCTTGGGCCTGGGTCATTTTTCCGGCTCCTGGTCGGTGGCGTGCAGAGCAGCTCGTATCTGGGTGACCGTCAGCCACTTCTGCGGGGCCAGGATCTTGGCGATCTGTGGGGCGAAGGACGGGGACGCGACGACGACCTCGGCGGTGGGGCCGTCGGCCACGGTTTCGCCGTCGGCGAGGATGACGACGCGGTGCGAGAGTTCGGCTGCCAGTTCCACGTCGTGCGTGGCCAAAACGATCGCGTGCCCCTGGGACGCCAGCTCGCGCAGGACCGTGACCAGGCGCGACTTCGCCGCGTAGTCGAGGCCGCGGGTCGGTTCGTCCAGGAGGAGCAGCGGAGGGCGGGCCGTCAGGACGACCGCCAGGGCCAGGGCGAGCCGTTGGCCCTCCGAGAGGTCGCGGGGGTGGGTGCCGTCCGCGATCCCGGGGAGCAGCTCGGACACCAAGGTGCGGCATGTGCCCGGCTCCGCGCCGGCGTCGCAGTCGGCGGCCGCGCACTCGGCGGCCACCGTGTCCGCGTACAGCAGATCGCGGGGCTCCTGCGGTACGAGGCCGACCCGTCGCACGAGGTCACGGGGTGCCGTCCGGTGCGGTACGGCCCCGCCGACCCGTACGGATCCCGCCGCCGGTTCGACCAGCCCGACGAGCGCGCTGAGCAGCGTGGACTTGCCGGCGCCGTTCCGGCCCATGAGCGCGATGGTCTCGCCGGGGGCCACGGTCAGGGTGACGTCGTGGAGCGCCTCGATACGGCCTCGGCGGACGGTGAGGTTGTTGATCTCAGCAACTACGGCTGTTTCGGCGGGGGTTGGGATGGCGGTAGCGCGCTTGCGGAAGAGGCGGGAGCGGTGCTGTACGGGGCGGGGAGCGGGCGGCGGGGGTGTCGGGGCCGCGACTTCGGCCTTGTTCACTTCCTCGTACGCCACCCCCTCCAGCCGTTCCCCCAGCGCCCCCGCCCTCCGGCGCGCGTCGCGCACCGTCAGCGGCAGCGGGGACCACTCGGCGAGCCGGCCCAGGGCGACGACCGGCGGGTACACCGGTGAGACGGCCATGATCTCGGACGGCGTGCCGGGCACGAGCGGGGCGCCTGGGGACGGGAGAAGGGCGACCTGGTCCGCGTACTGGATGACGCGTTCGAGGCGGTGTTCGGCCATCAGGACCGTGGTGCCGAGGTCGTGGACGAGGCGCTGGAGGACGGCGAGGACCTCCTCCGCGGCGGCCGGGTCGAGTGCCGAAGTCGGCTCGTCGAGGACCAGGACGCTGGGGTGCGGGGTGAGGACCGAGCCGATCGCCACCCGCTGCCGCTGACCGCCCGACAGCGTGGCGATCGGACGCTCGCGGAGGTCCGCCAGGCCGAGCAGGTCAAGGGTCTCCTCGACGCGGCGGCGCATCACGTCCGGCCCCAGGCCCAACGACTCCATGCCGTACGCGAGTTCGTCCTCCACCGTGTCCGTGACGAAGTGCGCGAGCGGGTCCTGCCCCACCGTGCCGACAACATCGGCGAGTTCGCGCGGCTTGTGCGTACGTGTGTCGCGGCCGGCCACCGTCACCCGGCCGCGCAGGGTGCCGCCCGTGAAGTGCGGCACCAGCCCGCTCACCGCGCCCAGCACCGTCGACTTCCCGACCCCGGACGGACCGACGAGCAGCACCAACTCCCCTTCGGGAACGGTGAGATCGATGCCCTGGACGGTCGGCCCGGCCGCCCCGTCGTACGTCACGGAGACATCCTCGAAGCGGATCACGAAGGCTCCTTGGGGGCACGAAGGGCGGCAGGGGCATGTACGGGGGCGAGGGCTGGGGCGGGGGCTGGGGCGACGAAGGAAGGGACGAGGCCGAGCAGGATCGCGGCGGCCGGCCACAGGGGCAGGGTCGGGGACGCCAGGGGTACGACGCCGGGGTGCAGGGCAGCGGGGTCGTACGAGCCGTAGAGGATCAGCAGCGCGGCGACCCCCGCGCCGGACGCGGCGACCAGCCACGCACGGACGCCCCACACGTCCGGCCGGTAGCGCGTGCGCAGCGAGCGGCGGCCACCCAGCCACAGCCCGGCGAGGGCCGCGCCGACTCCGGCCAGCAGCACGGGCAGGCCGTAACCGCCGCCCTCCGCCGTGAGCAGTCCGTACGTTCCCGCGCAGACACCGACCAGGCCACCGAGGGTCAGGGCGGCGGTGGTGCGGCGGACCGCGGGCGCCACCTCGGCGGTGCGGCCGTATCCGCGCGCGTCCATCGCCGCCGCCAGCGCGACGGAACGCTCCAACGCGCCTTCCAGGACCGGGAGTCCGACCTGGAGCAGTCCGCGCATCCCGCTGTCGGGACGGCCGCGCAGACGGCGTGCGGCACGCAGACGCTGTACGTCCGCGATCAGGTTCGGCGCGAAGGTGAGCGCGACGACGACGGCGACTCCCGCCTCGTACAAGGCGCCCGGGAGGGACTTGAGGAGCCGGGCCGGGTTGGCGAGCGCGTTCGCCGCGCCGACACAGACGAGAAGCGTGGCCAGTTTCAGGCCGTCGTAGAGGGCGAAGACCAGGCCTTCCGCGGTGACGCGGCCGCCGACCCGGATGCCCTGCGCCCAGTGGGGGAGGGGGAGTTCGGGCAGCGTGACGAGGGTGTGGGTGCCGGGGACGGGCGAGCCGAGGAGGACGGCGAAGACGAGTCGGACGGCGAGTACGGCGAGCGCGAGTTTCACGAACGCGCCGTACGAGCGGGACCAGGGGGCATCGGTGCGACGAGCCGCCACCACATATCCGGCCACGCCGATGAGGAGCGCGAGGAGGAGGGGGTTCGTGGTGCGGGAGGCGGCGGTTCCGAGGCCGAGCGCCCAGAGCCACCAGGCGCCCGGGTGGAGGGCGTTGGAGCGGGTCGTCACCGGGGCGCGCAGCTGTCGCCGGGCGGTGCGGGGCGGCTGCTCGTTGCGGACCGACTGCTCGTTGCGGACCGACTGCGCCTTGCTCATCGACGCCCCTGTCAGCCGCGCCGCCGACGCGTCTGCCAGATCGCGGCAGCGCCCAGCACCGCCACGGCCCCGACGCCCGCTGCCAGACCCAGGGACGGCCCCTGATCGCCGGACTCGCCGTCGGCGCCCTGGTCATTGTGAGGCTCTGCGGAAGCAGTCGGATCGGCGGCAGCAGTCAGGTCGGCGGAAGCCGTCGGCTCGGTGGCCGAGGCCCGCTCGCCGCAACCGGTGCGCGGGTAGCCCGAGATGGCGCAGAGCAGGGCGTTGGTGTCGTAGCGCAGCGGCTTCGCGACGGCGGCGAGCGCGTCCGCCGCCGTGGCGTCCTCCGGGACTCGGGCGCAGGCCGTACGCGGGCGAGGCGGCGTCTCGCCGGACGGAGCGTCCGCGCCCGTCCCGAAGTCGAGGACGAGGGCGACCCGTTTCACGCCGTCCCGCGCGGGAGTCCGCTCGCAGATCGTCGCGAAGTCCGCGCTCCCGCGCGGCTTCGCGGAGTCCTGAGAGTCCTCGCTCACCGAGAACCGGAACCCCTGTACGTCACCGTCCGAGGGCCGCACGATCGACGGCCCCTGGGTCGCGTACACCCACTTGCCGCCGTCGAACTCCCAGAAGGACCAGTACCGGTAGCCGGCCGCGTCCGCCTGCGCCGGCCCCGCCGCCGTACCGAGCACGGCGAGCAGGACGCCGAGGACCACCAGGACCTTGCGGGTCACGGCTGCTGCTTCTTGTTGCGGCCGCTGATCAGGAACCCGACGCCGATGCCGCCGACCAGGCCGACACCGATGATCCACCAGAGGCTGACCCCGCCGTCCTCGTCGTCGTTCTGCTTCGTCTTGTCGCCCTTGTCGCCCTTGTCGGCGGGGCCGGCGGAGGCATCGGAGGCCTGCCCCGCCGGCCCGGTCGCCCCGAGCTGCTTGACCAGGTCCGCGCCGCCGAAGTCGCGTGGATCCGTACCGGTCGCGTGTGCCGCGAAGATCAGCTGGGCGTACGCGGCCGGGCCGCTCTTCGCCGCCCAGGTGCCGGAGTTCTTCTCCAGCCAGGCGAGCGGCTTCCCGGCCTCGGACGTACGGCCCGCTGCGGCGAGCGCGACGACCGCGTCGGCGGTGTTGCCGTGGTCGGGCTGGTCCTCGGCGCCGGCGAGCGCGGACTTCAGATAGCCGTTCTTGGCGAGAGCACCGGTGAGGTAGGCGGCACCGTTCGCTGCCGCGTCCTGACGCGTGAAGGAGTCACCGCCCTCGCACTTGGAACCCTTCGACGCGTCGTCCCCGGCCTTGTCCCCGGCCTGTGTCACCAGTCCCTTGCCGAGCGAGCCGAGCAACCCTGCCGTCGTGGCGTCGGCATTCGCGGCCAACCGGCCCTTCTTGTCCGGCTGGAAGGCGAAGGCGCCGCCGCCGTCCTCGTCGCACGGGACGGAGAGCGCGAGCAGTGCGTCGTACGGTGTCTTCTCGTCCTTCGACGGCACGTCATCGGGGTCGATGTCCGCGGCTTCCAGGGCGCCGATCACCACGGACGTCGAGTTCGTGTCGCTGGCCCCGCCCGGGGCGTACCCCCAGCCTCCGTCCTCGTTCTGCACGGACTTCAGCCACTTCACGGCGGCGCTGGTCACCGAATCGTGCCCGCCGAGCGCCTCCAGGGCCTGCACCGCGGCGGCCGTGCTGTTGGTGTCGACCATCGTCTTGGCGCCGCACCGCGCGCTCGCGTCGGCGCGGTACGGCGCGAACGCCCCGTTCGCGCAACTCTGACCGGTGAGCCAGTCGACGGCCTTCGCGGCGGGCTTCACACCCACGGTGTGCTGGGCCAGCAGCGCGAGCGACTGCCGCCAGACTCCGTCGTACGTCGGGTCGGTGCTGCCGAACAGACCGGAAGGGAACGCCTGAGACGCGGACGCGGACGGGGATACGGAGGGGGACTCGTCGGCGAGGGCGGCCGGCGCGCACACCGTACCGATCACGGCGGTGGCGGCCAGTAAGGCGGCGCTGCGGCGAACAATCATGATCGGCGGGTGCCTCTCTGTGCTCACGGAGAGCCGGGCAGCCCAGAGCCCCGGGCGGCTCGGCCCCGTATGCCTCGACGGTGCCGGTCACCGGCGGTCTCCGGTGACGCGAGCCGGTCACGTTCCACACGGGGCATTCCGGCTCACCGCCCACGGCCTGTGTCTGGTGTCTGAGGGCGATTCACGATTGGGGTCTCCCCTGCTCGAGCGGAGTCGAGAGCTTGGGGAAGGGTCAGCGCCGGATTTGCACCGGCTTCCCCCCGTACGAGTGTGATGACGACCTCCTCACTGTACCGGCCCGTAGCAAGACGCTGAGGTCCGGCCCGGCGGCCCCGGCTCACCCGGCCCGGTAGCTTCGACGCATGCGACGTCACCTACAGTCCGGCCGCCGGCTCGGCTCCGGCCGTACGGCGGATGTGTACGCGCTCGACGACGAGGCATGGGTGCTGCGCCGCTACCGCGACGGATACGGGGACGCGCCGGCCGAGGCGGCTGTCATGGAGTACGTACGAGGACACGGCTATCCGGTGCCGAAGGCCAGGGCGACGTCCCGCTCGGACCTGGTGATGGAGCGGCTGTCCGGCCCGACCATGATCGAGGCGCTGGCAGCGGGCGAACTCGAAGCCCAGGAGGCGGGAACGACGCTCGCGCGGCTGCTGGGCAGCCTGCACTCGATCCCGCCCCGCTGCCACTCGGCCGACCCCGCCACCCGCGTCCTGCACCTCGATCTGCACCCGGAGAACGTGATCCTCACGCCGGACGGCCCCGCGGTGATCGACTGGGACAACACGGAGGAGGGCTCGCCCGGCCTCGACTGGGGCATGTCCGCCGTCATCCTGGCCCAGGTCGCCACCGCCACCGACGACCCTCGCGCACCGCTGGCCCACGACATCCTGGCCGCCCTGCTCGACGGCTGTCCCGATCCGTCCCTCCTGACGGACGACCGGCACGGAGGCCTCGCACCGGCGAGAGCGCGCCGCGCGGCCGACCCGACGATGAGCCCGCACGAGGTCGAACTCCTGAGCACCGCCGAGGATTTGATCCGTACGCTGCTGAAGTCCACTCACTGACGCGGCGTCGGACCTCCGAAGGGCAGGTGGAGGGTCCGGGAGGCGAGCAGCCAGGTGTCGCCGACTCTGCGGAACGTGTCCTCGTAGTTTCCGACCTGCACCGGGGCCCGGGCCGGGGTCATGCCGCCGGTGTGGCCGTCGACGCGGTACGTCGCGAAGTACGAGGTGGCCGTGGCCGTGGTCGGCGAGTCCACGGTGACGAGGACGTTGGCCATCATGCGTCGGGAGAGGCGGTCCGCGGGGCGCGAACCGAAGTACGTCCGCAGGGCGTCCCGCCCCTCGACGAGCCGCTCGCCCTCGGGCCACTCCCAGGTGCCGTCCTCCGTGAACAGCTCGGCCACTGTGGCGGGTTCACCGAGATCGAGGCGGCGGACGAAGTCCAGGATGACGCGTTCACAGGCGCGCTCGGCGAGCAGCTGATCGAGTGGGTCCATGGGGGACAGGTATCAGTTCCGCGGCCGGAGTCTCACCCGCTTTTCATTTGTGCGGACGAGAGCGAAGGCTCTGATGACGTGCGGCGGCGATCAGGCGGACACGGCCCTGTACGTCACCGGATCGCTCCCCGTCACCGCCTCCGCGCGCCCCAGCTTCACCAGCCGTCGCAGGTGGGCCTCGGCCTCCGAGACCGCGATGTTCCGTGAGCCGTAGGGGATCTGCTCCCAGGGCCGGTTCCACTCCATGCGTTCGGCGAGCTGCCAGGGGGTGAGCGCGGTGGTGAGGAGGGAGAGAAGCCCGGTCAGCCGGGCCTCGTGATGGGCGAGCAACTCCCGTACGCGGGACGGCGCGTCGGTGAACGGATGCTGATGCGCCGGCAGGACCTCGGCGGGGGCCAGGCGTCCGACGCGCTCCAGGGAGTCGAGGTAGTCGCCGAGCGGGTCGGTGACGGTGGCGTCGTCCGGGTCCTCGTACAGGCCGATGTGCGGCGTGATCTCGGGGAGGAGGTGGTCGCCCGAGAACAGGCGGCCGCTGCCGGGGAGTTGCGCCGGATGCTCCTCCTCCAGGTGGAGGCAGACATGGCCCGGCGTGTGACCCGGCGTCCAGATCGCGCGGAGGCGACGGCCCGCGAGGTCGAGGAGTTCGCCGGGGACGATCTCGCGGTCGGGGAGGGCGGAGTTCAGGCCCGGCATCGTCCGCGTCCGTCCCGATGCGCGGGCCGCGAGCAGCGGCGCCACGTGCGCGTCGGGGGCCCCGGCGGCCCGGAGTTTCTCGGCCATGTAGCCGTACCAGCGCTCCTGCCGGGTCTCGCGGCTGCGGCGCACGATCGAGGCGTCGGCGGCGTGCATCGCGATCCACGCGCCGGAGGCCTCACGGACCTTGCCGGACAGGCCGTGGTGGTCGGGATGGTGGTGGGTGATGACCACACCGTGGATCTCCGCGACCGAAGTGCCGCACGCCTCCAGGCCGTTGACCAGCGTGTCCCAGGATTCCGGGTCGTCCCACCCCGTGTCGACGAGGACCGGACCGCGGTCGGTGTCGAGGAGATGGACGAGAGTGTGCCCGAGCGGATTGTCCGGGATGGGGACCTTCAGGGAGCGGACGCCTCCGCCGTGGTCGGTCACCTGTGTCATGGATTCCCCATCCCCGCCCGCGAGTGCGGGCACCTTCGGGCGTGTGGCGGTAGCGCGTGGCACACGGCGCATGGCGCTGTGGCCCATGGCGCATGGCCATTGCTCACTATAACTAGAACTGGTATCAGTTCCCCGTACGTATCTGAAACAGTGTCAGGAAGTGGGAACGCCCGGCTCCCAGGAGGCAGTCGCTCATGACCGAGCTCGTGGAACACGGACAGCTGTTCATCGGCGGGGAGTTGACGGACCCCCTGGGCAAGGACGTCATCGAGGTGATCTCGCCGCACACGGAGGACGTCATCGGGAGGGTGCCGCACGCCTCGACGGCCGACGTCGACCGGGCGGTCGCGGCCGCGCGCACGGCGTTCGACGAAGGCCCCTGGCCACGTATGACCCTGGACGAGCGGATCGAGGTCGTCACCCGGATCAAGGACACGATCGCCGTACGCCACGAGGAGATCGCCCGCGTCATCTCCTCCGAGAACGGGTCGCCGTACTCCTGGAGCGTCCTCGCGCAGGCGCTCGGCGCGATGATGGTGTGGGACGCGGCGATCACGGTCGCGCGGGACTACCCGTACGAGGAGACCCGCGACGGAGTGCTTGGGCGCATCCTCGTCCGGCGTGAACCCGTGGGCGTCGTCGCGGCCGTAGCTCCCTGGAACGTCCCGCAGTTCGTGGCGGCGGCCAAGCTCGCCCCCGCGCTGCTCGCCGGCTGCACGGTCGTCCTGAAACCCTCGCCCGAGTCGCCCCTGGACGCGTACATCCTCGGCGAGATCGCGAAGGAGGCGGGACTGCCGGAGGGCGTGCTGTCGATCCTGCCGGCCGACCGCGAGGTGAGCGAGTACCTGGTCGGGCATCCCGGCATCGACAAGGTGTCCTTCACGGGCTCGGTGGCGGCCGGCAAACGCGTGATGGAGGTCGCCTCCCGCAATCTCACCCGGGTGACACTGGAACTGGGCGGCAAGTCGGCGGCCGTGGTGCTCCCGGACGCCGACCTCGAGACGTCCGTGCCGGGCATCGTCTCGGCGGCCTGGATGAACAACGGCCAGGCGTGCGTCGCCCAGACCCGCATCCTGCTCCCGCGCTCCCGCTACGACGAGTTCGCGGACGCCTTCACGACGGCGGCGGCCGCGCTGGTGGTGGGCGACCCGCTGGACCCGGCGACCCAGGTGGGCCCGCTGGTGGCCCGGCGGCAGCAGCAGCGCAACCTCGACTACATCCGCATCGGCCAGGAGGAAGGCGCCAAAGTCCTCACCGGCGGGGGCCGTCCGGCCGGGCTCGACCGCGGCTGGTACATCGAGCCGACGCTCTTCGGTGACGTCGACAACTCCATGCGGATCGCCCGCGAGGAGATCTTCGGCCCGGTGATCTGTCTGCTGCCGTACGGCGACGAAGACGAGGCCGTGAAGATCGCGAACGACTCCGACTACGGCCTGAGCGGCAGCGTCTGGACGGCGGACGTGGCGCACGGCATCGACGTGGCCCGCCGGGTGCGCACCGGCACGTACTCCGTCAACACCTTCAGCCTGGACATGCTCGGCCCCTTCGGCGGCTACAAGAACTCGGGCCTGGGGCGGGAGTTCGGCCCCGAGGGATACGGCGAGTACCTGGAGCACAAGATGATCCACCTGCCCGCCGGCTGGGAGGCGTAGGCATGGGTGACCGCTGGCACATCGAGGTCGACCGCTCTGTCTGCATCGGTTCGTCCCAGTGCGTCAACCAAGCCCCGAACGCCTTCCGCCTCGACACCTCCAGGCAGGCCCACCCCGTCGACCCGGAGACCGACGCCAACGAGAAGACCCTGGAGGCGGCGGAGGGCTGCCCGGTGGAGGCCATCGTGATCACCTTGCTGGGGTCGGGAGAGGTGGTGTTCCCGCCCGAGGAGTGAGGACTTCCGTCCTCCGGCCCCGCGAGGGGCCGGAGCTCCCGTCCGGTGAGTGGCGCGCGGAGCCTGTGCGAGACTCCGCCTCACGACTGCGGGCGCGTGACCCGTGGTGGCCGGGACGCGGGGGCGGAGATGCGCGGAGTGGTGCTGACGGCGGGTGCCGTGGTGGCGGCCGTACTGCTGGTGGGGTGCGGTGGAGGGGCCGGTGACGGCGCCTCGGAGCCGCCCCGCCCGAGCGGCGGTGGCGCGTCCGCCAGTCCGGTGGAGGAGTCGACGCTGAGCCGCCGCACGGTGCGGCGCGATGTGTGGGCGGCAGCCGCCGCGGGCGGATTCGGCGATATCGACGACCGCGGCGGGACACCCGCACCCTGCCGGCTGATCGCCGCCGTGCGAACCGATGACGAACCGGAGCCGGCGGCCCTCGCGAAGGTGGTGGCCGAGCTGAAGGACCGGGGCTGGGAACAGGTGTTCCGCAAGGCGGAGGACGACGGAGCCGTCACCTGGTTCTTGAAAAGGGCGAACTGGGGCACGTACGTCATCACGAGGACCGCCTCCGAGCAGGAGTCCGGCGGACCGGCGTTCTCGTTCTCCGGAGTGCGACTCGATTGCCCCAGTGGCGCGGCTACCGCGTCTCCCTGACCTCCGTCAGGTCGATCAAGCGGCACACCGTCTCGATGTCGATCTTGACCTGGGCGATGGAGGCGCGGCCGGAGAGCCAGGTGATGAGGGCCGAGTGCCAGGTGTGTTCGATGACGCGGACCGCGGAGAGCTGGGCCGGGGTGGGGTCGTCCAGGCCCATCGCGTCCAGGATGATCGCCGTGGTCTGACGGGAGACCTGGTCCACCTCCGGGCTGACGCTGCGGTCCGCGAACGTCAGGGCGCGGACCATGGCGTCGGCGAGGTGCGGCTCCCGCTGCAGGGCGCGGAAGGCCCGCATCAGGGTCTCGGCGACGCGCTCCGCCGCCGTCTCACCGGCCGGTGGCTTCTTGCGCAGGGTGCCGTGCATGTGCGCGAGCTGGTCCTGCATCGTGGCGACCAGCAGATGCACCTTCGACGGGAAGTACCGGTACAGCGTGCCGAGCGCCACCTGCGAGGACTCCGCGACCTCGCGCATCTGCACCGCGTCGAACCCGCCCCGGCTGGCCAGTTGCGCGCTCGCGTGCAGGATGCGCCGTCGCCGGGCCTCCTGACGTTCGGTCAGCGGCGGGGAGGCCGGCGGCACGGCTCGTGCCGCCGGGGGCGCGTCCTTCGCCGCAGTTTCGGCCGCAGTCTTGGCTTCCGCAGGCATGTGTCCCGTTCCGTGACGTTCGTGAGGGCGGGTCGATGGGGAGGGGTGGGCGAGAGACAGCAGACTAGGGCCTTGCCGTGGCGTGAATCACCTGATCCACCGCTCACAGGAGAGCTACCTGCCGGTAGATTCAGACCCTCCGAACGATCAAGTCTGAAACTTGTTCTAGGTTAGCGTCCCGAAGTAATCTCCCGGGAAAGTGCTGGAAGAAGGGGTGCCTGGAGTGACCGCTGAGGCCATGGAGGCGGGCCCCGAGGAGGGCTCGGTCGAAGACGGCGACCGACCACTGCGCATCGCGCTCCTCACCTACAAAGGGAACCCTTTCTGCGGCGGCCAGGGCGTCTACGTACGGCACCTCTCGCGCGAGCTCGCCCGCCTCGGCCACCAGGTCGAGGTCATCGGATCCCAGCCCTACCCCGTGCTCGACGAAGGCGAGGGACTCCACGGGCTGAGCCTCACCGAGCTGCCCAGCCTCGACCTGTACCGCCACCCGGACCCCTTTCGCACCCCGAGGCCCGGCGAGTTCCGCGACTGGATCGACGCCCTCGAGGTCGGCACGATGTGGACCGGCGGCTTCCCCGAGCCGCTGACCTTCTCGCTGCGCGCCCGCCGCCATCTCCGCGCCCGCCGCGGCGATTTCGACGTCGTGCACGACAACCAGACGCTCGGCTACGGCCTGCTCGGCGACGTGGGCGCGCCGCTCGTCACGACGGTCCACCACCCCATCACCGTGGACCGGCAGTTGGAGCTCGACGCGGCGAAGGGCCGGCGCCGACGGGCCTCCGTACGCCGCTGGTACGCGTTCACGCGCATGCAGAAGCGGGTCGCGCGCCGCCTCCCCTCCATACTCACCGTCTCCGGCACCTCCCGTCAGGAGATCGTCGACCACCTCGGCGTACGCGACGACCGCGTTCACGTCGTGCACATCGGCGCCGACACCGACCTCTTCTCGCCGGATCCGTCCGTGCCGCAGGTTCCCGGGCGGATCGTCACGACCTCCAGCGCGGACGTGCCCCTGAAGGGACTCGTCTTCCTCGTCGAGGCGCTCGCCAAGGTGCGCACCGAGCACCCCGCCGCCCACCTCGTCGTCGTCGGCAAACGCGCCGAGGACGGACCGGTCGCCCAGGCGATCGAGCGGTACGGGCTCGAAGGCGCCGTCGAGTTCGTGAAAGGCATCACCGACGCGGAGCTGGTAGACCTCGTACGGTCCGCCGAAGTCGCCTGCGTGCCCTCCCTGTACGAAGGGTTCTCGCTGCCCGCCGCCGAGGCGATGGCGACCGGGACACCGCTCGTGGCCACGACCGGCGGGGCGATCCCGGAGGTCGCCGGGACGGACGGCGAGACGTGTCTGGCGGTCCCGCCCGGCGATGCCGGGGCGCTGGCCGCAGCGCTGAGCAGGGTGCTCGGTGACCCCGGGCTGCGGGTGCGGCTCGGCGCCGCCGGGCGCGCGCGGGTGCTGGAGCGGTTCACCTGGGCCCGGGCCGCCGAGGGCACCGTCGCCAGATACCGTGAGGCGATCGGCCGCTCCGCGGCGCGTACCGACCTCCCCCGCCCTCGGCTGAGCCCGCGTGGGCAGACCCCCGTCACGGACCAGGATCCCGGTCGCTCCGCGGTCCCGGCAGACACCTATCGCGAAAGCAGGGCCACGTGCTGACCGTCGACTTCTCCCGGTTCCCGCTCGCCCCGGGCGACCGCGTGCTGGACCTCGGATGCGGGGCCGGCCGGCACGCGTTCGAGTGCTACCGGCGCGGGGCGCACGTCGTGGCGCTGGACCAGAACGGCGAGGAGATCCGCGAGGTCGCCAAGTGGTTCGCCGCGATGAAGGAGGCGGGCGAGGCTCCCGAGGGCGCCACCGCCACCGCCATGGAGGGCGACGCGCTCCAACTCCCCTTCCCCGACGAGTCCTTCGACGTCGTGATCATCTCCGAGGTCATGGAGCACATCCCCGACGACAAGGGCGTACTCGCCGAGATGGTGCGGGTGCTCAAGCCCGGCGGACGCATCGCGGTCACCGTCCCGCGCTATGGCCCCGAGAAGGTCTGCTGGGCGCTGTCCGACGCCTACCACGAGGTCGAGGGCGGCCACATCCGCATCTACAAGGGCGAGGAACTGCTCGGCAGGATGCGCGAGGCGGGGCTGAAGCCGTACGGCACGCATCACGCCCACGCCCTGCACAGCCCCTACTGGTGGCTGAAGTGCGCGTTCGGCGTCGACAACGACAAGGCGCTGCCGGTGCGGGCGTACCACAAGCTGCTGGTCTGGGACATCATGAAGAAGCCGCTCGCCACCCGGGTCGCCGAGCAGGCGCTGAACCCGCTGATCGGCAAGAGTTTCGTGGCGTACGCGACCAAGCCGCACCTGCCCGTCGAGACCGCCTCGGTGGACGCTCCGTGACGACGCCCCGGACCGAACACCTCGTCCTGACCGGGGTGCTCACGGCGGAGCAGGCCGCCGAGACCATCCGGGGCATCCTCGCCGTCCAGCGCGCGGACGGCGCCATACCGTGGTTCCGCGGACACCATCTCGACCCGTGGGACCACACCGAGGCCGCCATGGCACTCGACGCCGCCGGAGAACACGAGGCCGCCGAGCGCGCGTACGTGTGGCTGGCCCGGCACCAGAACGAGGACGGCTCCTGGTACGCCGCGTATGCCGACGGAGACGCCGCCGACGTCACCGACCGCGGCCGGGAGACCAACTTCTGCGCGTACGTCGCCGTCGGCGCCTGGCACCACTATCTGGCGACCGGCGACGACACCTTCCTCGACGCCATGTGGCCGACCGTCTACGCCGCGATCGAGTTCGTGCTCCGGCTCCAGCAGCCCGGCGGACAGATCGGCTGGAAGCGCGAGGACGACGGGAGCGACGTCAAGGACGCGCTGCTGACCGGGAGTTCGTCCATCCACCACGCCCTGCGCTGCGCGCTCGCCATCGCCGAGCAGCGCGAAGAACCGCAGCCCGACTGGGAGTTGGCGGTCGGCGCGCTGCGGCACGCGATACGACGCCACCCCGAACGGTTCCTCGACAAGCGCCGCTACTCGATGGACTGGTACTACCCCGTGCTGGGCGGGGCGTTGACGGACGCCGAGGCGAAGGAGCGGATCGAGACGGACTGGGACCGCTTCGTGGTCCCGGGACTCGGCGTACGGTGCGTCGTGCCCAACCCGTGGGTCACGGGCGGCGAGTCCGCCGAACTCGCCCTGGCGCTCTGGGCCGTGGGCGAGTCCGACCGGGCCCTGGACATCCTCCAGTCGATCCAGCACCTGCGGGATCCGCGGACCGGCCTCTACTGGACGGGCTACGTCTTCGAGGGAGAACCCGCCGTCTGGCCCGAGGAACTGACCTCCTGGACCGCCGGTTCGCTGCTCCTCGCCGTCGCCGCACTGGGCGGCGACGAGGCCACCTGTGCGGTGTTCAGCGGGGAGCGGCTGCCGAGAGGGCTCGACGCGGAGTGCTGTTAGTGCTGTCCCGCGTAACGCTGTCTCCGCGCCCGGCTCAGTGACGGTGCATACGGTTGGCGACCGCGTGCCCCACGAAGAGGTACACGACGGCGGCCAGACCGTACCCGGCGACCACGCGGGCCCAACTCTCGTCGAAGGTGAACAAGTCATGTGACCAGCCGGCGAGCCACTGGGCCGCGTCATGGATGAACTGCACGAAGTCGTTCGCCTGGTTCGCGTCCAGCAGGTACATCAGGATCCACAGTCCGAGGATGACGGCCATGATGTCGGCGACGATCGCGATGACCCTGCCCGCTTGGTTGGTGCTGTTGCGATAAAGAGGGCTCATGTCCACCGAGTAGCCCTTGAATCCGGGATGAAACCGCCCCGGACACGGGCGGCGTCAGGCCGAGGCGTGGATCATCTCGTCACACGCGCCAGGGCACCCCGTCGACCGCCGCGATGTCGCCGTCGGCGAGAAGCGCGAACAGTCGCAGCGTCTCCGCGCGGCTGACCTCGCGCAACTCACCGGGGGCCGCTGTCGAATCCTCGGTGTTCTCCCAGACCAACAGGCCGTCGGCGAAAGCGCTGAGGCACTACCCGCTCTCATGGGTCAGTGAGATGTCCGGATGTTCGTCGTCAGCCTCCGTGAGACCGTCAGTTGAGTTCGGCCAGGACCCGCAGCGTGTGCCGGTCGGAGGACAGGACCAGCAGGTCGGTGACCGGGCCCTTGCGCCACAACTCCAGCCGCTCCGCGATCCGTTCTCGCGGTCCGACCAGGGAGATCTCGTCGGCGAAGGCGTCGGGGACGGCGAGTACGGCCTCTTCGCGGCGGCCCGCGAGGAACAGGTCCTGGATGCGGCGCGCCTCCTCCTCGAAGCCCATACGGGCCATCAGGTCGGCGTGGAAGTTGCGGGCGGCGTGGCCCATGCCGCCGATGTAGAAGCCGAGCATCGCCTTCACCGGGAGCAGACCCTCCGCGACGTCGTCGCAGACGCGGGCCTGGGCCAGGGGCGCGATGAGGAAGTCGTCGCGCACCTCGGCCAGCGACGCCTCGTACACGTCGGGGCGCAGCGGTGACCAGTACAGCGGCAGCCAGCCGTCCGCGATCCGGGTCGTCTGCGCGATGTTCTTCGGGCCCTCGGCACCGAGGAGGATCGGCAGATCGGCGCGCAGGGGGTGTGTGATGGGTTTGAGCGGTTTGCCGAGCCCCGTTCCGTCCGGGCCTCGGTACGGGTGGGAGTGGAACCGGCCGTCCAGCTCCACGGGGGCCTCGCGCCTGAGGACTTGCCGCACGACATCGACGTACTCCCGGGTCGCGGTGAGCGGCGACTTCGGGAACGGACGCCCGTACCAGCCCTCGACGACCTGCGGGCCGGACAACCCGAGGCCGAGCATCACGCGCCCGCCGGAGAGATGGTCGAGGGTGAGCGCGTGCATGGCGGTCGTGGTGGGGGAGCGGGCGGCCATCTGCGCGACGGCCGTGCCGAGTCTGATCCGGGACGTCCGGGCCGCGATCCAGGTCAGCGGGGTGAAGACGTCGGAGCCCCAGGACTCGGCGGTCCACACGGAGTCGTAGCCGAGGCGCTCCGCCTCCTGTGCCAGGGGGACATGGTCCGCCGAGGGGCCGCGTCCCCAGTAGCCGAGGGCGAGTCCGAGCCGCATGTCCTGCCTCCTGACGGTCTGTCAGCCAGGAGGGTGACTGTACGACAACGGCCCCTCGCCCGGAAGGGCGAGGGGCCGTGCGGGTGCGTGGTGCGTCAGCCGCGCTGGATGCCGCTCGTGTCCTGCAGTACGCCGCGACGGCCGTCCTGCGTCTGGGCCACCAGGCCGGGGCCGCGCTGCTCGACGGCCAAGTACCAGGTACCCGGAGCCAGTTCGGCGATCGGCGTCGGCGAGCCGTCCTCCGCGTACAGCGGACGCGGCACCGGCACGGCGAACCAGAACGGCGAGAAGTCCCCGGCGGGCTGCTGCGCCTGCGGGGCCTGCGCCTGCTGCGGCTGCGGCTGACCGGGCTGGGCGCCGAACGGCTGGCCCTGCTGCGGATGACCGCCGTAGGCGGGCTGGCCCGGCTGCTGCTGGGCGCCCGGGTAGCCGTAACCACCCTGCGGCTGACCGCCGTACGGCTGGGGGGCGGGGGGCTTGGGGGCGCCGATGAGGGCGGCCTGGAGGGCCGGCACGAGCGGGGTGGCGATCGCGGCGGCGGCGAGGACGAGGGCGCCGATCAGGCTGAGGATGAGACCGGTGCCGGCGTCGACACCGCCGTCCGAGCCCGAACCGATGTTGTCGATGCCGCCGACCGGGTCGAAGACGTTTCCGAGTGCACTCCACGCGGCGAACACCGTGAAGGCGATGCCGAACTGGCCGAGGTCGAGACCGGCGACCTTCGGAACCTGCGGCAGGCCGCGGGCGACGACGATCAGCGCGGCGCCGATGATGCCGGCCAGGGTGACGCTCAGGAGGAGCGGGCCATTGCCCCAGGCGTTCGGGATGTCGGCGCTGTCGCCGACCCCTTCGACGGAGTAGATCTCGAGGAACGAGGCGATGAACAGCAACACCGCTGCTCCGATCACCACGCCGTCGCCTCGAGTGAGAGAGCGGATATTCACTTCAGGTCCTTCATCAGTCGTCGTCTCGTCTTGGGTGGAGGCGTCGCTGTCACCATGTCGCCGTCTGGCCGCGGTGTGAAGCGCGGGGGTGGCCCCCTCATCGTAGGGATGACACTATCGTCCGCCAGACACGGGTGTGTGGCCGGATCCGTGCGCCGATCACTACCCGTGCAGGAAACTCACGATTCCCTCAGAGATTCCTTGCGCCGCCTTCTGCCTCCACGCGCCGCTGGTCAACAGCGCGGCGTCCTTGCTGTCGCGCATGTTGCCGCACTCGATGAACACCTTGGGAACCGTTGACAGATTGAGACCGCCGAGGTCCGTGCGTACGTCGAGGCCGGTGCCGTCGCCGATGTAGTTGGACGGCGCGCTGCCGGTGGCGCGGACGAAGTTGCCCGCGATGCGCTCACCGAGTTCGCGGGACGGGGCGACGATCGTGCGGGTGTCCGCGTCGCCGGCATGCACCGAGCCCGGCAGGATCACATGGAAGCCGCGGTTGCCGGCCGCCGAGCCGTCCGCGTGGATCGAGACCACGGCGTCCGCGTCCGCCTTGTTGCCGATCCGGGCCCGCTCGTCGACACACGGCCCCCAGGCCCGGCCGCCGTCCTGTGTGAACTTCACCGTGGCGCCCTGCTTTTCGAGCAGCGTACGCAGACGGCGCGAGACGTCGAGCGTGAACCGGGCTTCCGTGTAGCCGGAGTTGGTGGACGCGCCCGTCGTGTCGCACTCCTTCGAGTTCGTGCCGATGTCGACCTTGCGATTGATTTCGGCCGTGTGCTGGAAGTTGCCGGGGTTGTGGCCCGGGTCGATGACGACGACTTTGCCCTTGAGGGGGCCGGAGGCGGCGGGACGCGAGCCCGAGGGGGAGGGCGATGCGTCCGGTGTGCCGGGCTCTTTGTTGTCGTTCGGCTGCGAGGTGCCGGATGAGGCGGGCTCGCTCGACGAAGGCGACGACGCCCGCGGGGACGGCGCCACCGACCTGTCCGTCCCACCCCCGCCGGAGTCTCCCACCGACTGCCACACGAGCCACCCCACCAACGCACCTGGCACCAGCGCGGCGACAGCCACGGTCAGCAGCCCGCGCCGGGAGCGGCGCGGCGGGCGGGGCGGGTCGAAGTCCGGACCTACATACGACACGTGCGCCACCCTATCGATGGCGTCCCTTTCCTCGCTTTCCGCCGCTCGACATCGCGGGACGCGCTCCGCGCGCGGGCCGACTCCCCGCGCCGTACCGTGGGACGGTGAGCCGCTCCACCACCCCGCCCGTGGGCCGTATCAGCTCACCGGATGAGGCCCGGACCGACTACGCCGGTGCCGTGTACGGCTCGCTTCTGGCCGCCTCCGTTCTGGCCACCGCCACCACATTGGGTGAATATCCGCGCCTCGAACTCGTGCTGGTCCTGCTCGTCACGGGCCTGGTGTTCTGGGCTGCGCACGTCTACGCGCGCCTCACGGGCGAACGTCCGGTGGGCCGGCCCTGGAGGCGGGGCGAGATCCGCCGGGTCGCCCTGCACGAGTGGCCGATCGTCCAGGCCGCGGCCCTGCCCGCCGCGATGGTCGCCGTCAGTCCCCTCCTGGGACTCGATCTGAACGCGACCGAATGGCTGGCCCTGGGGGCCGCCGTGGCGCAGCAGGTCTTCTGGGCGTCCCTGGGCGCCGCCCGCGCGGGTGCTCGCCGCGGTCAGATGATCGCCGAGGGGGCCGTCAATCTGCTCCTCGGCCTGATCATCGTGGCCGCCAAAGCCGCTCTGAGCCACTGAGTGCCTCGTGCGATCCCAGTAGCGCGGTGCGGTTGCTCGCGCCGGCCGAACGGCTCGGTGTGCCATGGGGGTTCCAGCCGCCGATGTCTGCGGCCCGGCCGGCGGGCGGCCGATGACGCGGACGGGGCGGCGTACGCCGACGCGGTGTCGGAGTACGCCGCCCCGGTCGGGACGAGTTGCGGGAGGCGGGCCCGCGCTGTCATGGCGGTTACTTCGGGTCGCGGTTGAACTTCGAGGCCGACCAGAAGTAGCCGAGCACCGCGAGCGCCAGGCACCAGGCGACCGCGATCCACCCGTTGTGGCCGATCTCGCTGCCGAGCAGCAGCCCGCGCAGGGTCTCGATGGCGGGCGTGAACGGCTGGTACTCGGCGATCGGCTGGAACCAGCCCGGCATCGCGTCGACCGGGACGAAGGTGCTGGAGAGGAGCGGCAGCAGGATCATCGGCATCGCGTTGTTGCCGGCGGCCTCGGCGTTCGGGCTGATCAGGCCCATGCCGACCGCGACCCAGGTGAGCGCCATGGCGAAGAACACGAGCAGCCCGAACGCCGCCAGCCACTCCAGGACCGTGGCGTCCGTGGATCTGAAGCCGATGGCCACGGCGATGGCGCCCACGAGGACCACGCTCATGACCGCCTGCAGCACGCTGCCGATGACGTGCCCGATGATCACGGAGCCGCGGTGGATCGCCATCGTGCGGAAGCGGGCGATGATGCCCTCGGTCATGTCGTTGCAGACGGAGACCGCGGTCCCGACCACGGTGCCTCCGATGGTCATCATCAGGATGCCCGGCACGATGTAGGCGATGTACTCGGAGCGGTCGGCGCCGCCGCCGCCGATGCCCGCGCTCATCACGTCGCCGAAGATGTAGACGAAGAGCAACAGCAGCATGACCGGGGTGAACAGCAGGTTCAGGGTGAGGGACGGGTAGCGCCGCGCGTGCAGGAGGTTGCGGCGCAGCATCGTGGACGAGTCGCGCACGGCGAGGGAGAGGGAGCTCATCGTCGGACAGCCTCCTTGGGCTGGCTGGGCTGACTGGGCAGGCTGGACTGGCCGGGCTGCGGGTCGGTGCCGGTCAGGGCGAAGAACACGTCGTCGAGGTCGGGGGTGTGCACGGTCAGTTCGTCGGCCTCGATGCCGGCGGAGTCCAGCTGGTCGAGGATGGAGCGCAGCTCGCGCTGGCTGCCGTCGCTGGGGATCTGCAGCGACAGGGCCTCGTCGTCCCGGGAGGCCTCGCGCAGGGCGGAGGCGGCGTCCTGGTACGCGGCCGGGTCGGAGAAGCGGAGCCGCACGTGTCCGCCCGGGATCAGCCGCTTGAGCTCCTCCGCGGTGCCCTGGGCGGCGATCTTGCCGTCGTTGAGCACGGCGATACGGTCGGCGAGCTCATCTGCCTCCTCCAGGTACTGGGTGGTGAGGAAGACGGTGACGCCGTCGGAGACGAGCTCGCGGATGATCTGCCACATGTTGTGGCGGCTGCGGGGGTCGAGGCCGGTGGTGGGCTCGTCGAGGAAGATGATCCGCGGGTTGCCGACCAGGGTCATGGCGATGTCGAGGCGGCGCTTCATGCCGCCGGAGTAGGTGGAGGCGGGCTTCTTCGCGGCCTCGACCAGGTCGAAGCGCTCCAGCAACTCGGCGGCGACCCGCCGCCCCTCGCGCTTGGACAGGTGGTGCAGGTCCGCCATGAGGAGCATGTTCTCCTCGCCGGTGATCAGGCCGTCGACGGCGGAGAACTGCCCGGTGACGCCGATCGCGGCGCGGACCGCCTGCGCGTCGGCGGTGAGGTCGTGGCCGCCGACGTGGATCTCGCCGGAGGCGGGGTCGGGGGAGAGGAGCGTGGAGAGGATCTTGACGGCGGTGGTCTTGCCGGCGCCGTTCGGGCCGAGCAGGGCGAAGATCGTTCCTTCGGGGACGGTCAGGTCGACGCCGTCGAGCACGACCTTGTCGCCGTAGGACTTGCGCAGCCCGTCCGCCGCGATGGCCGGGTTCGTCATGGTGGGTGCTCCTCGGAGGTTGCGGGTCAGAGGCTGTGGGCGGTGATGTCGCCGTAGCTGGTGGTGGCGTGGATATTCAGGTCGGCGTCGGCGCCGTCGGTGTTCTTGAGCGCGTTGTGGACCCGGCCAAGCGAGGTGCCGGCGTCCAGGGAGGCGGAGACTCCGCGGGCGGCGCCGACTGAGATCTGGCCCTGCTGGGTGCGCAGCGTGACCGTGCCGTGCACGGCCTCGTCGATGCGGATGTCGCCCTGCTGGGTGCTGATCTCCGCGGGTCCGCCCAGGCGGCCGACCGAGACGTCCCCGGCCAGGGCGGCCAGGCGGGCGCCTGCGGTCTCGTCGAGCTTGACCTGGCCGTGGGCGCCGTCGATGGCGACGTCGCCGAGCCGGCCGACCCCCCGGAACTCGGCGCCGGCCGACTTCGCCTCGATGCGGGAGCCGGCGGGCAGCTGGACGGTCACCTCGACCGAGCCGGACGGGCCCAGGACCCGGTTCTTCGTCGCCGCCGTGGCCGTGATCCGCAGGGTGCCGTCGGCGTATTCGACCGTGGTCTGCTCGGCCAGCTTCACATCCCGACCCTTGGAGGGGTCCGCGGGCAGGACCTCGACCGTGGTGTCGGCCCGGTCGGCGGCGATGAACTGGATGCGTCCCGCCTGGATGTCGAGGACGGCGGCGATCGGGGCGGGGGTGTCGAACTTGTACATCGTGTTCTCCTTCAGCTCGTTGTTTCGAACGATGGAAAAGCTACGTTGCATTCAAAGATCCCGCAACGAACTCGTTGCGCATAAGCAGCGTCATTGCAGCTCAAGCCTAGGAAATCGTTGCAACGGCTTTGAATTTAATGCAACAAAAGTCATCGTGTCGTTGCAATGGGATGAGAGTGAACGCTATGCTCGAGGCACCAAGGACCACGAAGGAGATCGCGATGCCGGGAGGCAGGCTCACTCAGCAGGAACGCCAGCAGATCGCGCTGGGGATGGCCGACGGCCTCGCCTACGCGGAGATCGCCAGACGTCTCGATCGTCCGACCTCGACGATCACACGTGAGGTGATGCGCAACGGCGGCCCCACCGCCTACCGCGCCGACCTGGCCCACCGCGCCACCGAACGCCGCACCCACCGGCGCAGGCAGGCCGCGCCCCGGGGGCCGGAGGCATACCCGCAGGCCCACGGACGCGACGCCGAGGCCGTGCGCGACTACGAGGAGATGTTCACCACCCTCCTCATGCAACAGGGCCTGCCCAAGATGATGTCCCGGGTGCTGACCTGCCTCTACACCACCGACGCAGGCAGCCTCACCGCGTCCGAACTCGTCCAGCGCCTCCAGGTCAGCCCGGCGTCCATCTCCAAAGCGATCACGTTCCTCGAAAGCCAGGGCCTCATCCGCCGGGAACGCGACGCACGCCGCCGCGAGCGCTACATCGTCGACGCCGACGTCTTCTACCAGTCGATGATCGCCGCCGCCCGGTCCAGCGCCCAGCTCGCCGAGGCCGCACGGCAGGGCGTCGGCGTCCTCGGCCCCGACACCCCGGCCGCCACCCGCCTGGAGAACATCGCCCGCTTCGTCGACTTCGTCACCGAGAGCATGACCCGCGCCGCGGAGCAGGCCCGCGACGTCCTCCACGTGAATGCCGAAAGCCCCTCAGGCGACACTGCCGAGCCGCGTTCGGATCGCGGACAGACAGCCGCCTCGATGGCCACATCCAGTGGTGCCCGCGCCGGAAAGTGAGCAGCTGAACCGCCGAACCTCAGATCCCCGGCCCCGTGCGCCGCAGAACGCGCAGCGAGTCGGTGGCCGAGACCTCGGTGAACGCGCCGGACTTCAGGGCGCGGAGGTAGACGCGGTACGGAGCCTGACCGGTGAACTCGTCCGCCGGGTCCGGGAACACGTCGTGGATGAGCAGGAGGCCGCCCTCGGCGACATGGGGCGCCCAGCCCTCGTAGTCGGCGGACGCGTGTTCGTCGGTGTGGCCGCCGTCGATGAAGACGAGGCCGAGAGGGGTCCGCCAGAAGGCCGCGATCTGGGGTGAGCGGCCGACCATCGCGACCACGTGCTCCTCCAGGCCCGCCTGATGGAGCGTGCGGCGGAAAGTGGGGAGCGTGTCCATCCGGCCGAGTTCCGGGTCGACCGTCGCCGGGTCGTGGTACTCCCAGCCGGGCTGCTGCTCCTCGCTGCCACGGTGGTGGTCCACCGTGATCGCCGTGACGCCCGACTCTCGGGCCGCGTCGGCGAGGAGGATCGTGGAGCGCCCGCAGTACGTGCCGACCTCCAGGAGCGGGAGCCCGAGCGCGCCCGCCTCGACCGCGGCCTCGTACAGCGCGAGCCCCTCGCCCACGGGCATGAACCCCTTGGCGGCCTCAAAAGCGGCGAGTGTCTCCGGCTTCGGTGCCGCGGGCATGGGCTCCTCCAGCTTGTACGGGGCAGTGGGCGCCCCATGCTGCCGCACACCCCCGTCGCGCGGGCGACGGGGGTGTGCGTGCGGGATGACGGAGAGCGTGGGAGCGTCAGGCGGGAACGCCCGCGTTCTCGCCCGGCAGCGCGAGGTCCAACTCGACCGGACGGTCGTCGCCCGCGTGCGTCGCCGACGAGGCGAGCGGTCCGTGGCCCGCGGCCCTCGCGGCCAGGACGTACGCACCCTCGGCGGGCACGGCCAGGTCGTAGCTGCCGTCCTGCGCGGACATCGTCGTGCCCGCCTGGCGTCCCCGCCGGTCGATGAGCGTGACCTTGGCGCGGGCGACGGGCGTTCCGTCGGCGCCGAGCACACGACCCCGGAAGCCGCGGAAGCCGCGGAAGCCGTGGAAGTCGCCCCGTCCGTCCGGCACGGGGATCGGCGCGGGCGTCGGCGCCGTGGGCATCGTCTCGGACACCGCCTCCTCGCTCGAAGCCAGCGGCTGCGGCTTCTCCACCCTGTTCCGGCGCGGCAGGAGCAACGCGAACACCAGGCCGACCGCGACCGCGCCCGTGGCGATCAGGAAGGACAGGCGGAAGCCGTGCATCGTGGGAATCGCGACGCCGTTCACCTGGTTCGCCGTGTTCGCCAGCACCATGCCGATGACGGCGCTCGACACCGACGTACCGATCGAGCGCATCAGCGTGTTGAGTCCGTTGGCGGCGCCGGTCTCCGAGGCGGGGACCGCGCCGATGATCAGCGCGGGGAGCGAGGAGTACGCGAGGCCGATGCCCGCGCCCAGGACCACCGCGATGACGACGGTCTGCCAGGCGGCGCTCATCAGGCCGAGGCCGGCGCCGTACCCGATCGCGATGATCAGCATGCCGATCACGAGGGTGGTCTTCGGGCCGTACTTGGTGGACAGGCGGGCGTAGATGGGCGCCGTGAACATCATCGTGAGGCCGAGCGGCGCCACGCACAGACCCGCGACGACCATGGACTGGCCGAGGCCGTAGCCGGTCACCGTCGGCAGCTGGAGCAGCTGCGGCAGGACGAGGGAGACGGCGTAGAAGGCGACGCCGACCATGATCGAGGCGAGGTTGGTGAACAGCACCGCGCGGCGGGCCGTGGTGCGCAGGTCCACCAGCGGAGCCTTGACGCGCAACTCCAGTACGCCCCACAGGCCGAGGACGACCGCCGCCGCTCCGAACAGGCCGAGCGTGGTGCCCGAGCTCCAGCCCCAGTCGCTGCCCTTCGTGATCGGCAGGAGGAAGAGGACGAGACCTGTGGACAGGCCGAACGCGCCCAGTGCGTCGAAGGTGCCCTCGGCCCGCAGCGGGGACTCCGGTACGAAGACGAGAGTGAGCACGATCGAGAGGGTGCCGATGGCCGCCGCTCCGAAGAAGAGCGCGTGCCAGTCGGCGTTCTGCGCCACCAGGGCCGCGAGCGGCAGCGCGAGTCCGCCGCCGACGCCGATCGACGAGCTCATCAGGGCCATCGCGGAGCCGAGCCTCTCGCGCGGCAACTCGTCGCGCATCAGGCCGATGCCGAGGGGGATGGCGCCCATCGCGAAGCCCTGGAGAGCACGCCCCACGATCATGACGAGCAGTTCGCTGGTGAAACCGCAGATCAGCGAGCCCACGACCATCACGGCCAGGCTGGTGAGCAGCATGCGACGCTTGCCGTAGAGATCTCCCAGGCGGCCCATGATCGGCGTGGCCACGGCGCCCGCGAGCAGGGTCGAGGTCATCACCCAGGTGGCGTTGCCGGGCGAGGTGCCGAGCAGCTCGGGCAGGTCCTTGATGACGGGCACGAGCAGGGTCTGCATCACCGCGACGACGATGCCCGCGAAGGCGAGTACCGGGACGATTCCGCCGCCGCTCGGCCTTCGCCTGTGGTGGTCCGTCGTCGTCGTGGTCATCGCGTGGGGCCTCCGGGGTCGGTGGGGAATATGTGCACGGTGAACTCCGTGGGCCCAGGCAACTATTCCGTTACTTCGGGTCGCTAACGAATTCTTGACCTCTTCATTACTTGACCTCTCCTGTCCGGTGCGGTTGAGCTCTGCGTTGGTGGCGCCCGGCGACCTGGTGTGTGCAGGGTCTCTTTGCGCTCTTTGGTGCCGCGGTCGCAGGTCAACTCTGCATTTTCGGCGGCCTGGCTCCGAGTGTCGATGCAGTCCGGCAGGACGACCTGCCCAGTCCCCAGACCCTCGCTGCGGGTATCGACCGCGACCGCGATGCTGTCAACGCCGGTCAGACCCTGCCCTGGAATTCGGGGGTCGTTGAGAGACACGTCAACCGCATCATTTTGTGGAATCAGTGCTCGTCAAGCTGCGCAAGCAGAGGACTTGTCCCCTGCCGGGTCACATCCCGGTGGAGCCGTCGATGCGTTCCCGGAGTAGGTCCGCATGGCCGTTGTGCCGTGCGCACTCGGCGATCATGTCCACCAGGATCCTTCGCAGTGAGATCGGCTCGCCGGTCCTCTTGCGGATCCCTGCTTCATCCAGCGATGCGGCAGTGGCGGTGATCTGTCTGGACTGCTCACACTCCGCCCGCCAGACGGCGAACGCGTCGTCGACGTCACCGTCCAGGCTGTCGAAGTCCTGGTTGGGGTCATCGTCGGAGCAGTAGAGCATCGGGACGTTCGCGCCGGCGAACTGCATGCGGAACCATCAGCGCTCCACGCCGGCCAGATGCCGCACCATGCCTCGCCCAGGACGCGGCCTCGGCCCGCCGGCATCGGGCTCCGGTGGAGTGAGTTCCGCCCGAGACCCTCTTGACTCCCCTCCGCGCCACCGCCATTGTTGCGTGCCACATTCTGGCATACCATTCCATTTTACGGCACGCGGCTCTAGGGGTGGTCCTGCCGAAGTGAGCCGAGATCCCGAAAGGCGGACCCAAGTAGACAGCCTCGCAAAGCACCGGCTCCCGGCCAAGCCGGAACGACCGCAGACTGTTCCCCCGCGGACTAGCAGGGGTCTGGGCGGGTGTCGCCGCCGCGCCGCCTCACGGTCTGCGGCACACCCGCGATCCGCGTGCCGTGGGGGTATGCAACCTCGACCGATTCGCGAAGGAGACGGTCCACTGTGGACGCCATCGACGAGAAGATCATCGCCGAGCTGACCCGCAACGGCCGCATCTCGCACTCCGAGTTGGCCAGCAAAGTGCTGCTGTCCCGGAACGCGGTGCGCCAGCGCATCGAACGGCTTGAGCGCGAGGGACACATCGCCGGCTACACCATCGTCCGCGCGGGCGACGACACCGGCAATGTCGTCTCGGCGCTGGTCCTCGTCTACCGCCAGGACCGCATGCGCGGCGGCGACGTCCTGGCCGCGCTCAAATGCATCCCCGAGGTCGTCATCTGCGAGATCCTCAGCGGCGACTTCGACATCATGGTGCGCCTGGAGGCGGCCTCACTGGAACGCGTACGCGTCATCTGGGAGGACATCGCCCAGATGCCCGGCGTACGGGACACGGTCACCGCGCTCACCCTGTCCAGCGTCGTCAACCGCCCGCGAGGAGGGCGGAGTTCAACGGCACCGGGGTGAGCAGCGCCATCGCCTCTTCCCTGTCCAGCAGCCCGCCCTGGACCACGAGGTCCACCACGTCCGCCCCGGTGGCCAGGGCCTCTTTCGCGATCCAGGCGGCCGCCGCATAGCCGATGTAGGGGGTCAGGGCGGTCACCGAGCCCACCGACCGGGCAGCTTGGCGGGCCAGGTGATCCTCGTTGGCGGTGATTCCGGTAATGCAGTGCGTGCGCAGTGCAGCGCAGCCGCGTGTGAGCCACTGGATCGAGGTCAGCAGCAGGTGCCCGATCAGCGGCTCGAAGGCGTTGAGCTGGAGTTGCCCGTTCTCCGCGGCCATCGTGATCGACACGTCCGCGCCGGCCACCGCGTAGCAGATCTGGTTGACCATCTCCGGGATCACCGGGTTGACCTTGCCCGGCATGATCGACGACCCGGCCTGGCGGGGCGGCAGCGCGATCTCACCCAGGCCGCTCTGCGGGCCGCTGGACATCAGACGCAGATCGTTGCAGATCTTCGACAGCTTCACGGCCAGCCGCTTCAGGACGCCGGAGACCAGCAGGAAGGCGCCGGTGTCGGAGGTCGCCTCGACCAGGTCGAAGGCCGGCTTCAGCTCAAGCCCGGTGAGGGCGCCCAGATGCCGGACCGCCGCCTCGGCATATCCCGCCTCGGCGGTGATACCGGTTCCGATGGCCGTGGCGCCGAGGCTGATCTCGTGCAGCAGCGGCAACGTCTCGCGCAAGCGAGCCATGTCCTCGACCAGGGTCACGCCGAAGGCGGTGAACTCCTGGCCGAGGGCCATGGGCACGGCGTCCTGCAGCTGGGTGCGGCCCACCTTCACCACATGGGCGAACTCCTCGCCCTTGGCCGCGAACGCCTCGGTGAGCGGGCCGAGTTCTTCCAGTAGCCCGCCCAGGGACGTGCTGACGGCGAGCCGCAGCGCGGTGGGGTAGACGTCGTTGGTGGACTGGCAGCGGTTGACGTGGTCGAGCGGGGAGATCACGTCGTAACGGCCCTGCTCGAGGCCCAGATGTTCCAGGGCGAGGTTGGCGATGACCTCGTTGGCGTTCATGTTGGTGCTGGTGCCGGCACCGCCCTGGATGACGTCCACCCGGAACTCGCGGTGGTGGGATCCGTCCTCGATGGCCTGGCAGGCCGCCTCGATCGCCCGCGCGACCTCAGGCTTCAATGCGCCGATCTCCCCGTTGGCCCTGGCTGCGGCCCGTTTCACGGTGGCCAGCGTGCGGACCAGGGCGGGGTGGGCGGCCAGCGGGATGCCGCTGGCCTGGAAGTTCTCCAGCGCCCGGGCGGTGTGGATGCCCCAGTAGGCGTCGGCCGGTACCGTCAGTTCGCCCAGGGAGTCGCGCTCGGTGCGGAAGGCGGTCATTGGACCACTTCACTGATGTGGTTGACGCAGACGACCTTGGGCTGGGTCATCTCCTCGAAGGCGAAGCGCACGCCTTCGCGGCCCATGCTGCCGTACTTGAACCCGCCGAACGGCATGGCGTCGAACCGGTAGTCGGACGAGTCGTTGATCATGACTGCGCCGGCTTCGAGCAGCCGGGCCGCGTTCAGGGCACGGTCCAGGCGCGAGGTGAAGATGCCCGCGTGGAGGGTGTAGTCGATGGCGTTGGCCTGCTCGATGGCGTCCTCGAAGGAAGTGAACGACTGCAGCACGACGACCGGGGCGAACACCTCCTCCCGCCAGATCGAGCAGGTCGCCGGGACGTCTTCCAGGACGGTCGGCCCATACAGGGAGCCGGTGGCGTCGTTGCCGCACAGCAGCACCGCGCCCTGGACCACCGCCGTGTCGACCTTGGCCCGGGTGGCGGCCGCGGCCTCCTGGGTGATCATGGGGCCGACGTCGGTGCGCTCGTCGAGGGGGTCACCGACGCGCAGCAGTTCGGTGCGGGCGACGAAGGCGTCGCGGAAGCGCTCGTAGACCTCGCGGGCGATCAGGATCCGCTGGGTGCCGATGCAGTTCTGGCCCGCGGCCCAGAACGCGCCGGAGACACAGGAGGCCACGGCCTCGTCGAGGTCGGCGTCGTCCATGACGATGACCGGGGCGTTGCCGCCCAGGTCCATGGCGAGCTTTTTCAGGCCGGCCGTGCGGGAGATGGCCTCGCCGGTGGCGAATCCGCCGGTGAAGGACACCATGCGCACGTCGGGGGCGGCCACGATCGCGGCGCCGATGTCGGCATTGCCGTTGACGACGGTGACGATCTCCTCGGGCAGGCCGGCCTCGATGAGGGTGTCGACCAGGCGCAGCGCGGACAGCGGCGTCAGCGCGGACGGTTTGAGGATAACCGCGTTGCCGCCGGCGATGGCCGGGCCGAGCTTGTGGGCGACCAGATTGAGGGGGTCGTTGAACGGAGTGATGGCGGCGATGATGCCCAGCGGTTCGCGAGTGAACCAGCCCTGCCGTTTCTCCGAGCCCTCATAGGAGTCGAAGGGGATGACCTCACCGGCGTTGCGCCGTGCCTCGGCCGCGGACAGGGACAGGGTGTTGACCGCGCGGGCGACTTCCTTGCGGGCTTGGGTGATGGTCTTGCCGGCCTCGCTGACGATCAGCTGGGCGAAGGACTCGGCGCGCCGCTGGATCAGGCGGGCGGCGCGTTCCAGGAACGCGGCCCTGGAGGCGCGGGACAGCGCGGCCGCGGTGCGGCGCCCGCACCTGGCCTGCTGCAGGATGCTGCCGACGGCGCCCGCGCCGACGGTGGGCACCGAGGCGATGACCTCGCCGGTGTAGGGGTTGTGCACGGGCGTCGTGTCGGTGCCGAGTTCGACGCTGGGGGGCACGACGGTGTCAGACACGGTGAGTCTCCTGGAGAACGGGGCGCGTGGGGGCGGTGTCGTCGTCCGCGTGGCGCTGGTGGATGGCGATGAGGTCCGACAGCAGGGCGTAGGCGGTCTCGATGCGGCCGGCGCCCGGCCCGGACACCGTGACGGTGCCGAGGAGGTCGGTGTGGAAGGCGACCGCGTTGACCGGGCCGGAGATCCCCGCCAGCGGGTGCTGGGTGGGCAGGGCGAGCGGGGCGACGTGGGCCTCGACGCTGCCGTCCTCGTGGCGGGTGGCGGAGCCGACCAGCTTCCAGCGCAGCCCCTTCGAGGCGGCGTCCTGCACCTCGTGGGGGTTGATCGCCAAGATGCCCTCGCAGAAGACGTCCTCGCGGCGCAGGTCGGCGCCGAGGACCTCGTTGGCCAGGATCATGACCTTGAGCTGGACGTCGTGGCCCTCGATGTCCGCGGTGGGATCGGCTTCGGCGTACCCGAGCTCCTGGGCTTCGGCGATGGCCGCCGAAAGCTCGATGCCCTCTTCGAGGCGGCCGAGGATGTAGTTCGAGGTGCCGTTCATGATGCCCTGGACGCCTGTGATCTCCAGGCCGCCGAACATCCGCTCGGCGGTGCGCAGGATGGGGGTGCCGCTGAGTACCGAGCCCTCGAACTCGAAGCTGACACCATGCTCGGCAGCCAGCTGCTTCAGTGCGCGGCCGGCGAGTGCGACCGGTCCTTTGTTGGTGGTGCACACGTGCTTGCCCGATTCCAGGGCCCAGCGCACATGGGAGAGGGCGGGCTCGCCGTCGGTGGGGTCGGTGAACGTCGCCTCCACGACGATGTCGGCCGGCACCTCACGGATCACCCACTCGTTGCGCGGATCCGCGCTGCCGCCGGCAACGCCCGCGAAGCTCAGCTCCCCGGGATCGGCGGCCAGCAGCGGCGCCAGATCGATGCCGTCGGTGTCCACCAGGGAACCGGCCCGCAGATCGGTGATCGCCACCACCCGCAGGGCGAAGCCCAGCTCCTTGGCCAGGCGCTCCCCGCTCTGGGCTATGAGCTCGGCAAGCGCGCGATTGACGCCGCCGAATCCGATGAGGGCGAGATCGTATCGGCCCATGAGAAAGCTCCTTCACAGTCCGCCGCACCCTCCACGGTGCGGCTGCTCAGAGCCTCGCTGTCCGGCCTGTCACCTGCTCCATGCCGCAACGACCGCACGGCATGCCGATCTGTACCGTTGTGATGACGATTCGCTCACCCCGCGTCCGGCGACACGATCGCGGCCCCTATCGGTGCTTCATCTCCATCTGGTTTCCCGCTGTTGATCCTCGGAGTTTTCTGTCCGGCAGCCTCTTGACTCCCCTCCGGGACACTGCCAATCTCTGTGCCATATTCCAGCACTTCATTCCACAATGTGGCACGCCTGAGGGTGTTGGCCGGGTAACTCCGAGAGCGCAACGGTTGCGATGCGGCGTTTCCAAATCCCCCGGACCCCGTCCAAACCGCCTTGAGTCGAACAGCTTCACGTCGGTGGCCCGTAAGCCCCCAGCGTTACGAAAGGAAAGTCCTGTGTCAGCTGCGAGGAAACGTGTCGCCGTCGTCGGCACCGGCACGGTGGGCAGCCAGGCAGCCTGGCGGCTGGCGGCACGGGGCGCCGACGTCGTGGCTTACGACCGCTTCGCCCCCGGCCACGACCGC
>NZ_VCHX02000181.1 GCF_005768555.2 Streptomyces sporangiiformans
TGAGGACGAGGCCGTTCAGGCCGATACGGGGGTCTGGGGGCGGAGCCCCCAGGTACGGGATGATGGGGGTCCCCCCTGCTCGAGCGAAGCCGAGAGCTTGGGGGAGGGTAGGGGCGGCGGGGGCGAAAACCCCCGGTCACCTACGCCGCATGTCCGCCATCCACCGAGAACTCCGCCCCCGTGACATACCCCGCCTCACCCCCCGCCAGATACGCGACCATCGACGCCACCTCCTCCGCGGAGCCGAACCGCCCGAGAGCCGTGTCCGCGCTCTGACCGGGCGCGTACGGACCGGTCGCCGGGTTCATGTCGGTGTCGATGGGACCGGGATGGACGATGTTCGCGGTGATGCCACGATCGGCCAGCTCACGGGCGAGCGCCTTCGTCAGGCCGATCAGAGCGGACTTGCTCGTCGCGTAGAGCGTGCCGCCCGGGCCCGGTACACGCTGTGTCATACAGCTGCCGATCATGATGATGCGGCCTCCGGGGACCAGCCGCGTGGCGGCTGCCTGGGAGGTGAGGAAGACGCCACGGACGTTGGTCGCGAGGACGCGGTCCACGTCCGCGAGGGAGAACGTGGGCAGGGGCCCGAGAAGTCCGACGCCGGCGTTGTTGACCAGCACGTCGAGCCGTCCGAACGAGGTCGCGGCCCGCTCGACGGCCTCCACCGCCTCGGCCGCGTCCGCCGCGTCCGCCCGCAGCGCGACGCCGCGCCGCCCCAGCGCCTCGATGCCCCGTACGACGTCCTGCGCGGCTTCCTTGCCCTGTACGTAGGTGACGGCCACGTCCGCGCCCGCACGGGCGAGCCGGAGCGCCGTCGCCGCCCCGATCCCACGGCTGCCGCCGGTCACGAGGGCCACTTTGCCGTGCAGGGTGTCTTGCGGGGCGTTCCTGATGTCGTGAGAAGTCATGGCTTCATCACACCGGCCGTCGCCCTCCGGTGCTGGCGGCGATCGGACGCCGAGTTCACACCTGGACGGCGGGACCGATGAGTTGCGGGGGTCCGTGGGGTCTGAGCTGATGACAGGACACCACCCACATCGAAAGAAGGCACCGGTCATGGGCAAGCTCACCCTCACCAGCTTCGTCACCCTCGACGGCGTCTACCAGGCCCCCGGCGGTCCCAACGAGGACCCGAGCGGTGGGTTCGGGCACGGCGGCTGGAGCGTTCCGTACGGCGACGAGGACTTCGGACGGTTCATGATCGAGGTCTTCGACCACGCGGGCGCGTTCCTCCTCGGCCGCCGTACGTACGAGATCTTCGCCTCGCACTGGCCCAAGGTCACCGATCCGGCCGACCCGATCGCCTCGAAGCTCAACTCCCTGCCCAAGTACGTCGCCTCGTCGACGCTCACGCAGCCGGACTGGGCCAACACCACGGTGATCGACGGTGACCTGGTCAAGGAGGTCACCGCGCTCAAGGAGGACACCGACGGAGAGCTCCAGGTCCACGGCAGCGGCGCCCTCGCACAGTCTCTTCTGGGGCTCGACCTGGTGGACACCGTTCACCTGTTGTCCTTCCCCGTCGTACTCGGCACGGGCCGCCGCCTCTTCGCCGAGGGTGGGCTGCCGACCGCGTTCCGGCACACCGGGGCGCGCGTCACGAGCAAGGGCGTCGCCATCCACACCTACGAGCTGGCAGGACGTCCGGAATACGGCTCGTACGAGCTTCCGACGGAAACCGCGTAGAGCGTGCGGACGGGAGCCGTGTCGTCCCGGTGTGTCTGTCGCGCGGCAGGTTAACTACCGGAAAATTCAACCGACTTGCTGGGCAAAAACGTCGCCCTTGACATTGACATGCCAGGGTCTACGCGCGTCATGCTAGAAGGCATGAGATTCCCCCCACGTACCACTCGCATCGGCGCCCTGGTCTCTCTGATGTCCGCCCTGCTCATAGGCGGCGCCGCCACGATTCCCGCGAACGCGGCGCCGACCGCGGTCGGCAACGTCTGCTACAGCGCGCTGCCGTCCCAGGCGCACGACACGCTCGACCTGATCGAGTCGGGCGGTCCCTTCCCCTACCCCCAGGACGGCACCGTCTTCCAGAACAGGGAAGGCATCCTTCCGGACCAGAGCACCGGCTACTACCACGAGTACACGGTGATCACTCCCGGCTCCGACACGCGCGGTGCCCGACGCATCGTCACCGGTGAGGAGCAGCAGGAGGACTACTACACGGCGGACCACTACGCCTCGTTCCGGCTGGTCGACTACGGCTGCTGATCACCCGGATCGCCGGCTCTCGGCGGCTGCGAACAGCGCGATCGACAGGACCAGCAGAGCGACGCTCGCGTAGATCTCGTAGCCCTCGAGAAGGCCGATCCTCTGCACGAGGGGCCAGGCACGCAGCCAGCCGGTGAGCTCGTGCATCAGACCGGCCGCGCCCTGTATGAGAGCGATCACGCCGAGAAACTCCAGAACCTGCTTCATACCAGGATCCTCGCCCCGCGGACCCCCCACGCTCATCGGCCGCGGGGCGAGGTATGTCCCGACGGAAGTCTCGGGCCGGAGCGGTGGGGGCGAGCCGAAAGTCTTCGACGGTGCGACTTTGGTCGGTGATCATGTGCTGTGGGCTGTGGGAGAGTCCGCCGATGCGTAGATTTGTCGACCGTGAGGGGTAACGAGGGGATGCGGGGGGCGGGGGCAGGCCCGGGGGCGACGTCGCTGACGGCGTCGGAGGCGCTGCCTTTGCCTTTGCCTCTGCCCGGGCGCCGCTGGCTGCTCCCTTCGGCGGTCGCCGCCGAGCTCGACCCCGACCGGGTGGCGCGCGCCGGGCGGACGGGGCGGCCCCGGCGCACCGTGCGCGACTGGATCGTCGACTTCTCCGTCTTCCTGCTGGCCGTCGTCCTCGGTCTGCTCACCGCGGACAGCCTGCCCGAAGCGCCCGGCACCCCGTACGCGCTGGAGGTCGCCGACCAGTGGATCGGCGCGTTCGCCTGCGCCGCGATCTGGCTGCGCCACCGTTGGCCGGTCGGTTTCGCCGTGGCCATGGTCCCCGTCACCTTCGTCTCGGTCACGGCGGGCGGTGCGGGTCTGGTCGCGCTGTTCACGCTCGCCGTGCACAGACCTTTCAAGTACGTGGCCTGCGTCGGCGGTGTCTCGACCGCCCTGGTACCGCTCCTCTACTGGCTGCGGCCCGACCCCGATCTGGGCTACGTCCCGTCGGTGATCCTCGGGGTGCTGCTGGCCGTCGCGATCACCGGCTGGGGCATGTTCGTCCGCTCCCGCCGCCAGCTCCTGCTGAGCCTGCGCGACCGTGCCCGGCGCGCGGAGACGGAGGCCGCCCTCCGCGCCGAACAGGCCCAGCGCCTGGCGCGCGAGGCCATCGCGCGCGAGATGCACGACGTCCTGGCCCACCGGCTCACGCTGTTGAGCGTCCACGCGGGCGCGCTGGAGTTCCGGCCTGACGCACCCAGGGAGGAGGTGGCGCGGGCGGCCGGCGTCATTCGGGAGAGTGCGCACGACGCGTTGCAGGACCTGCGGGAGATCATCGGGGTGTTGCGGAGGGGGGTCGGGGACGAGGGCGGGGCCGGGCCCGGGGATGCGGTGGGGGAGCCCGGGCGGCCGCAGCCGACCCTCGCGGCGCTGGAGGCGCTCGTCTCGGAGTCCCGTGAGGCCGGGATGAAGGTGCTGCTCGACAACCGCGTCGCCGACGCGGCCTCCGCTCCCGCCTCCGTCGGGCGTACCGCGTACCGGATCGCGCAGGAGGGCCTGACCAATGCGCGCAAGCACGCACCCGGGGCGGAGGTGACGGTCGCCGTGTCGGGAGCGCCGGGGGACGGACTGACCGTGTCCGTACGCAATCCGGATCCGTCGGGCGAGGTCCCGCCGGTGCCGGGCTCCGGGCAGGGGCTGATCGGGCTGACCGAGCGGGCGATGCTGGCGGGCGGCCGGCTTGCCCACGGGCCGCTGGGAGACGGGGGGTTCGAGGTGCGGGCCTGGCTGCCGTGGGAGCGGTGAGCGTGGTGCCACGGCCCGATGGGTGCGGAGTGCCGTCCTGGCGGGAACCGTGATTACGTGTGCCCCATGACTCCGATCCGTCTGCTCCTCGTCGACGATGATCCGCTGGTCCGAGCCGGGCTGACCTTCATGATGGGGGGCGCCGACGACCTCGAGATCGTTGGGGAGGCTGCCGACGGGGGTGAGGTGGAGGCGCTGGTGGATCGCACGCGGCCCGATGTCGTGCTGATGGACATCCGGATGCCCACCGTGGACGGACTGACCGCTACCGAAAGGCTCAGGAGCCGTCAGGACGCGCCCCAGGTGGTGGTGCTCACCACCTTTCACGCCGATGAGCAGGTGATGCGGGCCTTACGGGCGGGCGCGGCGGGGTTCGTCCTCAAGGACACTCCGCCGGCGGAGATCCTGGCGGCGGTGCGTCGGGTCGCGGCCGGGGATCCCGTGCTGTCGCCCACCGTCACCCGGCAGTTGATGGAGCACGCCGCGGGCGCCGCCCCGGACACACGGCATGCGAACGCCCGTACGCGGATCGCCGCGCTCAACGACCGTGAGCGCGAGGTCGCCGTCGCGGTCGGGCGGGGGCGGTCGAACGCCGAGATCGCGAGCGAGTTGTTCATGAGCGTCGCCACCGTCAAGACCCACGTCTCCCGGATCCTCGCCAAGCTGGACCTCAACAACCGTGTGCAGATCGCCCTGTTGACCTATGACGCGGGGCTCTTGGAGGGAGACGGGTCCTAGCCTCGGCGTTTTGGTTGGGTCCGGGTACGAGTCAGGAAGTCTGCTCGCCTTCAGGCGCGCAGACTTCCTGGGGGCCACAGCCTGGCAGGAGGCGCAGCCGGTGAGTCAGCCCGGGGTGTCCGGGATCTCCGCCACGGACACCAGCCGGCGTTCGAGCCGGGACAGTTCGCACGCCTCGGCGATCCGCAGCGCGTGCAGCGCCTCGCGCCCGTCGCACGGGTTCGTCCGCTCCCCGCGCACGACCTCGACGAAGGCGTGCAGCTCCGCCTCGTACGCGGGCGCGAATCGCTCCAGGAACCCGGTCCACGGCTTGCTCGCGGGCGGCGGCCCGGCCGGCTCCGTGGAGGCGATCGGCGTACGGTCGTCCAGGCCGACGCCGATCTGGTCCAGCTCACCGGCCAGCTCCATGCGTACGTCGTATCCCGCGCCGTTCATGCGGGTCGACGTCGCCGTGGCGAGCGTGCCGTCGTCCAGGGTGAGGACGGCCGCGGCCGTGTCGATGTCGTTCGCCTCGCGGAACATCCCGGGACCGGCGTCCGAACCCATCGCGTACACCTCGGTGACCTCTCGGCCGGTCACCCACCGCAGGATGTCGAAATCATGCACCAGGCAGTCCCGGTACAGGCCACCGGAGAGCGGGAGATACGCGGCTGGAGGCGGCGACTGGTCGGACGTCATCGCCCGCACGGTGTGCAGCCGTCCGAGCCGGCCCGAGCGCACCGCCTCGCGCGCGGCGGCGTAGCCGGCGTCGAAGCGGCGCTGGAAGCCCAGTTGCAGTGCCGTACCGGCGGCCTCGACCTCGGCGAGCGCGGTGAGCGTGCCGGGCAGGTCGAGGGCGATGGGCTTCTCGCAGAACACCGGGAGTCCGGCGCGTGCCGCCCGACCGATCAGTTCGGCGTGGGCCGACGTGGCCGCCGTGATGACCACGGCGTCCACGCCCCAGGTGAAGATCTCGTCCACGCTGGGTGCCGCTGTGGCGCCCAGGCGGTCCGCGAGCTCACGAGCCCGGGCCGGGTCCGCGTCCGTGACGATGAGAGAGCCGCCGACCTCGCGGTGGCGGCTGAGAGCGGTCGCGTGGAATGTGCCGATACGGCCCGTTCCGATGAGTCCGATGCGCATGGGAACAAATTGAGGGCGGACCCCGCACTCTGTCAATGGTTTGTCCGGACAATCGAACTTCACAACTTCCCGTCATCATTCACCAGAGCTACGCTCGCTCCGTGCCCAAACCAGAAGTGGATCCGACCGTGACGCTCCAGCTCAGCGTCGACCGGAGCAGTCCGGTGCCGTTGTACTTCCAGCTGTCCCAGCAGCTCGAGGCGGCGATCGAGCACGGCGAGCTGACGCCCGGCAGCCTGCTGGGCAACGAGATCGAGCTCGCCGGGCGGCTCGGCCTGTCCCGCCCGACGGTCCGCCAGGCCATCCAGTCCCTCGTCGACAAGGGCCTCCTCGTACGCCGCCGAGGCGTCGGTACCCAGGTCGTGCACAGCCAGGTCAAGCGCCCGCTGGAGCTCAGCAGCCTCTACGACGACCTCGAGGCGGCCGGCCAGCGACCGGAGACCCGGGTCCTCGTCAACACCGTCGTCCCGGCGTCGGCCGAGGTCGCCGCCGCCCTCGCGGTGGCGGAGGGCAGCGACGTCCACCGCGTGGAGCGACTGCGCCTGGCTCACAGCGAGCCGGTGGCGTACCTGTGCAACTACCTGCCGCCCGGACTGCTCGACCTGGAGAGCTCGCAGCTGGAGGCCACCGGCCTGTACCGACTGATGCGAGCGGCCGGCATCACGCTGCACAGCGCCCGCCAGTCCGTCGGGGCGCGCGCCGCCACAGTGGTGGAAGCCGAACGCCTCGGCGAGCCCGAGGGAGCCCCCCTGCTCACCATGCAGCGCACCACCTTCGACGACACGGGCCGCGCCGTCGAGTTCGGCACCCACACGTACCGGGCGTCGCGCTACTCGTTCGAGTTCCAGCTACTGGTACGCCCCTGAGGGCCGAGATCCCTGGCCATGCCCCGTATGGGTGCAGGGCCGTACCCCGTAAGGGGCGCGGAGAACCGCGCGACCAGCCACAATGAACCGGCAGCGAACAAACGACCGGCACCTGCCCACGGCTCGCCAAGCCGACGGCAAGGGACTCCGTCGTGCAGCCCAGCGGCAGCGTGAGGCAGAATCGGCGCGATGAGCACCTACCGCGACCTCGCACACCGCGGCTCCGCGCGGGCCACCGTCCTGCGTACCGTCGGGACGCGCGAGCGCCGATCGCATCTGACGGCGCCCCGCGTCCCCACCGTCGGCATCGACATCGGCGGTACGAAGGTGATGGCGGGCGTCGTCGACGCGGACGGCAACATCCTGGAGAAGGTCCGCACCGAGACCCCCGACAAGTCCAAGAGCCCCAAGGTCGTCGAGGACACCATCGTCGAACTGGTCCTGGATCTCTCCGACCGGCACGACGTGCACGCCGTCGGCATAGGGGCAGCCGGCTGGGTCGACGCCGACCGCAACCGCGTCCTGTTCGCGCCCCACCTGTCCTGGCGCAACGAACCGCTGCGGGACCGCATCTCCGGGCGCCTCGCCGTCCCCGTCCTGGTCGACAACGACGCGAACAGCGCCGCCTGGGCGGAGTGGCGCTTCGGCGCGGGCCGCGGCGAGGACCACCTCGTCATGATCACGCTGGGCACCGGCATCGGCGGCGCGATCCTGGAGGACGGCCAGGTCAAGCGCGGAAAGTTCGGCGTGGCGGGCGAGTTCGGCCATATGCAGGTCGTGCCCGGCGGCCACCGCTGCCCCTGCGGCAACCGCGGCTGCTGGGAGCAGTACAGCTCAGGCAACGCGCTGGTCCGCGAGGCCCGCGAACTCGCCGCCGCCGACTCCCCGGTGGCCTACGGGATCGTCGAGCACGTCAAGGGCAACATCTCCGAGATCACGGGCCCGATGATCACCGAACTGGCTCGCGAGGGCGACGCCATGTGCATCGAGCTCCTCCAGGACATCGGCCAGTGGCTCGGCGTCGGTATCGCGAACCTCGCGGCTGCCCTGGACCCGTCCTGCTTCGTCATCGGCGGCGGTGTCTCGGCGGCCGACGACCTGCTGATCGGCCCCGCGCGGGACGCCTTCCGGCGCCATCTGACCGGTCGCGGCTACCGACCCGAGGCCCGCATCGCCCGCGCCCAGCTCGGCCCCGAGGCCGGCATGGTCGGCGCCGCCGACCTCGCCCGGCTCGTCGCCCGCCGCTTCCGGCGCGCCAAGCGGCGCCGGGTGGAGCGCTACGAGCGCTACGAGCGGTACGTGGAATCGCGCCGTACGACCCAGGGGTCGCTGTGATGCCCTCACTGCCGCGCCAGGCGGCGCCGCCGGACGAGCCGTCGCGACCGTCCGAGGACCGTCGCCACATGATCCGCCGACGTGCGCTCACCCTGCTGATCATCGTGCTGCTCATCGGCGTCCCGGCCGGCTACCTGGTGATCTCCGCCAACCAGAGCCGCGACAGCGGCAAGGACAAGGAGAAGAAGTACTCGGCGACCGGCCTCACCGAGGGCTGGCCCTCGCGGGTCCAGCGCCGTCTCTACCACCTGCCCGTCCCGTCGGGCTCGGACCATGTCGCGTACTACGAGACGAACAACTGGAAGACCAGCCGTCTGTACATCCAGTTCCTCACCAGCGAAAAAGGCCTCGACAAGTTCCTCAAGAGGATCGGCTCCAGCCGCGCCGCCCTGGAGCGGGACGAGCTCGCCGTCACCGCCCGCGACCGGCGGATCGTCGGCTGGGAGTTCACAGGACCCGGCCCCTGGTCGGGCCTCACCCGCGAGCGGAAGAACCCGACACCCACGCTGGACATAGTCGTGAACTGGTCGAAGCGCGGCCACCCCATGGTCTACGCGGTCTCGCGGACGACTCCCTGATCCTTTCCCGCTCCGCCGCCGGACTCCGTTGTCAGACCCGGCCCGTACAGTCGAAGACGAGTGATCCGACTCGGCTCATCAGGCACGTCGGTGCCGGCTGGGTCGGCGGGGCTGACGGGGCCGGCGGGCGAGGGAGGTGGCGGGGAGCATGAGCGTGGGGGACGTGGCGCACACCGCGGTGCCCGGTCGGCTCGCCGCCGTCTTCCTGCCCGCCGCGCTGCCGCGCGAGGGGCGGATCGCCTTCTGGGATCCGGACGGGGGAGCGCTTCCGGCCGGAGAGCACACCGAGCTCACGGTGGTACGACGGCACGGCGCAGGCGTGCGGCGGGGACCGGCGCCCGCGCTGACGCTGACGGTCGGGGAGGCCCTGCCACTGCTCGTACGGGCGAGGCAGGACCCCTCGGCGCACGCCTCCACGACCTGCTGGGGCGCCGCCGCCCTGCACGCGCTGCGGCTCGTCGCGCGCGGGCGCCTGCTGCCCGGCCTGACGCGTGACGGCCATGACGCCTGGCGAGCCGGGCCCCTCGACCCGGACGACATCGCGCACCTGAGGGCGATGGCGGCGGCCCTCCCGCACGAAGGGCATGCCGTACCGCTTCCGGGCCGCGGCCCCCTTCAGGTGCCCGACCCGGAGGCGCTGATGCGCGCCTTCCTGGACTCCGTCGCCGACACACTGCCGCGCACCGCGGCCGCGCCGTACGCCGCCGGGAAACCCTTCTCCGCGCGCGAGCCCCAGCGACTGCCGGGCGCCCAGGACTGGGCGGCGGAGGTCGCCGCGGGCATGGACGCGGGCGTACGGATCTCGCTGCGTCTGGACCTGTCGGCGTACGACCTCTTCGACGACAGCGACGACAGTGACGACAGCGAGCGCCGCGAGGACAGATCGCGGGCGAGGCGGGCGGGCGCGGCCATCGTCCAGGTGCACAGCCTCGCCGATTCCACCCTCGTCGTCGACGCCGCGGCCCTGTGGGCGGGTGACGCCGACGCGATGTTCGGGCCGCGTGCCCGTGTCGACGCGGCGCTGGCCGTGCGCCGCGCGGCCCGCGTCTGGCCTCCCCTGGACCGGCTGTCCGCGCAGGACGTGCCGGACGTACTCGCCCTGTCCGAGGACGAGTTGTCCGACCTGCTCGGCGTCGCGGCGACCCGCCTGGGCGCGGCCGGTGTCGCCGTGCACTGGCCGCGCGACCTCGCCCAGGACCTGAGCGCGGCGGCGGTGGTGCGCCCCGCACCGGGTTCCGCGACGGACGGCACGGGCTTCTTCGAGAGCGAGGAACTGCTCCAGTTCCGCTGGCAGTTGGCCCTCGGCGGGGATCCGTTGACCGAGGCCGAGATGGACACGCTGGCCGAAGCTCATCGGCCGGTCGTGCGGCTGCGCGACCAGTGGGTGCTCGTCGACCCGGCACTGGTCCGCAAGGCCCGCAAGCGCGAACTGGGCCTGCTCGACCCGGTCGACGCCCTCTCCGCCGCGCTCACCGGCACCGCGGAGGTCGACGGCGAGACGGTCGAAGCGGTGCCTGTCGGCGCGCTGGCCGCGCTGCGGGACCGGCTGACGGTGGGCGTGCGACCCGCCGAGCCGCCCGCCGGGCTGACGGCGCGGCTGCGGGACTACCAACTGCGTGGGCTGGCCTGGCTCGACCTCATGACCTCGCTCGGCCTCGGCGGCTGCCTCGCCGACGACATGGGCCTCGGCAAGACCGTCACCGTCATCGCCCTCCACCTGAAGCGGGCGCGCCGCGAGCCGACCCTGGTCGTCTGCCCCGCCTCGCTGCTCGGCAACTGGCAGCGGGAGATCGCCCGGTTCGCCCCGGGCGTCCCCGTCCGTCGCTATCACGGACCGGGCCGCACGCTGGACGACCTGGACGGCGGCTTCGTCCTCACCACGTACGGGACGATGCGCTCGGGTGCGCCCCGGCTCGCCCAGCAGCCGTGGGGCATGGTCGTCGCGGACGAGGCGCAGCACGTCAAGAACCCGTACTCGGCGACGGCGAAAGCCCTGCGTACGATCCCCGCGCCGGCCCGGGTCGCCCTGAGCGGGACGCCCGTGGAGAACAATCTCTCCGAACTCTGGGCCCTGCTCGACTGGACGACGCCCGGACTGCTCGGCCCCCTGAAGTCCTTCCGTGCGCGGCACGCGCGCGCGGTGGAGAACGGAGAGGACGAGGAGGCCGTGGCCCGCCTCGCCCGGCTGATCCGCCCCTTCCTGCTGCGCCGCAAGAAGTCCGATCCCGGCATCGTCCCCGAGCTCCCTCCGAAGACCGAGACCGACCATCCCGTACCGCTCACCCGTGAACAGGCCTCGCTGTACGAGGCGGTGGTCCGCGAGTCGATGCTGGCGATCGAGACGACCGAGGGCATCGCCCGGCGTGGTCTGGTCCTCAAACTCCTCACCTCGCTCAAGCAGATCTGCAATCACCCGGCGCTGTATCTGAAGGAGGACGCGGGAGGGGTGTCCGCAGGCAGGCCCGGCGGCCAGAGCGACACGGCCCGTCTCGCGGCCCGGTCCGGCAAACTGGCCCTGCTCGACGAGCTGTTGGACACGCTGCTCGCCGAGGACGGCTCGGCGCTCGTCTTCACCCAGTACGTGGGGATGGCCCGGCTGATCACTTCCCACCTCGCGGTCAGGGCGGTACCGGTCGAGCTGTTGCACGGTGGTACGCCGGTGCCCGAGCGCGAACACATGGTGGACCGCTTCCAGAGCGGGGCGACACCCGTCCTGGTCCTGTCCCTGAAGGCCGCCGGCACGGGCCTCAACCTCACACGCGCGGGCCATGTCATCCACTTCGACCGCTGGTGGAACCCCGCCGTCGAGGAACAGGCCACGGACCGCGCTTACCGCATCGGCCAGACCCAGCCCGTCCAGGTCCACCGCCTCATCACCGAGGGCACGGTCGAGGACCGCATCGCCGAAATGCTCGAATCGAAGCGGGCCCTGGCCGACGCGATCCTGGGCTCCGGCGAGGCGTCCCTCACCGAACTCACCGACCGCGAACTGTCGGACCTGGTCTCGCTCCGGAGGACCGTGTGATGTCTCCGACGGGTCGGCGGGATACGGCGGGCGGGCGTTCGCCGGAGGAGCGCGGTGCGTTGGACGGGCGCGCGTCGGGGGAGCATGCGGAGCTGGACGAGGGTGCGTGCGCGGAGGCCTACGCGTCGGGCGAGCGCGAGTCGGGGGACGCCGGAGTCTCGGACGAGTGGCTGTCGGGAGGGTCTTGCGCATCGGAAGAGCGCCCGGCTGAGTCAGAGGTGTCGACTGAGTCCGGTTCCTCGGCCGGGGCCGGCGCGGGGGCCCGGCCCCGGCCCGCGGATGTGGCTCGACGGGCCTTGTGGGCCGCGCGGCGGGGCGCGGCCGGGGCCTCGGACGGCGGCTCGGAGGAGCACCGCTCCGTCGCGTCGGAGGGGCGACCGGCGGGAGGGGACGCGGAGCAGGGACCCTCCGAGATGAAGATGGCCCGGCGGCGGACCGTGCCGCAGGGGCCTCGGCCGGGTGACGTGGTGCGTGAGGCCCTGCGTGGCGCTGCCACTCGCGGGGAGGACGGACAGCCCGAAGCGGCGGCAGGCACCGAGGGCGGCGAGCGCTCCGGGGAGACGTCCGAGCCGTCGGCCGCCGACCGTCCCGGCGGTGGTGGTGGGGCCGCCGGTACGCTGCGCCCTGGTGACGTGGCCCGTGAGGCGTTGCGTGCCGCGCGAACCGAGGCGAGCCTGGCCGCTCGTACGACGGCCGGGGGCAAGGGTGTTGGTGGCCCGAGCCGTCCCGTTGACGGGAAGGCCCCCGTCTCCGAACCACCTCAGAGATCCGCGAACCGCCGCGCGCGGGCAGTGTCGCGCCCGGACCGGTTGAGCAACGCGGAGTCCGAAGCGCCGCCGTGGCTGGGCGGGACAGAGGACCGCCCGACGAAGTCCGATGAACCAGGCGGCATCGCTCACACCGGGCCCGCGCCCGCGCCCACGCTCGAAGAGGGCGGCTCCACGCCCCCCTTCGCTCCCGGCCCCCCGGCGAGGGGCAACCAGGGCGCCGCCACCCCGGCCCGCGACAGCGAGCTTCGGCGTACCTTCCCCGCCCTTCCGCCGCGGCCCCCCGGTGCGGACGGGTTCGCCGAGACGTGGTGGGGCAACGCCTGGGTGGCCGCGCTGGAGGAGACCGCGTTGGATCCGGCGCGGCTCGCGCGGGGGCGGGTGTACGCGGGAAAGGGGCGCGTGGACGCCGTCACCGTTACGCCCGGGCTCGTGCTCGCGTATGTGCACGGGAGCCGGCCGCGGCCGTACCGGGTGCAGATCCGGATGCGTACGCTCGCCGACCGCGACTGGGAGCGGTTCCTGGACGCGGCAGCCGAACGGCCGGGGCACATCGCGGCGTTGCTCGACAAGGACATGCCCCAGTCGCTCGCCGAATGCGGCGTCGAGCTGCTGCCCGGGCCCGGTGATCTCGAACCGCACTGCAGTTGCCCCGACTTCGGTCACCCCTGCAAGCACGCGGCCGCCCTGTGCTACCAGACGGCAAGGCTGCTGGACGAAGACCCCTTCGTCCTCCTCCTGCTGCGCGGCCGGGGCGAACGCGACCTGCTGGACGCGCTGTCGCGGCGCAACGCCGCCCTGGCCGCGCGGTCGGCCCGCGCCGCCCAGGAACAGGAACCGTCGCTCCCGGGCGTACGTGCCCGTGACGCCCTCGCACCCCGCACGCTTCCCCCTCTTCCACAACCGCTACCGCCGCCCGCGCACCCCGAACAACCCCCGGCCTATCCGGCCGCACCGGGCGGCCCGGACCCGCTGGCCCTCGACCAGTTGGCCACCGACGCGGCCACCCGTGCGCACGCGCTGCTCACCACGGGACGCGACCCGGTCGCGGAGCTGACGCTCTGGCAGGACGCCGTCCGCCTCGCGGCCACCCGCCCCGGCTCCGGCCTCACCGCCACGACCCGCGCCCTCTACCAGTCGCTCGCCTCCGCCGCCGGCCGCACCCCGGCCGATCTGGCGCGCGCGGTCGCCGCCTGGCGCCAGGGCGGAGTCGAAGGACTGGCCGTCCTCGAAGAGCCCTGGGATCCGCCGGCGGGCCGTTTCGACCGCGCCCGCCCGCTCCTCCTGGCCGCCGACCTCCCCGCCTTCCGCCCCTGGCGCAACCACCTCACCCACCCTCGCGGTCACATACAACTCCGCCTCGGCCGCGACGGTCTCTGGTACGCGTACGAATCGGAGCCGGGCCACGACGACTGGTGGCCCCGGGGCACCCCCGACCTCGACCCGGTCGGCGCCCTCACAGGCCTCGGCACCCCGAACGACCTCTGAGGGCCGCCCGAGTCGGAGCCCGGCCCCCGGCCCCGGCCGCTTGAGCCCGGCCCCGGCCCCGGCCGCCCGCGTGGGACCAACGCTTTCCATGGCGGAAACTTGTGTCTTGCCGTACCGGAAACACACAAGCTAGTCTTTCCGTTGTGGAAACTAACGGACACGCCTTTCGCCCGACCCCGCAGCAGGCCCGCGCCGCCCTGGCCGACACCGAGCAGGTCAGGGCGTCCGCCGCCGCCTTGTCCGCCACTCCGTGGCCGCGCTGGTTCGCCATCACGCTCGCGCTGTTCATCGCCGCCATCCCGCCGGTCTACGGGGGCCTGCTGGCGGACCCCCAGTGGCTCCTGCCCGGTCCGGTCTGGGGCGTCATCATGCTGGTGATGACCGCGGGGTACCTGGCGCTGTACGGTGTCGCGGCGGCGAACTGGCGCAAGAAGACCGGCGTGGCCCTACGCCTGGACGTGCTGCCCAAGCGCGCCGTCGTGCCGCTGGCGATCGGGCTGCCCGCGCTGCTGCTGGGCGGGCCCCACGCCTTCCGTGCCACCGGAGAGCCACTGTGGCTGTTCGCCGCCTCAGCCGCCGGGGCCGCCGTGTCGATCGGCTTCCACCTCACCTTCGTACGCCTGCACCGGAAGGCCTCGTGACCAGCGCCGCCACCGACCCCATGGACGGCTTCGACACCACCATCCATGCCCCCAACCGCCTGCGGATCTGCGCCCTGCTCGACACCGCGGGCGAGGCCGAGTTCTCCGTGGTCCAGCGGCAGCTCGACGTGTCCGCCTCCGTCCTGAGCAAGCACGTCACCGTGCTGATGGAGGCCGGCTATGTCGAGCAGCGCAAGGCCGTGCGCGACACCCGCCAACGCGTCTGGCTACGCCTGACCCGGCAGGGGCGGGAGGCCTACCAGGCGCATCTCACCGCTCTGCGCACCATCGTCGGGTCGTAGCGCAGCTGGGGAAACGCGACTGGGGAAACGTGACCTCGAAGTCCGGCCACGGCGACCGTCCTGCGCATCTCGGGCGCGGTCAGAGGTATGTGAAGCCGGCAGTCGAGGATCTTCGCGATGCCGCCACAACGTGGGGAGGTCTGCAGGAGGTCTGCAGAGTGCCCTGCCCCAGGCGCGTGAGAAATCGTGAGATATGAGAGCGTGAGCCGGGTGAGCGAGACGATGACGAGCACCCTGCAGTACCGCTTCGACGGACCAGAACAAGCACCTGTCCTGATCCTGGGTCCCTCACTCGGTACAACCTGGCACATGTGGGACCGGCAGATCCCGGAGCTGACCAAGCACTGGCGGGTCTTCCGGTTCGACCTGCCGGGCCACGGCGGCGCGCCCGCGCACCCGGCCGCCTCGGTCGCCGACCTCGCCGAGCGGCTGTTGGGCACGCTCGACGGCCTCGGCGTCCAGCGGTTCGGCTACGCGGGCTGCGCGTTCGGCGGTGCCATCGGTATCGAGTTGGCGCTGCGCCACCCGGAGCGGATGGCCTCGCTCGCCCTGATCGCCGCCTCGCCGCGCTTCGGCACGGCCGACCAGTTCCGGCAGCGCGGTGTGATCGTACGGACGAACGGCCTCGACCCCATCGCGCGGACATCGCCGGAGCGCTGGTTCACCAGCGGGTTCGCCGCCGCGCAGCCCGCCATCACCGAGTGGGCGGTGCAGATGGTCCGCACCACCGACCCGGGCTGCTACATCGCCGCCTGCGAGGCGCTCGCCTCCTTCGACGTACGGGCCGAACTCGGCCGGGTCGGCGTTCCCACACTCGTCCTCGTCGGCTCCGACGACCAGGTCACCGGCCCCGCCGAGGCCCGTACACTGGTCGCCGGAATACCGGACGCCCGCCTCGCGGTCGTGCCCGGCGCCTCGCACCTGGTCCCCGTGGAGCAGCCCGGCGCGGTCACCGACCTTCTCGTACGACACTTCTCCAGCGCCTGGCAGCCCGCCTTCGATACGACTTCGGGCCACCAGATGGCGATCTCGGCGCCCCCGGTCAAGCCGGTCCTGGCCGCGGCCCCGCCGATGATGCCACTCGCGGAGATCGCCCCCGTCGCGCAGCCCGAGGTCCTCGGCAGGCCCGACCCGTACGACGCGGGCCTCAAGGTCCGCCGCGAGGTGCTCGGCGACGCGCATGTGGACCGGGCGCTGGCCCAGGCGGACGAGTTCTCCGGAGACTTCCAGGAGTTCATCACGCGGTACGCCTGGGGTGAGGTCTGGGACCGACCGGGTCTGGACAGACGCTCCCGCAGTTGTGTCACGCTCACCGCCCTGGTCGCGGGCGGCCATCTCGAAGAACTCGCCTTCCACACCCGGGCCGCCCTTCGTAACGGCCTGACCCCGGTCGAGATCAAGGAAGTACTCCTCCAGGCGGCCGTCTACTGCGGCGTACCGGCCGCGAACAGCGCTTTCCGGGTGGCCCAGAAGGTGATCCGCGAGGAGACCACGCCCCAGGAATGATCCTGCTCGGTGTCGGGGGCAGGATGGAACACATGAAGCTCACGAAGAAGGCGCATGCCTGCGTCCGGCTCGAGAAGGACGGGCGCACGCTCGTCATCGATCCCGGCGGTTTCAGCGAGGAGGACGCCGCGGTCGGCGCGGACGCGATCCTGGTCACGCACGAGCACCCCGACCACTTCGACGAGGGGCGGCTGCGGGCCGGCCTGGAGGCCAGCCCCGGCGCCGAGCTGTGGACCCTGAAGTCCGTCTCCGACCAGGTCGCGGCGGCGTTCCCGGGCCGCGTGCACACCGTCGGCCACGGCGACACGTTCACCGCCGCGGGCTTCGACGTACAGGTCCACGGCGAACTGCACGCCGTCATCCACCCCGACATCCCGCGCATCACCAACGTCGGCTATCTCGTCGACGGCGGCCGCGTCTTCCACCCGGGCGACGCCCTCACCGTCCCCGACCAGCCGGTCGAGACGCTGATGCTTCCGGTGATGGCCCCATGGAACAAGATCGCCGAAGTGATCGACTACGTACGCGAGGTCAAACCGCACCGCGCGTACGACATCCATGACGCGCTCCTCACCGACCTCGCGCGCCCGATCTACGACCGTCAGATCGGCGGCCTGGGCGGATCGGAGCACCTGCGGCTTGCACCGGGCGCGTCGGCGGAGATCTGAGCGCGCCGGAGAGCTGAGCGCGCCGGAGAGCTGAGCGCCCGATACCTCCGGCGGTTCCGTTGTCAGACCCTGCCGGTAAGTTGTCGGGCATGCGCATCGCCACCTGGAACGTGAACTCGATCACCGCCCGTCTCCCGAGGCTGCTGGCCTGGCTGGAGAGCACGAACACGGACGTGCTGTGCCTCCAGGAGGCCAAGACCACCGCCGAGCAGTTCCCGTCCGCCCAGCTCCGCGAACTGGGCTACGAGTCGGCGGTGCACGCGACGGGACGGTGGAACGGCGTGGCGGTGATCTCCCGCATAGGCCTCGAAGACGTGGTCAGGGGCCTGCCCGGCGACCCCGGCTACGACGGGGTCCAGGAGCCCCGGGCCGTCTCCGCGACCTGCGGCCCGGTCCGCGTCTGGTCGGTGTACGTGCCGAACGGACGCGAGGTGGACCACGCCCACTTCGCGTACAAACTCCAGTGGTTCGAGGCGCTCAAGGCGGCGGTCGCGGGTGACGCGGGCGGTAGCCGGCCGTTCGCCGTGATGGGCGACTACAACGTGGCGCCGACGGACGACGACGTCTTCGACATCGCCGCCTTCGAGGGCGCCACGCACGTCACACCGGCCGAGCGCGCCGCCCTCGCCTCCCTCCGTGAGGCAGGGCTCTCGGACGTGGTCCCGCGCCCCCTCAAGTACGACCACCCGTTCACCTACTGGGACTACCGCCAGCTCTGCTTCCCCAAGAACCGCGGCATGCGCATCGACCTGGTCTACGGCAACCAGCCCTTCGCGAAGGCCGTCACGGACGCCTACGTGGACCGTGAGGAGCGCAAGGGCAAGGGCGCCTCCGACCACGCCCCGGTAGTGGTGGACCTGGACGTGTGACGCCGACAGGCCCTACAGCAGCTTGAGGTCCACGGAGTCCGCCAGCGCCGCCAACCCCGCGTCCCCCGGATGCAGATGGTCCCCGCTGTCGTAGGCGGGCAGCATCCGCGCCGGGTGGGCGGGGTCCCGCACCACCGCGTCGAAGTCGAGTACGCCGTCGAAGTCGGAGTTGGACCGGATGTACGCGTTCACGGCCACGCGCTGTGCGTCTGCCGCCGCCGTGCAGCGTGTCTCGCCCTCGCAGGGGACGATCGTCGCGGCCAGGACCCGCAGACCTCGGGCATGCGCCCGCTCGGCGATCTTCCGCAGTCCGGCGATGACCTGGTCCGCGCTCGCGCCCCAGCGGACGTCGTTGACGCCCTGGAAGACGAGGGCCGTCCGGGCCGACGTCTGGGCGAGGACATCGCGGTCGAGGCGGTTCAGTGCGCTCACGCCACCTGTGCTGGTGGAGACGCCGTCGCCGGAGTAGACGTCGGTGACCACGCGGTTCGCCGAGATGCCGTGGTTGAGGACGCCGTAGTGCGGCACCGCGTCCTGGTTCAGCAGTCGCCTGGAGAGCACATTGGGCCAGCGGCGGTTCCCGTCCGGCGTCGACTTGTCGCCGTCCGTGATGGAGTCCCCGAGCAGCACGACGGAACCGGGCCCGCCGCCCACGTCCACACCGGTCAGCAGCGGCCAGTTGGTGATCGTCGAGGTGTACGCGTCCGGGGTGGCGGCAGCGGCGTGGTCGCCCGGCACACTGACGTACGACCGCTGGATGGCCTGGGTGTGGACGGGCGCGGCGGTCACCGTTCCCGGCAGATGGAAGCTCACCAGCAGGTTGGTGTCCGCGGGCACGTCGAAGCCGAGCGGATCGCTGAACACCTGTGCGCCTGCCGGGATCTCGGCCCCCGCCGCGCCGCGGAACGACAGCGGCACGGGCGCGCTCCGTGGGCTCGCGCCGGACGCCTGAACGGCCACCGTCGCACTGCCGATCCGTACGGGTGTGGCCGCGAAGGTGTTGTCGAGCCGGATCCGTACGCGCGGTCCGCCCGCCGAGGTGTGCACCACCAGGCGCAGTGTCCGGTCCGTCCAGGGCCCGACCGCCGTGTAGCCGGAGGTGGAGGCGGCCCAACTGCCGGTCCAGCCAGGCCTGTCGGCGCGCACCGACAGCGCGAACACATGCAGGTCGTGCGCGCGCGGCAGTTCGACCGAGGCGACGTCCCGGCCTCGGGCGAGCGGCACGGTCACGACGTACAGCCGTGCCTTCTCGGCGAGTTGACCACCGGGTGTGTTGATGTGCGGCAGGGCCACGGCCTTGGTGGCGAGCGGGCCGCGGCGCCAGTCCGGTGCGGTCAGCTGGTACGAGGAGCGTGATCCGTTCGCGTACCGCACGACACCCGTGCCCGTCACCGCGTCGCCTCCCGTGCCCGCCACCAGGAAGGCGAGGGCGTCGCCGCGGCCCCGTACCCGGACGGACTGGCCGTCGGCGCGCACGTTGTCCGGCCCGCCCGCCTCGCGGCGCGGCCAGGTCAGCCCGGCACCCTGGACGGTCAGCGAGCGGCCGGGCGTCCAGCCCGCGGCGGTCAGGTCCTGCGCCGACAGCGAGCCGCCCGCGCCGTCGAAGTCCGCCGCCCCGGGCCGGGCGTCGTCGCTGACGGCCGTGTTGTCGAAGAGGCGCTCCAACGGGAGCGGCTGAGTCCGGGCGGGCGGCGCCTCCCGTGCGGCCTGCGCGGATGCTGTCGGCACCCCCACCGAAAGAAGTGCGAGAGCAACGGCCGGACCCCAGACATGTCGGCGCACTACCGACCTCCCGCTTCTGACGAGACGACAGATGTTCCGCGAAGCTAAGGAGACAGCGGGGACTCGTCAATGATCCGGGCGCTAACTCCGTGCGAACTTGCCTGGAACAGGCGCGTCCGCGCGCCCTGTGGTGCGTCGGGCGATACGGATGCCACTCTGGGCGTATGAACATCTCTTTCCTGGACAACTGGCGCAAGAAGCGAGGGCCCGCCAGGGGAGTGGCGGTCTTCTCCGACAGTGAGAGTGATCGTGAGGGAGTGGCCGAACTTCTCTCCGAATGCGAGCTGCTGCGCATGCAGGCGCACCGGGCGGGGATCCAACTCGACGATTCCGCGACCTCGTTGGAGGCGCTCGACCAGTTGCTGCCGCGCTGGCGGGACGACGAGGAGAGCCTGCTCTGGCTCGGCAACGACGCGGGTCTCTACCTCGGCACGGTCATCGTGCGCACGGTCCCCGGCGCCTTCTGGGAGGTGTGGCCCAATGGCCAGCCGGTGGTGCGGCTGCTGTCGGGCCGGGAGATCGACGTGGTTGCCTCCGGCCACGAGTGGGCGTCCAGCGGCGTGCCCGAGCTCTCGCATGTGTATGCCGAGGTGGCGGAGGCGTAGACCGGGCCCCCTTGATTGCCCCCACCCCTCGGAAATCGGCGTAAATACGGCTAATGTCGGAAAAGTGCGTGTCGTGCAGGAACGTGACGCGTGCCTGGATAGTTTGCGGCCATCGACACAGCTGAGAGTGGGTAGGGCAGATCATGGCTGTCGATCCGTTGATCGAGCTGCGTGACGTCAACAAGTGGTTCGGCGAGCTGCATGTCCTTCGGGACATCAATCTCACCGTCGGCAGGGGGGAGGTGGTCGTGGTCATCGGCCCCTCGGGATCGGGCAAGTCGACGCTGTGCAGGGCGATCAACCGGCTCGAGGTGATCCAGTCGGGGGAGATCAGACTGGACGGGCAGCTGCTGCCCGAGGAGGGGAAGGCCCTCGCCAAGCTCCGTGCGGACGTCGGGATGGTCTTCCAGTCGTTCAACCTCTTCGCGCACAAGACGGTCCTGCAGAACGTCTCGCTGGGGCAGGTCAAGGCCCGCGGGCGCAAGAAGGAGGAGGCCGACCGGCGCTCGCGGGAACTGCTCGACCGCGTGGGACTCGCCGATCAGGCTCCCAAGTACCCGGCGCAGCTCTCCGGCGGCCAGCAGCAGCGCGTGGCCATCGCCCGCGCCCTCGCCATGAACCCCAAGGTGATGCTGTTCGACGAGCCGACCTCGGCACTCGACCCGGAGATGATCAGCGAGGTCCTGGACGTGATGCAGCAGCTCGCGCGCGAGGGCATGACCATGGTGGTCGTCACCCACGAGATGGGCTTCGCGCGCTCCGCCGCCAATCGCGTCGCCTTCATGGACGACGGCCGCATCGTCGAGGACCGCACACCCGAGGGGTTCTTCACCAGCCCGCAGAGCGACCGGGCCAAGGACTTCCTCTCCAAGATCCTCAGCCACTGACGGGGCGGGTATGTCCGTGAACTACGATGTGCCGTTCATCCCCGTGGGGGCCGAGGCCGTGGACGCCGCTCCGGCTGAACCAGGGACGCTACTGCCGGGCGCGCAGTAGCTCAGGGGCAATGGCCCGCCCGGCAGCAGCCGGAGATCACTGCTCACGCAGCGGGACCGACACGTATGACGGGTCGGTCGTGGGTGAGGAGAAGGTCAGCTGCGCGCCGGTCGGGTTGTGCTCGATGTAGAGCGGGTCGACCGTGTCGACGACCAGAGCGAGACGATGCCCTGCCGGGACGTCGTAGGCCGTGGAGAACAGTTCCAGGTCGACGCCGAACGGCTTGCCGGGTGTCTGCTCGTGGAAGGTGTACGGCGCGTTGCTGACCAGCTTGCCGAGGCCGAGCGGGCCCACGTCGTACAGGTACGCGACGAGGGTGCCGCTCGTCTTGGTGCTGGTGACCGTGGTGTGCAACTTCGTCGTTCCGCGCACCTGTTGGGCGCTCGCGTACTTCTCGGACTGCCAGACGCCGGCCCAGCGCCGGGGCAGGAGCGGGATCGACGCCATCGGGGGCAACTGGGCCACCTGGTCGAGAATGCTGGACAGGAAGATGATCCCGCCGTTCGCCCCGGAATCGACGTTCGTGTGGAGCGTCGTGGTGCCGGCGAGAGCGATCTTCTTCCGGGTCGCGCCGACCGACTTCCAGTCCGGGTAGCCCTCGAAGCCGCCCGAGGATCGGGGTTTGAGCTGGACCGGCTGTTCGCGGTCGATGCCGTTGTCCTCGCCCTTGAGGTAGTGGTCGAACCAGCGGGTGGTGTCGGTCCACACGTCGTTGGGCAGCCCGAACAGCCCGGTCGCCTCGGTGGTGGCGTGGTCGCCCGGGCGCAGTTCCAGTCTCTTGGGGCCGGTCAGCCGCTCGTAGAAATCGGCGTACTGGTTGGGCGGGAAGATGGTGTCTCCCCAGGCGTTGGCCAGCATGATCGCCGGGCCGTTCGCGTTGATCCGGTCCACGTAGGTCTCCGCGGACCGTTTCTTCCCCCAGTCGATGATCTCCTGCTCCTTGGACAGGTCGGAGGCGAAGAAGTCCTTGAAGATCTGCTTGAGTTCGGGGCTCGGGCGGCCGGTGAGGGTGCCGGCGCCGTTCAGCAGGGCGGCCGCCTGGGAGTGCTGGGTGCGGCCCGAGTAGATCGAGTCGATCAGGTCGGCCCAGCCGCTCAGTGCCGCGACCGCCTTGATGCGCTTGTCGTGCGCGGCCGCGAGCAGGCCGATGCCGGCGCCGTAGGAGAGGCCCGCCATGCCGACCTTCCGCGCGTCGGCCGGGGTGTTGGCGAGGGCCCAGTCGATCACCTTGGAGGCGTCCGCCACATCGGGCGGGCCCGCCACCTCGATGTACCCGCCGGACTGCCAGAAGCCGCGGACGTTGTAACTGACCACGACATAGCCGGAGTCGGCGAGCTTCTGGGCCTGGGCGAGGTACTCGACCTGGGGCAGGCCCCAGCTCGTCGGCAGCACGATCAGCGGGTAGCGGCGTGTGCCGTCGGCGTTCGCGGGGGTGACGACGTTGGCCTTGAGGTTGGTGCCGCCGTCGCCGGTGATGTCGACGAAACGGACGTCCGCCGTGCCGGCCGCGACGGGCGCCGCGGCCACGGCGGGGGCGAGGCCGAGGGTCGTGCCGGCGATCAGGCTCGCCGAGACGGCGCCCACGGCGGTGGTGCGCAGGGCTTTGCGAGGGTTTCCCACGGGTCACTCCTCACTCGTGTAAGTGCAAAGTGACCCGACGGTAACCGCAGGCCCTTACCGGAGGTAACCCGTCGGTAAGTTACGTGGGAGTAACGATCGTTGAAATGTGAAGAGACCTAGGAGGAGCGGTGGGATTTGCTGGGAGCCGCGGAAGGGAGAGGGGTCTGCGCCGCGCGGGTCACGTCCGCGACCAGCTCGACCACGTCCGGGCCGTACGCCTGGGAGTTGACGACCTTCAGGAGCAGTACGAAGGTGTTGTCGCCGTGCTTGCGGGCGAGTCGTTCGTGGTTGCGGGCGAGGTAGCGGGACGCGGCCTGGGTGGTGATCGACCGCTGGCCGCAGAAGAGGAAGACCGGACGGGTCTTGTGTCCCTGGTCCGCGGTGAGCCGGGCGAGGATCACGTACTCGCTGCGGCCCGGCTCCAGCCGGTACTGCTCCTTGCCGATCAGGAAGGCCCCCCGGTCCGGGCCGGGTTCGGGGTCGGCGTTCACCTGTACGCCGGGCAGCAGGGATATCAGATGGGCCGCCATGCGGCGGTTCGGGGCCGGGTGGCCGACGCAGAACTCCGTGCGCTCTCCGAACCCCTGCTGGGTCGCATCGTGCGCGACGATCTGCGCGTGCGCGCCGCAGTCCTTGATGAGCGCGGAGAGTTCGAGCAGCGCGGACACGTCGTGACGCGTCACCGTCAGATCCGGGCCACCGCCCGCCTCCCGGTTGACCACGAGGAGCGACTCGGAATTGTCGGGCAGCCCGAAGAAAGCCTGCTTGCGGTGGAGCTTGCGCCTCCACAGATAGGTCCGGGCGATCCAGCCCAGCGAGGCGCCGATGCCCGCCACGATCACAGCCAGGACGATGTTGCGCACGACGTCATTCATGGGCGCGCATGCTAGCGGGCCGACGAGCCGGTGTTCGAGTGGACCTGACGAGGTCATGGCGAGACGGTTACGCTGCGCGGACGGTCCTTCACGGGAGGTGCGGATGCGTCGTTCGGTTGCGCGGAATCTAGCTGTCTGGGCGGTTTCGGCCGCGGTGTTGTCGGTCGGTGCCGCGGCACCGCCGTCCTCCGGACCGGCGGCTCAGCGGGTGGAGAAGACGCCGGTCGCCGTCGGGTACGGCGGGGCAGTGGCGAGCGTCGACGCGGACGCCTCCGCCGCCGGTGTCGAGGTCCTCCGGGGCGGCGGCAACGCGGTGGACGCGGCCGTCGCCACCGCGGCGGCGCTCGGCGTCACCGAGCCGTACTCGTCGGGCATCGGCGGGGGCGGCTACTTCGTCTACTACGACGCCAAATCCCGCACGGTGCGCACCATCGACGGACGAGAGACGGCGCCGCTGACCGCCGACTCGGGGCTCTTCCTGGAGAACGGCCAGCCGATCCCGTTCGCCGACGCGGTGACCAGCGGACTCGGCGTGGGCACGCCCGGCACGCCCGCCACCTGGCAGACGGCGCTCGACGCCTGGGGCAGCAAGCGACTCGGGTCCCTGCTGAAGCCCGCGGAGCGGCTCGCGCGCGACGGCTTCACCGTCGACGCGACCTTCCGCTCGCAGACGGCGTCCAACCAGGCGCGCTTCAAGGACTTCCCGGACACGGCCGAGCTGTTCCTGCCCGGGGGCGACCTGCCGGTGGTCGGCTCGACCTTCAAGAACCCGGATCTGGCGCGTACGTACGCGGAGCTGGGCCGCAAGGGCGTCGGAGCGCTCTACCGCGGCAAACTGGCGCGGGACATCGTCGACACCGTCAACGACCCGCCCGTGGACCCGGCCTCGGGCCGCAACGCGCGCCCCGGGGAGCTGTCCCTGAAGGACCTGGCGGCGTACCGGACGAAGCGGCAGGCGCCGACGAAGACGTCGTACCGCGGTCTCGGCGTCTACTCGATCGCGCCCTCGTCCTCCGGTGGCACGACGGTCGGGGAGGCGCTCAACATCCTTGAGAAGACCGACCTCTCGAAGGCCTCGGACGTCCAGTACCTGCACCGCTACATCGAGGCGAGCCGGATCGCGTTCGCGGACCGGGGGCGCTGGGTGGGCGACCCCGCCTTCGAGGACGTACCGACGAAGGAACTGCTGTCGCAGAAGTACGCCGACTCGCGGGAGTGCCTGATCCGCGACGACGCGGTGCTGACGAGCCCGCTGGCGCCCGGGGACCCGCGCGGCCCGGCGGCCTGCTCCACCGGCGGCACGGCGGCGCCGACGACGTACGAGGGCGAGAACACCACGCACCTCACGGCCGCCGACAAGTGGGGCAACGTGGTCGCGTACACCCTCACCATCGAGCAGACCGGTGGCAGCGGCATCACCGTCCCGGACCGCGGATTCCTCCTCAACAACGAGCTGACGGACTTCTCCTTCACGCCCGCGAGCCCCGACGTGCACGACCCGAACCTGCCGGGCCCGGGCAAGCGGCCGCGCTCGTCGATCTCACCGACGATCGTGCTGGACCAGCACGAAAAGCCGGTGGTGGCACTCGGCTCGCCGGGCGGCGCGACCATCGTCACGACCGTGCTGCAGACCTTGACCGGTTTCCTCGACCGAGGCCTCCCGCTCGTCGACGCGATCGCCGCGCCCCGCGCCAGCCAGCGCAACCAGGCGACCACGGAACTCGAACCGGGCCTCTGGAACAGCCCGCTCCGGACTCAGCTCGAGTCGATCGGCCACGGCTTCCGCCAGAACCCGGAGATCGGCGCGGCGACGGGCGTCCAGCGGCTGCCGAACGGGAAGTGGCTGGCGGCGGCGGAGACGGTCCGGCGAGGGGGCGGCTCGGCGATGGTGGTGAAACCGGCGCCGTAGGAGGCGTAGGGGGCTGAGTACGCGTCGTAGCGGCCGGCAACTGTGCGCCGAGGAGTCCGCACAAGGCCGCTATGACTCGACCACAGGGCAGTGCCCATCAGCGACCTCCGGCCGCGGGGGCCTCCCGGGATCGGGCCACGCACAGGATGCGTCCTACGACGCGGCAGGCTCAGCCGGCCTCCGTCGAGTCGGGTGCTGTGCCGCCGGGCGGTGTGTCGGGTGTGTCGGGCGTCGAGTCGGTCCGGAAGGCCGGCTGTCCGTCCTCGATGTCCACCACCACCTGGCTGCCCGCCCTGAGGCGGCCGTCGAGGAGCAGGCGGGAGAGCCGGTTGTCGATCTCCCGCTGAATGGTGCGGCGCAGCGGCCGGGCACCGTACTCGGGCTCGTGGCCGCGCCGGGCGAGCCAGTCCACGGTCCGATCGGTGAACGTGACCGTGATGCCCTGGGCGTGCAGACGATGTCGCGTCTTCTCCAGCAGCATGTCGGTGATGCGACGCAGTTGCTCGGAGGTGAGCTGCCGGAAGACGACGATCTCCTCGATGCGGTTGAGGAACTCCGGCCGGAAGTGCTGGCGCAGCGGTCGCAGGACCCGTTCGCGGCGGGCCTGCTCGTCGGCCTCGGCGCCGCCCGCGGCGAAACCCAGTCCGGCGCCGCCCCGGCTGATCGCCTCGGAGCCGAGATTGCTGGTCATCACGATCACGGTGTTGGTGAAGTCCACGGTGCGCCCTTGCGAATCGGTGAGCCGGCCGTCGTCGAGGACCTGCAGCAGGATGTTGAAGACGTCGGGGTGGGCCTTCTCGACCTCGTCCAGCAGGAGCAGCGAGTACGGGTGGCGGCGCACGGTCTCGGTCAGCTGACCGGCCTCCTCGTGGCCGACGTAGCCGGGCGGGGCACCGACGAGCCGGCTCACGGTGTGACGTTCCTGGTACTCGCTCATGTCCAGACGCACCATCCGCTCCTCGGTGCCGAACAGCGCCTCCGCGAGCGTGCGGGCCAGCTCCGTCTTGCCGACGCCCGTCGGGCCCAGGAAGAGGAAGCTGCCGATGGGCCGGTCGGGGCTGGCGAGCCCGGCGCGGGAGCGCAGCACCGCGTCGGCGACCACGCCGACCGCCTCGTCCTGCCCGACCACGCGCTGGTGCAGATGCTCCTCGAGGCCGAGCAGGCGGTCCTTCTCCTCCTCGGTGAGGCTGCTGACCGGGATGCCGGTCTGCCGGGAGACCACTTCGGCGATGGCCTCGGCGGTGACCTCCAGGTGCTGTCCCTCGTCGGCCTCCTCCTCGCTGCCCGCTCCGATCTTCGTCTTGAGTTCGCTGATACGGTCGCGCAACTGTGTGGCCTGCTCGTACTGTTCGCTCGCCACCGCCTGGTCCTTGTCCCGCGTGAGTTGCTCGACCTCGCGTTCCAGGGCTCGTACGTCGGTGCCCTTCGTGCCCGCGCGCAGCCGCACGCGGGCACCGGCCTGGTCCATCAGGTCGATGGCCTTGTCCGGCAGATGACGGTCCGTGAGATAGCGGTCGGACAGTTCCACGGCGGCCAGGAGCGCCTCGTCGGTGTAGCGGACCTGGTGGTGGGCCTCGTAGCGGTCGCGCAGACCGCGCAGGATCTCCAGCGCGTCCGAGGTGGAGGGTTCCGGGACCAGGATCGGCTGGAAGCGGCGTGCCAGCGCCGCGTCCTTCTCGATGCGGCGGAACTCCTCCAGCGTCGTGGCGCCCACGACGTGCAGCTCACCGCGGGCCAGGGCCGGTTTGAGGATGTTGCCCGCGTCCATGGACCCGCCTTCGCCGCCGCCTCCGGCGCCGACGACGGTGTGCAGCTCGTCGATGAAGATGATCAACTCGTCCGAGTTGGTGCGGATCTCGTCGACGATGTTGGTCAGCCGTTCCTCGAAGTCACCGCGGTAGCGGGTCCCGGCGACCACGCCGGACAGGTCCAGCGCGACGACTCGGCGACGGGCGAGGACATCGGGCACGTCGCCGTCGGCGATGCGCTGGGCGAGGCCCTCGACGATGGCGGTCTTGCCCACCCCCGCGTCGCCGATCAGGACCGGGTTGTTCTTGCCGCGCCGGGACAGCACCTCGACGGTCTGCTCGATCTCCTCGTCCCGGCCGATGACCGGGTCGATGCGGTCCTGGCGGGCGAGATCGGTCAGATCCCGGCCGTACTTGTCCAGGGTCGGGGTGGCCGTGCCGTGGGACCGCTCGGGGCGCGCCGGGGCGGCCGTGGCCGACGGGTCCGGGGCCTCGGGCGGGAGGGAGGAAGGGGTGAACCGGGCGGCGTTGAGGATGTGCCCGGCGGCGGAGTCGGGGTTCGCGACGAGGGCGCTGAGGACGTGCTCGGGGCCGATGTAGCCGAGCCCTTCGGCTCGGGCCAGGGAGTGGGCGTCCAGCAGGGCGCGCTTGACGGCGGGGGTCACGGCGAGAGGCGTGGGCGGCCGTTCGTCTGACCTCTCGGCGGACTTGCCGCCGGATGTGTCGTCGGCCCTTGTGTCGGGCCTTTTGCCGGCGGGGCCCACTCGCTCGTCGATCTCGGTGGCCAGCGCGTCGGGATCCGCGCCGGCGCGGGCCAGCAGGCTCCTGGTGGGTTCGACGGCGAGCGCGGCGCGCAGCAGGTGCTGGGTGTCGAGGTCGCTGCTGCCGTGCTCGGTGGCGTACGAGGCGGCGGTGGCGACCAGCTGACGGGCGGGCTGGCTCATCAGCCGCCCGATGTCGATGTGCCGGGGCCCGGGTCGTGGCCCGCCCCCGAAGAAGCGTGCGAAGAACTCTTCGTAGGGGTCCGAGCCGTAGCCCTGCGGACCCGTGAACCCGCTGGTCATGGCCATCCGTTCCGGCGTCCCGGGACCGGGCCGAGCGGGCCGATCGGGTCGGTCGGCCCAGCCCCGTCCGGGACGCGCTCACTCATCGACGTGCCGGTCCGCACGCGAGTGCCCGAAGAGGGCCCGGTTACACCTGCGGCCCGTGGTCACATGGGCGCAGGAGGTCGCCCCGGGCCAGCCCCTCCGGGGAGCTGGGAGCGAGGTGGCGTCAGTCTGCCGCCAGACGGCGGACCGACGCCGCGGGCCAGGTGTACTCGATCTCGTCGAGTGTGAAGCCCGCCGCCAGCCGCAGCGGCCGCTCATCGGTGCGCAGGCCGCCCTGACGTTCGTAGAAGGCGATCGCGCGGTCGTTGCCGCGCAGCACCTCCAAGGAGACGTCCCGGCCCGGGTACTCGGCCGCCGCCCAGGCGAAGCCACGGCACAGCAGGCGGTGGCCGACGCCGGTGCCGACGTGGTCCGGACGGGCGTGCAGATTGTCCACGTGCACGCGCCCGTCCCCCGCGATGTCGAGGTGGATGAACCCGCGCAGTTCGCCGCCCTCCTCGGCGAGGAGCAGGCAGCCGTCGGTGGACAGCGCGGCCGTACGGGCCCTCCACTTGGCCCTGTGCTCTTCCGCCAGTGGCCCCTGCAGATAGTCGGCGGGCATCAGCGCGGCGTAGGCGCTGCGCCAGCTGGCCGTGTGCAGGGCCGCGATCCTCTCCGCGTCGGCGGGCGCGCCGTTCCTGATGAGCATGCCGCAGGCTCTCCCTCGCTCGGTCTCAGCGTGCCGTCAGGATGCGCGGCCCCGCGTCCGTGATCGCCACCGTGTGTTCCGCGTGGGCGGCGCGGCTGCCGTCGTCCGTACGGAGGGTCCATCCGTCGGGGGCGGCGTGGTAGCCGTCGGTGCCGCCGCCGATGAGCATCGGCTCGATGGCCAGGACCATGCCGTGGCGCAGCGGCAGCCCGCGGCCGGGGCGGCCCTCGTTCGGTACGGGCGGGTCCTCGTGCATACGGCGTCCCACGCCGTGGCCGCCGAAGCCGTCCGGGATGCCGTAGCCCTCCGCGCGGCACACCGAGCCGATCGCGTGCGCGATGTCTCCGATGCGGTTGCCGACGACGGCCGCCTCGATGCCCGCCGCCAGCGCGCGCTCGGCGGTCTCCACGAGGCGTACGTCGGCGGCGCGCGGCTTGCCCACGATGAAGCTGATCGCCGAGTCGCCGACCCAGCCGCCCAGCTCGGCGCCGAAGTCCATGGAGACGAGGTCTCCGTCGCGCAGGCGGTATCCGGTCGGGATGCCGTGCACGATCGCGTCGTTCACGGAGGCACAGATGACCGCGGGGAACGGGGTGGGGGCGAAGGAGGGACGGTAGCCGAGGAACGGGGAGCCGGCTCCCGCGCGCCGCAGAACGTCATGGGCGATCTCGTCCAGCTCCAGGAGCGAGACACCGACGTCCGCGGCCTCCCGTACCGCGGTGAGGGCGCGGCCCACGATCTGGCCCGCTTCGTACATCGCGTCGATAGACGTGTCCGTCTTCAGTTCCACCATGCCAATTACTATACCGGTCGATGCCTATTAATATAACGCTTGCCGGTATTAGAGTAGGGGCCATGGTGCGCACCCCCCTGACCCCCGAAGAGCGTGAACGCGGCGAGCGGCTCGGACGGTTGCTGCGCGAGGCGCGCGGCCGCCGCAGCATGGCGGAGATCGCCGCGAGCGCCGGCATCTCCGCCGAGACCCTCCGCAAGATCGAGACCGGGCGCGCTCCCACCCCCGCCTTCTTCACCGTGGCGGCGCTGGCGCGCGTGCTCGGGCTCTCGATGGACGAGATCGCCGGGCGGTGCGCTCTGGTCGCGGTGTAGCCGCGACCGGTGACCTGGGCGGGGCCCGGTTGCGGCTCGGGTGCGGCTTGGGTCGCGCACTTCCCGTTCCGGCGAGAGTGGAGCGCTCTGCGGCCGGTCCGAAAACTTGCCGTAGCGCTTCTGTAACACGAATGGTGTTTTCTACCCCGAACGGAGTGCTCCGGTCCGGCGTGGGGTGAACGTAATGGCGGTGGAACAACTCCCGGGCCAGGTGAGGGAGTTCGCTCAGTATCTCAACGGCCTGCTGACGCGGCTCGATCAGCGCGGCGGGTGGTGCGGGGTGTTCTGGCAGCGCGATCCCGACGGGATGCGGGCCTGTCTGGACGGGATGGAGATACCGCCCTGGGACGTCGTGGAGGCGCTCCTTCAGGACGTCGCCGCCCAGTACGGCGACAGGGCCGCCGCGCAGGAGACCGAGCGGGCACGGGCGCTGCACGCTGCCTCGCTCGCCGCGTACGATGCCCGGCCCGGCGGCCGGGACGCCCTCGATGGCCGCCTCGACGTCATGCTCCGCGAGCAGCGGTACGCGGCCGAACGGCTGGAGGAACTGGGCCGGCTGCTCCGTGACGCCGCCTCGGGGGAGGAGGCCGAATCGCTGCGCCTCGACCTGGCCTGGGCCCGCGACGACCATGAGCGCGCCACCGCCCGCTGTGCCGAACTCCGTGCCCGGATGGCTCAGGTGGACCGGCGGGCGGCGAGTGAGTACGGGTGGACGCAGACCGCTCCGGACTTTCCCGAGCGAACCGCCCCGGATGGCATGGCCCCTGCCGCAGGCGCTCGATCCGAGGCGCACCCCGCCTCTCCTGCCCCGCCGGTCCCCGACCCCGCCCCCGAGGCAGCCAAAGCCCCGAAAGCTGCTAAAGCCGCCAAAGAGGCCAAGGCCGGCAAGCAGCGTTCCAAGCGCCGCCCCCGAGGGGGCGCGCGCTTCGCCGGGATCGTGGAGGAGGATGTCGACCTCGACGCCGTGCCGGCCATGCCCGAGCCCCCGGTCACGGACGCGGGCCCGCGAGGTGCCCGTTTCGCCGGGTCCGTCGAGGAGGAGGTGCGGCAGCGGCCGACGGTACCGGAGCCGTCGGTCGACGAGGCGCGGCGAGCCACCGTCGAGACGGTCGAGAGACTGGTTCACCTGCGTCAGGAGGGGCGCAGCGGGGAGGCGCACGCCATCCTGGCCGAGGCCGCGTACTGGCCCGCCGCCCGCTTTCCGCTCCTCGCCTCCGAGCTGCAGCGCGCGGGACTCGGTGCCGACTGGGCCACCCTCCTGTGGGAGGCCCTTTCGCTGCCGGTGGGCCGGTTGGCCGCGGCCGCCGATGCGCTGATTGCGGCGGGGCGTACGGCGGATGGGCAGCAGATGCTGAGGCAGGGCGTCGTACGCCCCGCCTCGGAGATCGGTGAGGCCCTGCTGGAGCTGGTCGAGGAAGGGCGCGGCCGGGAGGTCCGTGCCCTGCTCGACGCGTACGTACGTGTCCGTACGCCGGAGGAGGCCGCCCGCAGCGCGGACGCCGCCCCGCAGCGCCTCACTCCGCTCCTCCTGGAGGCGGCCCGCGGCATCTCGGACGACTGCCACCGAAACCTTGTGCACGCCTTCCGCGTCGCGGGCTACACGACTTGACGGGGTCTCGCCTGAGGCCGGTGGGCCTTCCTCTCGCGCGTGGGCGGCCGGGACGCGCCCCTTCAGGGGCGCGGGGAACTGCGCGATCAGCCACAACCGGGCCGCACCCGAGACACGACCGGTGTCGGGGGTCTGGGGGCGGAGCCCCTGTTTCGGGAAGGGGTGTGGTTGGGGAAAGAAAACTCGCCCCCACGCACCCGCACCGGGTGACCCCACACCCATAGCCCACAGGAGTGCGAAACATGATCGACTCCGCTCGTTGACGGCGATGGTCTTGCCCAGGTCGGCGGGGAGGCTTACTTTCGGGGCTCTACGTCCTGTGTCTACGGGCGTAGAGGCTCTCTGACGCCCGTCGAAGGAGCAGCTCATGGCCAACGTCGTACGTGCCGCCCTGGTCCAGGCCACCTGGACCGGCGACACCGCATCCATGGTCGCCAAGCATGAGGAGCACGCCCGCGAGGCGGCCCGCCAGGGCGCGAAGGTCATCGGTTTTCAGGAAGTCTTCAACGCCCCCTACTTCTGCCAGGTCCAGGAACCGGAGCACTACGGCTGGGCCGAGCCCGTGCCCGACGGCCCGACCGTCACTCGTATGCGAGAGCTCGCGCGCGAGACCGGCATGGTCATCGTCGTCCCGGTCTTCGAGGTCGAGCAGTCCGGCTTCTACTTCAACACCGCCGCGGTGATCGACGCCGACGGCACGTACCTGGGCAAGTACCGCAAGCACCACATCCCCCAGGTCAAGGGCTTCTGGGAGAAGTACTACTTCAAACCGGGAAACCTGGGCTGGCCCGTCTTCGACACGGCCGTGGGCAAGGTCGGCGTCTATATCTGTTACGACCGGCACTTCCCGGAGGGCTGGCGGCAGTTGGGGCTCAACGGCGCTCAGCTCGTCTACAATCCGTCCGCCACCTCGCGCGGCCTGTCCGCCTACCTCTGGCAGCTGGAACAGCCCGCCGCGGCCGTCGCCAACGAGTACTTCATCGCCGCGATCAACCGCGTCGGCCAGGAAGAGTACGGCGACAACGACTTCTACGGGACGAGTTACTTCGTCGATCCCCGCGGGCAGTTCGTCGGCGAGACCGCGAGCGACAAGACCGAGGAGCTCATCGTCCGCGACCTCGACTTCGACCTCATCGAAGAGGTGCGACAGCAGTGGGCCTTCTACCGGGATCGTAGGCCCGACGCGTACGAAGGGCTGGTGCAGCCGTGAGTGACCTGTACGGACGCCACAGGGCCGTCCTGCCCGACTGGCTCGCCCTCTACTACGCCGACCCTCTCGAGATCACCCACGGCGAGGGCCGCCATGTCTGGGATGCCGCGGGGAAGAAGTACCTCGACTTCTTCGGCGGGATCCTGACCACCATGACCGCGCACGCCCTGCCCGAGGTGACGAAGGCCGTCAGCGAGCAAGCCGGGCGGATCATCCACTCGTCCACGCTCTACCTCAACCGGCCGATGGTCGAGCTCGCCGAGCGGATCGCCCAGCTGTCCGGCATCCCGGACGCCCGCGTGTTCTTCACGACCTCCGGAACCGAGGCCAATGACACCGCCCTCCTGCTGGCGACGGCGTACCGGCGGAGCAATCAGATCCTGGCGATGCGCAACAGCTACCACGGACGCTCGTTCAGCGCGGTCGGCATCACCGGCAACAAGGGCTGGTCGCCGACCAGTCTCTCGCCACTCCAGACCGTGTACGTCCACGGCGGCGTCCGCACCCGCGGCCCGTACGCGCAGCTGAGCGACGACGAGTTCATCGCGGCCTGTGTCGCCGATCTGGAGGACCTGCTTGGCCATGTCCGGGTGCCGGCGGCCCTGATCGCCGAACCCATCCAGGGAGTCGGCGGCTTCACCGCACCGCCGGACGGCCTGTACGCGGCCTTCCGCGACGTACTGCGACCGCGCGGCATCCTGTGGATCGCCGACGAGGTGCAGACCGGCTGGGGCAGGACCGGCGACCACTTCTGGGGCTGGCAGGCACACGGCCAGAACGGTCCGCCCGACATGCTGACCTTCGCCAAGGGCATCGGCAACGGCATGTCGATCGGTGGTGTCGTCGCCCGCGCCGAGATCATGAACTGCCTTGACGCCAACTCCATTTCGACCTTCGGCGGCTCACCGGTCACGATGGCGGCCGGCAACGCCAACCTCACCTACCTCCTCGAACACGACCTCCAGGGCAACGCCCGCCGCGTCGGCGGACTGCTCATCGAGCGGCTGCGGGCGATCGCCGCGCAGCTTCCGGGCGTACGAGAGGTCCGTGGCCGGGGGCTCATGATCGGCATCGAGCTGGTGAAGCCGGGCACCGACGAGGCAGACCCGGACGCGGCCGCCGCCGTGCTCGAAGCGGCCCGTGAGGAAGGCCTGCTGATCGGCAAGGGCGGCGGTCACAACACCAGCGTGCTGCGCATCGCCCCGCCGCTGTCGCTCACCGTCGCGGAGGCCGAAGAGGGCGCCGCGATCCTCGAACGCGCGCTGAGGCTCATCCCGTAGCAGCAGCAGAGCAAGGGCGAGTGAGCGGAAGGAGCGCGCCTGTGTCGAGACGGCATGGGGGTCCCCCTGCTCGAGCGAAGCCGAGAGCTTGGGGGAGCGCGGAGGCCCGACGAAGGAGGGCCGAGCACGACCGCCGTCTCGACACAGGCTTTGGCGCCCCGGAGGCGAACCGAGCCTTCAAGAGAAAAGAGGTGCAATGCCCACCGCCCCGGAACCCGCCCTGTCGGTCCGCCAGGTCCTCGGCCTGGAGCGGGTGCTCGCCGGGGAGCCCGAGGTGGTGGCCGGCGCGAGCCATCTCGACCGGCCCGTGCGCTGGGTGCACGTCGCCGAGGCGCCCGATGTGGGCGTGATGCTCAGCGGCGGCGAGATGGTCCTCACCACCGGGGTGCTGCTCGCGGGCGACGTGGAGGCGCAGGCCGAGTACATTCGCTCGCTGCATCGCGCCGAGGCCGCGGCTGTCGTGCTGGGGCTCGGGCGTGCCTTTCCCGCCCCGCCCGATGTGATGCGCCGGGCCGCCGAGCGGTGTGGGCTTCCCATGGTGGTGCTCCATCGCCCCTTCCCCTTCGCCGAACTGACCGAAGAGGTCCAGTCCCGGCTCGTACGGCGGAAGTTCGCCGCCGTCAGTCTGTCGGAGGCCGTGCGGACCGCGCTGACCGGGCTCATCACCGCGGGCGCTCCGCTGCAGCGCCTGCTCGACGAAGTCGCCTCGCACAGTGCCTGTCCGGTCGTGGTCACCAACCTCGCGCACCGTGTCCTCGCCACGGCCGGGGAACGGTCCGCCGTGGACGACGTGCTGCGCGACTGGGAGCGCATCGCGCGGCAGGCGGGCGGCAGCGAGGGCGACGGCTGGGTCCGCGCCGAGCTGGGCGGGCGCGGGGAGCGCTGGGGCCGCATCGTGCTGTGCGGCTACCGGGGCGACGCCGCCACCGGGCGGCTGCTCGCCGACCGGGCCGCCGAGGCTCTGGTGCTGCATCGCATGCTCGGCGGCTCCGCGCACTCCTGGGAGGAACAGTCCGCGCAGAGTCTGCTGACCGACCTCGTCTCCGGTGTCGTACCGGCCCGGCAACTGCTGCCACGGGCGCGGGCGGCCGGCCTCCCCGTCAACCGTCGGACGTTCGTACCGCTGGCGGTGCGCGACGGCGACCCGGCGCATCTCGACCGTGTGCTGCGGATGCTGGGGTTGCCGGGACTCGTCGCCGAGCTGGCCGACGGGGCCACCGCAGTGCTGCTGAGCCTGGCCCGGGACCAGGACGCGGAGGCGCTCACGACGCACTTCGCCACCCGGCTGCGTACGGAATCCGGGGGCGGCGGCAAAGGGGTCGTCGCCGCGGCGGATCCGCGCATCCTGTGGGACGACGTGCCCGCCGGGCTGCGCGAGGCCCAGCATGTGGCCGACGCCGTCGCCGAGACGCCCGCCGGTCTGGACGTTCCGGTGGTGGTGCGTCTGCGTGACGTTCATCTGCGGGGGCTGATCCGGCTGCTGCGGGACGATCCGCACGTCCAGTCGTTCGCGGAGCGGGAGCTGGACGGGTTGCTGTGCGGTGGCGGGGCGGCCGACCAGGATCTGCTGCCGGTGTTGCGGACCTATCTCGCGACCGGTCGCAACAAGTCGCGTACCGCCCAGCTCCATCACGTCTCCCGGCCCGCGTTGTACCGCCGGCTGGAGGCGATAGAGGCGCGGCTCGGGGTCGATCTCGACGACTTCGAGCAGGCCGCGTCCGTGCACATCGCGCTCCTCGCGCACGACGCGCAACAGGGTTGAAACATGGGACGACGTGCGAAAACGGTGGTGAAACATGGGTCGGAGCCAGGGTGACACCGTGGCACGCCACGTGCCGTCAGACGTGACACCGTGCACCTCAAAGACCACTTTCGGACTTCCTAAGCTCGCCGCACACCGAGTGACCGGAGGTCCCGATGAGCAAAGTGGTCCGTGCCGCCGTCTTTCAGACCGCCTGGACGGGCGACAAGGAGTCGATGATCCAGGTCCACGAGCAGGCGGCCCGCGACGCCGCCGCGCAGGGCGCCCAGGTCCTGTGTTTCCAGGAGCTGTTCTACGGGCCGTACTTCTGCCAGGTCCAGGACAAGGCGTTCTACGAGTACGCCGAGCAGATCCCCGAGGGGCCGATCGTGCGCCGCTTCCAGGCGCTCGCCAAGGAGCTGGGCATCGTCCTCGTCCTGCCGATGTACGAGGAGGAGCAGCCCGGCGTCCTCTACAACACGGCGGCGGTGATCGACGCCGACGGCTCGTATCTCGGCAAGTACCGCAAGACGCACATTCCGCAGGTCGAGGGGTTCTGGGAGAAGTTCTACTTCCGCCCGGGCAACTCCGGCTGGCCTGTCTTCGACACCGCCGTCGGCAGGATCGGCGTCTACATCTGCTACGACCGGCACTTCCCGGAGGGCTGGCGTGCGCTCGGCCTCGCCGGGGCCGAGATCGTGTTCAATCCGTCGGCGACCTCGCGCGGTCTGTCCGGCTATCTGTGGCAGCTGGAGCAGCCGGCGGCGGCCGTCGCCAACGAGTACTTCGTGGGCGCCATCAATCGCGTGGGCGTGGAGGAACTGGGTTCCAACGACTTCTACGGGACCTCGTACTTCGTGGACCCCGAGGCTCAGTTCGTCGGGGAGGTGGCGAGCGACAAGGAAACCGAACTCGTCGTCCGCGACCTCGACCTGGCCAAGCTGCGCGAGGTCCGCGACCGCTGGCAGTTCTACCGCGACCGTGCGCCGGGCGCGTACGAGCCGCTGACCGCTCCGTAGTCGGCCGGACGTCCGCCGGTCCGGCTCGCGGGGGGCGGACCGGCGGCACCGACTGACCTGCAAGACACCAGTGCCGACCCCGGTAGGAGTGGGAGCATGAGCAGCCGTACCGTCATCCGTGGTGGTCTCGTCATCACCGCTTCCGACGAGATCCACGCCGACGTCCTGATAGAGGACGGCCGTATCGCCGCCCTCGCCGCGAGCGGCACCGCCGCCGCCGAGGCCTGGACGGCCGAGCGAAGCATCGACGCCACCGGAAAGTACGTGATTCCGGGCGGAGTCGACGCCCATACGCACATGGAGCTGCCGTTCGGCGGCACCTTCGCCTCCGACTCCTTCGAGACGGGCACCCGGGCCGCAGCCTGGGGCGGCACCACGACGATCGTCGACTTCGCGGTGCAGAGCGTGGGCCACACGCTGCGCGAGGGCCTCGACGCCTGGAACGCCAAGGCCGACGGCAACTGCGCCATCGACTACGGCTTCCACATGATCGTCTCCGATGTGAACGAGGAGACGCTCAAGGAGATGGACCTGCTGGTCGAGGAGGGCGTGACCTCCTTCAAGCAGTTCATGGCCTACCCGGGCGTCTTCTACAGCGACGACGGCCAGATCCTGCGCGCCATGCAGCGCTCCGCCGAGAACGGCGGACTGATCATGATGCACGCCGAGAACGGCATCGCGATCGACGTGCTCGTCGAGCAGGCGCTGGCTCGCGGGGAGACGGATCCGCGGTACCACGGCGAGGTGCGCAAGGCGCTCCTCGAAGCGGAGGCGACCCACCGTGCCATCAAGCTCGCGCAGGTCGCGGGCGCCCCGCTGTATGTCGTGCACGTCTCGGCGCAGGAGGCCGTCGCCGAGCTGGCACGGGCGCGTGACGAGGGCCTGAACGTGTTCGGCGAGACGTGCCCGCAGTATCTGTTCCTGTCCACGGACAACCTCGCCGAGCCGGACTTCGAGGGCGCCAAGTACGTGTGCTCCACGCCGCTGCGGCCCAAGGAGCACCAGGCCGCGCTGTGGAGGGGCCTGCGCACCAACGACCTCCAGGTCGTGTCCACCGACCACTGCCCGTTCTGCTTCGTCGGCCAGAAGGAGCTCGGCCGGGGCGACTTCTCCAAGATTCCCAACGGTCTGCCGGGCGTCGAGAACCGTATGGACCTGCTCCACCAGGCCGTCGTCGACGGGCACATCTCACGGCGCCGCTGGATCGAGATCGCCTGTGCCACTCCGGCCCGGATGTTCGGCCTGTACCCGAAGAAGGGGACGATCGCGCCGGGCGCCGACGCCGACGTCGTCATCTACGACCCGCGCGCCCAGCAGGTCATGTCCGCCGAGACACACCACATGAACGTCGACTACTCGGCGTACGAGGGCAAGAGCGTCACCGGTCGCGTCGAGACGGTCCTGTCGCGGGGCGAGTTCGTCATCACCGAGCGGGAGTTCACAGGACGCGCCGGGCACGGCGTCTACACCCCCCGCTCCACCTGTCAGTACCTGAACTAGGAGTGGCGCACATGGACTTCGGACTCGTCCTGCAGACCGACCCGCCTGCCTCGCGCGTCGTCAGCCTGATGAAGCGGGCCGAGCGCAACGGCTTCCGCTACGGCTGGACCTTCGACTCCGCGGTGCTGTGGCAGGAACCCTTCGTCATCTACAGCCAGATCCTGGCCAACACGCAGAAGCTGACCGTCGGCCCGATGGTCACCAACCCGGGCACCCGCACCTGGGAGGTCACCGCCTCCACGTTCGCCACGCTCAACGACATGTTCGGCAACCGCACGATCTGCGGTATCGGCCGCGGCGACTCCGCGATGCGGGTGGCCGGCCGCAAGCCCAACACGCTCGCCCGCATCAGCGAGGCCATGAAGGTCATCCGCGCCCTCGCCCGGGGCGACGAGGCCGACCTCGGCGGCGCCGTCATCAGGATCCCCTGGGTGAAGCCGGGTGCGCAGCTCCCCGTCTGGATGGCCGCGTACGGCCCCAAGGCTCTGAAGATGACCGGGGAGGAGGCCGACGGCTTCATCCTCCAGCTCGCCGATCTGTATCTGACCGAGTACATGGTCAAGGCGGTGCGCGACGCGGCGGTGGCGGCCGGGCGTGACCCGTCCGACGTCAAGGTCTGTGTGGCCGCGCCCGCGTACGTCACCGAGGACGACTCGCCCGAGGCGCTCGCCCACGCGCGCGATCAGTGCCGCTGGTTCGGCGGGATGGTCGGCAACCATGTCGCCGATCTCGTCTCCAAGTACGGCGAACACTCCGCCGCCGTTCCCGACGAACTCACCGACTACATCAAGGCACGGGAAGGCTACGACTACGCGCACCACGGGCGCAGCGGCAACCCCGACACCGCGTTCGTGCCCGACGAGATCGTCGACCGGTTCTGCCTGATCGGCCCGGCGGAGAAGCACATCGAGAAGCTGAACGCCCTGCGTGAGCTGGGCGTCGACCAGTTCGCCGTGTACGACATGCACGACGCGCAGGAGACCGTGATCGACGCGTACGGTCAGCAGGTCATCCCCGCGGTCAACTCCTGACCCGCACTGCCGCTCCTCCCCAAACTCCCGCCCCGACCCCCGCCCAAACCCTCTCCCGAACCCCCCGCCCCTTGGTCACCCCTCCCCGCCATTCCGGGGAGGGCCACGCCCGCACGGCCTCCCATCCCGCCTGATCGATTGGNCCCGCCTGATCGATTGGCCTGCCATGACCGAAACCGTCCCCACGGGGCCGCCGATAACCCAGACCGCCGACGCCGCCGGCCGGATCGAACTCGCCCCTGACGCCTTTCCCGCCGACAGCCCCTTCGCCAACGAGGATCTGCGTCCCGTTCCGGCCTCCGAGCGCAAGTGGACGACGTACAACTTCGCGGCCCTGTGGATCTCCATGGCCCACTGCATCCCCAGCTGGACCCTGGCCTCCGGCCTGGTCGCCCTCGGCATGGACTGGAAGCAGGCCGTCTTCACGATCGCCCTGGCCAACGTCATCGTGCTGCTGCCGATGCTGGCCACCGGGCACGCCGGACCCAAGTACGGCATCCCGTTCCCGGTGCTCGCCCGTGCCTCGTTCGGTCTGCGCGGCGCCAACATCCCGGCGCTGATCCGCGCCGCCGTGGCCTGCGGCTGGTTCGGCATCCAGACCTGGATCGGCGGCAGCGGCATCTTCGCCCTGGGTTCCAAGCTCACCGGCGGTGAGTGGGAGAACGCGGGGAAGATCGCGGGCAACCCGTGGCCGCTGTGGCTCTGCTTCGTCCTCTTCTGGGCGGTACAGATCGCCATCATCTACCGCGGCATGGACTTCCTGCGGCACTTCGAGAACTGGGCCGCGCCCTTCGTGATCGTCGGTGCCTTCGTGCTGCTGATCTGGATCGCCGTCAAGGCTGACGGCTTCGGGCACCTGCTGTCGCAGCCCTCGAAGCTCGGCTGGGGCCCCGACTTCTGGCCGGTCTTCTTCCCCTCCCTGATGGGCATGATCGGCTTCTGGGCCACCCTGTCGCTCAACATCCCCGACTTCACCCGTTTCGGCGCCAGCCAGAGGGCTCAGACCTGGGGCCAGTCCCTGGGGCTGCCCACCACGATGACCCTCTTCGCGGTCCTCGCGGTGATGGTCACCTCCGGCTCCGAGGTGGTCTACGGCGAGGCGATCTGGGACCCGGTCACGCTGGCGGCCAAGGCGGACAGCACCTTCGGGCTGCTCTTCGCGCTCATCACCGTGCTGGTTGCTACGATCTCCGTGAACATCGCGGCGAACGTGGTCTCCCCGGCGTACGACCTGGCCAACCTCGCTCCGAAACTCATCAACTTCCGTACGGGCGCGCTGATCACGGGTGTCATCGGCATCCTGATCTTCCCGTGGAAGCTGATCTCCACGCCCGAGTTCTACATCTTCACGTGGCTCGGTGTGGTCGGCGGCCTGCTGGGCACGGTCGCGGGCATCCTGATCGCCGACTACTGGATCGTGCGGCGCACCGTCCTCCACCTGGCCGACCTGTACACGCCCGGAGGGCGCTACTGGTACTCGGGCGGCTGGAACTGGCGTGCGGTGGCGGCCTTCGTCGTCGGCGGCGTGCTCGCCGTCGGCGGCTCGTACTCGACGGTGAACGACCAGGGCGCCAAGCAGGGGCCGTTCCCGGTCGACGGGCTGATCCCGTTCCTGAAGCCGCTCGCCGACTACGGCTGGGCGGTGGGCGTGGGCACGTCGCTGCTGCTGTACGTGGTGCTGATGGGCGGAAGGGAGCGCGAGCCCCAGCGCGTCTGACGGTGGCTCGGGCCACGCGAGCCACGCGGGCCACGCGGGCCGCGCTGGAGAGACGTTTCAGTCTCCCGGACTCACTGGGCGTCCTCCAGCGTGGCCAACCCCTCGCGGGCGGCCTTGATGGCGCCCTTGTTGATCTCGTCCGTGCTGGGCGCCTTCTTTGTCTCGAAGTCGCTGCCGTTGTACGTGACGACCACCAGCGCGTTGGACGCGCGGATGATCACCATGCCTTCGCGTGCCTGCTGCTTGTCCTCGGTGGTGAGGTTCACGACGGAGTAGGCCGCGTCGCCGAGGTCGGGGACCACCCCGCCGCCGCTCGCCTTGGTGGTGCGCGTCTTGTAGGCGGTCTCGGCATCCTGGTCGGATTTCTTGATCTCGTACGAGATGTCGAGCCAGCGGTAGTCGTATCCCTTGAGCGCGTTCCAGGAGCAGGTGCGGCGCACGGACTCGTCGGACGACGGAATCTCCTTGCCGGCCGTCTTGGCGCCCGGCACCAGGGAAGACACCGTCTTCTTCGCGAGGGCCGAGCAGGGCGCCGGAGAACTGCGGTACGTCTTGCTCGCCGCCGCCGTCGACGGTGCGGACGGGGACTCGGAGGGGGCCGATTTGTGCTCCGCCGCCGGAGTCGCGGCGAACGGCCCGGCCGCCAGCGCCCAGCCCGCCGAGGCGAGCACGGCGACCGGCAGCAGACGGGCGGTGAGAGCGAGCGGCAGAGGAAGAGAACGCACAGCGCACATTTCGTGGGGGATGGTGCGGAGGGGTCCGCACCGCGGACGGGACGCCAGTGTCACATGAGTGACTTGTGGGGCGGTAGTGCGAACTCGCTCCGTGGCCGCGTGGTGACGCTGTTCAAGCCGGGACGGACGGCCGGGATTCAGAGCGGCCGGGCCGCTGTCACGAGCCACACGCCGGCAGGCGGACATACGCCGTTGCCGGTCTCGTACGGGCGCAGGGAGTCCTCCAGGGTGAGGCGCACCTCGGCGGAGACCGTCCGCCCGGGGGTGCGGGAGGGAGTGGGGGAAGCCGACGGCGTCGGCGGCGTCCCGACTCCAGGGGGTCTAGACGCTCACCGGGGTCACCTCGACGTCGGCGTAGTCCTGGAGGACCTCGCGAATGCGGGCGGGTTCGGACAAAGACGCCATCGCAGCGCCGCTGGTGCGTGGCCGAATGGCTACCGACCGGGGCGTTCCAGACCTGTGCCTGGCAGGTAGTTGGCGGTCGTGGTCACGAGGTCTCCTCGGCGGTGCGGGCGGGGGAGTGGGCGTGGTTGTCGGCGTGGTGAAGGAGGGGAAGCGCGGACTCGATGCGGTCGACGGCGGCGAAGGCGCCGTACGCGACGAGATGCACCAGGCAGTGGTCGGTGTGCGCGGGTGTGCGCCAGGCGGCGACGTCCTCGTCCGTGATGCGGTACGGGGCGAGCGCGGCCAGCAGCGCCAGCCGTGCGCCGGGCCGCCGCTCGCGGTCGGGGAGGGCGAGCCACGCGAGGGACGGGTGCGAGCCGTCCCATGCCCGGAGCGTCTCCCGCACGAGGGCTTGGTCGTCCTCGTCGAGCAGGCCGGCGCCCGCGGTGGCGGCGGCCCGCAGCGCCGCGTAGGCCGGGCCCACTGGCGTGCCGGTCGCCCACTGCGGGCCGGGGCCGGTGCCCGGGTCGTCGAGGAGGGCCAGGCTCGCCCCGGGGACGGCGCGGCGGCGCACGGTCCGCGACAGCGAACGGCCCCCCAGGCTCCGGACCGCGCGGAATCGCTGGATGTTGCCGGGGAGCAGGTTCTCGGTGAGGAGCGCCGACACGATGCGGTTGATGAAGTGGAAGGACAGGGCGGTGCCGATGTACGCGGGGGCGTGCTCGCGCGGGAAGGGGAGGGGCGTCAGCTCCGGAGCGCCGGGGGCGCGCGTCGCCTTGCCCCACGCCAGCACGCGCGCGTGCCCCTCGTCGGCGGGGGTCCCGCCGCGCGCGACGGTCTCCGCGAGGGCGTGGTCCCCGGTGGCGTGGAGCAGCATGGTGTGCGCGTCCACGCAGAAGGGGCAGCGGTTGGCCGCCGATACCCCGAGGGCCGCCAGTTCCTTGCCGGTCCGGCTGCCGTCGCCCGCGATCAGCGACTCGCGCATCAACGCCCAGGTGGGGGCGAGGAGTTCGGGTGCGGAGGACAGCACCACGAAGGTGGCCGCCCGCTCGATGCCGAAGTCTTCGGCGAGTTGGGCGTAGACCTCGGCGGTGCGGCCCGTCGCGGACTGGGGCGCGGGTGGGGTCGTGTGACGGAAGGGGGTGGGCATGAAGGGGTTGGGCATGGCGGCCTCCGAGTGCCGGACGGATGGTTCGTGTTGTCGGCAACCTTGGCGCCGGGAGGTGCCCGCGAGCGTCGTACACCCGAAGGCAATCGCCGCTACGACGACTGGTCCGGCCGGGACGCGGACTACTACGACGGGAGTAGCGGCATAGCCGTCCGCACGAGGGACGTCACGGTCGGTGCCGCGGTCTAAGGTGCGGACATGAGCGGGGATCACGGGTGGCGAATCCGGCTGGCCGACGCGGCACTTGCCGCTGTGGTCGGCGCCGTCGTCATGCTCGCGGCGGCGTTCGGCGAGGGCGCGAGTCCGCTCGACCACGCGCTGATCGCGGTCGGTTCGCTGGCGCTCGCCGCCCACCGCTCGGCGCCGCGCGGCGTCCTCGCGGTCACCACGGTCTGCCTGCTCGCGTACGTGTGGCACGCCGGTCCCGCCGCCACCGCCGCCCTGCCCGTGGTCGCCGCGGTCCACACCTCGGCGCGGACCGGTCACCGGGCAGTGGCGGCGGCAGCGGGAGCGGTCTTCCTCGGCGGATACCTGGCGGCGGGAGGGGCGTCCGGGGACGCGGCCCGGGATACCGCGCTGCTCGCCGGCTGGTTCCTGTGCGCCGTGGTCACGGGTGTGGCCGACAAGAACTGGCAGGCGTACCTGCGCCAGACCGAGCAGCGCGCACTGGAGGCGGAGCGCACCCGTGAGGAGGCGGCGCTGCGCCGAGCGGGCGAGGAACGTCTGCGTATCGCCCGCGAGTTGCACGACTCGCTCACGCACAGCATCTCGATCGTCAAGCTCCAGGCGGGCGTTGCCGTCCACCTCGCCCGCAAGCGGGGCGAGGAGGTGCCGCCCGCGCTGCTCGCCATCCAGGAGGCCGGCGGTGAGGCGATGCGTGAACTGCGCGCCACGCTCGACGTGCTGCGCACGGACGAGCCCACCGGCACCCCGGCCGTGCTCGTGGAGCGCGCCCGCGCGGCGGGCCTCGCCGTCGCCCTGACCGTGGCCGGCCATGAGCGCCCCCTGGCGGCGACCGTGGACCGCGCCGCGTACCGCATCGTCCAGGAGGCCCTCACGAACGCCGCCCGGCACGCGGGGCCCGCCAAGGTCACGGTGCAACTGGACTACGGAGAGGGCGACTTGACGATACGGGTCGAAGACGACGGAACCGCCGACCCCTCGCGCCCGCCCGCCGAGGGCATCGGGCTCACCGGCATGCGGGAGCGCGTCACAGCGCTCGGCGGCACGCTGCACGCCGCCCCGCGCGCCGAGGGCGGTTTCTCGGTGCGGGCCCGACTGCCGCTGGAGGCGGCATGAACGGTCCGGGCGGTCTGAGCGCTCCGGGTGGTCCGGGCGGTCCCGTCACCGTGGCCCTGGTCGACGACCAGGCGCTGATGCGCGCCGGGTTCCGCGCCCTCCTGGACGCCGAGGACGGCATAGAGGTCGTGGGGGAGGCCGCGGACGGCCGGCAGGGCCTCGAACTGGTGCGCGCGCGGGTTCCGGACATCGCCCTCGTCGACGTCCAGATGCCGGTGATGACGGGCATCGAGACCACCCGCCGCATCGCCGCCGACCCCGCCCTGTCCGGCGTACGCGTCGTCATCCTCACCAACTACGGCCTGGACGAGTACGTCTTCGAAGCGCTGCGCGCCGGTGCCAGCGGGTTCCTGCTCAAGGACACCGAGCCCGCCGATCTGCTCCAGGCCATCCACGTCGTGGCCGGTGGCGAGGCGCTGCTGTCCCCGTCCGTCACCCGCACACTGATCGGCGAGTTCGTGGCCCGGCCACCGGACCGGGCGACGCCCCCCGGCCTGGAGTGTCTGACCCGGCGGGAGCGAGAGGTCACCGCGCTGGCCGCCCGCGGCCTCACCAACGAGGAGATCGCCGCCCACATGGTCATCAGCCCGTTCACGGCCAAGACCCACATCAGTCGCGCCATGACGAAGCTCGGTGCCCGCGACCGGGCCCAACTGGTCGTCTTCGCGTACGAGTCGGGTCTGGTGGCGGCGCGTGACCAGGCACGCGGTCACGCGGAGTGAACCCTTCCGCCGGAGCTGCGTGCGATGATCGGCGGGTGATCGCGATACGCCGCAGGTCGGCCCAGAGACCGGCCCAGAGACCGGCCCAGAGGGCATCCCGGTACGCCGCTCTCGCCTGCGTGCTGGCGCTCGGCGTGAGCGGATGCGGACTCTCCGCCGAGCTGGAGCGCGAGCGCGACCCCGCCCCCAAGCCCCCACCGTCGCCGATACAAACCACGCCGCACCCCGCGACCGCGACCCCCAAGGCCTCGCCGACCGTGCCGGTCCAGCAGGGGGGCGAGTGCCCGCCGTCCGGTGTGCGCTTCGGCACCGGCCTGGTCGATGCCGCCATGGGGCTGCGAGCCATGAGCCTCACCATGACCAACTGCGGTGACCGGCCCTACAAGGTGAACGGCTATCCCTCCGTCCAGGTGCTCGACAAGACGGGCGCCCCCCTCACCGGAGTACGGACCGTCGAGGGCACGGACGAGGTGCCCATGGCGCCGGACGCCCCCGAGCCCAAGGCGCTGACCCTCGCTCCGGGCGAGACCGCGCACGCCGGCCTGTACTGGCGGACGCACGTGGAGAAGGGCATCTATCTGCGCGTCGCGCCTCAGAAGGGGCGTGACTTCGCGACCGTACGCGCCGACGACTACCTCGACATCGGCCCGGAGAACATCCTCGGCACAACGGCATGGGTGCCTCTCGCGGAAGGCTGAGACACCGTCGCGTCGACCGCGCCTGGCTCAGGGCGTCGTCTCCCAGCCGATGTGTTGCTGTGTCACGGCGGTGCGACAGCGGTGTCCTGGTGCGATGACGGGCGTGACCTGAGGGGCTGACGGGTCCTCATACGGGTCACGCAGCGGGAGAACGGCACAAGTGCCGTCGGCCCCGCTACTCCTCTCATCGAAAAGGACCTCCCGTCATGAACCGCCACCTGCGTAAGGCCGCCGTCGTCACCGCCGCGATCACCGCCGGGTTATTGATGACCGCCTGCCAGAACGACTCCGCGACCCGCGGCAGCTCGTCCTCCGGCAAGGGCACCAAGGACTCGACCACGGTCGCGGACAAGGTGTCGGACTCCAGCGGCTCCAGCGGCTCGAAGGGCTCCACGAGCGCGAACGGCGCCGCGCCCAAGGGGGTCAGTGGGACGTTCAGCAACGGCACGGTCACCTACCTCGCGCCGGGCAAGTACATCGTGTCCGTCCCGGGCAGGAGCGACCAGCAGTTCTGGGTCGCCGACGACACCGAGGTCTACGGCGTGGGCATTCTGTGCGGGGACGCGCAGTCCAAGGTGGACGCGCCGTGCACGCTGGACGAGTTGGAGGCGGCCACCAAGAAGGGCGCCGTCCCCGCGGACGTGGAGATGAAGGGCGGAGTCGCCACGCTGGTCTCCGAGCGGCGTGCCGCCCGGGCCGAGAACGGTACCGGCTCCCGCGACACGGCCGTCGAAGGCATCAACAAGGGCAAGGGCGTGAACGGGACGTGGTTCGGCAACGTCACCTACCTCGCGCCGGGCAAGTACGCGGTCTCCGACATGAAGGGCGTCGAGCAGCAGTTCTTCGTCGCCGAGGACACCGCCATCTGGGGCTACGGCGACATCTGCGGAGAAGAGGGGACGGGAGAAGGGCAGCAGGGCGGCATCGAGTGCACCGAAGCCGAACTGGAGAGCGCCGCCAAGAAGGGGTTCACCGCCGAGGTCGAGATCAGCAACGGCATGGCGACCACCATCCGCGACGACCACTGAGCCGCACCCTGCACGGCGGGCCACGCCGGCTTCTGGCGTTTGATTCCGGTCCAGGGGCCGCCGGGCCCGTCGACGCACGTCGACGAAGCTGCCCGATCAACGGGGATTCCGAGCCGGCCGCGTGATCGACGGGGATACCCTGCTGGTATGCAGTCGGGGCGGGGCGGGTTCACGATACGCGGCGACGAAAGCTACATACGCGAGTCGCTGGCCATTGAGGCGGGTCTGGCGAGGGCGCTCGACGACGGGCCCGAGGAGCCCTTCGAGGAGACCCTGTACGCCGACGCGGAATCGGTGCACCAGAGGGCCGAGCGGGAGAGCCTGCGCGAAGGGCCGGAAGCCGCACGGCAGTTGATGCTCCATGAGGTGCGGCGGTACACCCGCTGGCTGCGCGCGGTGGACCTCGGTCTCGCGGGGAACGACGACACGGACGACGCCACGTTCGCGGAGGGCATGCGCGGCAATCTGGCCCAGGTCGCGCTGTCGGCCGCGCTGTACGGACTGCGGGCGGGGATGCCGCCCGAGCATCTCATCAACGAGGTCGTCGCCGCCGGGGCCCTCGAACTCGGCGAGGCGGGACAGGTCGCCACCGGACAACTCCTCGCCCGCTGCTACGACTTGCAGCAGCGTCCCGATCTCGCGCTGTCCGTTCTCGTCCGCTCGCCCATGGGCGACTCGGCGGCCCTCCATCTGCGGTCCGTTCTCGACACGGCCCGCAGGGCGTACGCGCTCGGCCACGTCCGGCGCGTGGCCGAACTGCTGGACCTGACGGACTGGCGGACCGACCCCACAGGCCTGGAGCGCGAGCTGTTGCGTCGGCTTGTCGACGAACAGGAGCCCACCGAGGCCGAGTTGGCGGCACGGGTCGACGCTCGCGGCCGGGCCTTCGCGGCCGGTGACTGGGCCGGGCTGCGTGAGCTTGCCCTGTCCGATGTGATGTGGCTGGAGGAGGACGTGAACCTGTGGCGGGCCCTGGCGGCCATCCTGAGGATGTACGGCGCCGGCGAACAGGCCGACCTCGCCGGCGAAGTCGCCCAACTCGTCGACCTGCCGGGGGACGGCTGGTGAACGCCACGCCGAAGCGGCACTCCGTCTATGACGAGTACTTCGACGCCCAACGCGACGACGAGTTCTCGGTGATCGACCTGGGACCCGGCGCGCTGACGTACGCCCATCTCGTCGAACAGGTCTTCCTGGTCCCCACCGACTACATCCGCCGGCTGGGGACCGATTCGACCATTACCTGGGAGATGATGATGGCCGCGGCCTGGGAGGCACTGACTCCCATGGCCCGGCACGGCGTCGGGCCGGCGCTCGGGGCACAGACCCTCGCCGCGCTGGGCGGAAATCCGCAGCGCGCGGCGGCCAGTCCCCGGCGCCATGTGCGCCTGATCCTGACGGCACTCGACGGATTCCGTGGCAGGAACCTGCCGCGTCACGAGGGCCGGGCCTATGTGGAGCTGGGCCGCGCCCTGGTGGGGTTCCGCAGGATCCCGGACGCCATGACCGCGTACCAACGCGGCCGCGCGCTCCTCGAGAGCGTGGGCGACGACCACGGACTGCGCGCCGCCCACGCGCGACTCGCCGCGCTCATGAGCCGCCTCGGGCTGTACGAGCAGGCGTTGCTGCACGCCGAGGCCGGACAGCGGGTGGGCGAGCGCCTCACCGGCGAGCCCGGCGGCCAACTGCCCGTGGGCCACGTCCACTTCACCGAGTTCCTGCACGACCAGCGCGTCCGTGCCCTCACCCGCATCGGATTCGTCGACGAGGCGGAAGCCGCGCTGGGCGCCTGGCGTCGGGAAGGCGGCCACCTGGGGAATTCCTTCGACCTGCTCGCGGCCACCGCGGAGTTGAGGGTCCGTCAAGAAAGGATCACGGAAGGGCTCGACGCCTACATGCGGGCGATCGACGCCAGGTTCGCCCACCTCGACACCGTCACGCTGCCCGGCCGTACCCACTACCTGGAGAACAGCGTCACGCTCTTCGGCAGGGCCGTCGGCTCGGCCCTGCACATCGGCCGTCCCGATCTGGCCGTCGGCGTCCTCGCCGCGATGGCCACCCGCCGGCCCGTACGCCCGGACGACGCGCCCCCACCCGTCGCAGCCGACGCGCTGCGCAACATCGACGCCCAGGTGTCGGAGCTGGCGCGCAGGGCCACCGGCGCCGCGGTGGCCAGGGACCACGCCACGCTGTTCGACCACAACGACCGGGCACGCGCCCTGCTGGAGACCCGGGACACCCTTCTCCACGAGACGGGACGGAACGAGAGCCCAGGCCGCACCACCGTCGAGGAACTGGCCTTCACCATCCCCCGAGCCGTGGGACCCGGCGAACTCGCCCTGGCCTACGGCCGGGACGACCTCGGCAGGGTCATCGTCTTCGCCGTCCACGACGGCACGGTGCGCCACCTGCCGCTGGACCTGTCCGCCGACGAGGTGGCGGAACTGACCGCTCTCGCGCACGACGAATGCGTACGGCGGACCGGAACGGACAGCGTGCACCGGCTCGGCGAAGCCGTCCTGGAGCCGGTGGCCGACCTGCTGGAGACGGCGTCCCGCGTGTATGTCACCGCCCACGGAGTCCTGGAGGACTTCCCGTTCCACGCCGCTCCCTTCCGGGGCCGGCCCCTGGTCGTGAGCGCCGAAGTCCGCGCCCTGCCCTCCCTCGCACCGCTCGGCTCGAACGGCGGACGGCGCGGGCCGCTCGCCGGCGGCTCCCCGAAGGCCGTCGTCGCCGCGGTCCGTCAGCCCCGCTACGAGCTGCTGCCCGAACTCCCGGCGCTGCGCGCGGAGGCCGCGGCCGTCCGTGCGGCGTTCCCCCACACGACCGGGCTGTACGACGACCAGGCCACCGCGGGCGCGACGCTCGACGCGCTCGGCACGGCGGACGTCCTGCACATCGCGGGCCACGCGTCCTTCGAACCCGCGCAGCCGAACATGGCCCGCATCCTGCTCGCCGACCGGCCCCTGTTCGCCTTCGAGATCGCCTGCGCACCCCGGGCCCCGCGCCTGGTCAACCTCAGCGGCTGCCGTACGGGCGCCGAGCGGCGCACTCTCGGCGGCGAGGGAGAAGGTCTCGCCGCGGCGTTCCTGGCGGCCGGCACGGAGACCGTCGTGGCCCCGCTGTGGCCCGTGCGCGATGACGCGGCACTCGCCTTCAACGAAGCCCTGTACGGTCAACTCGCCGCCCCTGGCGTCGGATTGGCCCAGGCGACGCGACGCGCCCAGCTCGCGGTGATGGCAGACCCGCGGTTCGCGCATCCGGGGCTGTGGGGCGCCTTCACGGTACTGGGAAGTCTGTGACGTACGGCGGACATCCCTTGAGGGAACTTGAGGAGAGGAGACATCGATGGGCGATGACACCGAGCCCATGAAGCCGATCAAACCCGTGGAACCCAGGCGCCCCGAAGATGACGACATCGTCACACGGGACAACCACATGCCCGTTCCCGGCAACAGCGGCGCCTACGGGGACGACGGCCTGCCCGGGTTCCCGCTGACCGCCCTGCTCTTCGCGTGCGCCGAACACGCGGAGGAACTGGTCGTCGACTACTACGATCCCCTGTCCCCGCCGCGCTGCAGCAGAGGTGACCTGATGGTCCGGAAGGTGCGGTGAACACTCTCCTCGAAGTCGGCCTCGGCAGCGCCGAACGGATCCTGGGCTCCCGGTTCCTGATCGCCGTCCTGCTTCCGGTCCTCCTCGCCGCCGGATCCTCGGGGCTCGCCGCGCTCGCGGCGACCGACCACACCCCGGGTGACGCGCTGCGGGCCTGGCAGCAGTACAGCGCCTCCGGGCAGCTCATGGCGGCCCTGTGGATCCTGCTGGGCCTGATCGCGGCGGCCTACGTCCTCGCGCTCTTCCATCTGCCCCTGTTGCGTCTCCTGGAGGGCTACTGGCCCCAGACGGCGCTGCTGCGTGGCCTGGCGCGCCGGCGTGCCGAGCGGCAGCGGAGCAGGGCCCGCGCGGGCTGGGACCGGGTCAGGGAGCTGCACGACGCGGGGGAGCGGACCGGCGGCTCGACGCTGGCCGCCCAGCTGCTCATGGCCTATCCACCACCGCCGCGGCTGGAGCAGGGCTGTCTGCCCACGGCGCTCGGCAACCGGCTGCGCGCGGCCGAGTACTACCCCCTGGAGCGCTACGGCATCGACGCGGTGGTCATCTGGTCCCGGCTGCGCCCGCTGCTCCCGCCGGAGGCGACCGACCGCGTCACGTCCGCCCGGACCGCACTCGACGGCGCGATCAGCCTGCTGGGCCTGTCCGCCGCCTTCGGCACGGTCTGGCCAGTGGTGCTGCTGCTCCGTGGCGGGCACGCCACGCTCGCGGCGCTCACCCTGCTGGCCTGGCCGGTGGCCTGGGCCGCCCACCGGGCGTCACTCCAGGCAGCGACCGCCTACGGCCAGGAGGTACGGGTCGTCTTCGACCTGCACCGGCGCGCACTGCTGCGCCACCTCGAACTCGACGTGCCGGACGATCCCGCCGCCGAGCGCCTCCTGTGGGACGACCTCGCGCAGTTCTATCTGCGCAACGTCCCGTTCGCGGGGTCCGGCCGCCTCTCGCCGTAACCCCGAGTGCCATAGTCGATACCGAGGTTGATCGCTCCGTACGGCGAGGTACCACGAGGTACAGGCGAGGTGGCACGCGGCATGTTCACGACCCGACCCACGCTCCAGGGCACCTTCGGAATGGTGTCCTCCACACACTGGCTCGCCTCGCAGTCGGCGATGGCCGTGCTGGAGGACGGCGGCAACGCCTACGACGCCGCCGTCGCCGCGGGCTTCGTGCTGCACGTCGTCGAGCCGCACCTCAACGGCCCGGCGGGCGAGGTGCCGATCATCCTCGCCCCGGCGGGCGGCGAGGTACGGGTGCTGTGCGGGCAGGGCGTCGCACCGGCCGGGGCGACGGTCGCCCACTACAGGGGACTCGGTCTGGATCTCGTACCCGGCACCGGGCCGCTCGCCGCCGCCGTGCCCGGCGCCTTCGACGCGTGGATGCTGCTCCTGCGGGACCACGGCACGAAGTCCCTGGCGGACGTCCTGAAGTACGCCATCGGGTACGCGGAGGACGGGCACGCGCCCGTCGAGCGCGTCGGCGAGACCGTCGAGACCGTACGGGCGCTCTTCGAGACCGAGTGGACCTCCTCGGCCGAGGTGTATCTGCCGGGCGGGCGGTCCCCGCGGCCGGGCGAGCCGCTGCGGAACCCGGCGCTCGCCGCGACCTGGCAGCGGCTGATCCGCGAGGCCTCCAGGGCGGGCGGCGACCGCGTCGCGCAGATCGAGGCCGCGCGGCGGATCTGGCGCACGGGCTTCATCGCCGAGGCCCTGGTGGGTCAGGCACGGCGGCCGGCCATGGACACCAGCGGCGAACGCCACGCGGGCACCCTGACGGCAGCCGACCTGGCCTCCTGGTCCGCGTCCTACGAGGCTCCCGCGACCTACGACTGGCAGGGCTGGACGCTGTGCAAGGCGGGCCCCTGGAGCCAGGGCCCGGTCCTTCTCCAGCAGCTGGCCCTGCTGCCGCCGGAACTGCCGCGGTACGGCTCCGCCGCGTACGTCCACCTGCTCGTCGAGGGCTGCAAGCTCGCGATGGCCGACCGGGAGGCGTGGTACGGCGACGCGGCCGACGTACCGCTGGGGGATCTGCTCTCGGAGGAGTACAACGCCGGGCGGCGAGCCCTCATCGGCGAGAAGGCCTCCTACGAGCTGCGGCCCGGGAGCCCCGGGGGCCGTACCCCGCGGCTGAGCGGGCACGCGCGCGTGGCGGCCGCCGGGGAGGCGAGGTTCGATCCGCTCGGGGTGGCGGGGGCCGGGGAGCCGACCGTGGCGGGCGCGGGCGCGGGCGAGCCGACCGTGGCCAAGAGTCCGTTGTCCCCGGTGCCCGGCGAGCCGGACGTCTCGGCGGACGGCGGCACGCGAGGGGACACCTGCCACCTCGACATCGTCGACCGCTGGGGCAACATGATCGCGGCCACACCCAGCGGCGGCTGGCTGCAGTCCAACCCGGTCGTGCCGGAGCTGGGATTCCCACTCGGCACCCGGCTCCAGATGGCCTGGCTGGAGGAGGGGCTGCCCAATTCCCTCACGCCCGGACGCCGCCCGCGTACGACGCTCACGCCCTCGCTCGCGCTGCGGAACGGAGTGCCGGTCATGGCCTTCGGCACGCCTGGCGGCGACCAGCAGGACCAGTGGCAACTGCACTTCTTCCTGGCCGTCGCCCTGCGCGCCGAGGTACGGGGCGGACTCGATCTCCAGGGCGCGATCGACGCCCCGAACTGGCACAACGACAGCTTCCCAGGCTCCTTCTACCCGCGCGGCATGCGCCCCGGCAGCGTCACCGTCGAGTCCCGGACGGACCCGGCCGTCGTCGAGGAGCTGCGCCGCCGGGGCCACGACGTCCTGGTCGGCGGGGCCTGGTCCGAGGGGCGGCTGTGCGCGGTCGCGCGGGACCCGGAGACGGGGGTGCTGTCGGCGGCGGCGAATCCCCGGGGCATGCAGGGGTACGCGGTGGGGCGCTGAGCCTGCCCGGCTGCGTGCCTGGAGGCCCGCCCGCTGCGGGCGTGGTCCGCAGCACGGTGCCCGGGTAGGGATTGTCGGTGCCCCGTGTTGTCATGGAGACATGATCGAAGAGTTTCTCGCCCGCAGGGCGTCCGATGTCGAAGCAGTGGTCCGCGAGGCGGCCGCCGCGGAGATCATGCCGCGTTATCGGCAGCTCGAGGCGCACGAGGTCGACGAGAAGACCGGCCCGCACGACCTCGTGACGGACGCCGACCGCAAGGCCGAGGTGTACCTCACGACCGCCCTGACCGCCCTGCTGCCCGGCTCGGTCGTGGTCGGCGAGGAGGCGGTGCACGCCAACCCGGCGTCGTACGAGGCGATTCGGGGCGAGGCGCCGGTGTGGATCGTCGACCCGGTCGACGGGACACGTCAGTTCGTGCACGGAACTTCGCGCTTCTGCACGCTGGTCGCGCTCGCGCTGGGCGGCGAGGTGTTCGCCTCCTGGACGTACGCTCCGGCGCTCGACCTGTTCGCCACGGCGGTACGCGGCGGGGGCGCCCATCTTGAAGGAGTGCGGCTGCGCTCCGGTTCCCCCGACCCCGACCGCCCCCTCGAAGTGGCCACGTCCCACCCGGACTACACGACCGACGACCAGAAGCGCGCGCTGCTCGGTCTGCGCGTGGAGGGCGTGCGGACGCGCCCCTGCGGCTCGGCCGGGCTGGAGTATCTGGCCGTCGCACGCGGCGAGTTGGACGCCACGGGCTTTTCCTGGGAAGCCGCTTGGGATCACGCCGCGGGCCTGCTCCTGGTCGAGGAGGCGGGCGGCGCCCATCTGACCCGCACGAACGAACCGTTCCGGATAACCGGTGGCAACGCGCTGCCGTTCACCGCGGCCCGCGACGCCGCCACGGCCCGCCGGGTGGCCAGGTTGCTGGCGCGCGGGGTCTGACACCCGCCCTGCGGAGCCGGGCACCCGCGCTGCGGGGTCGTCGGTGGCGCGGCATATCCTGATCCCGAGTGGCCATCGGCTGACAAAGGAGTCCGAAGGTGCCGTCGATGCTCGATGCGGTCGTGGTGGGTGCGGGGCCGAACGGACTGACCGCTGCCGTGGAGCTGGCCCGCCGGGGCTTCAGTGTGGCCGTCTTCGAGGCGCGCGACACGGTCGGCGGAGGTGCCCGCACGCAAGAGCTGACGCTGCCAGGATTCCGGCACGACCCCTGTTCCGCCGCGCACGCGCTCGGCGTCAACTCGCCGGCGTTCAACGCGATGCCGCTGGGGCGATACGGCCTGGAGTGGCTGCACCCCGACCTGCCCATGGCGCACCCCTTCCCGGACGGCACGGCGGCCGTGCTGGCGCGGTCCGTGGCCGAGACCGCCGCGTCCTTCGGACCGCGCGACGCCGGGACGTACCGCAGACTGGTCGAGCCGTTCCTCCACAGGTGGGACACGCTCGCGCGGGACTTCATGTCCTTGCCGCTCACCGCGCTGCCCCGCGACCCGGTCACCCTCGCCCGCTTCGGCCTCGTCGGCCTGCCGCCCTCGACGTGGCTGACCCGCCGCTTCCATGACGAGCGCGCCAAGGCACTGTTCGCCGGGCTGGTCGCGCACGTCATCGCCCCGCTGGGCGGCTTCGCCACGAGCGCCGTCGGCCTCGTCTTCACGCTGGCCGCGCACGCCCGCGGCTGGCCCGTGGCACGCGGCGGCTCCCAGTCGATCTCCGACGCGCTCACCGCGTATCTCAAGGACCTCGGCGGCGCCGTGCACACCGACTACGAGGTCAAACGCCTCGACGACCTGCCGCCCGCGCGCGCGTACGTCTTCGACACCTCGCCCGCGGCGCTCAGCCGGATCGCCGGCCTCGGGCGGTACTACGAGGGGTACCGGTACGGGGCGAGCGTCTTCAAGGTCGACTACGCGCTGGACGGACCGGTGCCCTGGACGGCGAAGGAGGCGCGCCGCGCCGGGACGGTGCAGGTCGGGGCGAGTAGGGCCGAGATCAGTGCCGCCCTGCAGGCGGCGTCGCGGGAAGGCCGGGCGCCCGACGTACCGTTCCTGATCACCGTGCAGCCCAGCGTCGTCGACCCGTCCCGGGCGCCGGACGGGAAGCAGGTCTTCTGGGCCTACGGCCATGTGCCGAACGGCTGGACGGGAGACCTCACCGACGCGATCGAGCGGCAGCTGGAGCGGTTCGCGCCGGGCTTCCGGGACCGTGTGCTGGCCCGCGCCACGGCGGGCCCGCCCGAGATCGCGGCCCACAACGCCAACTATGTGGGCGGCGACATCGCCTGCGGCGCGGCCTCCGGACTGCAGCTGATGCTGCGGCCCAAGCTGTCCCTGTCCCCGTACAGCACCCCCCATCCGGCGGTGTTCATCTGCTCCTCGGCCACCCCGCCGGGGCCGGGTGTGCACGGGATGTCGGGGCACAACGCGGCCAAGGCCGTATGGCGAAGGCTGAGGCAGTCGTGAGGGAGGAGGCTGAGGCGTCATGACCGCCATCGAACTCGTCCAGGGCGACATCACCCGGCAGAGCGTCGACGCCATCGTCAACGCCGCGAACTCCTCGCTGCTCGGCGGTGGCGGTGTCGACGGCGCCATCCACCGGCGCGGCGGCCCCGCCATCCTCGACGACTGCCGCAAACTCCGCGCGTCGCACTACGGCAAGGGTCTGCCCACGGGGCAGGCCGTCGCCACGACCGCGGGTGAGCTGGACGCCCAGTGGGTGATCCACACCGTCGGACCCGTCTTCAGCCGCAGCCAGGACCGCTCGGAGCTGCTGGCCTCCTGCTACCGGGAGTCGCTGCGGGTCGCGGACGAGCTCGGCGCTCGTACGGTGGCGTTTCCCGCCGTCTCCGCCGGGATCTACGGGTGGCCCATGGAGGACGCCGCCCGTATCGCGGTGGAGACGGTGCGCGCCGCACAGACCTCGGTCGAGGAGGTCAGGTTCGTCCTCTTCGACGAGCGGGCGTACGAGGCGTTCGCCAGGCAGGGATGAACGCCTCGCTGGGGCAGGACCATTGAGGCGGCGGGTCATGACTGCCGACGCGGCGCTGCCTCGCCGCCGGCCGGGCGCTCGGCATGCTCGGGTGAAGTCATGTCGAGCAGGAGCATGGCGTCGTGGTCGGGAGTGCCGGGTTCGGCGACGTGGACGCCGAGCCGCTGTCCCGGGGTGTCGTTCAAGGACATGGCCTGGCTGCTGAGGGTGAGGTTGCCGACCTTCGGGTGGTGGTAGGTCTTGTTGACCTTCCCGTGGCCGACCCACCGTCCAGCGGAACGTCCGCGAACAGGACGCCGACGCGCGGCCGGCCATCGCCAACCGGCTGCCCACGATCGACGCCTACGGCACCGTTCTGCTGGGCAGCCCCATCTGGAACGTCAGAGCACCCATGATCATGACGACCTTCACCGAAGCCCTGGACTTCAGCGGCAAGACCGTCATCCCGTTCACGACCCACGCCATGAGCGGGCTGGGAACCACCGAACGCGACTATGCCGCGTCCTGCGGGGGCGCGACCTTCGGTGAAGGACTGGCAGTGCGCGGCGAAAAGGCCAGGGACGCCGACGACGAGGTCGGGTCGTGGCTGCGCCGCATCGGCCTTCTTCGAGGCTGAAGCCTTCTTCGAGGCCGATGCCGGCATCGTCGGCCTGCTCCGGCGGTCGGGAGGTCAGGGCAGCACGACGATCTTCCGTCCCTGGCCGGCGGCGAACTGGTCCAGTGCCTGCGGGTACTCCGTCAGCGGCAGCCGGTGGCTGATGAACACCTGCGGATCGAGTACCCCGGTGGCGAACAGTTCCGCCGCGCGCTCGTAGCTGTGCAGCACCGCCATGGAGCCGGTGATGGTGATCTCCTGGTTGTAGATGCGGTACGGCGAAATGGTGGCCGTCGTCGCGTAGTCGGAGACCCCGAACTGCAGGAATGTTCCGGCCTTGGCGACCCTGTCCAGGCCGTCCTGGATGGCGGCGGCGTTGCCGGTCGCGTCGATCACGACGTCCCAGCCCTCTACCCGCCCCAACTCCTCGGCCGAGAGCGCCGCCTGTGAACAGCCCAGCTTCTGAGCCGTCGCCAGCCGCTCCGGGTTGACGTCGACGACATCCACCGAGGAGGCGCCGGTGCGCTTGGCCAGCTCCAGCATCATCAGGCCCATCGTGCCGGTGCCGTAGATCAGAACATGGGAGCCCAACCTGCTGCTCAGCACGTCGTAGCCGCGCACGGCGCAGGACAGCGGCTCGATCAGCGCCGCGTCCTGGACGTCCACGTGGTCCGGCAGGCGTACGCAGTTGGCGACGGGTGCCACGGCGTACTCGGCGGCGCCACCGGCCACGGTCACTCCGATCGCCGCCCACCGGTCGCAGAGGTTGTTGCGTCCGACCCGGCAGTAGCGGCACTCGTTGCAGTACAGCGAGGGGTCCACGGCGACCCGGTCGCCGATCGCGAGTTCGGTCACCTCGCTGCCGAGGCCCACGATCTCCCCGGCGAACTCATGGCCCGGAACGACCGGCAGGGTCGGCGCGAACTCGCCCTGCAGGATGTGCAGATCGGTCCCGCACAGTCCGCAGGCCGCCACATCGACCACGACCTCGCGCGGTCCGGGAGTGGGGTCGGGCACCGTGGTGACGGTGACCTTGCCGGGAGCTTCGATGACGGCGGCTTTCACTTGACTGCTCCTAGGGACAGGCCGCGGACCAGTTTGTCCTGGGCGGCGAAACCGGCGATGAGGACGGGCAGGGAGACCAGCGTGGCGGCGGCGCAGAGTCGGGCGAGGAAGAGGCCCTCGTTGGTGATGAAGCCGACGAGGAAGACGGGCGCGGTCGATGCCTGTGTGGCGGTTAGGTTGACGGCGAACATGAACTCGTTCCAGCTGAAGATGAAGCAGATCAGCGAGGTGGCGGCGAGTCCGGGCATGGCGATGGGTGCGACGACCCGCCACAGCACGGTGAGGAGGTTGGCCCCGTCCATCTCGGCCGCTTCCAGGATTTCCTTGGGGACCTCGGCGAGGAACGAGCGCATCATCCACACCGCGATCGGGAGGTTCATGGCGGTGTACAGGACGATCAGTGTCCACACGTTGTCGAGCATCCCGACGTCCTTGACGATCATGTAGACCGGCAGCAGGGCCGCGATGGCCGGGAGGAACTTGGTGGACAGGAAGAAGAACATCACGTCGGTCCACTTCTCGACCGGCTTGATGGACAGGGCGTAGGCCGTCGGTACCGCCAGGGCGAGGACCAGCAGGGTGGAAATGACGCTGGACATGGCCGAGTTGAGGAGGAAGGGGGTGATGTCCCGGCTGAACAGCAGGGAGTACTGGTCGAAGGTGAACGGGGCGAAGGGGGTCGGCGGGTTGGTCGCCGCGTCGGCCTCCTGGTGGAAGGAGGTGAGGACCATCCATGCCACCGGCGCGAAGAACGCCAGGGTGGCGAGCCAGGCGACGAAGGTCCACAGCGGCGACAGCCGCGGCGCACCGGCGGGGTCCTGGTGCTTGTCGTGACGGCGGATGAGCTTGTTGATTCTGGTCCCGGGGGCGGCTGCTGCTGCGTGCGCGGTCATCGGGATACCTCCTCGCGGAACAGCGACGCGATGGTGCGCAGCGCGAAGGTCGCGATCACGATCGAGCCGAGTACGACCACGACTCCGGCGGCGGCCGCCTCGCCGTACTCGTACTTGCGGAACATGGTCAGGTAGATCTCGTAGGGCAGGTTGGTCGTCTGCTTGCCGGGGCCGCCCTGGGTGATGGTGTAGACGGCGTCGAAGGTCTGTACGACGTAGATGGTGCCGAGCAGGATGCCCAGCTCCAGGTACTGGCGCAGGTGGGGCAGGGTGATGAAGCGGAAGGTGGCCAGGGCCGTCGCACCGTCGACGCGGGCGGCTTCCAGGACGTCGCCGGGCTGGGCCTGCAGGCCGGCCAGGAGGATCAGCATCATGAACGGGGTCCACTGCCAGACCAGCGCGATCACGACGGCGGGCATGGGGTAGGAGGAGATCCAGTCGATCGTGGGGCCGTGGTCGGCTCCGAAGAGCTGGTAGACGGCGTTGAGGGTGCCGTTGAGCAGTCCGTAGTCGGGGTTGTAGATGGCGTGCTTCCACAACAGCGCCGCCGCGACCGGCATGACCAGGAACGGGGCGATGAGCAGGGTGCGCGCCAGTCCGCGGCCGACGAACTTGCGGTCGAGCAGCATGGCCAGACCCAGGCCGAGGACCACGCTGATGAGCACCACCGACGCGGTGAGGACAACGGTGTTGAGCACCGCGGCGCGCAGCCGCTCGTCGGTGAAGACGAACTTGAAGTTGGACAGGCCGGTGAAGTGCCGGTCGCCCGGCTTGAGGATGTTCCACTGGAAGGTGGAGATGACCAGCGTTGCCACGAAGGGCAGTTGCGTGACGACGATGGTGAAGACCAGCGCCGGCAGCAGCGGAACGCGCCGTCGCCACTTGCTGACTGCTGTGGACCTCCGCCGACGGCCGGGCCGCGGCTGTGTCCTGCGCTTGTCGGGTGTTTCGGTGAGCGTGGTCATGAGGCTTTCCTTGGCGGGTGACAGCCGGGTCGTGGTCGGGTGCCCGGCCGGCAGGTGAGGCCGGCCGGGCACTTCCGGGTCACTGGTGCTTCTTGGCGACTTCCTCGGCGAGCTTCTGGCCGTCGTTCAGCGCCTTGTCCACGCTGGTCTGGCCGGCGATGGCCGCGGAGATCTCCTGGGTCACCTTGGTCCCGAGGTCCTGGAACTCGGGCACGGCCACGAACTGGACGCCCACCGTGGGCCTGGGCTGGACGCCCGGGTTGGTGGGGTCGGCCTCCTGGATGGAGTTCAGCGTGATGTCACCGAAGGCCGCGGCGGCCTTCTTGTACTCGGGGATCTCGTAGGTGCTGGCCCGCTTGCCGGAGGGAACCCGCGCCCAGCCGAGCTTCTCGCCGACGAGCTTCTCGTACTTCTTGCTGGAGGCCCACAGCATGAACTTCGAGGCCGCGTCGGCCTTCTTCGTGGTCTTCGGCATGGCCCACGCCCACGTCCACAGCCAGCCGCTGCTCTTGGTCTCCACCACCGGCGCGTAGGCGTAGCCGACCTTGCCGGCGACCTTGCTGGACTTGGGGTCCTCCAGCGATCCGGCCGCGCTGGTCGCGTCGTACCACATCGCGACCTTGCCCTGGCTCATCGCGTTCAGGCACTCGGTGAACCCGGCCTGCGGGGCACCCGCCTCACCGTGCTTCCTGACCAGGTCGACGTAGAAGTTCGTCGCCTGCTTGAACTTGTCGCTGTTGACCTGCGCCTTCCAGTCCTTGGTGAACCAGGTGCCGCCGAAGGTGTTGACCACTGTCGTCAGCGGCGCCCCGAGCTCGCCCCAGCCCGGCAGGCCGCGCAGGCAGATGCCCTTCATCCCGGGACGGGAGCCGTCGACCTTGGCGGCGATGTCGGCGACCTGCTGCCAGGTCGGCCGCTCGGGCATAGTGATGCCCTTCTCCTTCATGACGTCCTTGTTGTACATCAGGAAGGAGGACTCCCCGTAGAACGGCAGTGCGTACAGCTTGCCGTCCGCCCCCGACAGGGACTGCACCATCGGCTTCAGCAGGTCGCCCTTGTCGAAGGCCGAGTCCTTGTCCGCGTAGGAGCCCAGCTCGTGCAGCCAGCCGTTCTCGTGCCAGACGGGGACCTCGTACGCACCGACGGTGGCGACGTCGTACTGGCCGGCCTGGGTGGCGATGTCCTGGGTGACCTTGTCGCGCAGCTCGTTCTCGGGAAGGATCGTGAAGTTCACCTTGATACCGGTGTCCTTCGTGAAGGTGCTCTTCGTCAGCTTCGCGATGTCCTCCATCTGCGGATTGCCGACCATCAGCACGTTGATGCTCTTGTCCCCGCCGCCGGAGCTTGTGGAACCGCCCGCCCCGCTGCATGCGACCAGCAGCGAGCCTGCGGCCGTGGCCGTGACGAGGACATGGGTCATTCTTCGTGCGCGCATGACTGACTCCAGGGGATGTTTCGAGGGCGTGGGGAACCAGGCCCCCGGCCTTGCGAGGGTGGGATATGGAGTGGGACAGGGAGATGAACCGCGGCTCAGGCCCGGATGACCTCGGGGCCCAGCAGTGAGTAGCGGTGTGCTTCGGAGGCGGGCAGCCCGGCGTCGGTGACGATCGCCTCGAACTCTGAGACGTCCGCGAAGCGGCAGAAGCTCACGGCACCGAATTTCGTGTGGACGCCGGAGAACACCCGGCGCCTGGCGACCCTGATGACCTGGGCCTTGACCTCACTGACCGCGGGATCGGGCGTGGTGAGTCCGTACTCGCGGGAGATGCCGTTCGCGCCGACGTACGCCAGGTCGATGACGAAGCCGGACAGCATACGGGTGGCCCAGTGGTCGACCGTGGCAAGGGTGCCGCCTCGCACCCGGCCGCCGAGCAGCAGCACGGTCATGTTGTCCGAGGCGGCGAGGGTGCTTGCGATGGCCAGGGACGAGGTGACGACGGTCAGTGGCCGGCTGCGGGGGAGCGCGGCCGCGATGAGCTGGGGGGTGTAGCCCTCGTCCATGTAGACGGTCTCGGCGTCGCCGAGCAGTTCGGCCGCGGCGGCCGCGATCCGTGACTTCTCGGGGACGTGCATGGTGGCACGGAAGGTGAGCGTGGTCTCGAAGCCCGCGCTCTCCACGGGATGGGCACCGCCGTGGGTACGCCGGACCAGCCCGTGCTCCTCCAGTACGTTCAGATCCCGCCTCACGGTCTCCTTGGAGATCCCGAGGTCGGCGGCGAGCTTTCCGACGTCCACGGACCCGGTACGGCGTGCCGTTGCCAGGATTCCGCGTCTTCGTTCCTCGGCGTCCACGGCGACACCTCCGTTTCACGGCTCCGGGCGCTGTGTCCGCGCCGGCTGTTTCCAGGAGCCCTGCCCGTTCGGGCTCCTGTGGCAATTTCTATATGGTGGCCGCCCTGCTGAACAGGTTCGTCGTAGAGCACTTCATGACCGAATGTGCCCGTTTCCCGGAGTGCGGAGACCCTGGACGATGCGGAGGATGGCTCGGGCGCGCGGAAGGCCGCCGCCCGCTCGCCGTGCTGCGCGTGCCCGTTCGCTGCCCGTTTTTCCGGATGGATCCGGACACCGGACCGGGAAACGGCACGGAATTCCGGCCACCCGCAGGGCTCGGCTCCGCGCTGCGACATCGTCGTCCGTCACCGCGGCATCGGGCTGACCGCCACAGTGGCGGCCGGCAGCCGCATCGGCTGAGGGGGTGACGGCAGCCTGGAGACGGCCTGGCTGGAGAAGATCACCGACACGTTCGGGCGCTGAACGAGGGATCAACCCACGCCTTCGGTCGAAGCCGCCTCGGCCTGCTCGGCCCGCGACACGTCGAGCAGGACCAGCTTGTCGTGCTCGGGGGTTCCGGGCTCGGCGAAGTACGCCACGAACCGTTGCCCCTGGGTGCCCTCGAGTTGCATGGACTGGTAGTCGGGGGTGAGGTCGCCGACCTCCGGGTGGTGGAAGGTCTTGCTGCCGTGGGTGTGCCGGCGCACGTCGTAGCGCTCCCACAGCTCGGTGAACTCCGGGCTCTTCTTCAGTAGTTCGTCGACGAGCTCCGCCAGGTCGGGGGCGTCCGGTTCGATGCCGGCGAGGGCGCGCAGGCGGCCGACGCAGGCACGGACCTGCTCGTCCCAGTCGTCGAACAGCTCGGTCGCGGCGGGGTGGAGGAAGATCCAGCGCACCACGTTGCGCTTCCTCGCCGGCCAGTCCGCCAGCCCGGCGAACAGCCGAAGGCCGCCCGGGTTGCAGGCGAGGATGTCCATGGTGCGGCTGATCACGTACGCCGGGAAGGGGCGCACGCTCTCCAGTAGCAGCTCGACTCCGGGCCGTACGGTCCGGACCGGCTCAAAGGCCTGCTCCGGAGGAGAGCTGCCCGCGGCCCGGGCGGCGAGGTCGCGCAGGTGCTCGTGCTCGGCCGGGTGCAGTCGCAGGGCCTTGGCGAGGGCGCCGACGACGGAGGGGCTGGGATTGTTCTCCTTGCCGCGCTCCAGGCGGACGTAGTAGTCGACGCTGACCCCGGCCAGCGTGGCCAGCCCCTCCCGGCGTAGCCCAGGAGTGCGCCGCAGCCCGATGCCGGCGGGGAGTCCGGCCTGCTCGGGGGTGACCTGCGCGCGGTGTGCCCGGAGGAAGGTCCCCAGTTCGCTGCCGCCCCTGCCGTTCTGCCGCTCGCGTGCCATGCGCCCAGTGTGGCAGGGCGGGCGTGCCGGAGCTGCGGGCCCTACGCGGGGGAGATAGAGGGCCTGCCACACAAAGCACCCCGACGAACCGGGTCACGGTGCGTGATCCTCCTTGACGTCGGTTGCGGCCGCGGTCGCGCATGGAGGGGCACCACTCCCCAGGATCACACAAAGTCCGACAGGATCATTGCTCCGATTGTGTTCGGGTTCTAGGGTTTCTCTGGCTCACCAGGTGTCTTTGGCATCAGCAGTTGTGTTCCGGCCTGACACCAACTTCCGTATGTCCGCAGCTTCGACAAGATCTGACGCTCCCTCAGTCCGTGCACCGCACTGTCGTACCGAGGAAGGCCATGGTCATGCCGCACCCGCACCCCCACGTGTCACCCACGGATCGGCCCCACCACCCCGAGCGGGCGGTCGTCAGCCGCCGTCGTCTCCTTGAGGGAGGAGCCGCCGTCCTCGGCGCGCTCACCCTGTCCGCGTCGTCCGCCGTGGCGCACCCGACCGGCCGGCGCGAGGCGGCGGACGGATCTCCGGAGTGGAACGGCAACATCGACGTCTTCCAGCTGGGGACCGAGCCACCGCACACCACGCTCATGCCGTACGCGGACGTCAGACAGTCGCTGGCCGGCGACCGTACGCGCTCGCCGTACCGCCAGAGCCTCGACGGGAAATGGAAGTTCGCCTACGCCGACCGCCCCGACGACCGGGACACCGACTTCTACCGCACCGACGTCGACGACTCCTCCTGGGACACCATCCCCGTCCCCTCGGCCTGGCAGCTGCACGGCTACGACTTCCCGATCTACATCAACATCACCTACCCGTGGTGGGGCCCCAACGGCCTGGGCGAGGAAGCGCAGCCGCCGACCGCCCCCACGCGTTACAACCCCGTGGGGCAGTACCGGCGCACCTTCACGGTTCCTCGTAACTGGTCGGGACGGCGGACGTTCCTGCACTTCGAAGGCGTCAAGTCCGCCCACTACGTGTGGATCAACGGCGAGTTGGTGGGCTACCACGAGGACTCCTACGTCCCCGCGGAGTACGACATCACCCCGCACCTCAAGCCCGGCACCAACCAGATCGCGGTGGAGGTGTACCGCTACTCCGACGGCGACTGGCTGGAGGACCAGGACATGATCCGGCTGAGCGGCATCTTCCGCTCGGTCTACCTGTACTCCACACCGGCCGTGCATCTGCGCGACTTCAAACTGGACACCCCGCTCAGCGACGACCACACGGCCGCCGAGCTGTCGGTCACCGCCGACGTGCGCGACTACGGCGGTGGCAAGGGCGGGGCCCATGGCGACGGCGGCGGGAAGTACTCCGTCGAGACCCAGCTCTACGACGCGCGCGGCCACGCCGTCTGGCCCCGTCCGCTGCACCAGGCCGTCGACCTCGGCTCCGCTCCGGCCGGCGAGGACGTCACCGTACGGGCCGCCAAAGCCGTGCCCGCGCCGAAGCTCTGGTCGGCCGAGCATCCGTACCTCTACACCGCCGTACTGCGGCTGCGCGACCCGGCGGGCAAGGTGATCGAGACCCTGTCGCACCGGGTCGGAATACGTGAGTTCGCGCTCAAGGACGGGCTGATGCGCATCAACGGCAAGCCCGTGTCCTTCCGGGGCACGAACCGCCACGAGATGCACCCCGACCGCGGCACGGCGCTCACCCGCGCGGACATGGTCCGGGACATGGAAGTCCTCAAGCGGATCAACATCAACAGCGTCCGCACCTCGCACTACCCCAACAACCCGCTGTGGTACGAACTCGCCGACGAGTACGGCCTGTACCTCGTGGACGAGACCAACCTCGAGACCCACGGCATCCGCGACGAGTACCCGGGCGACCACGCCGACTGGAGCAAGGCCTGCGTGGCCCGCGCCCAGAACATGGTCCACCGGGACAAGAACCACGCCTCGGTCGTCATCTGGTCGCTCGGCAACGAGGCCGGCGGCGGCAGCACGTTCGTCGCCATGCACGACTGGATCCGGTCGTACGACCCGACCCGCGTCATCCAGTACGAGGGCGACGACCGCCCGGGGATCAGCGACATCCGCTCGGAGATGTACGAGAGCCCCGCGCGGGTCGAGGCCCGCGCCAAGGACACCGGCGACACGCGGCCGTACGTCATGATCGAGTACTCCCACTCCATGGGGAACTCGACCGGCAACTTCAAGAAGTACTGGGACGTCGTGCGGCGGCACGACGTGCTGCAGGGCGGGTGGATCTGGGACTTCGTCGACCAGTCCCTGAGCTCACCGACCCCCACGCGTGCGCTGTTCACCGAGGCCGGGCCGGGCGCGCTGCGCGGTGAGATCCAGGCCGGCAGCGCGACCTTCGACCGCGAGAAGGGCGTTTCCGGCAGCACCGTCTTCGCCCGCGACACCGGCCTCGACATCACCGGCTCCCTGACGCTGGAGGCCTGGGTCACCCCGCATGTGACCGGCTACCACCAGCCCTTACTCGCCAAGGGCGACACCCAATACGCCCTGAAGCAGACGAACAAGAACCTGGAGTTCTTCATCCACGGCGGCGGCCAGTGGGTCACCGCGAGCTGGGCGCTGCCGGACGGCTGGACCGGCAAGGAGCACCACATCGCGGGCGTCTTCGACGCGGAGGCGGGCACGCTGACCCTCTACGTCGACGGTGCGGTGAAAGCCACCCGGACCACCACCCGGCGGCCCGGCAGCAACACCGCACCGCTCACGCTCGCCACCGACGCCGACAACCCGACCCGGGAGTTCAGCGGCACGATCCGGCGGGCGCGCGTCTACGCCCGTGCCCTGTCCGCGGCCGAGATCGCATCCGACGGGCGCGGCCCCGGCGACGACGGGGTGCGGTTCTGGTTCGACGCGGCCACCGTCAAGGTCACCGAGAAGCGGCCGAAGGAGCGCACGTTCTTCGCGTACGGCGGCGACTGGGGCGACCACCCCAACGACGGCGCCTTCGTCGCGGACGGCATCGTCACCGCCGACCGCGGACACACCGGCAAGGCCGCGGAGGTCAAGCAGATCTACCAGGCCATCAACGCCGCACCGGCCTCCGGCGGCGACACCGTCACCTCCGGACGGGTCACCCTCACCAATGAGTACCTGTTCACCAACGTCCGTGAGTTCGACGGCCGTTGGGCCCTCGTCGCCGACGGTGAGGTCGTACAGCGCGGGAAGCTGAGCCGTGCCCAACTGGACGTTCCGCCGCTGTCGAGCAAAGAGATCACCGTTCCCGTGAGGCTGCCGGACGATCCCGCGCCGGGCACGGAGTACTTCCTTCAGCTGTCGTTCACCACCAAGGAGCCCACGAAGTGGGCGAAGGCCGGCTTCGAGGTGGCGAAGCGGCAACTCGCCGTCGACGCAGGCGGCCCGGCCGTCAAGCCCGTGCCGCTGGAGCGTGTCCCCGCACTGCGCCACAAGGCCGGCGACGCGTCGGTGACCGTCACGGGCAAGGGCTTCTCCGTCGTCGTCGACAAGAGGAGCGGGGTCATCACCTCGTACGAGGCGGGCGGCACCCGGCTGATCACCTCCGGGCCCGCGCCGAACTTCTGGCGGGCGCCGACCGACAACGACTACGGCAACGGTCAGCACACCCGCAACCAGACGTGGCGCGACGCGGGCGCCCGGCGCAAGGTGACGGACGTGAGCGTCCGCGCACTGCGCGACAAAGCCGTCGAGATCAAGGTCAGCGGCACGCTGCCGACCACCGTCGAGTCCACGTACACCACCACGTACACGGTCTTCGGCAACGGCGAGATCAAGGTCGACAACACCCTGCATCCGGGCGCGGCGAGCCTGCCGTACATCCCGGAGGTCGGCACGCTGCTCTTCCTGCCGCGCCGCCTGGACCGCCTGCACTACTACGGGCGAGGCCCCGAGGAGAACCACTGGGACCGCAACGACGCCACCGATGTGGGCCTTTACTCCGGGACCGTCGCCGGACAGTGGACCTCCTACATCCGCCCGCAGGAGAACGGCAACAAGACCGACGTCCGCTGGGTCGCCCTGACCGACCGGAGCGGCGAGGGGCTGCTTGTTTCCGGCGAGCCGCTCCTCGAGATCAACGCCTCCCACTTCACCCCGGAGGACCTGTCGGTCGGGACGCGCCACGACTTCCAGCTCACTCCGCGGGACGCGGTCGTCCTGCGGCTGAACCACCGGCAGATGGGCGTGGGCGGCGACAACAGCTGGGGCGCGCACACGCACGACGAGTACAAGCTCTTCGCCAACCGCGACTACTCCTACACCTACCGGCTGCGACCCCTGACCGACGTCGACCGGGCGATGGCGGCCTCACGCCGGCCCACGGCAGGGGAGTTCTCCGGGTAGCGCATCGCGGCGGGCCCCGTCACCGCAGGTCCGTCACTGCGGGGGCAGCGGTGCCGGTCGTACCAGGCCCGACTGGTAGGCGATGACGACCAGTTGGGCGCGGTCGCGTACGTCGAGCTTGGTCATGGCGCGCTGGACGTGGGTGCGTACGGTCAGCGGGCTGAGCACGAGGACGTCGGCGATCTCGCTGTTCGACTTCCCCTCGGCGGCCAGGGCCATCACCTCGCGTTCACGGGCGGTGAGAGCGGCGAGACGTTCGGGCGGCGCCAGGTGGTTGCCGGCTTCCGGGGTGGCGAGGAAGCGGCTGATGAGGGTACGCGTGGCGACGGGCGAGAGGAGGGACTCGCCCGCGGCCACGGTGCGGATGCCGTCGAGGAGCGCATCGGCGGTGACGTCCTTGCCGAGGAAGCCGCTCGCGCCGGCACGGAGGGCCTGGGCGACGTACTTGTCGGTCTCGAAGGTGGTCAGGATGAGAACGCGGGTGGCGGACAGGTCCGGGTCGGCGCACAGGGTGGCGGTCGCGGCCAGGCCGTCGGTGCCGGGCATACGGATGTCCATGAGGACGACATCGGGGCGGTGGACCCGGGTGAGGTCGACCGCCTCGCTGCCGTCGGTGGCCTCCGCGACCACTTCCATGTCGTCGGAGGAGTCTATGAGGATCCGGAAGGTGGCTCTGAGGAGGGCTTGGTCGTCGGCGAGCAGGATGCGGATGGCCATGTGATCTGTTCTTCCGGTTCTTTGGGGTCAGTGTGCAGCGGTAGTTGGGTGGTCACCTCGAAGCCGCCCTGGGGGCGGTGGCCGGCCTGGAGGTCACCGCCGATGGAGTGGGCCCGCTCGCGCATGCCGATGAGGCCGAAGCCGCGGCCCGGCGACGGGGTGGTGGCCGCTGTGGTGGTTCCGTCGTCACAGACCGTGACGGTCAAGCGGTCTTGGGAGTAGGCGAGTCGTACGTACGCTGCCTTCGCGGCGGCGTGCTTGGTGACGTTGGTGAGGGCCTCCTGCACGATACGGAACGCGGTGAGGTCCACTCCTGGTGACAGAGGCCGCGGTGTGCCGTCCGTGGTGACGGTGACCTCGAGACCGGCGGTCCTGCACGCGTCCGTCAGCTCGGGGAGCCGCGCGAGTCCGGGGGCTGGTTCCAGCGGGGCGTCGGGGTCGTTCGCCTGGCGCATCAGGCCGACGGTGGCCTTGAGTTCGCGCAGCGCCGAGGACGTCGTACCGGACAGGTCGTCGAGGATCTGCTGGACGCGGTCGGGGTGGGTGCGCGACAGGTGTGCCGCGGTGCCGGCCTGGGCGTTGGCCAGAGCCAGGTGGTGGGCGACGACATCGTGCAGCTCGCGGGCGATGCGCATGCGCTCCTCGGCGACCCGCAGGCGTGCCTCCTCCTCGCGGGTGCGTTCGGCGTGGTCGGCGCGGGCCTGCACGGCCTCCATGTAGGAGAGCCGCAGCCTGGCCGCGCTGCCGGCGGCTACCGGCAGCAGCACCCAGATGGTGGGGGCGAGCGTCTTGAGGACCAGCGGGTAGTCGACGGGGTCGATGAGCACGGCATTGGTCACCAGGAGCACGACGGTGACCAGGAGGTAGCAGCGTGTGGTCCTGCGGTCGGTGAGAGCGGCCAGCCAGTAGAGCGCCGACATGACCGGTGCCATCAGGAGGGGGTTGAGCATGTAGCCCAGCGAGCTGGAGGCCATGGCACAGACCGTGGTGACGATGACGGTGGTACGCGGATACTCGCGATGCCTCAGCAGAGCGATGCAGGAGACGGCCGCGAGGAGCACGGCGAGCTCGTCCTGGTCCGGCGGCTCGACCTCCGGGATGTTGAGCGAGCCACCGAGGACGGCGAAGCCGAACAGCACGACGGCTGCCGCCGCGTCGGACAGGCGGGGATGGCGATCCGCGTATCGCTCCAGGCTGAGGGTCATCGGATACTCCGGTCGGATGAGTGGAACCATGATGGACGACGCCTCGGCCGAGCACGGCCCCGCGTCCGCGGAACGGCGGACGAGGGCCGCCCGTGTCCACTACGGGCGGCCCTCGGGCGCGGATCTGGGGGGATCAGACGCGCGCCGTCTCGAGGCCGGCCGGGTCGGTCGTCGACGCGGTCGTGGCCGTGGTCGTCGGCTGGCTCCCGGCCGGGACGGTGGGGGAGTGGCGGGTGAGCGCCTCGCCCTCCACGTCGACGCGGGGCAGCATCCGGTCCAGCCAGTGGGGCAGGTACCAGGCTTTGTCGCCGAGCAGGGCGAGGATCGCGGGCACGATCGCCATGCGGACGACGAAGGCGTCGAACAGAACCGTGATGGCCAGGCCGAAGCCGATCATCTTGATCATGGATTCGCCGACGCCGATGAACCCGGCGAAGACCAGCGCCGCCGGAAGGCCGAGCGGCCCAGTCGATGGAGGAAAGTAGCCATGAGGCAGGAGGTCTCCACATCTGATCTCGGGGACCTCCCCAGGCTCTCCGAGCACGGCCTCCGCGTCGTCGTGCGCCTGCCGACAATCCCGGCTACTGAGAACGCAGTACATGCCGACCCGCGTGTAGTCCTTGATGAGTACGTCGTGGACGAGTGCGTCCTGGATGAAGCAGGTCCTGGATCAGCACGTCCGGGGCGAGGCCGAGTGGGCGGGGCCCCAGGTACATGTCGGATTCTCGCCAGCCACGGCCATGACCGTGGCTGATGCTGGAGGGCATGCTGAACGGGATGCACACCGACACCGAGCGCTGCGTACGCGCCGTCCAGTCGAAGGACGCCCGCTTCGACGGATGGTTCTACACGGCGGTGCTGACCACGCGGATCTACTGCCGGCCCAGCTGCCCCGTCGTGCCGCCGAAGCCGGAGAACATGACCTTCTACCCGAGCGCGGCCGCCTGTCAGCAGGCCGGATTCCGGGCCTGCAAGCGGTGCCGCCCGGACACCAGCCCCGGTTCGCCCGAGTGGAACCAGCGCGCCGACGTGGTCGCCCGCGCGATGCGGCTGATCGGCGACGGAGTGGTGGACCGCGAGGGCGTTCCCGGCCTCGCGACGCGGCTCGGCTACAGCACCCGGCAGATCGAGCGTCAGCTCCTCGCCGAGCTGGGCGCCGGACCGCTCGCCCTCGCCCGCGCCCAGCGCGCCCAGACCGCACGCCTCCTCATCGAGACGACCCCGGTCCCGATGGCCGAGATCGCCTTCGCGGCGGGCTTCTCCTCCATCCGCACCTTCAACGACACGGTCCGCGAGGTCTTCGCCCTCTCACCGAGCGAGCTGCGCGCCCGGGTGCCCAAGAACCGCGCCAACTCGACCAGTACACCAGGTGTGTTGACGCTTCGTCTGCCCTTCCGGGCCCCACTCAACCCCGACAACCTCTTCGGTCACCTCGTCGCCACCGCCGTACCCGGCGTCGAGGAGTGGCACGACGGCGCCTACCGGCGCACCCTGCGCCTGCCCTACGGCCACGGCGTCGTCGCGCTCACTCCGAAGCCCGACCACATCGGCTGCCGGCTCACCCTCAGCGACATGCGTGATCTGCCCGTCGCCATCAGCCGCTGCCGCCGCATGCTCGACCTGGACGCGGATCCGGTGGCGGTCGACGACCAGTTGCGTACGGATCCACTGCTCGCGCCCCTCGTCGACAAGGCACCGGGCCGCAGGGTGCCGCGCACCGTCGACGAGGCCGAGTTCGCCGTACGCGCGGTGCTCGGTCAGCAGGTGTCCACGGCCGCCGCCCGTACCCACGCGGCACGCCTGGTCACGGCTCACGGCGAAGCCGTCGACGATCCCGAAGGCGGCCTCACCCACCTCTTTCCCTCCACCGAGGCGCTGGCCGCGCTCGACCCCGAGGCACTAGCGATGCCGGCCACCCGCCGCGCCACCCTCACCACCCTCGTACACCAACTCGCTGAGCAGACCCTCCACTTGGGCGTCGAGAGCGACTGGGAGGAGACCCGCGCCCGACTGCTGGCGCTGCCCGGGTTCGGGCCGTGGACCGTCGACGTCATCGCGATGCGCGCCCTCGGCGACCCCGACGCCTTTCTGCCCACCGATCTCGGCGTCCGGCGCGCCGCACAGGGGTTGGGACTGGCGTCCACACCCGCCGCGCTCACGGCCCACGCCGCGGCCTGGCGTCCCTGGCGGGCGTACGCCGTCCAGTACCTGTGGGCGACCGACAACCACCCGATCAACTTCCTTCCCGGGGAGCCCCGTTGAAGCAGCACCACGTCATCGACAGCCCGTACGGACCACTCACCCTCGTCGCCACGGACGGCTCCCTGTCCGGCCTCTACATGACCGATCAGCGCCACCGCCCGCCGGAGGAGACCTTCGGGGAACCCGACGACACGCCTTTCGGTGAGGTGATGGACGAGCTGCGGGCCTATTTCGCGGGCGAGTTGAAGGAGTTCACCGTCCCCCTGCGGCTGGACGGGACGCCGTTCCAGCGCTCCGTGTGGGAACAGCTCCGGAAGATCCCGTACGGCGAGACCCGCACGTACGGCGCACTCGCCGACGCCCTCGGCAGCCCCAAGGCATCGCGTGCGGTGGGCCTCGCCAACGGCAAGAACCCGGTCGGGATCATCGTGCCCTGCCACCGCGTGGTGGGCGCCGACGGCAGCCTCACCGGCTACGGCGGCGGCCTGGACCGCAAGCAACGGCTGCTGGACTTCGAAAGGGGAAGCGCCCTCTTCTAGCCTCGGGCTTTCACCAGGGGTGCCGTCCGGCAGGTGGTCGAGAACGCAGAAAGTGCCCCTGAGCGTCCGCCGCTATCGCAACGGCAAGCTGCTGACCAAGCGCGAGAAGGCCGACGCCGAGAGCATGGTTACACTCGTCCGAGCCGTGCTCCAGCACGGGGGCGTACTGCCCTCCCCGTGACGCCCGTAAAGGAATCCTTACCCCAGTAGGAAAAACACTGGGCACAAACTCCGAAACCCTGATTGCCTCGCATTCTCCGGCCCATATACGCTCCCGCCCAATCCTCAACGGAGACGGGAGTCGGATATGGCTCAGGAAGTCCGGCAAGCAAAGCCGGACGTAATATCTGCCGGGGCGATGACGCCCCTCGACACCATAGCGGCGCAACGGATCCGTATCGCTCTCCGCTTTTTCCGCGGTGAGGTGCCTCTTCTTCCTCCCGCTGCCCATCCTCGGCCTGTTCACCTCGACGCTCGACGGTGTCGTCGGCGGCGGCCTGACCTGGGCCTGGATCTACGCGTTCGCACAGTTCGCCGTCGCCCACACCGGACAGTCCACCTTCCGGTCCCTGCGGCTCAAGGCCCTGATCGGAGTCAGCTGACATGACAACAGAGGACAGAGAGGACATCGGCATGGAGACGGACTCGCTCGTCGAGGACGGCATCAGATCGGTCACGGTCACGGGAGCGGGCGGAGTGCCGCTGAACGTGCTCGACGCCGGACCCGAGGACGCGCCGGCCGTCATACTGCTCCACGGCTTCGCCCAGTCCGCCCGCAGTTGGCTCCACCAGCTCACCGCCCCGGGGCCGATCCGGGTGGTCGCTCCCGACCTGCGTGGCCACGGTCACTCCGGAAAGCCCGACTCCGGCTGCCTTGACGAGCGGGTTTGGGCCGACGACGTGGCGGCCGTGATCGAGGGGCTGCGGCTCGACAGGCCGGTCCTGGGCGGCTGGTCCTACGGCGGGCTAGTGGCCCTCGACTACGTCGCGGTGCACGGCGACTCAGCCCTGTCGGGGCTGCTCACCGTGGACGCAAGCCTGCTGGCGGGCGTTCCCGGCGCGGAACGGATGTTCGGCCCGGACTTCGTGGCCCTGCTGCCGGAGCTGGTGAACGACGACGGCGAGAGCACCGTCGAGGCCCGCCGAAAACTGCTGGAGGTGTCGACCGAGCGCCCCCTCGCCGACGACACGGCACAGACCCTGCTCGACGCGAGCCTGCTGACGCCGCCCCGCGTCTGTGCCGCACTGCTGCAACGTCCGCTGGACCGCAGTGCGGCGGCGGCCGGTGTCACCGTGCCCTGGCTGGCCGTCCAGGGCGGCCGGGACCGGATCGTCGCGCCGGCCGCGGCGGAACACATCGCCGCCGTCCAGCCCGCCGCGCAGGTGCGGCTGTGGGAAGGGTCGGGACACTCACCGTTCCTGGAGGAACCCGACCTATTCAACGAGCAGTTGATCGCCTTTGTCACGCGTTCCGCCTCCGGGGCCTAGCCTCGCGCTTTCATGAATCGTGGTGTCCAACGGGTGGTCAGACAAACGAAAAGTGCCTCTGACCAGCAAGATATCGGTAGCCCAGACACCGTGACGCAAGGCGCGCGCGGTGCACGATCCGGGGAAGGTTCTGCTGGATGTGGCCCCACGTCCGCGAACGCGTCTGGAAGCCGGCCGGACAAGCGGGCCCGGACGCCGGCGGACAGGTGATCGTCGACATCGACGGGGTGCTCGTGCTGGCCCACTCAGAGAAACAGGACGCCGCGACCTGGAAGAAGACGTTCGGACACCACCCGTCGCCCTGGCCCAGCTGCCGAAGAAGTACCGGAGCGGACGGCAGACACTGATCCGGGCCGACTCCGGCGGCGGCACCCACGAGAACGCCCGCACCCCGGCGCCCAGTTGCGCTTCACCGACGCCGACGGACTACGGCTGACCTGCTTCGCCACCAGCACCACCCACGCGGCGATCGCCGCCCTCGAACTGTCCACCGCCAGCGGGCGAGAGCCGAGGACTGCAAGCCCTGACCGGCCGGGCCCGGCTCTGGGAGCCCCGCCGCCTGCGGATCCGTCTCTTCTCCGCCGCCGCCCAGCTAGTGCTGTGACCGCATAGGTTCGCCGGGTTGGTGGTCCTGGCGGTTGGATGTGCGGTGACGTCCTTTCCGCCTGCTGGAGGCGCGGTGGCTGAGCCTGTCCGTGTGCGCGGACTGACCGACCAGGAAGGGCAGCGGCTGCAGCAGATCGTGCGCGGGGCAGCACGAGTTCGGTGCGCTACCGGCGGGCAATGATGCTGCTGGCCTCGGCCGGCGGGAACCGCGTGCCGGTGATCGCCCAGCTGGTTCAGGCCGACGAAGACACCGTCCGCGGCGTGATCCATCGCTTCAACGAGATCGGCCTGGCCTGTCTGGACCCTCGATGGGCGGGAGGCCGTCCCCGCCTGCTCAGCACTGACGACGAGGACTTCGTCGTGGCGACGGCCACAACCCGACCGGTCACCTCGGCCAGCCCTTCACCCGCTGGTCACTGCGCAAGCTCGTCGCCTACCTGCGGAAGGTCCACGGCCGGGTCATACGCATCGGCCGCGAGACATTACGCTGCCTGCTCGCCCGCCGCGCCATCACCTTCCAGCGCACCAAGACGTGGAAGGAATCACCCGACCCCGAGCGCGACGCCAAGCTCGACCGCATCGAACACGTCCTGGACCGCTTCCCGGACCGGGCCTTCGCCTTCGACGAGTTCGGCCCGCTGGGAATCCGGCCCACCGGCGGCAACTGCTGGGCCGAGCAGACCAAGCCCGACCGAGTACCGGCCACCTACCACCGCACCCACGGGGTGCGGTACTTCCACGGCTGCTACTCGATCGGCGACGACACCCTGTGGGGCGTCAACCGTCGCAAGAAAGGCGCCGGGAACACTCTGGCCGCGCTGAAGTCGATCCGCGCCGCCCGGCCCGACGGCGCCCCGATCTACGTGATCCTGGACAACCTGTCCGCCCACAAGGGCGCCGACATCCGCCGCTGGGCGAAGAAGCACAAGGTCGAACTGTGCTTCACCCCGACCTACGCCTCGTGGGCCAACCCGATCGAGGCCCACTTCGGACCGCTGCGGCAGTTCACCATCGCCAACTCCCATCACCCCAACCACACCGTGCAGACCTGGGCTCTGCACGCCTACTTGCGGTGGCGCAACGCCCATGCCCGTCACCGCGACGTCTTGGCCGCCGAATGCAAGGAACGCGCCCGGATCCGCAACGAGAGAGGCATCCGCTGGGGCGGACGTCCCGTCGCCGCCGCGGCCTGAAGAACTTGGCGAAACCTGTGCAGCCAGCCCACGGCACCGGCGCTCCGAGCGCGATGAGCTGGGCTTCTGCATACTCGTGGCCCTGCTCCTGGAGGCTGACCTTCTTGCCGTCTGGTCGAAGACGGTTCCGTCGGGCATGAGTTTGATGGTCCGCTCGGTCTGACCCCGGGCCCAGACTGAGCGTCCAAGGTCGGCCATGCGAAACGCGGCCGCGCGGAGACCATCACGCGGAGGAGCGGGGGTGGTTCTGGTCGCGCCAGGTCCGAGGCGAGAGTCCGTATGCCTGTTTGAACACCTTGCTGAAGTGGGTCGCGTCCACGAAGCCCCAACTCCGTCCTATTGCTGCGATGGTCCGCAGTCGGCCGGTCGGGCCGGCCAGCTCTCGCCTGCATTCGGCCAGGCGGCGGTTACGGATCCAGTCTCCGAGAGTGATGCCCGACCGGGACAGCACCGCGTAGAGGTGACGTACGGAGATGCTGTGTGCAGCGGCTATCCGTGCCGCCGACAGATCGGGATCAGCCAGGTGCGCCCGCATGTAATGAGTGATCCGCAGGCTGAGTGTCGCCTCCAACGGGCCCTTGGCCACGCTGGAGTTACCGTGCTGGGACGCCAACGCGGCACGGAGCAGTTCGATGCTGGGTTCCACCACGGCGTCGGCGTACACGCCCTGGTGCAATTCGTCGCTGACGGCCAGTTGGGAGAAGTAGGTGAAGGCGAGGCGCGCAATGGGGTTGTCGGATCCCAGGGGGACCGCGGTGATGTCTCGTAGCAACCGGTCGGGGAGCGCGAGTGCCGCGCGGGGGAACCGGATGAAGCGGTGGTCGACTCCCTCGTCGAAGAGAAGTGTGTAGGGAGCGATCGATTCGTAGACGGCGCAGTCTCCCGGCCTCAGCAGGCACTCGCGGCCGTTCTGCACCACCAGGCTGCTGCCCGTCATCTGAACACCGAGAGTGACGGCCGGCTCCTCGTCCTCCCGGGCGAGCCGCGCCGTCCGACGGAGAGTGACCGCGGTCGCCCGCGCCGAACAGATCTTGATTGGCCCAACGGCGCCGAGCCCTATGCGAACGGAGATGTCCTCAGCCGGAGGACGGTGGTCGATATCGACCGCCACCATGGATTCCCACACCGCATTCCGGATCACTTCCTCCCGGTCCCGCGGCGGTATGAACGCGGTGTCCAGGACCGGGCTCATGAGGCAGACCTTCGTCTGCGTCGGTCATAGAGCCAGCCTGACAGTACCTCGGCCCGTTCCCCCACAAGTCCCCCTAGACACGGACGGTTCCCGCCCTCAGTTTGGCGGGATTCTCTCTTGCTGCGCAATGGCTTCGACGGGCACACGCAGGGCCTCGCCTGATGTGGCGTCAACTTGAGGCTGTGCACTACTGACAAAGGTCCCTGCACGGATGACAAAGTCCGAAGGTCACGATGACCCTACGGTCCGTGGGCGAGGCCGTCCCTGAGACGACATCACCGACCGGAAGGATTGCATCGTGCAACGAGTATCAACGACGCTCCGCATGCGGAGCGGAGTGTTGGGGGCTTTGGCTCTCCTCTTCGCCGCCGGCCTGACGGCCAGCCCGATGATGACTGCGCCCGCCCACGCCGCCTACGGTCCGTGCAACACGACGGTGAAGCGCGCCGATGGGTACTTGGCAAGCTACACAGTTCCCGCGCGCACCGATAACGGTACGAGCTGTTACATGCAATATCACACGGGCAGCTCAAACGCCGTGAAGACGCTGCAGACGTCTATCCTTCGCTGCTACAGCGGCACCTATGCCGCCGATCGGATCCGCGCCACCGGAGGGGCAGACGGGATCTACGGCACCGGCACGGTGGATGCCGTTCGGTGGCTCCAATCAATGCTCGGCCTGAGCGCCGACGGCGTCTACGGGCCGGCAACCCGTAATGCGATTAAGTGGCTGGGATATGCCCAGGACGTCGTCAACGGGGGCGTTTACCCGTACTGCGACACTCATTCGTTCTAGTCACCACAACGTCTGTCGACGCCGACCTCTGTGCCTGAGGTCGGCGTCGACGTCTGCCTTGCAGGCCAATACCGTAGGCACTGGCACACGTAACGGACCTGCCAGTTGGTGTCGGACTGGTACTGGACGGTGAGCAACGCGAGGCCGCCGTTGTGGCGAAGCACCTCGTCACTGTGGCCGCAGTGTTCGGGGGCGAGCCTGGTCGTGGCCGACAACGGGGCGACGCGGGTCGACCAACTGCGGTCGTCCCTGCTGTTGGCAGTGGTAACGAGCAGGTGGGTGCCGTCCGCAGCCAGGTAGCGACGGCCATGGTACTTCCCAGTGATCACGACCAGATCCTGGTATGGGGCAATCCGCAGTGTGTGTCATGCCCCTCAGTGGAAGTTGCCCTCGCTGGTGGATCGGCCTCCACCAGGGCAGGACGGCCGGGCTCGGGGTCGTCGATGAGCACCTCGGTCTTGGCGTCGCCGTAACCGATGGACAGATGACGTTCGCCGGTGCCGGTGAGCGGTCGCGGGCGACCGGGGTCGGCGGCCGGCGGGAGGGCGTCGATCGGGACTGGTCGGCCATGGCGCCGGGCGTCGAGACGGATCATGGCGGCGCGGCCGTCGCGCAGGGCGGTCAGCGCGTCGGGTTTCGTACGCGCCCCACTGGCCCGGTCGTACGCCGCCAACGCCGCCCGGTACTCCTTCAGGGCAGCGAAGGTGGCGTCAGAGCCATTGGCATCGAACTCCAAAGCGGCCACCTCCTCCCCGAACACGGTCACCGACTCCTGTACCGCTGCAGGCAGTTCCACTGCGGCCGGTCGGCGTCCCATCGCTCCAATCGTCAACTCGGCGAACCTATGCGGTCACAGCACTAGTCACCACAGCCCGCCGCCGGCACCTGAAATTCGCGACGCACTGGCCATGGACCAACGTGATCATCGACGCGATCGAACGACTGCAGGCCCTCCCGAACCCAGGCTGACCAGCAGAGACAACCAGCCCTACAACCAGAACCCACACGCCGGAGCCGTGGAACCCGGCGCCCACCCGACGCGACAGCCGGGCCACTGACCTGCCCGCACCCCACCCAACAAGCCGAAACGGCCCACCAGATGAAGCGGCAGGCCGTCACGAAAGATCGAGGCTGGCTCCGGGGGACATTTCACTACCATCGCGAAGTATCGTTGTGCATCAATTCGGCCTCCTCCGCGCCCTTTTCCTATTGAAGGGTTGTCAAGGATGCGGGACCGTATGGGTGGTTTCGGCGTGGCCTCGGCTTCTTTGAGCGGCCCGTCGAAGAAGCCGTACGCGCTGTCCGGCCGCCCTGCGGTTGCGGCACCTGTTCCCTTCAACGGCCCCTGAAATTCAGGGAGAAGGCGTCAACAGTGGTCGTCGCTGTAAACCTCCTACTGAGCGTGATTCCCGCCGAGTCGCCGACTCCGTCGTCTCGACAAGTCTCAAGTGGTCACGCGGAAAAGCGGTATACAGGCGCCGAGGAGGAAATATGTCGCAGAAACAACAGACCGCCAGAGCCCGGAGAAGCCACAGATATGTGGTGACTGTCGTGGCGGCGGCCATGGCGCTGTTCATGACGCAGGGAATCGCGTGGGCGGACGCACCGACGTTCGCGACCCATGTCGAGTACGGGGTAGGAGAGTCTCCTGTCGCCGTCCGGGTGGCCGACTTCGACGAGGACGGCAACCAAGACGTTGTCACGGCCAACTTCGACGACGACACCGTGTCGGTCGCGCTCGGCAACGGTGACGGCACTTTCGACACCAAGGTCGACTACGTCGTGGGCGACATCCCGAACGGAGTCGAAGTCGGTGACTTCGACGAGGACGGCAACGTCGACCTGGTCTCGGCCAACTCCGGTGATTCCACCGTGTCGATCCTGATCGGCAACGGTGACGGCACTTTCGACACCAAGGTCGACTACACAACGGGCACGTCTCCGTACAAGGTGGCCATCGCCGACTATGACGAGGACGGCAATGTCGACCTGGCCGTCAGCAACATCGACGACGCCACGGTGTCCATTCTGGACGGCAATGGTGACGGCACGTTCGACCCCAAGGTCGACTTTGGAACGGGAACCTGGCCCTACGGGATCGCCACGTCCGACCTCGACGAGGACGGCAACGTCGACCTGGCCGTCTCCAACGTCGGCGACAACACGGTGTCGGTGCTGTTGGGCAATGGTGACGGCACGTTCGATGCCAAGGTCGACTACGGAACGGGCCTTCAGCCCAGTTGGGTAGTGCTGGCGGACTTCGACGAGGACGGCAACGTCGACCTGGCGGTTGCCAATCTCGAGGACAACACGGTGTCGGTGCTGTTGGGCAATGGTGACGGAACCCTTGACACCAAGGTGGACTACGGAACGGACTTGTCTCCGTTCTCGCTCGCGGTAGCGGATTTCGACGGTGATTCGGCTCTCGATCTCGTGACGCCGAACTCCGCAGGGAACAATGTGTCGGTGCTGCCGGGCAATGGTGACGGCACATTCGGCACCAGGGCAGATTTCGCCGTCGACAGCACGCCGTTCTCGGTGGCGGTGGGCGACTTCGACGAGGACACGCGCCCTGATGTGGTGACCTGCAATTACCAGCCGAACAACGTGTCGGTCCTGCTCAACACGACGACTCCATAAGGCCTCAGGCCCTCCTCGGGCCTGCGGTCCGCCGGCTAGGCGACCGAATGGGTCATCGAGCCGGTATAGGTGCCTGCCACCGCGGTGGCAGGCACCGACATCGTCAACGTCGGGTTCCAGATAACGGAACTTGCGTTCGTCACAACAGTGTTGTAGGAGAATGCCAGGCGAGGGGTGTCCAGGGGCTGTTTCTGATTTGTGTTCGGCTGCCCAGGAACAAAGGTCCCGGGGCCCGTTTTGGAGACGAGCGGACCCGATGCGTACGCCAGACGGCTCGACGAAATCGTCTCGAGGGCGGTGCCGCCCCCGGTGGTGAAGGCGGTCGCCGACACAGTAGTGGCCCAGGTCCGGTTACCGCTGCTGGTCACCCTCACCTGCCCCAGCTGCACGGTCGTCGATTGTCCGGGCGCCGCGGACCCGAGGTTGGCCGAAGCCGGAGTGGTGATCGCGGGGGCGGCCATCACGGCCCGGGGAACCACGAAGGTCGCGGTGGCCGCCATGGCCTGCGCGGCCCGTCCCGATTCCATCGGAGGCAGCGTCAGACAGCCGGCACACAGCATTACTCCGGTCCCGATCCGCAACGAGAGTCGGGGCCGTGAAAGAGATCGCGATCGCACCCGTGCTCCTTTCTGAGCCACCTGGTGAGCGGATTCCCAGGAAGGGGCATCGCTGGCTTTCCTCACGGCGGCAAAAACGCGGCCTCGTCCGTGGGACCCCGGTTCCGCTCGGTCTGGACTCCCGGCCAGTGAAAGCGGCTGCCCGCGGACCGATGGCCGGGCTCGCCGATGCGGCGCGGTCGGTTCACCGTGACGGATGAATCGGCTGGGCACTCCAGCCGTGTGCCGGCGACTGCCGATGACTGCCGTTGGATGCCGCGCGGGTGAAAAGTCAGCTAATCGGAATGACTCGTCGAGTGGCGGTGGAAGGGACCTGTTGATCAGCGGGGTCAACTGGCGATCAGCTCTGGGAGTAGCAATGGATTCACGGTTCAAGCAGTTGGGAAGAGTCACGTCCCGTGTCGGGCTCTCGGTCGTCGCCGTGGCGGCCCTCGGTGTGGTGACCGCCGCTCCGGCGTCCGCGGCGGACACCGGCGCGACCTTCACCGTGACCGGGGATGTCCTGGGGATCACAGCCCCGGCCAGTGCGCCCCTGGGCAGTGGGGCTCCGGGCACCGACATCGCTCCTGCGGCCGGGATCGGAACCGTCACGGTGGTGGACGGCCGGGCCGTGCAGCCCGCCGTGTGGACCGCGACGGTGACGGCTACCGCCTTCACCACCCCGGGTGGTGGGGCCTCTCGCACCATCGCGAACAGCAACGTGGACTACTGGTCGGGTACGTGCACCGGAACCGGCGGCGACGGAGGCGGTGCCACACCGGTGTGGACCGGTGGGCAGGCCGATGCTGGGGCAGCAGTGGATCTCAGCACGAGCCGAACCGCGTGCAGCCTCACCGGCGGCGCCGGCATCAACAACGCATCGTGGGATCCCCATCTCATCGTGCATGTCCCCGGCAACATCGTGGCCGGCGCCTATTCCGGGACCGTGACCCACTCCGTCGCCGGTGCCTAGGCGAGCCGCCCCGCTGCTTCTGCTGCTCCTGCTGACCGCGCTCGTCCAGGGCGCGGTCAGCAGTGATGCCAACGCGACGGGGGATGCCCCGGGAGGAAGCGAGGGCCCTGGAGAGCCGAAGGGGACGTTCGGCCTACGGCTGCTCGACGCGCCGGTCGTCCGGCGCGACGATCCCCGCGCGTACACCTCCGTCGTCGATCACCTCAATCCGGGCGCCACCATCGAACGGCGCGTGGAAGTCGCGAACAAGTCACCGAAGCCCCTGCGCGTCAGCCTCTACGCCGCTGCCGCTTCCATCAAGAACGGCAAATTCACCTTCGCCGCCGGCCGCTCCAAGAACGAACTGTCGGAGTGGACGTCGCTCGACCGCCCCGTGCTCACCCTTCCCCCGGAGAGCAGAGAGACCGCACGGTTCAGAATCCAGGTGCCGCGATGGGCCTCGCGGGGCGAGCGGTACGCGGTCATCTGGGCTGAGGTCGCCAGCTCCGGCAAGGGCAACATCAAGCTGGTCAACCGGGTCGGGACCCGGCTCTATCTGGATGTCGGCCCTGGTGGGGAACCGCCCTCGGCCTTCCGGATCGAGAAGCTCACCCCCGCCCGCTCCGGCGAGGGCAAACCACAGCTCACCGCCCAGGTCCGCAACACCGGCGAACGCGCATTGGAGATGTCCGGCAAGCTCTGGCTGTCCAAGGGACCGGCGGGTCTGAGTGCCGGTCCCTACCTCGTGGCACGGGGCACCACTCTGGCCCCCGGCGATACCGGGTCCGTGACCGCCGCACTGGATGACCAACTGCCCAACGGCCCCTGGAAAGCGAAGCTGACTCTGGCCAGCGGCAGGGTCCGGGAGACCGCCACCGCCACCGTCAGCTTTCCGTCGCCCGGCATGTGGGGCGCGTCCATCGCCCCCGACATCGCGAACTTCAGGCAGTGGCCCCCTCTGCTGTCCTGGGGACTCGCCGCCATGACGGCCATCCTGGCCGCCCTGGGCGTCCGACGTCTGAAGTGGCGACGCGCGCAGCGCCGGTCCTGAAGCCCTGTGCTCGGGGAAGCGCTACGCAGGTTCGTGTCAGCCGACCCGGTGACCGTTCTCCAGCTCCGCCGTCCCCGAGCCGTCCGCCAGGACATCCAGTGCGGCCAGTACGCGCCGCCCCAGCGCGCCCGGCAGGTACTCGGCGAGGTCATGGCGTGGGACGAGGCGCCAGGACAGCAGTTCCTCCTCCTGGAGGCGGATCGACTTGAACTGCTCCTCCTCCAGGACACCGCCGTCGTACAGATACGCCACGATCGGCGGGCGCGCGGCACCCGGGACCCAGTCCACCGCCAGCAGCCGGCCGACCTCCAGGTCCAGGCCGATCTCCTCCGTGGTCTCCCGACGGGCGCCCTGCCGCGGAGTCTCCCCGGCGTCGGACTCGACGGTTCCGCCGGGCAGCGCCCACCCCTCGCGGTAGTTGGGCTCGACCAGCAGCACGCGGCCATCGGCATCACGGAACAGCGCGGCGGCACCGGCGAGGACGCGGGGTAGGCCGGCAATGTACGTGGCGTAGTCAGGAACGGTCATTGGGAAAGCCTAGCGAGGCGGTCCGGCCGCCCGCTGCAGCGTGTGCTGGGGCGGGCCGAGCTCCGAGGTGTTACATCTGCGTCCGCGCCAACCGCAGCGTCCGCTCGGCCAGTTCACTGATCCGTACGCCGTCGAAGCCGAATACCGCGCTGTGCACCGTGTCCTCCAGCGGGTCCTTCCACTGCGGCGGGATCGCGGCGCCTCCGCTCAGCACTCCCGCGACGGAGCCCGCGGTCGCGCCGTTCGAGTCGGTGTCGAGGCCGCCGCGCACGGTCAGGGTGATGGTGCGGGTGAAGTCCCCGTCGCCGTACAGGAGTCCGGCCGTGAGGACCGCGGCGTTCGGGATGGTGTGGATCCAGCCGAGCGCGGCGGTCTCCTCCGCGATGGTGGTGAGCGTGTCCTCCCACGTCAGGCCGGACTCGTGGAGCGACTGCACCCGGCGTACGGTGCGCGCCAGGCGGCTGCTTGCCGGGATCACCGTCAGCGCGGTGTTCAGGGCGTCCCGCACGGTCGGCGCGGTGAACGCGGCGGACACCAGCGCCGCCGCCCACATCGCCCCGTACACGCCGTTGCCGGTGTGCGACAGGACGGCGTCCCGGCGCGCCAGGGACGCCGCGCGACGGGGCAGGCCCGGGCAGGTCCAGCCATAGATGTCGGCGCGGATGAGGGCGCCGATCCACTCCTGGTAGGGGTTGTCGTACGTCGCGGTCAGCGGCGGCTTCAGCCCGTTGGCGAGGTTCCGGTACGCGGCGCGCTCCGCCGTGAACGTCTGCAGATACGGCAGTCGCAGCAGCCACAGTTCGCCGACCTGCTCCGTGGTGAAGCCGAAGCCGTGTGTCTCCAGCAGGTGCAGGCCGAGGATCGCGTAGTCCACGTCGTCGTCCCGGCAGCTGCCGTGGATGTGGCCGCGTACGCACTGGCGCCACTCGGGACGCAGCGCGGACTCCTCGGCCGGGGCGGCGGGCTCGGGCAGATAGTCGGTGAGCGGCAGGGCGGCGGCCTGCCTCAGGTAGCGGTCGATGCGGTCCCGCGTCCAGTGGTCGCCCTGCTCGACCGGTTTGCCGAGCATGTTGCCCGAGATCCGGCCCAGCCAGCCCCCGAGAACGCGGTCCGCGACGTCAACACCGACAGCAGTCATACGTCCGGTGTACCGAATTCCGGCCGCTCCTGCCTGGTTTATGCGCATACCGACCCATGTCGCATGAGAGGGTCGCTGTCCGGGTGGGCCGGTCGGGTGCCGGTTCGGACGATGTCCGTGGCCGGTCGTGGGCGCGGGATCCGCACTGGGCAGCGGCCTCTTCCTCCGGTTAAGGTCGCAGCGGCGCGACTGCCTTGACGAGTGCAAGGCCCGGAGAGCAAGGGGAATGCAAAGGTGGCGGACGCTGCAGTGAATCGGACCCAACGGGTGCTCATCGCCGCGGACAAGTTCAAGGGCTCGCTCACGGCCGTGCAGGTCGCACAGCGGGTGACGGCCGGGCTTCACCGGGTGGCGCCGCGGACCGAGGTCGAGGCGCTGCCGGTGGCCGACGGCGGTGACGGCACGGTCGACGCGGCGGTGGCGGCGGGGTTCGAACGCCGTGAGGTGCGGGTCGCCGGACCGCTCGGGGGCGAGGTCACCGCCGCGTTCGCGCTGCGCGGCGACATGGCGGTCGTGGAGATGGCCGAGGCCAGTGGGCTGCAGCGGCTGCCCGCCGGTGTCTTCGCGCCGCTCACGTCGTCCACGTACGGATCCGGAGAGCTGCTGCGGGCCGCCCTGGACGCCGGGGCGCGCACGATCGTGTTCGGGGTGGGCGGCAGCGCCACGACGGACGGGGGCGCCGGGATGCTGGCCGCGCTCGGGGCGCGTTTCCTCGACGCGGACGGGGAGCCGGTGGCTCCCGGTGGCGAGTCGCTGCGGGACCTCGCCACGGCCGACCTTTCCGGGCTCGACCCCCGGCTGGAGTCGGTCGACGTCGTCCTCGCGAGTGATGTGGACAATCCGCTGACGGGGCCGAAGGGGGCGCCTGCGGTGTACGGGCCGCAGAAGGGCGCGTCTCCTGATGACGTGGCCGTCCTCGACGCGGCTCTCGCGCATTTCGTCACGGTGCTGGAGAAGTCGATCGGAGCCAAGGCCGCGGAGTACGCGGCCGCACCGGGGGCCGGGGCGGCCGGTGGTATCGGGTACGGCGCGCTGGTGGGGCTCGGTGCGAGCTTCCGGCCCGGGATCGAGGTCATGCTCGATGTGCTGGGCTTCGCCTCCGCGCTGGAGCGCGCCACCCTTGTCATCACCGGTGAGGGATCTCTCGACGAGCAGACCCTCCATGGCAAGGCTCCCGCAGGGGTGGCTGCCGCGGCGCGTGCCGCGGGCAAGGAGGTCATCGCGGTGTGCGGCCGCCTGGCGCTTCCGCCGGAGGCCCTGGGCAGGGCTGGTATCCGTCGGGTGTACCCGCTGACGGGGGTGGAGCCCGATGTGGCGCGGTGCATCGCGGAGGCCGGGCCGATTCTGGAGGACGTGGCGGAGCGGATCGGGCGGGATTTCCTGACCTGAGGGTCGAGCAAGGACCTCACCCGCGCGGTGAAGAGGGCCCGAACCGTGTGGTCCGGGCCCTCTTCGTCGTGGCCGAGCGCGTGGCCACCGGCTCCTCGGTACGCGAGAGAGGGCCCGCACCTTCCGGTTCGGGCCCTCTCGCCGTACGTACAAGACGAGCTACGGCAGCTGCGCCGCCCGGGCCTCGCGTCGGTTGTCGCGGAAGTTGTTCACCCTGCGAGCCGTGGCGAAGAGGGGGATCACCGCGCCGAGGACCAGCTGGAGCGCGCAGCCCGTCTGGAGGAGGAGCTGACCGCCGGGGGCGTCGAAGGCCCACGCCGCCAGCAGACCCATCGCGGCGACGATCCAGGAGAGCATCGCCACCGCGAGCGGACCCCGCGGCTTCGGGTACTCGACCCGGCTCACCATGAGCCAGGCGGTGCCGAGGATCGCCATGAGCGTGGCGACGAACGGCAGCTCCAGGAGCACGATCGAGACGACTGTCAGCGCGCCGAACGGCGAGGGCATGCCCTGGAAGGTTCCGTCCTTCACCGTCACGCACGAGAACCTGGCGAGCCGCAGCACGACCGCCAGCAGGACCACGATGGCTCCCACCGCCGCCACCCGCTGGTGCGCGTCGTCCGCGACCATGCCGTAGACGAGCACGAAGTACGCGGGCGCCAGACCGAAGCTGATCAGGTCGGAGAGGTTGTCCAGCTCCGCGCCCATGGGGGAGGAGCGCAGCTTGCGGGCCACCAGGCCGTCGAAGAGGTCGAAGACCGCCGCGCACAGCATCAGGATCACGGCCGTGGCCGCGCTGTGCCGGGCCATGCCCGTCTCCTGGCTGCCCGTGAGGTGCGGGATCAGGATGCCGGTGGTGGTGAAGTACACCGCCATGAAGCCACACGTGGCGTTACCGAGCGTGAGGGTGTCCGCTATTGAGAGGCGGAGTGAGAGCGGCATCTCCTCCGCGTCGTCCACCTCGTCGGCATCCGGCACCCAGCCGGCCTGAGTATCCGGATCAATCACGGTCAATGCGAGTCACCCCAGCCACGGTCTTCTGACCGACCTCCACCGCGACGTCGACGCCCTCGGGGAGGTAGATGTCGACGCGCGAGCCGAAGCGGATCAGGCCGATCCGGTCCCCCTGCTCGACCTTGGTGCCCTGCGGAACGTACGGCACGATACGTCGCGCGACCGCACCGGCGATCTGGATCATCTCGATGTCGCCGAGCTCGGTGTCGAAGTGCCAGACGACGCGCTCGTTGTTCTCGCTCTCCTTGTTGAACGCCGGAACGAACCCACCGGGGATGTGCTCGACCGACGTCACCGAGCCGGCGAGCGGGGCGCGGTTGACGTGGACGTTCAACGGGCTCATGAAGATCGCGACGCGGGTGCGTCCGTCCCGCCACGGCATGATGCTCTGCACCACACCGTCGGCGGGCGAGATGACCCGGCCCGGGGCGATCTCACGCTCGGGGTCGCGGAAGAACCACAGCATGCCCGCCGCGAGCGCGGTGGCGGGTACGGCCACGGCCTTGGCGGCGCCGGAGCGGCGCGCGCGGGCCAGGCTGAGTGCTGCGGTGGCAACGGTCGGGAGGAGCCACGGCGATGCTCCGCGCGCGATGCGTCCACCGAGGGCGCTGACGCGTGGTGCAGAGGTTTGGCTGTGGGGCATGGATGACCTTCGTAGCGGATGATGCCGCGCTGGAACGGGGGACGGCGGCTTTCCGGGGATGGTACCGGTCGCGGGCCGCAACTGGGCAAGCCAGGAAGCCGAGTCGGCGTCCGAAGAGTGCTGACGGGGTGTGACCTTCTTCTCCAAGAAAACACCCCGTACTCGGACATCTAGCCCTGGAACCGATACTCTTCGAGCAGCCTGCGCCCGATGATCATTTTCTGGATCTCGGCGGTACCTTCACCGATCAGCAGCATCGGTGCCTCACGGTAGAGGCGCTCGATCTCGTACTCCTTCGAGAAGCCGTAGCCGCCGTGGATCCGGAACGCGTCTTCCACGACTTCCTTGCAGTATTCGGAGGCGAGGTACTTCGCCATCCCTGCTTCGAGGTCGTTTCGCTCACCGGAGTCCTTTTTGCGAGCTGCGTTGACCATCATCGCATGAGCGGCCTCCACCTTGGTACCCATCTCCGCCAGCTTGAACTGGATCGCCTGGTGCTGGGCGATCGGTTTGCCGAAAGTGTGACGCTGCTGGGCATAGGAGACACCAAGTTCAAACGCACGCTGCGCGACACCGCAGCCACGGGCCGCCACATTCACCCGGCCGACCTCGACGCCGTCCATCATTTGGTAAAACCCTCGGCCCGTATCGCCACCAAGTACGCGATTGGCCGGAATTCGCAGGTCGTCCATGATGAGCTCGGTGGTGTCTACACCCTTGTAGCCCATCTTGTCGATCTTCCCGGGGATCGTCAGGCCGGGGCGGACCTCACCGAAGCCGGGCTCCTTCTCGACCAGGAAGGTCGTCATCGACTTGTGGGGTGCCGTGCCCTCGGCGTGTCCTTCATCACTTCGGACCAGAACGGCCACCAGCGTCGACGTGCCGCCGTTGGTCAGCCACATTTTCTGGCCGTTCAGGACGTACTCGTCGCCGTCCTTGACCGCCTTGGATGTGATGGCCGACACATCCGAGCCGAGTCCCGGCTCCGACATGGAGAACGCGCCGCGCACCTCGCCCGCCGCCATACGCGGCAGGAAGTAGTCCTTCTGCTCCTGCGTGCCGTGCTGCTTGAGCATGTACGCCACGATGAAGTGCGTGTTGATGATGCCGGACACCGACATCCAGCCGCGTGCGATCTCCTCCACGCACAGTGCGTAGGTGAGGAGCGACTCACCCAGGCCCCCGTACTCCTCGGGGATCATCAGCCCGAAGAGGCCCAGGTCCTTGAGGCCGTCGACGATCGCTTGCGGGTACTCGTCGCGGTGCTCCAGCTCTGTCGCGACCGGAATGATCTCCTTGTCCACGAAGTCCCGGACGGTGGACAGGATCTCCTGCTGGATGTCGGTCAGACCTGCGGTCTGGGCGAGTCGCGCCATGGCTACTTCTCCTGTGCCTTCAGTTCCGGGCGGCCCGGCTGCTCGCCGCCGCGCTCCTTGATGTACGTCTCGGTGGGGACCATCACCTTGCGGCGGAACACACAGACCAGCGTGCCGTCCTGCTTGTAGCCCTTGGTCTCGACATGGACGATGCCGCGGTCGCTCTTCGACCTGGAGGGCGTCTTGTCCAGGACCGTCGTCTCGCCGTAGATGGTGTCGCCGTGGAAGGTCGGCGCGACATGACGGAGAGACTCGATCTCGAGGTTCGCGATCGCCTTCCCGGACACGTCCGGTACGGACATGCCGAGCAGCAGTGAGTAGATGTAGTTCCCGACGACGACGTTCTTCCCGAAGTCCGTCGTCTTCTCCGCATAGTTCGTGTCCATGTGGAGCGGGTGGTGATTCATGGTCAGGAGACAGAAGAGGTGGTCGTCGTACTCGGTGACCGTTTTTCCGGGCCAGTGCTTGTAGACCGCGCCGACCTCGAACTCTTCGTAGGTGCGTCCGAACTGCATGGTGCTCAGGCCTCCGGAGCTTCGAACTTGGACGTGCGCTGCATACCGGCGGCCCGGCCCTTGCCCGAGACGACGAGCGCCATCTTGCGGCTGGCCTCGTCGATCATCTCGTCGCCGAGCATCGCGGAACCCTTCTTTCCGCCGGCCTCGGACGTGTAGTACTCGTACGCGTCCAGGATCAGCTCGGCGTGGTCGTAGTCCTCCTGGGACGGCGAGAACACCTCGTTGGCGGCGTCCACCTGACCCGGGTGCAGTACCCACTTGCCGTCGAAGCCGAGCGCGGCGGCGCGGCCCGCGACCTCGCGGAAGCCCTCCACGTTCTTGATCTGGAGGTAGGGACCGTCGATCGCCTGGAGGTTGTTGGCGCGGGCGGCCATCAGGATCTTCATCAGGATGTAGTGGTAGGCGTCCGCCGGGTAACCGGGCGGCTGCTCACCGACGACCAGCGACTTCATGTTGATCGACGCCATGAAGTCGGCCGGGCCGAAGATGATCGTCTCGATGCGCGGGGAAGCCTGGGCGATCTCGTTGACGTTGTTCAGGCCCTGGGCGTTCTCGATCTGCGCCTCGATGCCGATCCGGCCGACCTCGAAGCCCATCGTCTTCTCGATCTGCGTCAGCAGGAGGTCCAGCGCCACGACCTGCTGGGCGTCCTGGACCTTCGGCAGCATGATGCAGTCCAGGTTCGGCCCCGCGCCCTCGACCACCGTGACGACATCGCGGTACGTCCACTCCGTCGTCCAGTCGTTGACGCGCACGACCCGAGTCTTGCCCGTCCAGTCGCCCTCGTTGAGGAACTTGACGATGGTGTGCCGCGCCTCGGGCTTGGCGAGCGGGGCGCACGCGTCCTCCAGGTCCAGGAAGACCTGGTCCGCGGGCAGGCCCTGGGCCTTCTCCAGAAAGCGCGGGTTGCTCCCGGGCACCGCGAGACACGAGCGCCGCGGACGAAGGCGGTTGGCCTGGGGAACAGGGCTGGTCATGCGGGGACCTCCAGAGGGTCGAGCTTGTTCGCTTTCCGGATCTCGTCGACGATACGGCCGATGATTCCGGTGATGTCGAAGTCCTTCGGGGTGAAGACCGCGGCCACTCCGGCGGCCCGCAGCTGATCGGCGTCGCCGTTCGGGATGATCCCGCCGGCGATCACCGGGATGTCGGCCGCGCCGGCCTCACGCAGCCGCTCCAGCACATCCGGCACCAGCTGCGCGTGCGAGCCGGACAGGATGGACAGGCCGACCGCGTGCACGTCCTCGGCGAGGGCCGCGGCCACGATCTCCTCGGGTGTGAGCCGGATGCCCTGGTAGACGACCTCGAACCCGGCGTCGCGGGCCCGTACGGCGATCTGCTCGGCCCCGTTGGAGTGGCCGTCCAGGCCCGGCTTGCCCACCAGGAAGCGGAGCTTGCCGACGCCCAGGTCGCGGGCGGTCGCGTCGACCCTGCGACGCACCTCGGCGAGTGCGGTGCCCTCCTCGCCGGCGACCGCGACGGGCGCGGAGGAGACGCCGGTGGGCGCCCGGTACTCGCCGAACACCTCGCGCAGGGCGCCCGACCACTCGCCGGTGGTGACCCCCGCACGGGCGCACTCCACCGTGGCCTCCATCAGGTTGCCCTCGCCGGCCGCCGTCTCCTTCAGCCGCTCCAGTGCCTTGCGCGCACCGGGCTCCTGGCGCGCGTCACGCCACTTGCGCAGCGCTCGTACGACGCGGTCCTCGACCGTCGGGTCGGCCGTGTGGATCGCGGTGTCCAGGTCGGCCGTCAGCGGGTTCGGTTCGGTCGTCTCGTAGATGTTGACGCCGACGATCTTCTCCCGACCGGACTCGATGCGGGCCCGGCGCTCGGCGTGCGAGGTGACGAGCTGTGACTTCAGATAGCCCGACTCGACGGCCGCCATCGCGCCGCCCATCTCCTGGATGCGGTCGATCTCGGCGAGCGACTCCTCGACCAGGGCGGCCACCTTGGCCTCGATGACGTGCGAGCCGTCGAAGATGTCCTCGTACTCCAACAGGTCGCTCTCGTGGGCGAGCACCTGCTGGATGCGCAGGGACCACTGCTGGTCCCAGGGGCGGGGCAGGCCCAACGCCTCGTTCCAGGCGGGCAGCTGCACGGCACGCGCGCGTGCGTCCTTCGAGAGGGTCACGGCCAGCATCTCGAGCACGATGCGCTGGACGTTGTTCTCCGGCTGGGCCTCGGTCAGACCGAGGGAGTTGACCTGGACGCCGTAGCGGAAGCGGCGTTGCTTCGGGTTCTCGATCCCGTACCGCTCACGCGTGATCTTGTCCCAGATGCGGCCGAACGCCCGCATCTTGCACATCTCCTCGATGAACCGGACGCCCGCGTTCACGAAGAAGGAGATGCGGGCGACGACATCGCCCATCCGCTCCTGCGGCACCTGGCCGGAGTCGCGCACGGCGTCGAGGACGGCGATCGCCGTGGACATCGCGTACGCGATCTCCTGGACCGGGGTGGCGCCGGCCTCCTGGAGGTGGTAGCTGCAGATGTTGATCGGGTTCCACTTGGGGATGTGGCTGACCGTGTAGGCGATCATGTCGGTCGTCAGACGGAGCGAAGGCCCGGGCGGGAACACATGGGTGCCCCGCGACAGGTACTCCTTCACGATGTCGTTCTGCGTGGTCCCCTGGAGCTTGGTGATGTCCGCACCCTGCTCCTCCGCGACGACCTGGTAGAGCGCCAGCAGCCACATGGCGGTGGCGTTGATGGTCATCGAGGTGTTCATCTGGTCCAGGGGTATGTCCTGGAACAGTCGGCGCATGTCGCCCAGGTGCGAGACCGGGACCCCGACCCGGCCGACCTCGCCGCGGGCGAGGATGTGGTCGGGGTCGTAGCCGGTCTGTGTCGGCAGGTCGAACGCGACCGACAGTCCGGTCTGGCCCTTGGCGAGGTTGCGCCGGTACAGCTCGTTGGACGCCTCGGCCGTGGAGTGACCGGCATACGTCCGCATGAGCCAGGGACGGTCCTTCACGGGTTCTTCTGGTGCCTGCCGCTCAGTCATCGTGCTGCTCCCTGCTCCCTGCTCCCTCAGATGTTCCGGAAGCGGTTGATGGCGTCGATGTGCCGGGCGCGCTTCTCCTCGTCGCGCACGCCGAGTCCCTCGCGCGGGGCCAGCGCGAGCACGCCGACCTTGCCCTGGTGGAGGTTGCGGTGCACGTCGTACGCGGCCTGCCCGGTCTCCTCCAGCCTGTACACCTTGGAGAGCGTCGGGTGGATCTTGCCCTTCGCGATGAGCCGGTTGGCCTCCCAGGCCTCGCGGTAGTTGGCGAAGTGCGAGCCGATGATGCGCTTCAGGGACATCCACAAGTAGCGGTTGTCGTACTCGTGGTTGTAGCCCGAGGTGGAGGCACAGGTGACGATGGTGCCGCCCTTGCGCGTGACGTAGACGGAGGCGCCGAAGGTCTCGCGGCCGGGATGCTCGAAGACGATGTCGACGTCTTCCCCACCCGTCAGCTCACGGATGCGCTTGCCGAAACGCTTCCACTCGCGGGGGTCCTGGTTGTGCTCGTCCTTCCAGAACTTGTAGTCCTCGGCGGTGCGGTCGATGATCGCCTCGGCGCCCATCGAGCGGCAGATCTCCGCCTTCTGGGGCGAGGACACGACGCAGATGGGGTTGGCGCCGCCCGCGAGTGCGAACTGCGTGGCGTAACTGCCGAGTCCACCGCTCGCGCCCCAGATCAGCACGTTGTCGCCCTGCTTCATGTCGGCGCCGTTGCGGGAGACCAGCTGCCGGTAGGCGGTCGAGTTCACGAGCCCCGGAGCGGCGGCCTCCTCCCAGCTCAGGTGATCCGGCTTCGGCATCAGCTGGTTGGACTTGACGAGTGCGATCTCCGCGAGACCGCCGAAGTTGGTCTCGAAGCCCCAGATGCGCTGCTCCGGGTCCAGCATGGTGTCGTTGTGGCCGTCGGAGGACTCCAGCTCGACGGACAGGCAGTGCGCGACGACCTCGTCACCGGGCTGCCAGGCGTTGACGCCCGGGCCGGTGCGCAGGACGACGCCCGCGAGGTCGGAGCCGATGATGTGGTACGGCAGGTCGTGGCGCTTGGTGAGCTCGCTGAGCTTGCCGTAGCGCTCCAGGAAGGCGAAGGTCGGCAGCGGCTCGAAGATCGAGGTCCACACCGAGTTGTAGTTGACCGAGGAGGCCATGACGGCCACCAGGGCCTCGCCGGGGCCGAGCTCCGGCACCGGCACGTCGTCCAGGTGCAGTGACTTGCGGGGGTCCTTGTCGCGGGTGGTGAGGTCCGCGAACATCTCCGTCTCGTCCTTGTGCACGGTGACCGCGCGGTACGAGTCGGGCAGCTGCAGTGCGGCGAAGTCGGCGGAGGTGGACTCCGGCGACTGAATCGCGTCCAGGATTTCCTTCACGGTGTTGCCTCCGGCGAAGCGAGCGCTCCGAGGGGAACGCTTGAGGGGTACGTCGGGGTGGGTTCTGCTGGTGTGAGGCGTGCCGTCGGTTCGGCGAAGGTGGAGCTGGCAGCGCTTTGTGGCGCGGAAGGTTGCCTGTGACGCAGGCGTCCGGGCGCGCTCGCCTGGGGAGGCTTGCGGGGACAGCCGACGTACGAAGGTGCTCTGCACGCCGGCCGCCCGGACTACTCCAACGTATGGCACGCCGTGTCACCTCGCAAGGCACCGAGTGCCAAAAGTTTCTCTCATCTGTCATTTGGCGTTAACAAATGAGCGATGATCGATCGGTGAGGGCGGGATCCCCGCCGGCCCGCCGGCGCGAGGAGGCACAGAGAACGCGCACGCCGTCCCGGAGGGGCCGGGACGGCGTG
>NZ_VCHX02000183.1 GCF_005768555.2 Streptomyces sporangiiformans
CACCGCGTCCGTCGCGGTGGCGCCCCGGTCGGGACCGGCGGTCAGAGTAGCCAGCGGTGGCGGCTGACGAACGGCAGTCGCGCCCACGCCTTGCCCAGCCCCCAGGTGGCGCCGGCGCCCGCGGCCGCCAGCGCGATGAGGACGACGGCGTAGATGAGGTGGTAGTCGGCGAACGGATTGGTGGACATGCTCGCCGAGCCGTCGGAAAGGTGCTTGGCCGGAGGCCACTCCGCGATCCACATCAGCGCCATCATCGCGGTGCCGGCGACGGCGGCGAGCCGCAACCCGATGCCCGCGACCAGAGCGAGGCCGATACCGAGCAGGCCGAGCATGAACAGCCAGTCGGCCCAGGCCTCCCCGGCCCAGCCGTGGAAGGTCGACTCCATCGGTCCGACGGCGACACCGCTGAGGAAGCCCTTGGTCGGCGAGCCGCCGTCGATCCAGCCCCTGCCGGACGGGGTGGCGTAGCCGAAGCCGAAGGTCTTGTCCAGGAACGCCCACAGGAAGACGAATCCGGTCAGCAGACGCAGGCCGGCGAAGACATACGCGGTGGCCGCCGTAGTCGAGGCGGTCACGGCGTCGCCGGGTGCCTGAGCGGCACGGGCCCCGCGCAGCGACCGGAAGTGGAACCCTGCGTGCCGGTGGGGGTGCTCGTGAACCGCCATCTCACTCATCCCTTCCAGAGGGCTCTGTACGGAACCTCGGTGGCTCCGTCACGCCTTCACTGTCCCGCTCTTCCAGGGGAGCTCCGATGGGCCCCAGGACCCGGACCTGGGGCCGAACGTCCCTGGTTACCGACAGGTCCCGTCGGGCCAGACCCACACCAGCCTCGTACGAGAAGCCCTCGGCGGCCTCCCCCAGAGGAGTGCTCCGCCGGCCGCGATCCGGTCCCTGTTCTCCTCAGACACGCGAACCGTTGGCCTGTCCGGCCGGGACGATGAGGACAGGGCAGTGGGAGTGATGCAGCAGGGTGTGGGTGACCAGCCCCAGGTGCACCCCGTGCCGATCAGGGTTGCGGTGTGCGGCGATGACGACGACGTCGGCCTCGCGGGTGGCTTCCAGCAGTGCCTGCGCCGGCCCGGTACGAACCGTGCGGGTCGCAACGCCGACCTGCGGATACCGCTCCTCCAGCTCGGCCAGGGTGAAGCGGGGCACCGCCTCCTCGCTCAGGGTGCGTCGGGCGTCCTCCTGCCGGCCCGGGCTCGTCGCGGGCACCAGGGACGGCAGTTCGGGGGTGACATGCCTCTGTGCCCAAGCGTGCAGGACGTTCAGCCGCGCACCACGACGCTCCGCATCCGCGAAGGCGAACGCCGCCGCGTCGGCATCGGCGTCGCTCGCGATGCCGAGCAGCACCGTGCCGAACCCCCGGGACGGCTGGTCGCCCCGTACGACGAGCAAAGGACTGCGGGTTCGGGCGCAAAGGCGCAGACTCACCGAACCGAAAAGCCTGCCGGTCAGGCCTCCGAACCCGCGGGTTCCGACCACGGTGAGATCGGCGTCCTGCCCTTCGCGCAGCAGCGCGTGCGCTGCGCCTCCCTCGACGGCCGCAGCCACGACCGGCACACCGGGACGCCGAGCGCGCACCCGCGAGGCGGCCGAGGCCAGGACGGGCCCGGCCTCGTCCCGGTCGGGCACGGCGTACACGATCCGCAGCGCGGCGCCGCGGCGCTCCGCCTCTTCTGCGGCTCGGTCCAGCGCCCAGGTGGCGGCAAGGGATCCGTCGACTCCGACGGTCACATGACGAGTAGTCATCTCTTCTTCGCTCCTCTGCTCTGTTGTTCCTTGGCCGACCCGATGTCAAAGCGCCCGCAGGCCCTGCTCCCGGAACTGCTCGCGCACCCGCTCGGTGAGCTCCGGGTCCGGGGCGGGGGTGTCGCGCAGCGGGAAGGGAATCCCGAGGGCGTCGTACTTGTGGGCGCCGAGCTTGTGGAACGGCAGGACGTCCACGCGGTCGACGCTGCCGAGGCCGGCGGCGAAGCGGGCGAGGCCGTCGACGGCCTCCGGGTCGTCGGTCCAGCCCGGAACCAGGACATAGCGGATCCACATCGGGATGCCGAGCCGATCCAGGCGCGTGGCGAAGTTCAGCGTCGGCGTGAGTTCACCGCCAGTCAGCTTCCGGTACGTGTTGACCTCGAAGGACTTGATGTCCAGGAGCACCAGGTCTGTGTCGGCGAGGAGTTCGTCGGTGGCGCGGATGCCCAGGAAGCCGGAGGTGTCGAGCGCCGTGTGCAGTCCGGCCTCCTTGCAGCGGCGCAGGACCGCGGCCGTGAAAGTGGGCTGGAGCAGCGCCTCGCCGCCTGTGAGGGTCACCCCTCCCCCGGCCACGGTGACGAAGCCCCGATACTTCTCGATCTCCGCCATCACCTCATCGACGGTGACTTCCCGCCCGTCGCGCATGTGCCAGGTGTCCGGGTTGGCGCAGTACAGGCAGCGCAGCGGGCAACCGCTGACGAAAAGCACGAACCGGGTCCCGGGACCGTCCACACCGGTGGACAGGTCCCAGGAGTGGATCCGGCCGGCCGTCAGGGCCTTCAGCACGGCCTCCGTCATGACAGCCTCCGTCACAGCGATCCATGGAAGGTGCGGCTGATCACGTCGAGCTGCTGCTCACGGGTCAGGCGGACGAAGTTGACGGCGTACCCGGAGACCCGGATCGTCAACTCCGGGTACTTCTCCGGGTGTTCCATCGCGTCCTCCAGCACGGCCCGGTTCAGCACGTTGACGTTCATGTGGAAGCCACCGGAGGCCATGTACGCGTCGACGATGCCCACCAAGTGACCCGCACGCTCCTCGGGGAAGTGCCCCAGACCCTCCGGTGTGATCGTGGTCGTCAGCGAGATGCCGTCGCGGGCCTGCTCGTACGGCAGCTTGGCGACCGACAGCGCTGAGGCGGCCACTCCGTGCCGGTCGCGGCCGTTCATCGGGTTGGCACCGGGCGCGAAGGGCTGGCCGGCTCGGCGGCCGTCGGGGGTGTTGCCGGTGTGCTTGCCGTAGACCACGTTCGAGGTGATGGTCAGCACCGACTGAGTGTGCTCGGCGTCCCGGTAGGTGGGGTGCTTGCGTACCTTCGCCATGAACGATTCCACCAGGTCGACGGCGAGCATGTCGGCTCGATCGTCGTTGTTCCCGTACGCCGGGAACTCGCCCTCCGTCTTGAAGTCGACGGCCAGTCCGGTCGCGTCCCGGATGACCTTCACCCGCGCGTACTTCACGGCTGACAGACTGTCCGCGGCGACCGACAGCCCCGCGATGCCGCACGCCATGAAGCGGTGCACGGGGTGATCGTGCAGGGCCATCTCGATGCGCTCGTAGGCGTACTTGTCGTGCATGTAGTGGATGACGTTGAGCGTGTTGACGTACGTCTCGGCCAGCCAGTCCAGCGTGCGGTCGTACGCCGCGAGAAGCTCCTCGTAGTCCAGGTACTCGCCCACCAGAGGGGCCGTCTGCGGGGTGATCTGGTCGCCGGTCATCTCGTCGCGGCCGCCGTTGACCGCGTACAGCAGCGCCTTGGCGAGGTTGACCCGGGCGCCGAAGAACTGCATCTGCTTCCCCACCGCCATCGCGGAGACGCAGCAGGCGATCGCGGTGTCGTCGCCGGTGCGCGGCCGCATCAGGTCGTCGGACTCGTACTGCACGGCGCTCGTGTCGATGGAGACCTGCGCGCAGAACTCCTTGAAACCTGCCGGCAGTCGGGGCGACCACAGGACGGTCAGGTTCGGCTCGGGCGCCGGCCCCAGGTTGTACAGGGTCTGCAGGAAGCGGAAGGACGTGCGGGTGACCAGCGGTCGGCCGTCGGTGCCGATACCACCGATGGACTCGGTCACCCAGGTCGGGTCGCCGGAGAAGAGGGCGTCGTACTCGGGGGTGCGCAGGAACCGTACGATCCGCAGCTTGATCACGAAATCGTCGACGAGCTCCTGGGCGCGGGTCTCGTCGATGATGCCCTCGGCCAGATCGCGCTGCAGGTAGACGTCGAGGAAGGTGGAGGTGCGGCCCAGCGACATCGCGGCGCCGTTCTGTTCCTTCACGGCGGCGAGGTAGCCGAGGTACAGCCACTGCACGGCCTCGTGCGCGGTGGCGGCGGGCCGGGAGACGTCGCGGCCGTAGCTCGCCGCCATCCGCGTCAGCTCGCCCAACGCCCGTACCTGCTCGGCGAGTTCCTCACGCTCGCGGATGGCATCGGGGGTGGAGGGCCGCGCGTCCAGGAGGGCGCGTTCGGCGCGCTTGGCCGCGATGAGCCGGTCCGTGCCGTACAGCGCCACCCGACGGTAGTCGCCGATGATCCGGCCGCGGCCGTACGCGTCGGGCAGCCCGGTGATGATGCCTGCCTTGCGGGCGGCGCGCATCTCGGCGGTGTAGGCGTCGAAGACGCCGTCGTTGTGGGTCTTGCGGTAGGTGCCGAAGACCTTCGTCACGAACGGGTCGGGCTCGTAGCCGTACGCCCTGAGTCCGTTCTCCACCATCCGCAGGCCGCCGTTGGGCATGATGGCGCGCTTGAGCGGGGCGTCGGTCTGCAGGCCGACGATCAGTTCCCGTTCGGGGTCGATGTAGCCGGGCGCGTGCGAGGTGATCGTCGATGGGATCGCGGTGTCGACGTCGAGGACGCCCTTCGCTCGCTCCTCCGGGAACAGCGCGCTGACCTTCTCCCACACGGCGAGGGTGCGGTCCGTGGGACCGGTCAGGAATGTCGCGTCGCCTTCGTACGGCGTGTAGTTGGCCTGGATGAAGTCGCGTACGTCGATGCGGTCGCGCCAGAGTGTCCCGGCGAAGCCGCTCCATGCCTCGGCCCTTCGGTTGCCAGCTGTCACCGTTGCGGTCATCGCCGGTCTCTCCCTCTCTCAGCGCATGAACATCTGCGTTCTTGATGCTCGTCGTCTGCCATGGCCCACGAGGAGGGCCTGTCGGAGCACCCGGAGGCCGCCACCCGTCCCTCCCGCTCCGGGCCGTTCGGTCCCGTCGGGCCGGGTCGTGCCTACCTCCGGCGGGACTTGGGGAACGTCGTGGTGGACGATCTCGTACGCCCCGTCGAGGGCGCCGATCGCGGCCAGGCCGCCCGTGCGTTCCACGAACCGGGCGGCGGCCTCGGCCTTGGGCCCCATAGAGCCGTCCGGGAAGCCTCCGTGGCGCAGGTCGGCGGGGTGGCGTCCAGCCGCGCCAGTGGCCGGGCAGCGCGCTGCGCACAGTCCCGACGATCTCGTCGTCGGCTCAGTGACGGACCAGAGTCCGGTCGGGTCGGTGGGACACCTCGACGGTCCGCGGGCCCGCCGACCGATGACGCATGCCGCGCCGTCGCGCCCGCAGCACCAGCGCGTCGAGCGCGGCGCTGAGCACGAAGGTGACCGCGGTGGATATCCCCAGGAGGACGGCGAACAGCCTCCAGAACTCCGGGGTCAGTGACGTACCCACGATCGACACCCCTTCCGTCGGGTTGTTTCCCGTCCTCATCAAATCTCCGGGGCCCGTTCCGGCGCAGGGTGCCGAACGGCTCTTACGTGGTACCGGGAGGCCCGGTCTTCGGGCCGGGTGGCCCATGGTCCGCGCCAGGGCACAGGGCGACGCTGAACGTGACAGATTCGTACGCCCATACCGGAGGCATGTCATGAACGCTCCCTCCACGCCCAGCATGCTCCGGGCGCTGCCCGCCCAGCACCGGCAGCGGCTGATGCGCACCGCCCGAGAGGTGTCGTTCCCCCAGGGCACCCGCCTCTTCGAGGAAGGGTGCCGCGCCGACCGGTTCTGGATCATCCGTACCGGCACCGTCGCCCTCGACATGCGTGTGCCCGGTCAACGCGCAGCCGTCATCGAGACCCTCGGACACAACGAACTCATCGGCTGGTCCTGGCTGTTCGCCCCGCACAGCTGGCACCTGGGCGCGGAGGCAACCAGCCCGGTGCGCGCCTACGAGTTCGACGCCACCGCCGTCCGCTCGATGTGCCAGGACGACCCCGCGCTCGGCATGGCCGTCGCCCAGTGGGTCGGCGACATCCTCGCCCACCGCCTGCGCTCGGCCCGCACACGGCTCCTGGACCTGTACGCCCCTTACGGCAGCGGCAGCCTCCTGTGACCACCCCACGGACTGAAACGACAACAACCTGGGAGGCACCGATGCACGGCACCCCGCACATCGTCAGCGACGTGATGACCCACACCGTCGCCGCCATCGGGCGCGGCGCCACCTTCAAGGAGATCGTGCGGATGATGCACGACTGGAAGGTCAGCGCCCTGCCCGTCCTGGAGGGCGAGGGCCGCGTCGTCGGGGTCGTCTCCGAGGCCGACCTGCTGCCCAAGGAGGAGTTCCGCGACAGCGACCCCGACCGGCACACTCAGCTGCGGCGCCTGGCCGACCTCGCGAAGGCCGGCGCGGTGACCGCCGGGGAGCTGATGACCTCTCCGGCCCTCACCGTCCGCGCGGACGCGACGCTCTCCCATGCCGCGCGGACGCTGGCTCACGCCAAGGTCAAACGGCTTCCGGTAGTCGACGAACTGGGCATGCTGCAGGGGATCGTCAGCCGTGCCGACCTGCTCAAGGTATTCCTGCGTGACGACGAGGAGATCGCCGAGGAGGTTCGCCGGGAAGTGGTGTCGTATCTCTTCCCCGCGCCGACGTCGGCCGTACGCGTGGCGGTGCGAGACGGAGTCGTGAAGCTCGGCGGCCGCGTCCGGGACACATCCCTGGTCCCTGTGGCCGCACGTCTGGTACGAGCCGTCGAGGGCGTCGTGGACGTCGAGTTCGACCTCTCCGGAAACGGCCGCTCCCCCGAGTCGACCAGTGCCCCAACGGGTCACAACGAGAACGCCGCGTCGTCATGACCCACCACGGATGAACGAGCGTCAGCAGATCGCGTCGCGGACCGACTAGGCCCCACTCGTGGCCCAAGCTCGGCGGCTCGCCTCTCATTCCGCGGACGGATCGCGTTCCCAACGGCCCGGCACACCGGACTGCCGGATGCACCTGACCTGTCGCCACGCCCCCCCAACGCTCGCACCTCAGGCCGGCTCGGGTCGGACCAGGGTGTTGTCGCCGGTGCGGCCGGCGAAGTAGTCCTCGACATTGCGGACGGTGGTCTCGGCGATCTGCTCCACGGCGTCCCGGGTGAAGTACGCCTGGTGCGAGGTGACCAGCACGTTGTTGAACGTCATCAGCCGGGCAAGCCGTTCGTCGGTCATCACCTCCAGCGACTTGTCAAGGAAGAACAGCCCGGCCTCCTCCTCGTACACATCCAGACCGACACCGCTCAGCCGCCCCGCGCGCAGGGTTTCCAGCAAAGCGTCGGTGTCGACCAGACCGCCGCGGCTGGAGTTGACCAGGATCGCGTCGTCCTTCATCAGTGCCAGCGCTTCGGCGTCAACCAGGTGGTGGGTGTTCGGCAGCAGCGGCACATGCAGACTCACAAGGTCCGCCTCGCCGAACAGCCGCTCGGGTGCGACGTACTCCATGCCGAGGGCCAGGCAGTCGGGGTTCTCGGTGATGTCCCAGCCCAGCAGTCGCATGCCGAAGCCGTGGGCGATCCGGGCGAACGCGGTCCCGATCTTGCCGGTGCCCACCACCCCAGCCGTCCGGCCGTGCAGGTCGCGGCCCATCAACCCGTCGAGCCGGAAGTCGAACTCCCGCGTGCGGTGCGCGGCCCGGACGATCCGGCGGTCGACGGCGAGCGCGAGCGCCCAGGCGAACTCGGCGACCGAATACGGGGAGTAGTACGACACCCGGGCCACCGTCAGCCCCAGCTCCTGGGCCACCGTGAGGTCGATGTTGTTGAAGCCGGTGGCCCGTTGGGCGATCATCCGCGTGCCACCCTGGGCCAGCGAGCGCAGCACCTCGGCGTCCAGCGTGTCGTTGACACTGCAGAGCACGACCTCGTGGCTGTCGGCGGTCGGTGCGGTGTCCCGGTTCAGGAACAGCCCCAAGCAGCGCAGCTCATGACCGCTTCCGAACGCCCGATCGAACGCCTCTCGCAGCAGCGGTTCCTCGTCCGCCTGGACGCCGTACGCGACGATCTCCACGTGCTTTCCTCCCATGGGGACGGGTGCTCATCTCTCCACCGTAGGACCACGCCGATGAAGCGACAGGCACGACGAGACGGGTCCGGCCGCTAGCCCCTCTGGAGCACACCAGGCCTCGAAGGGAGCGCTCGCCCAAGGCAGTGCAAGCTTGCTTCGATCGTGAGAAGTGCCCCTGCGGGTGGATCAGCTCCTTCCTGGGGCCGCGGCCCCGAGCTCTGCCGAGATGCGGGCGGCCCATTCCTCGATGGCGGTGAAGTCGCGGAAGTCCCCGCCCTTTCCGTTGCGGAGGATCATCCGCGCGACCCATCCCTTCGCGCCCTCCTCCAGGCAGCCTCCGAAGGTGACGTGCTCCTTGGCGTCGAGCCTGTCCATGGCCTTCTTCACGCCGGGTACGGGCGGGATGTCCCGCTCAGAGGCCGACGGGTCGAGCGGGCCGCTGCTGAACAGCCACAGCGGGCGTTCGGCGAGTTCGTGGCGGTGGCGGCGGACGAAGCGGCGGGCGTCCTTGTGCCAGCGCCCGGCGTACAGTCCGCCTCCGACCACCACTGCGTCGTACGACGCCACGCTCTCCACGGCCTGCGCCGGGAGTGCCTCGGCCGTGAGTCCCTCCTTGCTCAGGACCTCCGCAATCGCTTCCGCTATCTGCGCGGTCGATCCGTTCGTCGTTCCGTAGGCGACCAGCACGCTGTCGGGCATGGTGGTCCACCTCCTCTCAGAAGCCGTTGTCAGATCCTTCGCAGCCAGTCACCGGCAACGCCGTGCAGCGCCGGTTCGTCAGCCGGGAGACGTGAGTCGTCCAGCCGGTAGGTGAGCCGGTCGACCACCGCGACGACGCCATCGATCTGGCGGGTCATGGAGACGGCGATCTCCGTCTCGCTCTTGCGCTCCATGTGGCCGGCAAGCGTGACCACGCCCTCCACCACGGAGACGTCGACGGTCCGCGGTGCCAGCCACAACGAGCCCACCAGCACCTCCTCGATCACCTCCTGACGGATCTCCTTGTCCGGACGCAGGAAGACCTGAAGCAGGTCCCGCCGGGTGACGATGCCGACCAGCCGGTCCTCCTCGTCCACCACAGGCAGTCGCTCCACGCACCGCTGGGCCATCGTGCGGGCGGCCTCGACGATGATGTCGTCGGCGTGCGCGGTGACGGGCGGCTGCGTCATCAGCCGGCCGGCGGTGCGGGCGTGCGCCTTCGCGGCCCGCCGTCTGCCGCTCCGCGTCAGCCCGACGAACCGGAAGCGACGCTTCGGTTCGAACGGGTCGGGGGTGTCCGCCTGCCGCAGCATCAGGTCCGTTTCGGAGATGACGCCGATGACCTTCCCGTCATCGTCGACCACCGGCAGTCCGCTGATCCGGTGGTCGGCCAGCAGCCGGACCACCTCCTTGAACGGGGTGCCGTACTCGGCGCGGACGACATCCACTGTCATCACGGAGCCCACGTTGTTGTGCTTCATGGCTGTTTTCCCTTCTCAGCGGAGTCGACGCAGATACGGGTCCTGGGACCTGCGCGGCAGCAGGCGCACGCGTGCGTCGAGCACGCTGATTCCGCCCGGTGTCGCGAGTACGGGGTTGAAGTCGGCCTCGGCGAGCTGCGGCAGGTCGGCCGCCATCCGGGACAGCCGCAGCAGCAGCTGCTCCAGGCCTTCCAGATCGACCGGCCCGCCGCCGCGCGCCCCGAACAGCAGCGGAGCGCAGCGCGGGGCGGTGATCAGGTCGTGCACGTCGTGGTCGGTGAGTGGGGCGAGCCGGGCGGCGTGGTCGCGCAGAACCTCGGTCGCGGTGCCGCCGAGCCCGAACAGGACGAGCGGGCCGAAGACCTCGTCCTGGACCACACCGGCGAGCAGCTCTGTGCCGCGGGGTGCGAGCGGCTGGACAACCACTCCGGTCAGCAGTCCGTCGAAGCGGGTCTCGAAGTCCCGGAAGGCTTCCCGTACTTGGGCGTCGCCCTGGAGGTCGAGATGGACGGCGTGCTGCTCGCTCTTGTGCAGCAGCCCCGGCCAATGCGCCTTCATCACGACCCGGCCATCGGGGCCGCGCAGCCGTTCGGCGGCGATGACGGCCTCGTCCTCGTTCTCTGCCCAGGCCCACGGGAGCTGTGGGATGCCGTAGCAGGCGAGGAGGTCGGCGCAGGTGCGCGGGTCGAGCCAGCCGCCGTCCGGGTGCGCGGTCAGGAACGTCTCGGCGACCTCCTGGGCGCGTACCGTGTCGGCCCCGTCGAGGTCCGGCATCGTCCCAGCCGGCCGGGCGAGCCAGGCGGCACGGTGGGCGGCGTGGGCCAGCGCCTGTGCCGCCGCCTGGGGTTCGGCGTACGAGGGGATGGTGCCACCGTCGGTGACGGGCAGCAGCCTGACCGGCAGGTCCTGTTCCAGCCGCACCGCGAGGACCGGCTTCGCCCGATGCGCGGGGGCATCGGTGAGGGCCCGGACGAGGTCGTCGCCGGTCGCCCGGGCCACCGCGGTGGGGACCAGGGCCAGCAGTACGGCGTCGACGCCCGGGTGCCGCATGAGGACGTCCACGCAGTCCCTGAGCTGATCCTCAGCGACAGCGGCGGTGGCGTCCACCGGGTTGCCGACCGCCGCACCGTCGGGGAGTACGGCGAGCAGGTCGTCGATCATCTCCGGCGTGAACGGCGGGAGGGCGAGCCCGGCCTCCGCGCAGGCATCGGCGGCCAGGACGCCCGCGCCGCCCGCGTTGGTGACGATCGCGACGCGGGATCCGGTCGGGAGCGGCTGGGAGTGCATCAGGGCGGCGGTTTCGAGGAGTTCGCCGACCGAGCGGGTGGCGGTTATGCCGGCCTGGGTGAACAGGGCCTGGCGGGTCATCGTGGGTGTGGCGGAGGCCGCGGTGTGCGAGGCGGCGGCGCGGCGGCCCACGTCGGTGCGGCCCGCGTCCACGGTGAGCACCGGCATGCGGCGGGTCACCCGCCGGGCGGTGCGGGAGAAGGCGCGCGGGTTCCCGAAGGACTCCAGGTGCAGCAGAGCGAGGCCGGTGCGGCCATCGCTCTCCCACCACTGGAGCATGTCGTTACCGCTGACGTCGTACTTGTCGCCCAGGGAGGCAAAGGACGACACGCCGATGCCGAGCCGGGACAGCCCGTCAAGCAGGGCGATGCCGACGCCGCCGGACTGCACCGCGACACCTGCCGTGCCGGGGCGGGGGTGTTCGGCGGCGAAGGTGGCGTCGAGGCGGAGTTCGGAGTCGGTGTTGGTGATACCGAGGCAGTTGGGTCCGACGAGGCGCATACCGTGCGTGCGGCAGGCCGCCATCAATGCCTCCGCCTCGCTGCTGTCGAGGCCCGCGGAGAGGACGAGGAGGGCCCGTACGCCGGCCTTGCCGCACTCCACCGCGGTCTCCGCGACCGCGGCGGCGGGAACCGCGACGACCACGAGGTCGGGTGTTCTCGGCAGCGCGCTGACCGACGGGTAGGAGGGCACGCCCAGGATCGAGGAGGCGCCGCCGTTCACCGCGAACAGCCGCCCGGTGAAACCCCCTGTGCGCAGATGGTGCAACACAGCCCGCCCCACGGATCCGGGCTTGCGCCCCGCACCCACGACAGCGACAGCCTCCGGCAGCAGCAGCGGTTCCAGGCTGGCGACATTGGCGGCCCGGCCACGGGCCTCCACGGCCGTCAGGTAGGTGTCGTCCTCCCCGAGATCGACGGCGCATCGCACCTCGGGACCCTCGAAGTGGCGGGTCGTCCGCAGGCCCAGGTCGGCGAAGAGCTGGAGGATCTCGTGGTTCTCGCTGAGCGCGTCCGCGGTGAACGTGGTGATGCCCTCCGCGCGCGCCGCCGAGACCAGGTGCTCCACGAGGAGCGTGCCGACGCCTCGGTGGTGCAGTCCGTCGGCGACGGCGATGGAGATATCGGCAGCCTCACCCTCACCGCCGGTGTTGTACTCGGCCAGTCCGATCACCTGGCCCTTCATCTCGGCCAGCAGGGCCCGATAGCCCGGGCGCGGTGGTGCACAGGCCCGCTCGGCGGCCAGTGCGGCGGAGCGCCGGCTCGCCGCGAAGAACCGCAGCCGCAGGTTCTCCGGGGACATCTCCTCGTACAGCCCCTGCACCTGGTCGTGGTCACCCGGTGCCACGGGACGGACGCACACAGTGCTGCCGTCCGTGAGCAGGGCGTGGACCATGGGTCGGCTGAGTGTGTCGTCCGTCGTCACGGGTCTCCTCCAAGCCTTGTGATGCTTCGAGCATCCAGCGGATGGAAGAGCGGTCCCATGGGCTGACCGGGTGCGAGCACAGGGCCGGTCGGCCCTATGTCCTGTGTCCTGGTGCTTGTCCTGAACACGCAGGGCTCCCCCTGTGAGCGCGGTGGCAAGCCACCGGCTACGCGCGACCGCCGCGCGATCTGCGGACATACGTCCCCGATCACGCGGCGGGCCACTGGGCCGGTCGTCGTATCAACTCCGCTGCGGCACGACGGCGATGGGGCAGGCGGAGTGGTGCAGCACCGTGTGGGCGACGCGGCCGAGCTGGAGTCCGAAGTGCCCCTCCTGGCGCCGGGACCCGACGACGAGGAGATCGGCGGTGGCCGACGCATCGAGCAGCACCTTGCGTGCGGGCCCCTCGGCGGTGCGCCGGTGCACCTTCACGGACGGGTGCTCCGCGGCAACCTCGTTCAGCGCGGCCTCCAGCGCCTCGGCGGCCCGCCGCTCGTGGAGGTGGGCGGGTTCTCCCACCAGCAGGGGGTGGTCCGTGGTCTCGTGCGCGGGGCACTGCCAGGCCCGTACGGCTTCGAGGACGGCTCCCCGTCGCTCCGCCTCCTGGAAGGCGAAGCTCACGGCCGCCGAGCTGCGCGCAACGTCGCCGACGCCGAGCACGATGCGCCCGTGGTGCGTCACGGACTGCGCGCGCTCGTCCTGGCGGCCCCGCAGCACGATCACCGGGCAGGTGGCATGGGCGGCCACGGTCAGGCTCACGGAACCGAGCAGCAACTCGGCGATGCCGCCGCGCCCCCGTGTGCCCAGGACCAGTGCGGAGGCGTGTCGTCCCTCCCGCACCAGGGCGTACTCCGGCTCGTCAGGTACCACCTCGGTGGACACCTTCAGGTCCGGTTGGCGGCCGCGCGCCCGCCGGGCGGCGCTGTCGACGATGCCGTAGGCCGGCGCCTCCTCGGATGGTTTGCCGAGGTCCTCGGCCGACGCGGCGCCTTCGTACCGCTCCCACAGCGAGGCATGCACCAGCCGCAGCGGCACCCCGCGCAGGGCGGCCTCTTCCGCCGCCCAGTCGACGGCCCGCAGGCTCGGCTCCGAGCCGTCGGCACCCACGACCAGGGGAAGCTCCATGATTCGTTCCCTCCTCGAGATGCGCTCGTCGAGTCAGCCGTGCGCGACGACGGCGACGGGGGCGGTGGAGTGGTGCAGCACGGCGTGTGTGACGGGCCCGATGTGCGCGCCCAGGGGCGAGCGGCGGATACGACGGCCCACGACGACCAGGGAGGCCTCGCGGGAGGCGTCGACCAGGTGGTTGGCCGGGCTGCCGGAGCGCGACTGCTCGACGACCTCGACCGCCGGGAACTTCTGCCGCCAGGGACGCAGTACCTCGGCCAACGCGGCGGTGTCCTGCCTGCCCAGCTCGGCCTCGAACTCGGAGTCGGCCGGCAGGCCGTAGGGGAAGTACGGCGGCGGGTTCCAGCCGTGCACGACCAGCAGGGCCGTCTCCCGCCGCAGCGCGGCGTCGAAGGCGAACTCGATCACCGCGTCGTGCGGATTGTCGGTGTCGAGTCCGAGGACGACGGGCCGGAACGGGGCCGCGGCGGAGGGGATTCCGGCCGGGTCCATCGCGTGCTCGTCCGTGGCCTGCTCCCCGGCACGGACCAGGACCACCGGCTGTCCGGCGTGGGCGACGACCATCTGGCCGACGGAGCCCACCAGGAAGCCGCCGATTCCGCTCAGACCGCGGGAGCCGAGGACCAGCAGTTCGGCGTCCTTCGCCACGCGCGGCAGCACCTCACCGGGCCGTCCGCTGATCTGTTCCACGGTCACGTCCACGCCGGGGTGACGCAGCCTGAGTCCTTCGGCCGCCTCCCGGGGGATGCGCTCGCTCCAGTGCTGCTGCGTCTCGGCGCCGAGGAGCGGCGCCTGGGCGATGGGCTCGGGCACGGGCTCCCAGACGTGGACGAGCTTCAGGGGCAGGCCGCGCAGCTTCGCCTCGCGGGCCGCCCACTCAGCGGCGGCCCGGCTCTCGGCCGAGCCGTCGAAGCCTGCGACAACGGTGTGGACCATGGTTCCGCCTCCTGAATGGGGATGTGATTCCAGCGTCGTGGTAGGGGAGTTCGTGGTGCAGGGGCCGCAAGTCCCCGTCTGGGGCCGAACGGCCCTGGGGGCCTGCAGGCGCGGCATGGGTTGTGCTCGGCATCTCGCGCGTGTTCTTCCCTTCGGTGGATCCTGAGCTCCACTCGGTGAAGGGGGGGCTCATGGTCCAGAGCTCGGGCGGGCACTTTCCGGGGTGGCGCCAACTGGTCCCCGGGCTCGGCACGCTCCTCGGCTATCGGCGCTCGTGGCTGAGGGGCGACGTTCTGGCGGGGATGACGGTCGCCGCGTACCTCGTGCCCCAGGTGATGGCGTACGCGGGGGTGGCCGGTCTGCCCCCGGTCGCCGGGCTGTGGGCGATCCTGCCCGCGCTCGTCCTGTACGCCCTGCTCGGTTCATCCCGGCTGCTCTCGGTAGGTCCGGAGTCGACGACCGCGCTGATGACGGCGACGGTGGTCGGTCCCCTCGCCGCCGGAGACCCGGACCGGTACGCGACGCTGGCGGCCACACTCGCGATCGCGGTCGGCCTGCTGTGCGTGGCGGCCTGGGCGGCACGGCTCGGATTCATCGCGGATCTGCTGTCCCGGCCGGTGCTGATCGGCTATCTGGCGGGCGTGGCGCTGATCATGACGGTGGACCAGTTGCCCAAGCTCACCGGCGTCGACGCCACGGGATCGGCGTTCTTCCCGCAGCTGTGGTCCTTCGTCCGGAACCTGCCGGGTGCCCATCCGGCCACCGTCGTCTTCTCCGCCGTAGCGCTGGCCTTCCTCTTCGCCGCCCGGTACGTCCGCGCCGTCCCCGGCCCGCTACTGGCCGTGGTGCTCGCGACGACGGTTGTAGCGGCCTTCGGACTCGACGACCGGCACGGCATCGAGGTGATCGGCGACGTCCCGGCCGGTCTGCCGGGGCTCGCGCTGCCGGACCTGACCGAGCTGCCGCACCTGCTGCTGCCCGCGCTGGGCGTCGTCCTCGTCGGCTACACCGACTTCATCCTCACCGCTCGCGCCTTCGCCGACCGTGACACAGGCACGAGCGCGCTGGACGCCAATCAGGAGTTCCTCGCGCTGGGCGCCGCAAACCTCGGGGCGGGCGCGGTCCACGGCTTCCCGGTGAGCAGCAGCGCCAGCCGCACCGCGCTGGCCTCCTCGGCGGGCGCCCGCAGCCAGGCGTACTCGCTCATCGCCGGCGCGGCCGTCCTGGCCGTGCTGCTCTTCCTCAGCCCGCTGCTGTCCCGCACCCCCTCGGCCGTGCTGGGCGCGCTCGTCGTCTACGCGGCCACCCGCATGATCGACCTGGCGGGCTTCCGGCGCCTGGCGTCGTTCCGCCGCAGGGAGCTGCTGCTGGCGCTCGGCTGCCTCACCGGGGTACTCGTCCTGGACATCCTGTACGGGGTGCTGGTCGCCGTCGGCCTGTCCATCGCGGAGTTGCTGACCCGGGTGGCCCGCCCGCACGACGCCGTCGAGGGGCTGGTGCCCGGTGTGGCCGGCATGCACGACATCGACGACTACCCCGAGGCCCGTACGATCCCCGGCCTGCTGGTCTACCGCTACGACTCCCCGCTGTTCTTCGCCAACGCGGAGGACTTCCGGAACCGGGCGCTGACCGCGGTGGACGAACAGGAGGGCCCCGTACGTTGGTTCGTCCTCAACACCGAGGCCAACGTGGAGGTCGACATCACCGCCCTCGACGCCGTCGACGCTCTCCGCCGCGAACTCACCGCCCTCGACGCCGTCGACGCTCTCCGCCGCGAACTCACCGACCGCGGCGTCGTCTTCGCCCTCGCCCGAGTCAAGCAGGACCTGCTGGACGACCTGGAGGCCTACGGCCTCGCGGCAGCCGTCGGCACCGAGCGGATCTTTCCCACCCTGCCGACGGCCGTGGCCGCGTACCGGGAGTGGTACCTCGATCAATAGACGCCCGTCCGTACGTCATGAGCTCCTCGCAAGAACGTCAGTCCGGGTCGGACCGTCACACGCAAAGGAGGCGTGCTGAGGGCTTCGTCCCTCGCGGCGCCGAGCCTGGGAGAACAGGGCCAGGGGGGAGATCGTTACCGCGTCCGTCCGGCCCGGTTCGAGTAGGCCCGTGAGGGCCGATGCGCCCCATTCGATGGGGCCGTTGGTCCCTTCTTCGCCCGGTGCTCCGAAACGACGGCGAAACGCGGGGCCGGTGCCTGGCACACAGAAGACCGCCGCGCTCGGTTCGACCCGCCCGGTGCTGGTCCTGCACGCCGACCACTCCCCCGCCGAACACGCCCTGCGCACCGAGACCCACGAGCGCGTCGAGCAACTGCTGAGCGCGCGAGCCGTCTTCTGGTACGAGAACCCCGGCCCGGAGGAACCCGACGCGCGCGCCGGCCGGATGAACCTCACCGGGATCGAATTGCCCTACGACGCCACGGTGTTCCTCTGTGGCCCACTGCCGTTCATGCGGGATGTGCGCGGACAGCTCCTGCGCGCCGGCGTTCCGGCACGACGCATCCGGTACGAGGTCTTCGGCCCCGACCTGTGGCTGCCCGACTCCACGGTCTGAACCACACCGACCATTCTGACGACACCCGAAGGGGCCCCTGTGACCAGCGACAACACCCAAGCCGTGTCCACCGTGCGGCTGCGCTCCAACGGCGCCGTGGATGAGAACACCATGACGTACGCCCGCACGAAGATCGACGTCGTCGTGAGCCGGCCGGGGATGCCCTCCCTCACCGGAGAGGTCCGGATCACCAGGGCGGCCGCCCACACCGGGCACAAGGGCAAGGGTCGCCGGGCAGCGGGGTCCTGCCCGCGGGCACGCGGACGGCGTGGCAGGCCATTGCGTGGGCCATCCGGCCCACGCAGGCGACCAATGGCCCCCTGACGGTTTCCACCAGCGCGGGAAAGGGTGGATGCGTGGTTCCCAACAGGTGGGCGAGAACGAGGAGTTGTCTGATGGCGAAGGCGTACCTGGTGGGCAGCGGCATCGCGGCGCTCGCCGCGGCCACGTTCCTGATCCGTGACGGCGGCTTCGACGGAGCGGACATCCACCTCTTCGAGGAGCAGCGGCGGATCGGCGGAAGTCTGGACGCGGACGGCACGGCGGACGCCGGTTACACCATGCGCGGCGGGAGGATTTTCGAGGCCGAGTACCGCTGCACGTACAACCTGCTCTCCGGCATCCCGACCCTCGACGACCCTTCGGTATCGGTGACCGAGGAAATCCTCGCCGGACACGAGGACTTCGCCTGGGACGACATCGCACGTCTCGTCGACGGAGAGGGACAGATCGTCGACACGCGCTCGATGGGGTTCTCGGAGCTCGATCGGCTGGAGCTGGTCCGGTGCGTCGCGACCCCCGAGGGACACCTGGATGGCAGGCGAATCAGCGACTGTTTCGGCGAGCACTTCTTCACCACGACCTTCTGGTTCCTGTGGTGCACGACGTTCGCCTTCCAACCCTGGCACAGCGCGATCGAGTTCCGCCGCTACCTCAGGCGCTTCATCCATCTCCTCCCCGAGTTCTCCTCCCTGTCGGGCACCTACGGGACCCGCTACAACCAGTACGACTCCATCGTGCGGCCCCTGACCGCCTGGCTCCGTGAACGCGGGGTCACCGTCCACACCCGATGCCACGTCACCGACCTCGGGTTCGCTCCGGGACACCGAAGCACCAGGGTCGACCGCATCCACCTGTCCCGCGGCGGCCGCAACGAGCAGATCGACGTGGCCCCCGAGGACCTGGTCCTGGTCACCAACGGCTCAATGACCGACGCCTCCAGCCTCGGCTCGCACACCTCCGCACCACGCCCGCATCCCCACCGCTCGGATGCCTGGCTGCTCTGGCACCGGCTGTCCAGGGGACGCGACGACTTCGGCGACCCGGCAGTCTTCGACAAGCACGTCAAACAGTCTCGCTGGGAGTCGTTCACCGTCACCACCAAGGACCCGGCGTTCCTCGACACGCTGGCGGAGTTCAGCGGCCGCAAGACAGGAAAGGGCGGCCTGATGACCTTCACCGACTCCAACTGGCTGCTCACCATCGTCGCGGGCCGCCAGCCCGTTTTCCGCGACCAGCCCGAGGAAGTCTCGGTCTGGTGGGGCTACGGCCTGTTCCCCGGCCGCGCGGGCAACCACACGCCCAAGCCGATGACGATGTGCACCGGCCGGGAGATACTCGAAGAGGTCCTGCACCACCTGCCGTTCGACGAAACGCAGGCGGCTCGTGTCCTGGAGACCTCCACCGTCGTGCCCTGCCTGATGCCGTACATCACCAGCCCGTTCCTGGCCCGCCGCCGCGACGACCGCCCCCACGTCGTACCCAAGGGATCAGCCAACCTCGCCTTCATCGGGCAGTTCGCCGAGGTGCCCGACGATGTCGCCTTCACTGTCGAGTACTCGGTGCGAACTGCATGGACGGCGGTGACCGAACTCCTGAAGCTCGACAAGCGGCCGCCCGCGGTCTACAAGGGCCACCACGACCCCCACGTACTGGCCGCTGCCCTGGAGATCATGCACCGCCGGTAGCCGGGTGGCACGTTGCCGACAACGGCGAGCGACGTGGTCCAGGGCCACCTCCGGTGAAACCCCCGACCTCTCATTCGTGGGGCACGACCGCCACGGGGCAGCCCACGTGATGGATGACCGCGTGGGTGACCGGGCCAGTGCGCGGGACCACCGGACGCTCGGCCAGCCGGTGGCCGACGACCAGCAGGCTCGCCGACGAGGCCGCCCGCACCAGCGCGGTCTGGGCCCTTCCTTCCGTCACGGTCTCCAGGACCTCGACATCGGGGTACTTCTCCCGCCACACCTGCAGGACCGCGGACAGGAACCCCTGCCACTCCTCCGCCCGCTGCGGATCGTTCACGAGAGCGATGTCGCCGGGCCCGAGGCTGATCGCGGAGGGCGCCTGCCAGGCGTGCACGACCCGCAGCCGCGCTCCCCTCAGCCTGGCGGCCTCGAAGGCGAACTCGATCACCTCGTCGCACGGATCACCGACGTCGAGGCCCAGCACCACATCCCGATACCCGGTACGGGTGGAGGCGCTGCCGTCGGCCGCCGGGACGTGCTCGTCCTCGGCCTGCTCCCCCGCCCGTACGAGGACGACGGGCCGGGTGGCCTTCGCGACCACCCCCAGGGCGACCGAGCCCACCAGGAAGCCGGTGAACCCGCTCAGCCCGCGCGAGCCCAGCACCAGCAACTCGGCCCGCTCGGCCGCCCTGAGCAGAGCCTCGGTTGCCGGTCCCTCGACCTGCTCGTCACGCAGCCGTACGCCCTGGGCGGCGCCGCCGCGGACACGGTCCTCCGCCTGGCGCAGGGCACGCCGTCCCAAAGACCGCTGAGCGGCCTTTCCGGGCTCCCCCTCGCCCTGGCGGGGATGCCAGTTCCACGCGTGCACCAGCCTGAGGGGCCGCTCCCGGCGCGCCGCCTCACGCGCCGCCCACTCGGCGGCGGCCAGGCTCTCGGCGGATCCATCGACTCCGGCAACAACGGACGGCAGCATGACACGTACCTCCAACCTTCGATTGACTCCCCACTACCAGCGTTGCGCCGTTGTGAGCCGGTGGGGAGGGGCTGCCAGGTCCTCACCGAGGACCGTTCGGCCCATGCTCATGCGGGCCGTGACCGAGTCCGTCCGACGTCGAGGTCGGCGGTGTGCGGCGGCGACCGTCACAGTGAGGCCAGCGATTGCCGTGTCGGCGACGTCCACGAGGCGGCCGCACACGGCGACGCAGCCCGCGAGGCGTGGACGCACGCGCTGTCTCTGGCCCACCGGCTCGGACTCCCGGACTCCGACCCGCTGCGTGATTGGTTCAGGTGCTCGACTGAGCACAGGACCATTCGGGCATGATGGGACGCACGCCAAGTGCAGTGAGGGGAACAGGGATGGACCAGGGCGCACGCGAGACGCGGGATCAGTCGGCCTTCGCTCCGGCGACGCCGCAGCTGCGCCTGGATGCGCTGTTGGAGGACCTGCAGGAACAGGTGCAGAGGGTGCGCGACACCCAGAACCGCGTGCACACCCTCCTGGACGCGGTCCTGTCCATCGGAAGCAACCTGGACCTGGACGTGGTGCTGCACCGGATCGTCGAGTCCGCGGTCCAGCTGGTCGACTGTCGCTACGGCGCGCTCGGGATCCTCAACGACGAGGGCGGCATCAAGCAGTTCATCACCGTGGGTGTGGACGAGGAGACCATCGCTCGTATCGGCCACTATCCGCGGGGCGAGGGCATCCTCGGCCTGCTCATCCGTGAGCCCCGCCCGCTGCGGCTGACAGCGCTGAACGAGCACCCCGACTCCGTAGGCTTCCCGCCCGGACATCCCCCGATGACCACGTTCCTCGGAACTCCGGTCCAGGTCCGCGACCGTACCTTCGGCAATCTGTACCTGACGGAGAAGAACGGCGGAGAACAGTTCGACGCCGAGGACGAAGCGGTGCTGCGCACCCTCGGCGCGGCCGCCGGCGTGGCGATCGACAACGCCCGGCTCTACGACGACGCCCGCCGCCGGGAGCGCTGGCTGACCGCGAGCAGCGAGCTGACCCGCACTCTGTTGTCGGGCGCCGACCCCACCGAAGCCCTGCACTCCTTCACCACCACCGTCCGTGACCTGTCCGACGCGGACCTGGTGACGCTGGCGGTGCCCGTGGGCGACACCGGCAACCTGGTCATCGAGGCCGCCGACGGAACCGACGCCGGCCAGGTACGGGGACTGGCCCTGCCCGACAGCACCAGCCTGGCCGCAAAGGTGTTCAGCTCCGGCGAGACGATCGTCAGCGAGTCCCTCAGCCAGGACCCGCGCGCCGAGTCCGGGAGCGCCGCCGTGCTGGACCTGGGTCCTGCGTTCCTGATCCCGCTGGGCACGCGCGAGCGGGTCCGCGGCGTCCTGCAGGTCGCGAACCGGCAAGGCGGCCCCGCCCTCACCGATGCCACCGTCAAGATGATCACAGGGTTCGCCGACCATGCCGCACTCGCCCTGGAGATCGCCGAACACCGCCGCGACTCCGAGCAGTTGCTCGTCCTCAACGACCGTGACCGCATCGCCCGCGATCTGCACGACCTGGCCATCCAGCGCCTGTTCGCCAGCGGGCTCAGCCTGCAGTCGGTCCTCAACCGTGTCGGGGACCGGCCCGAGGTCGCCGAGCGCGTCCAGCGGGTGGTGAACGACCTCGACGACACGATCAAGGTGGTGCGGTCCACCATCTACGCCCTGCGGGAGAGTGACCGCTCCGACGCCGTCGGCCTGCGCGCCCGGCTCGTGGCCGAGGTGGGCCAGGCGGCGGAGACGCTCGGTTTCACTCCCGCCCTGCGCATGAGTGGTCTGCTGGACACCGATGTCCCAGAGGACCACCGCGAGCAGTTGCTCGCGGTGCTGCGTGAGGCGCTGTCCAATGCCGCCCGGCACGCCCACGCCACCGCCGTGGAGGTCACCGCCGAAGCCACCGACGCGGCTCTGCGGCTACGCGTGGCGGACAACGGCCGCGGTGTCGACCCCGCCACCACCCGCCGCAGCGGTCTGGCCAACATCCGCACCCGCGCCGAAAACCTCGGCGGCACCTTCACCTTGACGCCCAATCAGCCAGCCGGCACCACCCTGGAATGGACAGTGCCGCTGCACAGCGACGCAGTCTGAGTGCCGGGCAGGGTGTCCTGCCGGTGCACCTTTTGCAGCAGCAGGACGATCACCTGGCACGATGGCGTCCCGTCCGCCGCACACAGACCCGGAAAATGTCCGAGAACTGACAACGCTGAGCGGTACTTTGAAGGTTCATGGTGGACCGGTGTGGCGTAGGTCCCGTGGGGTCCGGTGGCCGCTTCGTTGCAGGGGGCAGCCGGCCGGCTGCCCCGCTATGGCAGCGCTCAAGGGAGAGGGGCCAGGCGACGATGCAGGCATCAGAGGTCAAGCGTGCGGTGGCCGCGGCCATGTCGACCGCCTCATCACTTGACCTGACCGTCGATGACGTGATCATTCTTCATGACTCGAACAAGCTCACTCTGCGTCTGCTGCCTTGTGACGTCCTGGCCCGGGTGGCACCTGTAGCGCATCAGGTCGCACAGTTCGAAGTCGAGCTTGCTCAGCGGCTCGCCGAATCCGGGTGCCCTGTGGCTGCTCTCGAGCCTCGGGTGGAGCCACGCGTCCATGAGCGTGATGGATTCGTGGTCACGCTATGGACCTACTACGAACCCGTGACACCTCGAGAGGTCTCACCAGCCGACTACGCCAACGCGCTCGAGCGGCTGCATTCCGGCATGCGCAAGCTCGATGTCCCGACGCCGCACTTCACGGATCGAGTCGAGCAGGCTCAACAACTCGTGGCGAACCGCGACCACACTCCGGCGCTCGCCGAAGCGGACCGGGAGCTGCTCAGTGACACGTTACGAAGCCTGAGACGAGTGATCGGCGAGCGCGGCGGCGCCGAGCAGCTGCTGCACGGCGAGCCGCACCCGGGCAACGTGCTCACCACGAAGAACGGGCTGCTGTTCATAGACCTTGAGACGTGTTGCCGTGGGCCCGTCGAATTCGACCTCGCCCATGCGCCCGAAGAAGTCAGCGAGCACTACCCGGGTGTCGATCAAGACTTGCTGCGCGAGTGCCGGATCCTCGTGCTGGCGATGATCACAACGTGGCGCTGGGAGCGAGGCGACCAGCTCCCGAACGGGCGCCGGCTCGGCAAAGAGTGGCTCAGCCAGATCCGAGCAGCACTCGATCATTAACGGCCTGGATAGCCATGGCTGATCGCGGACCTTCGAGGTCGTAGCCGGTCGGCTGTTGATGTCGGGATCTACCGTGATCCTGGCCTTGGCCGGTCGTGGGCGAGATCCAGTCGCACATGGCGACGGCTCGATTACCGATTCGGACTCCGTCGAGACAAGGCGAACGTTGCCGGTCGCGGCACGTGCCGCTGCAGTCCGCGACGCGCCGCCGCCGGGAAGGCGGTACTGGAGGCGTGGCCGCTGCTATCGGTCCTGGTGGGTCCCGGGGCCGGGGGGCGGGGTGCGTACGGCGAGAAGCGCGATGTCGTCGTGGCCGTCGCTGGGGTGCTGGTCCGCCAGAGTGCGGCACAGCGCGTCGAGGGGCAGCCGGGCGTGGCCGGCGGCGGTGGCGGCGAGCGCGCCCAGGCCGGCGTCCAGTGGGTGCCCGGGGTGTTCGACGAGGCCGTCGGTGTACAGCAGCACCGTGTCTCCGGGCGCGAGCGCATGCATGTGGTCGGGGCGCGGCAGGCGGGCGTCGACGCCCAGCGGCACGCCGGGCTCGGCCTGCAGGTAGCGGGTGCCGCCGTCGGAGCCGACGACCAGGGGCGGTAGGTGGCCGGCCGTCGACCAGTGCAGGCGCCAGCCATCGCCGTCGGGTTCGATGCGGGCCAGGCAGGCGGTGGTGACGGGGGCGTCCGTGATGGCGTTCAGAGTGTCGTCGAGCCGGTCCAGGACCAGGCTCGGCGGGGTGCGCCGGTCGTAGAGCAGGGCGCGCAGCATGTTGCGGGTCTGAGCCATGGCGGCGGCCGCGGTCAGGTCGTGGCCCACCACGTCCCCGATGATCGCGGCGCACGCGCCGTCCGGGAGCAGCAGGGCGTCGTACCAGTCGCCGCCCAGATGGTGGCCGGGGGCGGTGGCCGCCCGATACACCGCGGCCCCGGTGAACGGCGTCAGGTCGGGCAGGGTGGGCAGCAGCAGGCGCTGGAACTGCTCGGCGGAGGTGCGTACCTGCTGGTAGAGGCGGGCGTTCTCGATGGCGATGCCGGCGGCTCCGGCCAGCGCGAGCACTACGGCCGCGTCCTGTTCGTCGAACGGTTCGCCGTCGCGCCGGTCGGCGAGGTACAGGTTTCCGTAAATGCGCCCGTGCACGCCGATCGCCACCCCGAGCAGGGTGCGCATCGGCGGATGCCCCGCAGGGAAGCCGGCCGCGTCCGCGTGGTGCGGCACATCGTCCACACGCAGCGGTTCGTGCTGCTCGATCATGCGCCCGAGCAGGCCGCGGCCGTGCGGGGGGTCGACTCCGGCCAGGTCCTGGCGCTCGGTGTCGCTCAGGCCGAGCGGGATGAACTCCTCAAGGCCGGCCCGGTTCTCCTTCAGCACTGTCAGGGCGCCGTAGCGGGCGTTCACCAGGTGCATCGCGGCGCTCACAATCTGCCGCAGCACCACTGGCAACTCCAGCTCCCGGCTGACCGCGAGCACCGCATCCAGTAGCGCCTGCATTCGCCCTTGAGCTCGGGTGAGTTGTCTGAACTGCTCAGCGATGCTGCGCAGGTCCGCATCCCAGACCGGCCCCGGCGCCTTGATCGGGCGCCGACGCTCGATCCCCTCGTCGCCGTCCACCGGCACCTCACCCCTTCCGGGACACACATCAGGTACCGCGGCCGGAAGCGGCCACACCGCACACCCTAGAACAGGCGTCGCCCGCCCACGCGCCGAGCGAACCGGCGACCAGGAACGTCAGCCTGTCGTCCCGCGGCGCGGCCTGCGAACGGTTGTGGTGCGGCGACATCCGTGCCGCACCGGGCGCTCGTGTGGCCAGGGACGCCCTCGACGTCCGGGTGGAGGCGCAAGCGCATGGTCCTACCCCGCGTCGGAGCCCATGCCCGGCCTCCGGGCGCCGGCGCCCCGTCGCAGGGCGAAGAGCAGGTCGTGCTGGCGCTGATCTTCCACGGCCCCGCCGACAACAGGCTGTACTGCCTGCGTCACAGCCCTGGCGCGGACGCCGTTTCCGGTGGGGCCGGGGGAACCCCTCACGGATGCCGATCCCGGCGTCCACGCCTGACTCAATGATCACGACGGCAACGCGGACGGGAGAGGGCCGATCGGACTCTTCTGAGGGCTGGTGTGGCCCTTGCGCAGGGGCTGGTGTGATGGCACATGCTGTGACGGCACACATCGACGCCCAGGGCCCCGCGAGCCTTCCCAATGCCGTCGGTGTGGGAGGCCGGAAACCGGGTCCCGGACGCAACACTGGCTGGAACCCGGCCCGCAGCGACCGACACCGCGGCCGCGACGGCACGTGCACCTGGCCGCACGGCTGGGTACTCGGCAGCCGGCATTCCGGCGGGGTGCAGGGTTCCTGAGGAGGGTGGCATGGCTCCGCAACTCAACGAGAAGACACTGACCGCGCTGGTGGCCGAGGCTACGGCGGCCCCGTCCATGCACAACGCGCAGCCGTGGCGATTCCGCTACGTCGCCGCCGACCACCTCCTCATGCTGCATGCCGACCCGGAACGGGCCATGCCGCGTTCCGACCCGGGCAACCGGGCCCTGCACATCGGCTGCGGGGCCGCCTTGTTCAATCTGCGGGTCGGCGCCGCCCACGCGGGCCTGAGCCCCAAGGCCCGGCTGTTGCCCGAGCCAACGGAGCCGCTGCTGCTCGCCGCCGTCCATCTGGCCGACTCCGCCGAAGCCCAGCCCGACGGGGACAGGGACGAGGACGATCTCGTACGCCTGCACCCCGCCATCCGGCAGCGGCACACCAGCCGGCATCCCTTCGCCGAGAAGGACATCCCCGAGGAGGTGCGGACCTCCTTGCGGGAGGCCGCGGCGCGGGAGGGGGCCGTGCTGATGTTCCCCGGTCCCTGGCATGTCGAGACCATGCTCGACCTGGTGCGGGACGCCGAGAGCCGGGACTCCCTGGAACCCGAATTGAGGGAGGACCTGGACCGCTGGACCCGCCTCGGACCGGAGGCGGACACCGCCGTCGACGGCGTGCCCGAGTACGCGTTCGGGCCGCGCAAGCGGGACGGCAAGGCTCCCCAGCGGGACTTCGCCGGCCGACGTCCGGTCGCGGACCGCGGCTCCACCGCCTTCGAACACTCCCCGCATCTGGCCTTGTTGAGCACCTCCGGCGACGGCCCCGCCGACTGGCTGTGCGCGGGACAGGCGCTGGAACGCGTCCTGCTGGAAGCCACGCTGGCCGATCTGGCCACTTCCCTGACCTCCCACCCGCTGGAGAGCGCCGACCTGCGGCCACTGGTCCGCGACCCGGTGTCGGGCAAGGGGCACGTGCAGATGGTGCTGCGCGTGGGCTACGGCCCGCGCGGCCCGGCCACGCCCCGGCGCCCCCTACGGGACGTGCTCGAATTCGTGTGACCAGATGTGTGCGGTGGCGCGTGTCGGACGGAGACGGCCCCGGCCGGATTGTGCGGTGGGGTGTTCGACACTTCCGGACGCTGGTGAGTCGTTCGGAAACCTGGGCTCGACACCCGCGCTTGCGGACGGGCCGGTGGTGCCGTTCCGAGGCCCCTGTGTGGCCTGGCCCGATGACGGGACCGATCGGCCCGGTCCGCGGGGGTGTTCGGTGTCATTCGAGCCCGACGGGGCCACAGCGCAGGCCAAGGAGCCGATCTGCGCCCGAGGGTCATCCGGCGCAGATGGTGAGCGCCGTCCCGCTGCACCCCCGTAACGCGTAGGAGATCCATGCTTTCGCCCGAGTCGGCCGCCGTCGTCCGCGCCACCCTGTCCGCCGTCGGCGGGGCGGTCGAGGACATCACGGCCCGTTTCTACGACACGATGTTCACCGACCGGCCCGAGCTGCTGGACGGCCTGTTCGCGGCAACCAGGCCGGCGGCGAACAGCGCCGTGCCCTGGCGGGGTCCATCGCGGCGTTCGCAGCGCTGCTCGCCGTCACCGAGGACAAGTACACGGTCGTCCACAAGTACCTGATCCGGAGGACACAGACCGACTCGTCGACGAACTGCCCGCGGACGCCGAGGTCTACCTGTGCGGCTCGGTGCCGTTCATGCGCGCCGTCCGGGCTCAACTGCTCCGGGCCGGCATCCCCGCCCGCCACATCCGCTACGAGGTCTTCGGCCCCGATCTGTGGCCGGCCCACGCGGAAGGCTGACCGCAGACGCGAAAGGCGGGGCTCGGCAACGTTCCCAGGCACCGGTGAAAGGCGTGTCCGACCCTCGGCCGACGGCGTTTCACGCGTGCCGGTGGCCCCGGTGTGCGTCGAACTCCGCCCAGGCACGGTCCCACTGTGCCCTGCGGCGCACGTCCAGCCGTACCCGGGCCACCCACCAGCCGCCCAGCACCAGCACGCACACACTGGCCGCGGCGGCCACCCCGAGAGCGGTTCCCTGAGACCTGGCCTCGGCCGGGGTGAGCGGCGCGGGGTGAACGCGATCGGCCTCGTCGAGCCATACCTCGGTGAGAGTGCCCGCCTCGCTGCCCGCTTCCACCGAAGCCGTGCCGGACCTCGAGGAGCCAGTGGACGTCGTCCACCGCACGGACGCAGAAACGCGGTTGTCGCCCGCCTCTCCGGCGAACCGCGACAGCGTCACCGGGACATCCTTGACGAGTCGCGCGGCGACAGGGCGCAGCCCTTGAGCCTGGTCGAGCAAGGCGTTCTCGGCGACTGCAGCCACCGCGAAGGCCACCGCCGGCGCGGCGAGCAGCAGCATCGCCGCTGCCACCACGCCGAGCCAGGCCTCGACGACGTCCGAACAGCGCCTGAGCGGGTTGCGCCGCCAGCGCCACAGCATCACCCTGCCACCCCTGTTCAGCATGCGTGCTTCCTTCCGTGCCCGACGGGCATCAGTTCCTTCCCGTACGGTGACGGCTCCGTGCCCCCTGGAGGCAGAGCCCACCGGGGCCTGGTGCAGGGGCCGTTCGGCCCCATTGCTCCGTCCGACGGTCCGAGGTCCCCCGGACCGGAGCACCGCAGGGGCCAATGGCAGGGTCAGAGTGCGGCAGGGCCACTGGCGCCGGTGGGCTCCGGGGCGGGCAGCATGATGGTCGGCTCGGTGGCGCGCACGGCGTGCGGCAGCCGCGCCGGGAGGTGGATCCAACTCCCGGGCCCCGCCTCGGTCTTCTCCTCGCCCAGGACGAGTTCCAAGTGGCCCTGGACGACCTGGATGACCACGGCAAGGCTGAGGTGTGCTCGGCCAGTTCCTGGCCGGTGGCGAAGGCGAAGCCGACCACGCGCAGCCGGTCATCGCGGTACAGGACGCGGCTGAGGGTGCCGTCCTGGGTGAGTGAGGGGCAGTTCGGTGGCCCGGTCGGTGACGACGGTGACTCGGCGCAGGGCAGCCGGATCCCGCAGGGCCCGGCCGACGATTCCCAGGGTGCGCAGGAGTCCTTCGTCGGCGAGGAGCAGGCCAGGTTCCAGGAGCGCCATCGGTGCCGCCTTGTGGGCGGTGAGGTGAAGCCTTCGTCGGCGAGGAGTTCGCACCAGGCGCTCGGGGTCAGGGGCGAGCGCCGACGTGGATGGCTTCGTGCAGGTCATGAGTGATCTGTTCGGCGAGTGCCGGGTCGAGGTCGTCGGGCAACAGGCACAGTTCATGCAGGGCGTAACGGCCGGCGTATGCCCGCGTCCCCCTGACACCTCGGCGACGACCATGCCCGAGCCCGCTTCACTGACCAAGCCATCTACAACCAGTTCGCACCCGCCGAGCGGCGGAGCGAGCCGAGCGGGGAAGCGATCGCAGCCCACCCGACATCAGCTGACGACCGCTGTCACCAGGCCGTGAGACGGCTGGCCTTCCCCCTCCTTGCCCCGCTCGACGCAGCCCTCCGCGGATGCAATGACCTTGCAAGGGCCTGTCACCAGCGCGCATCCTGGCCTTCATCGGGCTCAATGAGAAACTGGTCCGCGTGCTCGACCAGGGCCAGCCACCCTTCACCGCCCGAGACAGCGTCAGCAACGATCTTGCTCGGTTCGGGCAGAGCGTCGCCACGGCGAACAGCCCCTATCAGTTCCAAGCCGTAGTCGATGACGCGGTGGAGTCGCGTGGCGATGGTGTCGCGACGGTCCGAGACCCAGTGCTCGTGCTCAAGGGGCAGCAGGACCTTTGTGATGCGATCCCTGGCGACATCGTCTGTGAGACTCAGCGCCGAGAGCCGTGCGGAGTACACGACGTCGCGTTTCTGCTCGGACCACTGCTCCAGAGCGTCCGTATCGGACGGCATCTCGCGCAGGGTCCTCTTGATCTCCAGCAGCGCCGTCCCGCAGGCGATCAGTGCAGCGTCATTCTGGTCTCTCAGCCTCTGCTCTCGTACCTCCTTCGACTGGTACCGCTGTTGGAGCCATCCGCCGACGAGCGCTCCAACAGCGCCGACCGAGGCCCCGATAAGGCCGATCCACCCTGCTGATACCTCTGCTTCCACAAGGTCATCCTGCCGGGCCGGCGCACGGATTCGTCGAGCTTCGCCGAGAAGAGGTCGACAGGCGCTCCGGGCTGTCCGGCGGCGTGCGCTTACTGTTCGCGCTGCTCCGTACGGTTAAGGCTGTGTGCGATCTCCTGGAGGATCTCCTGCTCCGGCTTCCCAGTCATGCGGGACATCTGCCGCAGGAGCAGGGCACACAGGGCTGTCGCGCCGTCCGCGACCTGGTCGAGGCTCCCATCGGACGCGCGACGCTGGGCCATGTACTGCGCCATGAGGTCGTTGCCGGAGGTGTAGGCGGTCATGGCCTCGATGCCGAGGCGTACGCGGTCGTAATCGTTCGTTGCCATCGCGCCACCGTAGTAGCCACCCACCGGGGCCCGCTGTCCCGTGGTGGAGTTGGGCCAGGTTATTCGCCGCTGGCCCGGTCTGCCGGGCCTTGCCCGTACGGGATGGTGACCGCCATGCCTGCCGCGACCAATCTGCAGCGCTCCCTCCTCCATGTGCGGATCACGCGGCGCGCCGTGTCGAGTGGTGCGGTGGCGTGGAGGCGGGCACCGTGGAGGTCGTCCTCCGCCGGCGGTACACCAGGTAAGGGCGGGCCAGGTAGCCGATCGGCGCGCTCCACACGTGCACCAGTCGGGTGAACGGCCAGGCCGCGAAGAGCAAGCAGGCCGTCAGGGCGTGGAGCTGGAACAGCAGCGGTGCCCCGGCGATCGCCTCGGGCTGCGGCTGGAGGGCGAACAGGCCGCGGAACCAGACGGACACGGTCGAGCGGTAGTCGTAGCCGGCGCCGAAGACGTTGTGGGCGGCGGTGGCGGTGATGCCCAGCAGGACGGTGGCGGACAGCAGCGGGAAGAGCAGCTTGTCGCTGCGGTCGGTGCCTAGGCGGATCCGGCGGGTCAGCAGGCGGCGGGCGCACAGCATGCCCAGGCCGGCGACCATGGCGACGCCCGCCACCGAGCCCGCCCACACGGCCGTCGTGTGGTAGGTGTGCTCGCTGATGCCGACGACCTCGGTCCAGGAGGCGGGCACGGCGAGCCCCACCACATGCCCGGCGATCACCATGAACGCGCCCAGGTGGAACAGCGGGCTGCCCCAGCGCAGCCAGCGGTGTTCCAGCAGCTGGCTGGTGCGGGAGGTCCAGCCGAACTGGTCCTGGCGATAGCGCCAGACGTGTCCGACGGCGAACACGGCGAGGCAGATGTAGGGAACGGCGACCCAAAGGGCCAGATCAGCGCCGCTCGCTGCCGCGAGGGAGGCATGGGAGGGGGCTGCGGCGATCATCGGGGGCCTTCCGGGGGTGTGAGGGGCGGTATGAGGGTGGGCGGGGCCTGCTCCGGGGGGACGAACGTGCCCGGCGGGGCGAATTCCCCGGCGCCGTACGGGTCGAGGCCGACGTCCTCGTTGGGCGGTCCCTGGGCGGCCAGTTCGGCCACGGCCCGTAGGTCGGCCTCGGTCGGCGGCGGCAGGAGTGTGAGCAGCGCGGCCAGGACGTGCCGGTAGGGGGAGTCGGCGTCGGTCAGGGCGCGGTGGATCAGCTCCAGGCCGCGTCGGTGCTGGCGCAGGGGTGCCTCGCCCGCACGCGGTCCGGCGAGCGCGGCGTACTCCAGGACGACCGGGAGGTGGTCGGGGAGTTCGCCGCCGTCGGTGTTCCAACCGGTGGCGCGGTAGCGCTGGGCGAGGGTGAGCAGGGCCATGCCGCGGCGGCGGGTGTCGCCGTGCAGGTAGTAGGTGAGGTAGAGGCTGCTCTTGCGGCGCAGGTCGAACATCTCGACGTATTGGCGTTCCAGCGCATCCGGCTCCTGGCCGGTGAACCAGGCGGTGAAGGCGGCCAGGTGCTCGGCGGCCGGCGAGGGCGGCAGCGCCTCGACGGTGGCGGTCAGCACCGGCCGGGCGGCGGCCAGTTCGGCGTCCGGGTACTGCAGCAGCAGCGAGCACAGCCGCAGCACCAGGGTGCGGGTCTCGGCCTCCTCGGGTGTGAGCCGGGCCGGGCGGCGCACGGCTGCCCGGACGCGGGTGCGGACGATGGCGGGCAGGGTGGCGGGTAGCGGGCTCACGGGCGGCCTCCGGCGGGGGCTTCGGGCGTACGGCGGCGCAGGGTGGGGATGCCGAGCATGATGCGGCGGCCCTCGGCGGGCTGCGGATCGCCGGACGACTCGACGGGGCAGCGGTTCTCCATCGCGCTGAGCGCGGCCGCGTCCTCCTTGTGGGCGGCGGGGACGACGTACCGGTCCTTGTAATTGGCGACGGCGAGGAGCCGGTGCAGGTCCTCCGCCTCGCGGGCGGTGAGCCCCACGGCCTTCAGCACCGCCTCGTCGCCGGTCTCGCCGAGGGTGCGTTCACGCATGTACGAGCGCAGCGCGGTGAGCTTCATCAGGACCCCGGCCACGACATCGGTGTCCCCGGCGGTGAACAGCTCCGCCAGGTACTCCAGCGGGATACGCAGCCGGGTGACGGCGGCGAAGACATGGTCGGGGTCGTCCTGGTTCCCGCCCGCCGCGTCGACGGCGTCCAGGACGGGCGAGAGCGGAGGCACGTACCAGACCATCGGCAGGGTGCGGTATTCCGGGTGCAGCGGCAGCGCCACCTTGTACCGCGTCACCAGGTCGTACACCGGGGAGCGGCGGGCCGCCTCCAGCCAGTCCTCGGGGATGCCGGACTCCCGTGCTGCCGCGATCACTTCGGAGTCGTACGGGTCGAGGAAGACACCGCGCTGGGCATCCAGCAGGTCCTTCTCGTCCGGGGTGGCGGCGGCCTCGCCGACGCGGTCGGCGTCGTACAGCAGCAGCCCGAGGTAGCGCAGCCGCCCGACACAGGTTTCGGAGCAGACGGTGGGCTGGCCGGCCTCGATGCGCGGGAAGCAGAAGGTGCACTTCTCGGCCTTGCCGGTGGCGTGGTTGACGTACACCTTCTTGTACGGGCACGCCGTCACGCACATCCGCCAGCCCCGGCAGCGGTCCTGGTCGACGAGCACGATGCCGTCCTCGACCCGCTTGTACATCGCGCCCGACGGACAGGCCGAGACGCAGGCCGGGTTGAGGCAGTGCTCGCACAGACGAGGCAGGTGGAAGAGGAAGGTCTGCTCGAACTCGAACTTGACCTTCTGCGCCCACTCCCCGGTCAGGTTGGGGTCGCCGCCGGCATGTTCGGGTGCGCCGCCGAGGCCGTCCTCCCAGTTGGCGCCCCAGGTGATGGTGGTGGGCTTGCCGGTGAGGACGGAGCGGGGGCGGGCGACCGGGATGTCCTGGCCGGCCGGGGCGCTGACCAGGTTGTCGTAGTCGTACGTCACCGGCTCGTAGTAGTCCTCGATGCCCGGCAGATCGGGGTTGGAGAACAGGGACAGGAGCCGCTTGATCCGGCCGCCGGAGCGCAGGACGAGCCGGCCACGCTTGTCGAGCATCCAGCCGCCCTTCCAGTGCTCCTGGTCCTCGTAGCGGCGTGGGTAGCCGACGCCGGGCTTGGTCTCGACGTTGTTGAACCAGGCGTACTCGACGCCGGTGCGGTTGGTCCACGTCTGCTTGCAGGTGACCGAGCAGGTGTGGCAGCCGATGCACTTGTCGAGGTTCATCACCATGGCGATCTGGGCCATGACGCGCATGTCAGTACTCCACATCCTGCGAGCGACGGCGGATGACCGTGACCTCGTCGCGCTGGTTGCCGGTCGGGCCGTAGTAGTTGAAGGCGTAGGTGAACTGGGCGTAGCCGCCGGCGAGATGAGTGGGCTTGACCAGCAGCCTGGTCAGGGAGTTGTGGATGCCGCCTCGCTTGCCGCTGACCTCGGTCTTCGGGACGTTCACCGTGCGGTCCTTGGCGTGGTACATGTACACCGTGCCTTCCGGCATGCGATGGGTGACCACGGCCCGGGCGGCGACGACGCCGTTGCGGTTGTACGCCTCGATCCACTCGTTGTCCTTCACGCCGATCTTCTCGGCGTCGGCGGTGGACATCCAGATCACCGGGCCGCCGCGGGACAGCGCCAGCATGTAGGCGTTGTCCTGGTACTCGGAGTGGATGGACCACTTCGAGTGCGGGGTCAGATAGCGGACCGTGACCTCGGCGCGGTCGTTCTCGTGCAGGTGCTCGTCGCCGTAGTGGCGGCGCGTGTTCAACGGGGGCCGGTAGACCGGGAGTTGCTCACCGAGTTCGGCGATCCAGTCGTGCTGGACGAAGAAGTGCTGACGGCCGGTGAGGGTGTGCCAGGGCTTGAGGTGCTCGACGTTGATGACGAACGGCGAGTAGCGCCGGCCACCGGTCTCACTGCCCGACCACTCGTACGAAGTCATCACGGCGCGCGGCTGGGTACGGGTGTCGGCGAAGGTGATCCGTTCCGCCTCACGCTCCGAGGCCAGTTCCACCAGGCCCTCGCTGCCGGTCTGCCGTTCCAGCTCGCGGAAGCCCTCGGTGGCCAGCCGTCCGTTGGTGGTGCCGGACAGGGCGAGGATCGCCTCGCACATGTCGGTGGCCGTGGCCAGCGACGGCCGCCCGGCAGCGATACCGTCGCGTACGGTGCCGGAGCGCCGGCGCAGCTCCTCGATCTCCCGGTCCGGGTGGACGGTGATGCCCTTGGTGGTGGTGCCGAGGGTGTCCAGCAGCGGGCCGACCGCGCGGCTCTTCTGCGCCACGGCCGCGTAGTCCCGTTCGATGACGACCAGCTTGGGCATGGTCCGCCCGGGGACCGGTTCGCACTCACCGGCCTTCCAGTCCCGTACGACGCCGCCCGGCTGGGCGAGTTCGTCGGGGGTGTCGTGCAGCAGCGGCACGGCGAGGACATCGGTACGGGTGCCGAGGTGCTCGGTGGCCAGCTCGCTGAACCGGTCGGCGATGGTCAGGAAGGTGTCGTAGTCGGTGCGGGCCTGCCAGGGCGGGGCGATGGCCGGGGTGAAGGCGTGCACGAAGGGGTGCATGTCCGTGCTGGACAGGTCGTTCTTCTCGTACCAGGTGGCGGCGGGGAGGACGACATCAGCGAGCAGGCCGGTCGAGGTCATCCGGAAGTCCATGGTGACCAGCAGATCGAGCTTGCCCTCGGGAGCCTCCTCCCGCCACACCACGTCCTTCGGACGCCCCTCGGGCGGGGTCTCCTCGGAGCGGACGGCCGCGTCCGTGCCGAGGAGGTGCCGCAGGAAGTACTCGTTGCCCTTGCCGGAGGAGCCCAGAAGGTTCGCCCGCCACACGGTCAGTACGCGGGGGAAGTTGGCCGGATCGTCGGGGTCCTCGGCCGCGAACCGCAGTCGCCCGGACTTCAGCTCGTCGACGACGTGCTCGGAAACCGGGCGGCCCGCGGCCGCAGCCTCGTCGGCGAGGTCGAGCGAGTTTCGGTTGAAGCCGGGGTGACCTGGCGTCCAGCCCATGCGGATCGCCTGCGCCAGGCAGTCGGCGGTGGACCGGCCCGCGAAGCGGCCCTCGCCGAGCGGCGACGCCAACTCGTCGGGGCCGAAGGCCTCGTAGCGCCACTGGTCGGTGTTCAGGTACCAGTACGACGTTCCCGCCATGTGCCGGGTGGGCCGCTGCCAGTCGAAGGCGAAGGCGAGATGCTGCAGGCCCGTGATGGGGCGGATCTTCTCCTGGCCGACGTAGTGGGCCCAGCCGCCGCCGTTGACGCCCTGGCAGCCGGTCATCGTCACCAGCGCCAGGAACGCCCGGTAGATGGTGTCGGAGTGGAACCAGTGGTTGGTGCCGGCGCCCAGCGCGATCATGGACCGGCCGTTCGTGCGCTCGGCGTTGCGGGCGAACTCCCGCGCGATGCGCGCCGCCTGCTCAGCGGGAACGGAGGTGATCGTCTCCTGCCAGGCAGGCGTGTACGGCTCGCTCACGTCCTCATACGACGACGGCCAACTGCCGGGCAGACCCGGCCGCTTCACCCCGTACTGCGCCAGCATCAAATCGAAGACCGTGGTGACCAGTCGCCCGCCGATCCGGCGCACGGGCACCCCGCGCACCATGACCGAACCGCCCTCCGTCGCGCCCTCGTCGAACCGGGGCAAGGCCACGGTCGCCGTCTCGTCCGCGCGGTCAAGAAGGCTCAACTCCGGCTCGACATCGCCCAGGTCAAGATTCCAACGGCCTCGCTCGGCCTCCCCCCACCGGAAGCCGAGCGAGCCGCCGGGAACCACGGGTTCACCCGTGGCCCGGTCCAGCAGGACGGTCTTGAACTCCGCGTGCTCCTCGCCCTCCCGGCCGAGATCGGCGGCAGTCAGGAACCCGTCCGGAACGAGGTCGTCGCCGCGTTCGCGCAGGGTGACCAGGAACGGCGCGTCGGTGAACTTCCTCAAGTAGTCCTGGAAGTAAGGCACTTCCCGGTCGACCAGGAACTCCCGCAGAATCACGTGCCCCATGGCCATCGCCAGCGCCCCGTCCGTGCCCGGGTGCGGGGCCAGCCACTCGTCGGCGTGCTTGACGTTGTCGGCGTAGTCGGGGCTGACCGCGACGACCTTGGTGCCGTTGTACCGGGTCTCGGTGAGGAAGTGCGCGTCGGGCGTGCGGGTGACGGGGATGTTGGAGCCCCACATGATCAGATAGCCCGCGTTCCACCAGTCCGCGGCCTCCGGCACGTCCGTCTGGTCGCCGAAGACCTGCGGCGAGGCGATCGGCAGGTCCGCGTACCAGTCGTAGAACGACAGCAGCGTGCCGCCGATCAGCGACATGAACCGGGCACCGGCCGCGAACGACGCCATCGACATCGCCGGGATCGGGGAGAAGCCCGCGACGCGATCGGGTCCGTACGCCTTGATGGTGTGCACATGGGCTGCGGCAATCAGCTCGCTGACCTCGTCCCAGTCGGCGCGCACCAGACCGCCCTTGCCGCGCGCCCGCTTGTAGGCCCGCGCCTTCGCCGGATCGCCGGTGATCTCCGCCCAGGCGGCGACCGGGTCGCCGAGGCGGCGCCTGGCCTCGCGCCACAGCTTGAGCAACTCGCCGCGCACGTACGGGTAACGGACCCTGCTGGGCGAGTACGTGTACCAGGAGAACGACGCCCCGCGAGGGCAGCCGCGCGGCTCGTACTCGGGGCAGTCCGTGCCGATCGACGGATAGTCGGTGGCCTGGTGCTCCCAGGTGATGATCCCGTCCTTGACGTACACCATCCACGAACACGAACCGGTGCAGTTGACGCCGTGCGTGGAGCGCACCACCTTGTCGTGCGCCCACCGGTCCCGGTAGAAGCCCTCCCACTTGCCGTCGTTCTCGCCGAACACCGCGCGCCCGTCGGCCGATACCTCACTGCGCGTCAGCAGCCGCCGGCCTGCCAGCGGCCAGCTCTGAGCGGCGCGCGACTCCCGCCGCCGTGCGTTCTGATCGTTCTCCATGGCCGAGAACGCTAGGCGCGGCGGGGGGCGTCGCACGCGGGTCGAGCGGTCCTCGTCGGACGTCCTTCCGGCCCTGCCTTGGCCGCCGTAACAGGGACCAATGGTCCCCCTGCCGGGGCCGCTCGGACGGGGGCGGATGCGGCGGGCGTTGCATTCAACAGGCCGGGACAACTGAGGACGATCTGCCGGCCACGCGGGCACTGTACGAGGCCATCGACCGCCGGCACATCAGCCGGATGCCCTTCACGGGCCGCCCGGTGCCCGATCCCGTCGTGGCCAGCATGACCGAGGCCCGACGACGAAGAAGGCGCGCGGCTGGACTGCGACGACTACGCCAAGGACGGGTACAACGGGCCGAGGGCACACGACTGTACGTCCCCGACATCGTGGGAACGCGGCGCCTGCTCCACGTGGCCACGGCCACCGAGCTCCGCAACGCGGGCCACAGCGCGCGTCTCGCCGAAAGCAGGGCCTGGATCACCGCCCCGGGGGCCGGGCCATACGGGATCTCTGTCTCCGCGCTCGGCGCACGTGACGCGTCCGGCCGCATGCCTTGACCAGCTGGTCGTTCCCAGCTGCTGATCCGTTTCGGCTTCGGCCCGGACGCCGTCGCACGTACGCCTCGCTCGCCGGCTTTACGCCCACGGGCCTCACTACGACTGCTTCGCCAGGCCGGGCAGATAGCCAGGTGGCTGTCACCCGGGCCCCCGCCACGGGCTGATCGGGCCATGCGCCCCGGGACATCGGGACCGTCCGGCCAGGGGCACAGGGACGAATGGCCCACGCCGGCGGCAAGGCGCATACCGAAATCTGGCTGACGGCACACCAGGTGAGAAAGCCATCGCTGACACCACCAGGAAGGACAGTTCCATGCTCCAGCCGTCAAGGAAGAAGGACGACCCCCCGGCGGGGGCCACGCCGGTCACCAGCCGTGCCTGGCTGATGCTCGCGCTGGCCACGATCGGTTTCGCCGTCAACTTCTGGGCCTGGGCACTGCTCAGCCCCTTGGGCCCGCGGTTCAAGGACGTCCTGGAGCTGAGCTCCTTCCAGCAGTCACTGCTGGTGGCGGTGCCGGTGGTGGTCGGCTCGCTGGGCCGCATCCCGGTCGGCGCGCTGACCGACCGCTTCGGCGGACGGGTCATGTTCCCGCTGGTCTCGGCAGCCACCATCGTGCCGGTGCTGTACCTGGGGTTGTCCGGGCACTCCTCGCTCGCCGGGCTGCTGATCGGCGGATTCTTCCTCGGCATCGGCGGCACCGCCTTCGCCGTCGGGGTGCCATTGGTCAGCGCCTGGTTCCCGCCCGAGCGACGCGGGCTGGCCATAGGTGTGTTCGGCGCCGGCATGGGCGGCACCGCGATCAGTGCCCTGACGACGGTGAAACTGGTCGACGCGGGCAGCACGTCCACACCCTTTCTGATCACCGCCGCGGTACTCGCCGCCTACGCCGTGGCCGCCGCCCTGCTGCTGCGCGACGCGCCCGGCCGTACCGTACCGACCGAGCCGCTGGCCCGCCGCCTGGCCGCCACGGCCAAGCTGGGCATCACCTGGCAGGCATCCGCCCTGTACGCCGTGACCTTCGGCGGCTACGTGGCCTTCTCCGTCTACCTGCCCACCTACCTCAAGACCGGCTACGGGCTGACCCAGGCCGACGCCGCGAACCGCATGGCCGGGTTCGTGCTGCTGGCGGTGGCGATGCGCCCGATCGGCGGCTGGCTGTCGGACCGCATCGGGCCGGTGCGCGTGCTCGCCGCGTCGCTGGCGGTGGTCGTGGCGGGTGCGGTGGCACAGTCGTTCACCCCGGCCCTGGCGCCCGTGGGCACCCTCGCCTTCCTCGCCATGGCCGCCGCGCTCGGCGCGGGCAGCGGGGCGACCTTCGCTCTGGTCGCCCTGCTGACCCCGGCGAACAAGGTCGGCTCGGTCACTGGAATGGTCGGTGCCGCGGGCGGCCTGGGCGGCTTCCTGCCCCCGTTGCTGATGGGCTCGCTGTACGGGGCGTACGAGTCGTACGCGATCGGCCTCGCCCTCCTCGCGGTCGTCGCCGCGGTGGCACTGGGCTACACCGTCACCGGTGTCCGCATCGCTGTCCACGGCGGCAACCGTGACAGCCGGACACCGCGCTCCGGCCATGGGCGCGGGCACCGTACCGCCGGGACCACGGCGTAAGACCCACAGGACGCGAACTGCAGGACGAAGGGAAAGGAGATTCCGCGGTGTGCGAGTACCGCGGCTGCCAGTCCCTGGCGGCGATCGACGAGCTGCCCGTGAGCACGACGAAATCGTCAACCTGATCGGCCACCTCCACTCCGCACGGCGGGAGGGCGACGTGGACCGGATGGCGAGCGTCGCCCTGGAGATCACGACCGTGCTGGGTCCGCACACCCAGGTGGAGAAGCACGGACTGTTCCCCGCTCTGGCCGGGGACTTCCCCGACCGGATCGCCGCCCTGGAAGCCGAGCACCGCCGCATCGAGCTCGTCCACAAGCTCACCGCACCGCTCCCCCAAGCAGAACACCGGCACTGGGACGGTATCGGCCGCTGAGCCGGCGCCCGCCAGGGAGGGCGGACCAGGTCCCTCAGGTCGGTTGAGGCAGGGCAGTAATCACCCAGCACGCCCAGGCAGTTGGCCGCGAATGCGCCCTACCGTTCAGGAATGACCTGGATACCGCTACTTGCCGCACTCATCGGCGCCATGATCGCGATGGGATCGGCGCTGCTGGTGGAGCGTCGGACGACACAACGAGAGACGACAGCCGAGTGGCGCCGAACACGACGGGAGCTCTACGCGAGGTTCCTCGCAGGACATGCTCAGGCCGGCAGCGACCTACGCAACATTGCCGCCACACCCGGCCTTGAGGCGAGCGAGAGGTACCGGCAGACACGCGCCGCCTACACGCACTGCTACGCGTCTCGCCACGAGTTGGAACTTCTCGCACCGCGCACCGTCGTCGATCCGGCCGAGGAATGCAGTCGGGCGGTCCGAATGATGCGCGACGCCGTCAGCGGCGGAGCGCGCATCGACAGCGACCAGTTCGAGGAACTGACGCGCAGGTACCTGGACCTGCGCCTGGAGACCCGGGATGCCATGCGTTCAGACATCTGGACCGACAACGCCTGACGAGGTCGACCTCCCGGAGACAAGAAAGGGCGGCCTTCAGCTCTTCATGGGCCACCGCAGCCCTTGAGGCCCGCAGGGATCGAACGGAACACGTACCCGCAGCGTCTGAAGTACATGAAAGCCTCGCGCCAAGCCGCCGTCCTGCTCCTGAGTGCCGGGCTGTCGCTCTCCGGCTGCTCGTCCTCGTCCGACACCCCGGGCGACGAGGGGTACACCGGCCCCACCCTGCCCGCCCGCACCGTCACGAAGGGCAAGTGGGAGGAAGGGCCGGCAGCGCCCAAGCAGCACAAGCCGTACCCATACGACATCTATACGCACTGCGGGATCAAGTGGGTGAAGTTCGGCGGCCGTTGGTGGATCCTCGACTCCGTGTTCCCCGGGGTCGAGCAGGTCAAAGGGGAGCCGCCCTCGCAGGACAGCCAGAGGCTCGCCGGCTACATGACCCTGATCGGCCCGGACACTGCCAACTTCGACGCCGTCGGGATGCCCACGATGCAATTCGTACCGACCGAGGACGAACCGCCGGGCTGCGCCTAGCTTCAGACCTCAACACGGTCGTTGTCGGTCGCATGCCTGCCCCGCCTGGCAGGATCGAGGCCATGTCGATGGATCCGCTGCTGGCCAGAGCCCAGGGGCTGTGGGAAGACCTGGCCCGGGTGCCGGTGTCGTTCCCACTGACGAGCGCTGTGAACGTGGTTGTGTCCCCGGAATCGGAGATGTGCCCAGTTGGATGGGTCGGGGTAGTGGCACTCGGTGGATCGGCGATCGTGACCGTGCCGAGCGAGAGTTCCGCCGCGATCGTGCGCGACGCACTGACGAGACTGCCGGTAGAGGCTGTCGTGGATGCCGCTTCAGTCCGTGAGGTGCTGCCCGTGGCCAGGGTGCTCGGTCCGGCGACGTTGTCGTACGTGTCCCCAGAAGGCTTCCGCCCGGTGGCCGCTTCATCGGCTGTGGAACAACTGCCCGGCCACCACCCGGAGCTGCGGGCCCTGGAGAAGGCGGCGGGCCATGAGGACGCTGCTGAGGCATCTCTGGACGAGATCACGTCACCCGCGTTCGTGGTCCGCGAGCGCGGTCAGGTGGTGTCTGCTGCTGGATATCGCGCCTGGCCGAGCCGGACCGCTCACATCAGCGTGCTGACTGCGCCGGATGTGCGCGGACGCGGACTGGCACGGGTGACGGCCTCGGCGACGGTCACTCATGCCCTCGCTGCCGGGCTGCTGCCGCAGTGGCGCGCGCGGCCCCCTGCCTCCCGGCGGGTTGCGGCCGCATTGGGTTTCGAGGAACTGGGCGCCCAACTCTCGATCGAGATCGTCTAGGAGAAGTCCCGCCGGCGACTGATCTCAGCCGACCGGCAGGGGCCTCTTCGTCCATCCGATGCGGGGGCCGCGCGGGCCAGGCGACGGGTCATGGGGGTGATTGCCGCCGTGTACCAGCGATGGCCGCGCTCTCCGGTCCTTCTCGAGGATTCGTTTCGGCAGCAAGGTGCGCCGTCCCGCGCTCGGCATGCGCATCGAGCCAGTCGCCGGTGCCGTACACACCACGCCGCCGCCCCCGTCGCGGTCGTCCCACACGACCGCTTCCTCTGTGCCGTTGTCGACGGTCTAGGGGCAGACCCTCACCGCCGGCGCGCTCTTCCCGTCGGCGGTGAGGGTCTGCAGGGCTTGGGGCGCTCCGGCGTTGCCGGACACGAACTCCCGGTGCGGGCACCGCCAGCAGCGCGTCGACTGCCGTGATCACATGGCAGGAAGGGGTTTTTGAAGCCACCGTCCGTTCGGTCCGCCCGCGAACAGTACCGTCCGGGGCACGTGTTTCATCCAGAGCTGGGAGCGAGGCCAAGGTCGGCGAGCGCTGCCGCCCCGGCGGCGGCATGGCCGTCCCCGGCGAGCAGCAGCGTGCGCGCCGACTGGTAGCGGCAGCCCGCGGCGTCGAATGCCGCTGCGGCGGCGAGATGCCGCGTCAGGTCGCCGTCCAGCAGCGCCTGCGCCCGGTCCAGCTGGGCGGTGGCGACCGGGTTGCCGGCGACCAGTTTCCGGGCGGCGTCGACCCGGGCCCGGGCGTCCGGGTGCCCGGCGAGCACCGAAGCCTCAGCCCGGAGCGTCACATACCAGTGCAGCCAGATCCAGGAGACCCACTTCCACACCTGATCCGGCTCCGGTGCGACCCGCTCCAGGGCCGCGTCCGGGTTCCCGTGATGGAGCAGGACCATGGCGTCGAAGACCGCACCGTAGCCATGGCGGTGCTCCGACGCGGTGCCCGCCTGGTCGACGATCGCGAGCCAGGTTGCCCGGGCGTCGTGGTCGCCGCGCAAGCCGTGGATCATCGCGACCGACGCGGCGGCAGGGCCGAGCGAGAACGACCGCTGTCGGCCGCTCTGCTTCCACGCGTCGAGGAATCTCACGCTGCCTGTGAGTACGTCGTCGGCGTTGCCCGCGAACGCGTCCGCGATCAGGAGCCAGGACGTGGCGTGGTGTCCCACCTCGGCGAACAGCGGGTGGTCGGCGAGCTGCCGGCCCCACCGGCGGGCCTGCGGAAGGTCACCCACGCCGAGCGCGCTTCCGGCCGCCATGGCGAGGGCGTCCATCCGCTCGTGCGTACTGGCGGGGGTGTGCGGTACCGAAGCCAGGATGTCGATCCGATGCCGGGCGGCAGCCGCGGCGCCGAAGGACTCACCGGCCCAGGTCCGGGCGCCGGAGAGCGCGTCGAGGGCGGCGGACTCGGCCACCGGGTCGCCCGCCCGCCGGGCGAGTTCGACAGCCCGTTCGGCGTACTCGACCGTCTCCGGAGCGGCGTTGTCGACATCTCCCTGGACCGCGCCGAAAGCATCCGCGATCACCGCGGCCTCGGCCAGCGCGAGCGCCGCCTCGGCCGCCGGGTCGTCGTCGCCGGACAATTCTCGCGCCGCCGCGAGCACGGCGGTCACCTCGTCCACGGCTGGGATCTGTGTGAACTCACTGGAGAAGCGGTACGCGACAGTGGCGGCGGCCGCCAGGTCGCGGCCGGCGCCGGTGGTGTCGCCGGCCCGGCGGGCGGCCTCTGCGGCGGCACGGTGCAGGCGGAACATGTCGTCGCCGAGCTTGCGGCAACCGGCCACCGCGGCGGCCTCCCGCAGCGCCGCGGCGGTACCGGCGACGTCACCGGCGAGCGCGGCCGCCTGCTCGAACCGCTGCTGCGCCTCGCCGAACAGGTTGCGGGTGAAGGTGAGCTCGGCCATGGACAGGACGAGACGGCAGGCGTCCATGCGCTGCTCCGGCTGGTCGGAAGCCCAGGCGAGGGCGGCCCGGAGGTCCTCTGCCATCGCGTCGAACCGCGCGCGCCAGTCCGCGCCTTCGGCCTCCGTGAGGGCGGTCGCGCCGGCCAGGCACCAACCCACGTGGCGAGATCGGACGTCCGTCAGCTCACCGGCGTCGGCGAGCCGCTCCGACCCGTACTGGCGGATGGTCTCCAGCGCCTGATACCGGGTGCCGGCCGCGGACGGTGTCGCGGCGAGCAGGCTCTGTTCGGCAAGCCTGCCGAGCCCGTCGGCGACCGCGGCCGGATCCAGCGGGGCGAAGGCGGCCACCGCGGTGGCCGCCTCTGCGGTGAACGGCATGACGAACACCGAAATCCGGCGCAGCAGTGCCCGATCCTGCGGATGGAGCAGGTCATGGCTCCAGTCCAGCGCCGCCCGCACCGACCGGTGTCTGTCGTCCGCGCGGGGTCCGCCGGCGAGAATCCGCAGCTGGTCGGAGAGGCCGGCTGTGAGACCGTCCAGTCCCAGCGTGGGCCACCGTGCCGCCGCCAGTTCGATCGCCAGCGCCATGCCGTCGAGCCGTTCGCAGATGGCCGTGATCCGGTCCCGTACCGCCGGGTCCGGCGGCCGACCGACCGCCGCCGCTCGTTCCATGAACAGGGTCACGGCCTCCGACTCGCCGCCGGCGGCCCAGGACAGCGGCGGAACGTCGAAGACCCACTCGTACGGCACCATCATCCGGGCCCGGCTCGTCGCGAGCACCCGTAGCTGCGGGCAGGCCACCAGCAGCCGTTCCAGGAAAGGCGCCACCCCGTCGCGTATCTGCTCGCAGTTGTCCAACACCAGCAGCGCCTGACGGTCCGCCAGAGCGGCCAGCACCGCCTCGTCGATACCGCGCCCGGGCTGCTCGCCCACACCCACGGCCGCTGCGACCGCCGCTCCCACCCGCCCCGGATCGGTGATCGGGGCCAGGTCGACGAACCACACCCCGTCGGCGAAGTCGTCGGCCGCCTCCGCTGCCACCGCCAGCGCGAGCCGGGTCTTCCCCACCCCGCCCGGACCGACCGCGGTCACCTGCCGGCGCGCCTTCACCGCCTCGGCCAGCTCCGCGCGCTCCCGTACCCGGCCGATGAACGCTGTCAGCGGTGCCGGGAGGGCGGGCGCCGGGCGCGACTGCTCAGCGCGGGCGAGTTCGGCCGCGCGCCGGGAAAGCGCCCGCCGGTCCGGCTCCTGAAGCTTCCGCAGCAGTGCGGAGACGTGTGACTCGACCGTGCGTACGGAGATGAACAGTTGCGCGGAGATCTCCGCGTTACTGAGGTGCTCCCCGAGCAGCGCGAGCACTTCGGCTTCCCGAGACGAGATCACTGGAGTGGACACCGGGTCATTATCCGTGGCGGATCCGTGGTGGTTTCCGTGGCCGGCACGGAGGTGGACCGTACGCCGGCCGGGAGAGGCTGTGACCAAGCGATCAAGCCCGGCAGGACACTCCGGGTCGATCGTGACCCACGACCACAGGAGTGACCATGACCGGTTCGTCCACACAGGGGTTCAGGACCGTGCTGCATCCCGTGTCCGACCTGGTGAAGGCCAAGCGGATCGACAAGACCTACTACGTCGGCTTCGAAGCCCAGGGCCGGCACATCGGGCTGCTGCCGGGCGGTGGACCCCCGGGCCTGACCTCCTCGCCGGCCTACTGGCGCGTGCCGGACATCGAGGCGAGGCCGGCCGAGCTGACCGCCACGGGCGCCACCGGTGCCATTGGTGCCACGGTGAAGGAACCCGCGCACGATGTCGGTGGCGGCCGCCTGTTGACCACCGTCACCGATCCCGACGGCACCGTCCTCGGCCTGCCGCAGGTCCGATGAGCGCCGGCCCCCGCTCCCGCGCTCAGCGTCGCCTCGACACCGAGCACCGGCTCACCCATGACGTCGATGTCTGGGTGGCCAGTGCCTCGGCGGACGGCGCGCCGTATCTGGTGCCGCTGTCCTTCGACTGGGACGGCGAGACGCTGTTGGTGGCCACCCCGGCCGACAGCCCGACCGGCAGGAACCTGGCCGCCACCCGGACCACTCGGCTGGGGCTGGGCCACACCCGCGACGTGTCCATGATCGAGGGGGAGGTCGAGGTCCTCGAGATCGACGCACTCCAGCAGCAGCGGGGCGACCGGTTCGCCGCACGCACCGGCTTCGACCCGCGCGCGTCGGCCACGCCGTACCACTGGTTCCGTATCACCCCGCGCCGCATCCAGACCTGGCGCGAGGCGAACGAGTTGCCGGGACGCGAGCTCATGTGCGACGGCCGCTGGCTCGGCTGACCGCCACCGACCGCCACCGACCGCCGCAGAACTCCCGTGCCCCACAGGCCCTGCCGAAATATTCTGAGGAAAGGAAACCTGCCATGACGAAGGTGCAGAAGTCCGCCCTGAGCACTGCCACGGCCGACAAGAAGTTCGACGGGTTCACGGCCGAGGAACGCGACGCGATGAAGGAACATGCCCAGGAGCTAAAGGCGTCCGCGCGCCGCAGCCCGCGCAGGGCCAAGGCGGACGGGGAGAAAGACGTGCTCGCGAAGATCGCCGAGATGACGGACGCGGACCGCGTCCTCGCCGAGCGGCTCCACGAGATCGTCAAGTCCGCAGCGCCGGACCTCTCGCCGAAGCTCTGGTACGGAATGCCCGCGTACGCCAGGGACGGCAAGGTCGTCTGCTTCTTCCAGAGCGCACAGAAGTTCAAGACCAGGTACGCCACGCTCGGATTCAGCGACCAGGCGAAGCTCGACGAAGGCACCATGTGGCCCACTACCTACGCCCTGACGGAGCTGACCGCCGACGCTGAGGCACGGATCGTCGAGCTCATCGGGAAAGCGGCGAGCTGAGACCGCGTCCTCATCAGTGGAGGACCAACCCGTTCGGTCTTGACCAGCGTGACACCGACCGGAGCCACACCCCGCCTGGTCCGGCTCACCACCGGTCCTGATCAGTACGCCGGTGTCCCCTGGAGGGCTCCACGGGACACCCGCGTGGGCGCCGACCTTTGCCCGGCGTCGGCTGAGAGGGCGCACAGGGAATTTCGTTCGCTGTTCCGCGTCATGGCTTCTAGCCTGCGTCGGGTGATGACAGCTGAAGACGTGTTGTCCGTCCTGACCGTGCTGCGACAAGCCAAGGTGGACATTTGGATTGGTGGGGGCTGGGGGATCGATGCTCTGGTCGGTGAGCAGACTCGAGACCATCGCGACCTGGACCTGATGCACCGGCAGGATCAGGAAGCCGCCGTGACGGCGGCTCTCTACGACGACGGTTTTACGGAGAGTCTCAACTGGCGGCCGATCCGGTTCGTCGTCACCGCCCCGGACAGACGGGAGATCGACCTGCATCCGCTGGTCTTCGCCGAGGACGGTTCCGCAGAACAGGCATCACCCCAACCAGAGCACCCGTTCACCTATCCCTCCTCGTGCTTTGTTACCGGCACCATCAAGGGAGCGACGGTTCCGTGTCTGTCCGCCGAGCAGCAGGTCTACTTCCACCAGGGCTACCAGCCGTTGGAACATGACCGGCATGACATGGCCCAACTCCGCCGTGTCTTCGGGATCGCCACCCACTTTTGATCCATAGCAGAACACCGAGCCTCGGATCGTTGAGGTTCGATCACAAGAGGGTGATGGCTACCGATCATCACTCCCAGCAGTGGTCTCCTGTCGCGCCGTCGGACAGCTCCCGGATGATGTCCAAGTGCCCCGCGTGCCGGATCGTCTCCTCCAGCACATGGATCATGGCCCAGCGCAGCGAGATGGTGGCGCCGTCGAAGAAGGCGAAGGCTGTGCCGACGTCGTCCAGGAACGAGGCGCAGAACCAGCCGAGTTCGACACCACCAAGATGCTTGACTAGACCAGATCATGCGAACAGGGAGAAGCAACAGACCATCAAAGCGCCCTCATAAGAGGTGGCCACGTTTATCCGTCCGAGGCCGGGACGTTCCTGTGTAAGCCGACACCTCCGCCGAAGCAGGCGTGCCTTGTCACTATTGGCCGCTCATTACCCCCGGGGTAATCGACCGCTCTCCCCTCCCCCCGGCAGGATCAAGCACATCGATGGGAACCCCCGCCGGGATCCGGCCGCAGCTTCGAGGAGAGCGCCATGTCCGTCAAGTCCACCGCCGCCACAGCGAGTTCAGTCACCACCGCTGGTTCCGTCGCCGAGGCCACCCGGGCCGTCGTGCAGGAGTTCGTTGCCGCCCGGCTGGCCGGGGACACTGGGCGGCTCGTCGCGCTCTTCGCCGACGAGGTCGACTGGCTGCTCGCCGAAAACCCCGCCGTCCCGTGGATCCGCCCGCGGTCCACCGCTGCCGAATGCGCCGCCCAGTCCGCGGAGTTGACGGAGCACACCGTGCCCGAGGACGCGCGCGCCTCCGTCGACACCTTCCTCGTCGACGGCACCGACGCCGTCCTGATGGGGCACCTGTCGGGGACCGTACGCGCGACGGGAAAGGCCTTCGAGGGCCCGTTCGCGTTGCACCTCACCGTCGAGGACGGCCGGATCACCCGGCACCACCTCTACGAGAACAGCCTGTCGATCGCCGAGGCCTGCGCCCCTTGAGGGCGCGGGCGGCCTGGCCCCCGGCAGTGCGCGGATGATGCACCCAGGAGGGTGAACCCGTGCACCTCGTCCGGGAGAAACGCTGAGCTGGTGTCAGATGATCACCGATGCTGCCTGTGTCCGAGCCTTCCGGCGTCGGATCTCACCCTCACAAGGAGAAGAAGTCCATGAGCGTCCGCCGCTTCCTGCCCACCGTCCTCGCCGCCGTGGCCGTCAGCAGTGCCCTTGCGCTGGTCCCGGGCGCAACGGCAACCGCGGCCGCCAACCCCTGTGGGTTCTACGAGACGGGCAGCGACGCGTACTACAACCACTGCACGGGCGACGGCTCGCGCGTCGTCATCGAGGTGGAGGTGTGGGGCCCGAACTACGAGAGGTGCGTGGGTCCCGGTGTTTCCTGGCTCGGCTCGGCCAGCAAGATCGACGGTGCGCACTACGTCGGGCGGACCTGCTGACCCCTCTCGTACGCGACGCGGGCCGGCCCTGAGGTTGTCAGGGGTCGGCGTCGGACGCCGGGAACATTCAGGGCCTTCGACGGCGTCCTGGTCGGCCCCTCCCCCACCGCTGTCGAACTGCTGCTCATACGCATAGACAGGGTCAGCCGCGCATCGGACAGCGCACCGAGACCACGTTGCCGCCTCGAAGGTGAGGACGAAGGGCGACCTCGGCGCCTCCGGCGACGCGGCAGCGTTCTTCACCCGCCAGGGCCGCGGCGTGCCGCGGCCCTGAATCGCGCGGAGGTGCGCAGCGCAATCGGTTCGCGGAGCCGCTGTTGAAGGGGGTACCCAGCTTCGCGTCCGGCAGATCCTTGCGAGCAACAGCAGTGAACTCACCACACGCAGTTAAACAATTACCCTATGCGATAATCTCCGAAAGGAGCCTCCGGATGCGTCTGTTCCGCATTACGCTGGCCCCCGTTCTCGGCGCCGCCGGACTCGCTGTCGCCGGTCTGCTCACCGCTCCTGCCCACGCCGCCGGCCCGGCCACATCCCTCGCCGCTGCGCCCGCAGACCTGCCCACGTACATCTGCCGACGTGACCTTCCCAGGCCCCCCGTCTATCCGCCGATCATTTTTGGAAGCGACTGCCAGGCCGGCAATGGCGCCCCAACCGAGGGCGTAGTCTCCGAACGCGTCAGGATCATCGTCCCCTGGGAGCGGCCGTGGATCTGCGAGCACGCCACCGCCATCCCTGAAGACGAAGACGGCGGGGCAAGGGTCATCGGGCACGACTGCTTCCCCGAGTTCTGACCACGGTCCGTGCCCGTTCACGGCCGGGGGCGCGCCTCGTACGGGATCACCGCTTTGTACCGCATCCGGTCGCTCGTGTCGTCACTGTGCCTGTCTGAGCGCGACGGCGATGAGGCGGGCTACGTGTACCAGGCCGATTGCGGCAGCAGCCCGACCTACGCCCTGGAGGAGCAGAGGGAAGGGGTGTACCGGATCCGTTCCCTGCACCCGGTCTTCGGCTACGGCTGCCTGAGCGTGGACAACGGCAGTACCAAGAAGGGCGCCCGGATGATGGACGACTACTGCGGTCACCGAGGCAACTCCGAACGCTTCCGTCTGAAGCCGGCCGGAGCCGACGATTGTCGCCTCCTGCAGCTGCACACCAACGTCTGCGTCTCGGTGCCCGGCGGCTCCAAGGACAAATGGGCCCCTGTGCTCCAGCTTCCCTGCGGTTCCGGCGACGCGGGCCAGGTCTTCCGCTTGAAGCGGTGCCCTCGCCGAGCTCGGTACCCACCATTACCAGCAACGAGCAACAACTAGGCGACGGCTCCGGAGGCCCTCTGACTCTCTCGATTTCTGTACAGCAGCCCAGGTCGGAGGCCAACTAGGGCCTTGCCGTAGGCAGAATGGGGCCATGGATGCTGGACTCACCGCACTGCTCGGCGCCGCCGTAGGGTCACTCGCCACCCTCGGCTCCGCGATGGTCACCGGGCGCACGGCGGCGCGCTCGCAGTTCGGCCAGTGGCGCCGGCAGCATCGCCGGGACCCTACGCGAACTACCTGGGCGCGGTGTACGACCGCGATGTCGCCCTGGACGCCGTGCGCGACGCGCTGCGGGCGGACCGGCCGGACCTGCGGGAGGTCGACGAGAAGATGGAGCACTTCGCCGCCCAGGTCCGCGGCGTTCACCGGGCCGCCGAGTTCGTCATCCTCGAAGGCCCGCCGTCCGTGGTGGAGGCGCTCTACCGTGTGGTCCACGCGGCCGACGACCTCGCCGAGGTCATGCGGCGCATGGTGCGTGATGCCCACGCGGGTGACACCTCCCACAAGGTCGCGGACACCGCGCTCGCCGCTGAGCGGGAGCATCTGTTGTACCAGGCAGTGAAGGGCCTCCGCGCGGCGGCGGCCGACGTCCTCGGCGACAGCCGGATACGCGTCTACTAGTGACTCGGGCCCAACCGGCAGGCTGCCACGGTTGCCGCCCACCTGGGCCTTTTCCATGGAGCGGGTGACGAGAATCGAACTCGCGCTCTCAGCTTGGGAAGCTGCGATCACTTGTGTGCAGCTTGGCCGCTGACTTGGGTGAACGGTCGGGGTGTTGCCTCACCGGCGACGCTTGCCTTCACCGTGATTCCCCGCTGTTCCCCGCTCGATCTGGTGCGCTTGTGGTGCGGTCCGCATCACCAGACCGCTTTACCACCCTCGTTGCGCTCGCAGCGACTCCACGTGATGACGCCTTTCCTGCCGGGTGTAGCCACCGGGAACGTCCACGCTCACGGAATCCCAGCACGGCTCAGACTCGCGGAAGTGTCCGCAGCCCGTGTGCCACTGGACGCCGGTGAAGTAGGCCGCTCGGATGCGCTTGCGCCAACCTGTCCGCTCATAGTGCCCGGCGGGTCGGTCGACCCAGTGGCATCCGCTCATGGCCGGCCGTAATGAGCCGAGAAGTGACGTCGCAGTCCGTACCCGTGGGCCGTGCCATCGCCGACAGCCCGGTCCGAGGCGCGTGGTTGCAGTGTTCTGCGTCAGGAGCCGGAGCTCCCGGCGGTGGCGCGCCGGTCGCCGGCGGAGGCCATGCCGAGCCAGGTGTGCGGGTTGCCCTCCCAGCACCAGCCCAGCTTGGGGGCTTTCTGGCTGATCCAGATCGCGGGTACGCGTCGGTCGCCGCTCCGGGAGCCGCCGAGCGAGAAGCACTTGTTCTTCACCAGTACCTGCGGGAAGTGGGTGATGAGGGCGACTCCCTCCTCGATCGTGAGGAGGGAGCGCCCGCGCCCGGCGATGGTGGCCATGGCGTCGAGTGGTACGGAGCCGCAGAACTCCTCGCCGCGTTCGACCTCGAGAATCAGATACGCGTGCCGGCCGGGATGGCGCGCCTCCGGCGTGGCGACGAAACGCTCGAGGGCGCCGGGCTCGAAGGACCGGTCGACGAATCCAGGAAGCTTCCCGCCGTGCAGGGTGGTGCGCGACATCGTCTCCTCGATCGGGGCGAGCTCGCGGGTGACGACCAGAACGAACGGCACGCGGCCGGACTCGGGGTCGTACTCCCCGGCCGCCTCCCCGGCCACCGCCGTCAGGGCGGTGGCGCGCAGCGGCTCGAGCAGGGCGGCGAACCGCTCCGGGGCGAGGCCGGACAGCTTCGGGTACCCGAGCTCGGTGAGGGTGCGGACCTGCCGGTCGAACTCGGCGGCCGGGTCGAAGGGGGTGGGGCCGGCTGTGGCCATGTGGGTTCCTCTCGTCTTCTTGCGTTGCTTCTCGTGGTGTCGGTAGGGACTTCCCCTACTCGAGGGTGAGTTGGTACTGGTAGGTGGTGCGCTCGCGGTGAAAGCCGAGGTGTTCGTTGACCGCGAGCATGTGCACGTTGTCCGCGGCGTTGTCGGTCTCGATCTCGGTGACCTGGGGATACTCGTCGTGCAGGCGGCGCAGCATGTGGGCCTTGAGCCACACGCCGAGGCCGTGGCCGCGGCGGTCGGGTACCAGGACGGTGTCGTACTGCCGGGCACGGGTGGCCGTGCCGCGGGGAATCACGACCTCTGTGAAGCCTGCGATCTCGTCGCCGTCCAGGGCCGCGACGGTCAGCAGGGTGTCGCCGCGGCCGGTGACGACCTCGGCCATGGCGCGCACCCGGCCGGCGTCCCAGCCGACCGCGCCGTGGTCGGTGGAGCCGACGGGCGTGACGTTCATGGCCTTCCTGGCAGCGGCGAAGGCGTCCGCCAGCGTGCCCGGCACGATGCCGTCCCACTCCGCGGGGCGGTAGCCCGGGTGATCCGTTGCGGTCAGTTCGTCGAGCCAGCCGCGGTGCACCTCGCTCAGGGGCAGCAGGAGGTGGTACAGGGGCCGGGCACGGCGGAGACCGTGCCGTACGCAGAACAGCTCGGCGGGGGTGCACGCGGGCACCTCCGCGATCAGGCTGCGGCGCCTTGCCGCCTTCGCCTCGGCGACCACGGCGGACAGCAGCTCCGTGCCGGTGCCCCGGCGCCGCGCATCGGGTCGTACGTGCAGGTCCGTCTCGGCCAGGTGCTCCTGGCCCGCGCGGTCGAACAGGCGCAGGGTGGCTGCGCCGACCGCTCGGCCGCGGCCCGCGCCGTCGTCATCCTCGTATGCGAGCCAGGTCAGCAGCCTGCTCACCGGGCCGGGACCGGGCCCCGGCCCCGGCCCCGGTCCCGGCCCCGGTCCCGGTCCCGGCCCGGTGAGTCTCGTGTGCGCCTGGGNTGAGTCTCGTGTGCGCCTGGGCACGGGTCGGCGGGGGTACGCCGGCCAGGTCCTCGGCCATCGACGCGGTGACGACCTCGTGCCAGACGTGGGCGTCGGCCCGGGAGGCCGGTTCGACGGAAACGATGCTGACTCGATTTCCCATGAGCTGGGTGATCTCCTCGGGTTAGGGTCTTGCGGGGTATTGGTCCACGGGGGAGGGCGGCATGGAGCTGCGGGACATCGAGATATTTCTGGCATTAGCGGAGGAACTGCACTTCGGGCGGACGGCAGAGCGGTTGCACATCACCCAGGCCCGGGTCAGTCAGGCCATCGCCAAACAGGAACGCCGCATCGGCGCCGCGCTGTTCGAGCGGACCAGCCGCCGGGTCGCCCTCACCCCGCTGGGTGCGCGGCTGCGCGACGACCTGAGCGCCGGGTACGAGCGCATCCGCGACGGGGTGGAGTCCGCGATGGAGACCGCGCGGGGAGTTCGGGGCTCCCTGCGGCTGGGGATCTTCGGCCCCAACGCCCACGACCTGGCGCCGGTCACCAGGGTGTTCCGGCAGCGGTATCCGTCTTGCGGGCTCTCCTTCCACGAGGTGGGTTTCAGTGACCCGTTCGGGCTGCTGCGCGCCGGCGAGGTCGATCTGCAGACCTGCTGGCTGCCCGTGCAGGAGCCCGATCTGGCCGTGGGGCCGGTGGTCATGGAGGGACCGCTGTCCCTGATGCTCTCCGACGCCCATCCGCTGGCCGGTCGTGGGCGCGTCCGCCTGGAAGACCTCGGCGACTGCGTCCTTCCGGCGATCCCTGAACCGGCGCCGCGCTACTGGGTGGGGGCTCTGGAGCCCTTCCACACGCCGAGCGGGCGACCGATCCCCCGGGGCCCGGTGGTCACGACCTTCCAGGAGGTCGAGGGTTTCGTCCTCCACGAGGGCCTCGCCGCCGTGGTGCACGCCGACGGCCCCCGCTACTACCAGCGCCCCGGCATCGTGTACCTCCCGATCGAGGACGCCCCGCCCGGCCGGTGGGCGCTGATCTGGCGTGCGGCGGCCGAGACCGAGCTGGTCCGGGCGTACGTGCGGGCCGCCGAGGACGTCCTGGACGAGCTGCCCCGCGAGGCCCCCCATCCGGCAGGAGGCGCTCACCCAGCAGGAGACCCTCACCCGGCAGGAGGCGCTCACGGCCGGGCCGGAGCGAACCCCAGGGCGTCCAGCGCGGTGACGAGGGTGGTCTCCTCGTAGGCGAAGTGCCGTTGCAACTGTCCGATGAGCCGGTCGAGTTCGTCCATCACCCCGTCCGGGTCGCCGACCTCCAGCTTCTCCAGCCGGTCGGCGATGTCCGAGCGGAGGCGGGCCACGGTGCGGTGCTCCTCGCGCAGCCGGGCGAGGGTCGGGGCCAGGCCGGGGAACGTCTTCTCCAGTGCGGGGAAGGCGTGTTCGTCCTCGCCGCCGTGGTGCACCTCCAGCGCCTGGCAGAAGCTGAGGCAGTGGTCCCGCAGGTCCTTCAGTACGTCCGGTACGACGTCGCCCGACCGCGGCTGCTCGCCCTGCCCCGCGACGAACGCGGCGGCCCGCTCGCGCAGTTCGCCGATCTCCTGGCGCAGCCAGGCGTGCACCTCGGCCAGCTCCCGGCCGAGCCCGCGCGCCCGGCGCCCGTCGTCGTAGACCTCGGTCTCCAGGACGACGATGGGAAGGACCCGGTCGGTCTGCCGCTGGTAGTCGGCGTACCCGGGGGCGATCTCGCAGGCGCGGGCGAAGAGCCGGTCACGCTCCTCACCCTCGGTGATTCGGGCGCGGGCCTGGTAGGTGTCGATGCCGACCTCGACGGTCAGGACGGGGTTGGCGCGCAGATTGTGGTACCAGGAGGGGTTCTTGTCGCCGCCGCCCGCGGAGGCGATGACGACCGCCCGCCCGTCGATCTCCAGATGGCCGACGGGGCTGATGCGCGACCGGCCGGTCTTGGCCCCGGCCGTGGTGAGCAGGGCGAGGGTGCCGCCCTCGAAGGGGCCGCCCACCTTGCCGCCGTTCGCCCGAAACTCCTCGACCACGGCCCGGTTCCACTCGGCGACGGTCGACTTCAGCTGCTCGGCGGCGACGGTCTCGATCTCCGCCGGGGTGCCGGACATGATCGTGCGGACGTGCTCGGTGACCAGCTCGACGGGCCAGTCCCACCAGGCGGCGCGCAGCAACCGCTCGACGTCCTCGTCGTCGTACCGCTGCTTGATGGGGCGGGCCGGGTTGCCGACGACGACGGTGTACGGCGGCACGTCGGAGGTGACGACGGCCCCGGTGGCGATGATCGCCCCGTCACCGATCGTCACGCCCGGCATGACCGTGACGCCGTGCCCGAACCACACGTCGTTGCCGACGATCGTGTCGCCGCGGCTCGGCATCGACGTGACGATGTCCAGGGTGCGCTCGGCCCAGTCGCCGCCGAACATCGTGAACGGGAAGGTGGACACCCCGAGTGTGGGGTGTTCGGCGCCCGCCATGAGGAAACGGGTGCCGGTGGCGATCGCGCAGTACTTGCCGATGACGAGGCGCTCGGGGCCGTACGCGTACAGCACGTTGCGCTGCTCGAACTCCTCGGCGCGGTCCGGGTCGTCGTAGTACGTGAACTCGCCGACCTCGATGCGCGGATCGGTGACGAGGGGCTTGAGCAGTACCACGCGCTCGTGCTCCGGCAGGGGGTGCAGCATGGTCGGGTCGGGAATCGTGGACATGATCCTCACGATTCCCGACCCGGACCGGTCGATCAACGACGGCTTCGGGAACGATCCATAACCCCTGGCTAATCGAGCGCCCTGGCTGCCGTCATCCTGGCCGACCTGAAGGCGGTCCCATCCGTGGTGGAAGCGCGTCGGTTCCCGTGCGGCGCCGGCGCGACCTGGACCCTGGAGCCGGCCAGGGAAGATGTCTCAAGATCCTGTCCACGCATGGTGCGCACACGGCTCCGCACATCGTGGCCAGTTGGGTGTCGGCGCTTTCGAAGTTGCCGTCCCGATAGGTGCTGGAGATCCTTCGAGGACGGTCGCTGCGTCCCCTGGCATCGGGCCGGGCGTGCCCCGGACAGGACGCCGACCAGACCGGACAGTGGCGGCGCTGGCGACCGCAGCATTCGGAACCGCGCTCTCCCTCGGCGCCACGGCCGCGCCGGCTCAAGCCGGCGATCGGCCCGCCGCCGAACCCGCGGCGACGACCTACGCCGCCGCCTCGAGCCGCTCGGACTGCGTGAACCAAGTCGGCACGCGCATCTACCGCCCGAGCAGCGACGTGGTAGCCCTCAAGATTCCCAACGTCTACCTGCGCCAGGGCAGCACCGGAGCCTGTGTGCGCTACGCCCAGGAACTGCTGGCCTCCCAACTCGGAGCTCCCGGTCCGGGCTTCGTCGACGGCATCTTCGGTCCCACCACCAACCGCTACGTCCGGACCTTCCAGGGGAACGCCGGCCTCTCCGTCGACGGGGTGGTCGGGCCCAACACCTGGTACTGGCTGATGACCATCAACTGAGCGGGCGGGAGAGATCCTTGAGTATGCGTCGATCGGCACTCGGCCTGGCTGCCCTCGCCACTGCCGCCGCAGCAGTCACCGCAGTCGGGACAGGCACGGCCCAGGCCGCGACCCCGACCGGTAACACCGCAGTCTCGTACACCACGGTTCACGGATTCAGCGCAACGATTCCCTCTGCGGGCGGGAACGTCAGCTGCCTGCCTCGGACCCGCCCGGGTGGGCCCTCTCCATCAATCACGGCTTTCGGGTGCGTTTGACCTAGGGTGGGAGGTTGTGAACGACCAGCAGCGGGTGCGGGACAACGAGGGGAGCGCGGTCCGACTCCTCGCGCTGTCGGATGGCGTGTTCGCCATTGCGATGACGCTGCTCGCGCTGGACATCACGCTGCCCTCCGGGCTGGACCTCGCCGGTTTCGAGGAGGCGCTGGGGGATGTGATGCCCAATGTGTGGGCGTACGCCCTCAGCTTTCTGGTCATCGCGGCGTTCTGGCGGGGCCACCACCAGATCTTCCGTTACGTGCGGGAGGTGGATGCGACGGTCACCCAGCTCGGGCTGCTGAGCCTTGGGCTGATCGCCATGATGCCCTTCCCCACCACTTTGCTGGCCGAGTACGGGGACCTTTCGCAGGCGGTGGCCGTCTACTCCGGCGCCGTCGCGGCCATGGGGGCCACACAACTCGCGCTGATGGTCGCCATCTGGAAGCGCCCTTGGCTGAGTGGTGCGGCGCTGCCCGATCCCGTCGCGCGCAACGATGTGGCCGATCTGGCGTCGACGGTGCTGGTCTTCGCCGCCGCCGTGCCGCTCGCCTTCGTCTCCCCGACGGGCGCGAAGTTGTGGTGGGCGGTGCTGATCCCGGTCAAGTTCGTGACCGGCAGGCGGGGCAAGCGCCTGCGCGTGGCCGCCCAGCAGGTCGGCGCCTACGGCCTGTCTGACAAATGATCATCGCGTGGTTTCGTGGAGTCAGAGGATCAACGAAACCGGGAGGAGCCCGGCGCGGTAGCGTGTCGATCGTGGCGGACTGGGGTATGCGCCCGGCGTCGGAGTCGGACGTCGCGGCAGTGGCAGAGTTGCGTGCCGTGGTGTTGCGAGCGGATCTGGAACGGCTCGGGCGGTATGACGAGGAGCGGGTGCGGCAGCGACTGCGGGACGGGTTCGAACCGGCGCACACCTGGGTCATCGAGGTGGGCGGCGCGTTCGCCGGCTGCGTGGCGCTGCGCCGTGCCGAGGACGCTCACTGGCTGGAGCACTTCTATCTGGCCCCGCATTTTCAAGGCAGCGGTATCGGTTCGGACGTGCTGCGCGAGCTGTTGGAGCAGTGCGACCGCGACGGCGTCCCTGTGCGGTTGAACGTACTGCGGGGCAGTCCGGCCCGACGGCTGTACGAGCGGCACGGGTTCACACTCGAGACCGAGGATCCGGTGGACGTGTTCATGGTGCGCCCGCCGGCCTACGACCCGACTGGCAACTGATCACGTCGGGGTTCGCGGAGCCTGCGGTGGTGTGCTGTTCGCCAAGGAGTCGGTGGCCATGCGCCTCATCCGCGGTCAACCAGTACCTCCGGGAGAGGCCGGGAACCCCATTGCGGGGCTGGTCAAGAAGGTGATGGCGCGTCACCGGCCGATGCCGGTTACCCGAGACGTGTCACTGAACCGCCCGCCCGGACACCGGCGGACTGAGTACCCAGAACATCCAATGACCGCGCCCGGTCGAAGAGCTGATGACCGGCGTGAGCGGGCGTGTGGGCCCTTGGCGGCCGCAGCCTCCGATAGTCGGCCAAAAGATCGATATTCGTTCCCGTTCGGCGCAACAGCGCGCGTCGATCCCAACGGGAGGCCCATAGCGTCCCAAGTGGCAGGAGGAATTCCTTCGAAGGGTCCGCATATGTCGCCCCACATAGCGCCGCTTCCGGCCTTCGCCGCACTGGTGAGCGCCGGTCTGCTGCTCAATGTCTGCTCGGCCGTCGGCGACGGCGCGTCCGCCGTAGCCCGACGAACGGTGAGCGTGGCAGGAGGGGCGGCAGGCAGCACCGGAAGGCCCGCGCCCCAGCCGCACATCATCCGGCCCATGGAAATACCCGCGCTGGGCCCGAAGATCCGCGCCCGGCTCACGACCGCCAACCGGCAGGCAGTCGTGGTGACCGGCGGTAGCAGGAACTCCCACCGGGCCACCGTCATGCTCTACGAGCGTGCCCCTGTCCAGGGCTGGCGCAAAGCCGTCGGCCCCTGGCACGCACGTAACGCTCTGCGCGGCTGGACCGAGGACCACAGGCAGGGCGACCTCCGCTCACCGATCGGCGTGTACGGCCTCACCGACGCCGGAGGGCGGCTGCCCGATCCGGGCACACGGCTCCCCTACGAACAGGAGTCCGCCTTCACTGTGAGCGGCACCGGCTTCGAGGGAGAGTCGCTGGAAGGATCCTTCGACTACGTGGTGGCCATCAACTACAACCGCATCCCACACACCACCCCACTGGACCGGAGCCGACCGTTGGGCACGGCCAAAGGCGGCGGCATCTGGATCCATCTGGACCACGGCGGTCCGACCCACGGCTGCATAGCACTGCCGAAAAGCCGGATGAAGGAACTGCTGCGCTGGCTGGACCCAACCAAGAAACCGGTCGTGGTCATGGGACCCGAAACTTCCCTCGGGAAGTGAGCGACGAAACCTGGAGTGCTACGGGCGCCTGGAGCGGGCTCACTGCGGGGGCCACACGCGAACAGGCCAGCGTTCGATCCCGTGGAGCATGTGGGGGGCGGGGTGGGTGGCCCCGGTTGTGCACTCGAGGACTTCCTCCTCTTGCACCGCCACAGCGTTGCGCGTCCACAATGTTGCGTCAGAAGCGACCGACTGTTCCGTGGTTCACGGGCGCGTTGGGCCGGGGAAGAGGGCGAAAGGTGATCCAGCGATGCCTCTGCCGAGCCTCCTCGCAGTGTTCGCGCACCCCGACGACGAGTCCCTGTCGACGGGCGGCGTCCTCGCCCGCCACGCTGCCGCAGGTGCTCGAACCGCAGTCGTCACGGCGACCTGGGCAGAGGACACTCAGCGGGCCGCGGAGCTCGCCGATGCGCTCCGCATCCTCGGCGCCGGCAAGCCGCGAATGCTCGGGTACGCCGATGCCCGCGCACCACAGTCGGCCCCGGGCCGTGTCCGGTTCTGTGATGCTTCGCTCGATGAGTCGGTACGGAGGTTGGTCCTGCATATCCGGGAGTTTCGCCCGGACATCGTCCTCACTCATGACGCCTACGGTGGGCTGACCGGCCATCCAGACCATGTCCACACCCACAGGGTGACCACGCTCGCAGTCCAGGCTGCCGGGTTGGACCTGCTCTACCCGGAGGCCGGCACCCCCTGGCAGCCTGGCTCTCTCTACCTGGCCACTCATCCGCGCTCTGCCGCACAAGCGCTGGGCGCACGCCTGGTCCGCGAAGGAAGGGCGATGTACAGCGTCCCGGACGAGTGGATCACCGTAACAATTGATGTGGGCCCATGGCTTGAGCAGAAGCTCAGCGCTGTGCTGGCCCACCGTACCGAGGTCGAGAGGGGAGCCCTGCCGGGGCGGATCGCCGGTCTCACGCCGGCCGCGCGAGAGAGGCTGCTGTCCACCGAGTGGTACATCCGCCACGGTCCCGCCTCCGGGGCGGCAGTCCAAACGGTACTGACCTCCTGAACGTGTGGGCCGGTTGCGGTTGGTCTGCGCCGGTCGCGCGAGTCCGAGGCCTCAACGGCTCACGAAGGGTCCATGGTCCGCACCGGGTGCGGACTCGGTTGCAGTGGAGTGGCTGGCCTACACGCACGCCGCCGGAGCCCGCAAAAAGGGGGACATGGCCTCGATCCCTACCCGCGCTCCGGGCCTCAACCGAGGCGGTTCAGAGACCCACACGGGTGAACGTCACATGCGTGACTCCGCTGGGCGAGGAGGTGGCCTCGACCTCGTAGTCCTTCTCGAGGCCCTCCAGTTCGTCCCAGAGGCGTACGCCTCGGCCGAGCAGGATCGGGACCACCACGATGTGCATGTGGTCGATGAGCCCGGCGGCAAGGAAGTCGCGGATCAGGGTGGGTCCCCCGCCGATGCGTACGTCCTGGCCGCCGGCAGCTTCGCGGGCCGTCTCGAGCGCCTTGGCGGGCGAAGCGTCGAGGAAGTGGAACGTCGTGTCGCCCTCCATCTCGATCGACGCGCGCGGGTGATGGGTGAGGATGAAGGTCGGTGTGTGGAACGGCGGGTTGGGCCCCCACCACCCCTTCCACTCCGGGTCCTCGTGCCATCCGGGGTAGCCGAACTTCCCGGCGCCCATGATCTCCGCGCCGATCCCGGGCGTGAACTGCTGCACGAAGGCGTCGTCGAGGCCGCCGCTCCCGCCGGACTGGCCGATCCTCTGGTGCCACCACCGGGTGGCGAACATCCACTCGTGCAGCCTTTCGCCGGCGTGGCCGAACGGCGCGTCATGGCTCTGACCCTCACCGGTGGCGAACCCGTCGAGCGAGATGGAGAAGTTGTGGACGCGGGCGAGTGACATGGCTGGCGGCTCCTTTAACTTCTGCTGGTCGAGCTTGGTCTGATCAGCTCGGTCCTACAGCGATGATGGCCGTCCCGGTATCATGACGTCCAATGCCAATTCCTCCCAGGTCCCATAGATAAACTTAATCCATGCTGAACCTGACTCACCTCAAGGTGCTGGAGGCGGTCGCCCGTCATGGATCGGTGACCGAAGCGGCGAAGGAGCTGCATTACTCCCAGCCGTCGGTCAGCCACCACCTGGGGCGGCTGGAAGCCGCCACCGGAGCCAGGCTCATCCAACGAGTGGGCCGCGGTATCCGACTCACCCCCGAAGGCGAACTCCTGGCGCAGCGGGCGGCAGAGATCCTGGGGCGAGTGGACGCCGCTTCTGTCGAGTTGGCCGCCCGCGTGGGACTCCGCGCCGGACGGATACGACTCGCCGGTTTCCAAACGGTCCTCAGCACCCTCGTACCGAAGGCAGCCACCGAGCTGTCCCGGACCCACCCGGGAATCGAGTTGAACCTCGTCGACGCCCATCCGGTCGAGGGCCTGCAGATGCTGCGCTCGGGGCATGTCGACATCGCCTTGATCTTCCGGCATACCGACACTCCCCTGGAGGAGGAAGGATTCCGGCTCACCCACCTGCTGGACGACCCCATCTACCTCGTCAGTGACCAACCCCATCAGCGTCTCGAAGACCACCGTGACTCCGCATGGGTCGGCGGCTGCGAACGCTGCCGAGCCGCCACGATCACGGCATGCGAACGCGCCGGCTTCTCACCACGCATCGCCTACTCCTGCGACGACACGGTCGTCGCCCAGGCGCTGGTGGCCGCCGGAATGGGTGTCGCCATACTCAACGGACTCGCGTTGCAGGCCCACCGGGCGCCGGGCATCCACACCACACTGCTCACCGGCAACGCCCGCCGGATCTACGCCGCCACATACGGCGACCCGCCAGACCCACCCGCCACGACCGCGCTGATCGAGATCCTGGCATCACAGTCCCGAATACCGAACCGGAACGAGGTGGAAGATCCGACGCCGGTCAGTCGATCCAGCACGAGTGCAGATCGGCGCTGAGGAGGGACAAGCGCGGCCGTACCTGATGACCGTCGAGGGCGAACCAGACCGTAGCGGCGATGATGCGGGCCACGGAGGCACTGCCCCGTGATGAGATGCGAGTCGATCAGCAGACTCTCTCCGGGCATATCAGGGGCGGCATGGACGTACAGGGCGGATCCAGGCAGTGCTCGAGCGGCTGGTCGGTGAAGGACGGGAAGTCGGTCTGCAAGTGGCCGCCTATCTCGACGGCGAGTTGGTGGTGGATGTCTGGGCCGGGGTGACCGATCGCGCCACTGGACACGATGTGGATGGTGACTCGCTCTTCCCACTGCACTCCTGCGGAAAGGGTGTTACCGCTACCGCGATCCGACCGAGGCGTACTGGTGTTTCACTCCGTCAGGAATCAGCAGTCGCCTGGGCATCTGGTCATCCTCGGCGCCGAGCTGTTCGAGCACGGCATCGGACCGCACGTCGTCGAGTGGGTCATCGACACCGCCGACCTCAGCCGCGGCAATGAGCCACCCCTCCAACGACAGGAGAACGTCCGTGCGCCGAAACATGCCGCGCGTCGAAGCCTTCGTCTTCGACCTCTTCGGCGTGATCATCTCCTTCGACAACGACATCGTGCCCGCGCGACTCGCCAGGCACTGCACCGATCCCGACGAGGCCCTTCAACACCTCGAGGGGCTCATGGCCCGCCCCGAGATCATCACCGGTGAGGTGACGCTGCACCAGGTGCATCGCCGACTCGTCGATGTACACGGGCTCGCGTTGACCTACCCGCAGTTCGAAGCCGCCTGGCTCGAGCCCTACTCCTGGCCGATGCCCGGCATGGCCGACCTCGTCAAAGCCCTGTCCGAGAACCACCGTCTCGTGCTGCTGTCCAATGTCGACCACTACTACTGGCAGGTCGTGCAGGCGATGCAACCGGAACTTCAGCACTTCACGGAGTTGCTGGTGTCCTGCGATCTCGGGTACGCGAAGCCGGCCCCAGAGGCATTCCTGTGCGCGGGCCGGGCGGCCGACGCAGACCCGGAACGGTGCCTCTTCGTCGACGACACGCAGGCGAACGTCGAGGCTGCCCGGGCACTGGGCTTCCAAACGCACTGGTTCCGCGACGTTCCCGGGCTCCACCGAACGCTGAAGGGCTCGACGACAAAAGATGCTTAGCCGACCGCCGACCGCGCGGAGGTAGCAGCACGCAGTTGGGAAACAGCCTCACCCGTCGGAGACAGTGATCGCTCCGACCGGGCAGGCGCGGGCAGCCTCCCGCAGGAGCGGGTCGCCGCCACCGTCTTCTCGGCCCGGGAGCACCTCACTGAAACCGTCGTCGTCCTGGGTGAACACGCCTGGTGCGGTCAGGGCGCACTGGCCCGCCCCGATGCAGGAATCCCTGTCGATCTTGATGTGCATGCTGGTTATCCTCTACCAGGTCACGGGGAGTTCGAGCATTCCCTGAACCGTGTCGCCCGGCTTGAAGGGAATCTCGTCCGCGGGAGCCGCCAGGCTCAGACCGGGCAGTCGTTCGAAGAGTGTCCGCAGCGCGATCTCCATCTCAGCCCGGGCCAGGTTCTGCCCGAGGCACTGGTGGATGCCGAAGCCGAACGCGAGATGATGACGGGCCGAGCGGTGCCAGTCCAACGTGTCAGGTTCCGTGAAGGCGTTGGCGTCGCGGTTGATGACGGACGTCGAGAAAACGACCCCGTCGTCGGCCCGGATCGTCGTACCGGCGATCTCGATGTCCTCAGTGGCCACTCGCAGCAGCCCGTCCGCGATGGACAGAAACCGCAGCAGCTCCTCCACCGCAGTCGGAATCAGGGCGGGCTCGGTGCGTAGTTCGGCCAGCCGCTCCGGGTGGCGAAGCAGCGTGAAGGTGCCGAGCGAGATCATGTTCGCCGTCGTCTCGTGGCCGGCGACCAGCAGAATCGTCGCCAGGGAGACCAGCTCGGCCCGGTCCACCGTTCCTTCGCGCAGCTGCTCGTGGATCAACTCGTCGAGCAGTCCGTCGCCGGGCTCCTTCTGTTTGCGGTCGATCAACGTACCGAAGTACGCCTCGAGTTGGTCGCGCGCGTCCAAGGTGTCGGCGGCCTCTGGGCCGCGCAGCAGCCTGCGGGACTGCGCCTCGAAGAAGTCATGGTCCTCATACGGGACGCCGAGCAGCGCGCAGATCACCATCGACGGCACGGGCAGCGCGAAGGCGCTCACCAGCTCGGCCGGCGGTCCCTGTGCCACCATCGCGTCGAGCAGCCGGTCGACGGTCTGCTGGATCTGTGGCCGAAGCGCAGCCGTCCGCTTGAGTGTGAAGCTCGGGATCAGCAGCCGCCGTTGGGTGTTGTGCTTGGGGTCGTCCACGCCGAGCAGTGCCGCACTGCGGTCCCGGATCCCGGCGAAACGCGCGCTGGGAATGGGGAAGCCGTGGCGGTCGCGCTCGGACGACAGGCGCTGGTCGACCAGCAGTTCTCGGGCCACGGAATGGCCGGTGACCACCCAGACCTCGCGGCCGTCGAACAGGGCCACCCGAGAGAGGGGCCGTGCCATCGGCTCGTAAGCGGTGGGCGGGTGATAGGGGCAGGTGCGGTCCTGGGGGAAAGCGACCGGTTCCGTCATCGATGACCTCGCAAGCGAAGGTTCCTCTTACCGATCTTCATTAGATGCCCGGGGCACCTACGCAGCCACCGCGAAGTTCAGCCAGATCCGTGGGACGCCTCATCTGGCCGAACCTCGTCGCCCCAGCGAGTCCGGATTTTCGCCGGGCGGTTGCGCGCGGGATCGCGCGCCAGGCCCTCTCGAGCGCAGTGGGCGCACGGGCAAACGGCTTGGGGCGGCGGGTTCTACAACCCCGCGCACAACCGCCCGGCGGGTTCGCCGTGCCCGCCGACCATGTGCACCGGCATGCCAGGTCGTTCAGCTCGCAGGTCGACACGACTGTGTACGCCCTCCATTTCCCCAGCCAGGGACGCTGCCTGCAGCGCACGCTCTGGGGCGGGGACTACTCCGAGAACTGGGAGTGGTGGAACAAGCTCGACGCGATCGACACCACACGGCACGCCGGCTCCGAGCCGGGGTGAGCACCACGGGGCGCGCACGTCGCACCGCCCTGTTCACCACGTTCTGTCTGACGACCGCGCAGCTCGGTTTCCGGCGACCGTCCGGCGCTCCCACTCCCCCGCCACTAACGCCACCAACGCCTCCCTGCGCACCGACCGGTCGTCGTCGCTGCGGGCCGTTGCAGGCGGCTTGAGTCTCCCGTAGGGGGAGATGTGAGGGTGGCGAGCATGAACAGCGACACGCGCTACTCGATCGGCGATCTGGCGCGGCGGACCGGTCTGACGGTCAAGACCGTCAGGTTCTATTCCGACGCGGGCGTCGTGCCGCCGACCGACCGGCTACCGCCTGTACGGCTCCGACGCCGTCGCCCGTCTCGACCTCGTGCGCACCCTGCGCGACCTGGGCCTTGACCTGGCCACGATCCGCAAGGTCGTGGACCGGGAAGTCTCACTGCCCGAGGTGGCCGCGGCGCTCGCCGAGGCGCTGGAGCGGCAGGGGCAGCGGTGTTCTCGCACATCGCGGAGACGGAGGGGAGCAGGATGGCGCTGGCTCTGGTACCGGCTCTGGCTCTCCTGGCCGCGGTGACCGGCTGGAACGCCCGGAGACAGCAGCCCCACCGACCTTGAACACGCGCCCACGTTTTCGGAGACGCCGCCAGGGAGCAAAAGATCACCGGCGCCTTCACGCGAGCGAACGCGCAGGCCGACGCTTCGGCAACGTACCGGCCGGCCGCCGCCCTCCGGCAGTGATCGCCGAGGGAAGGCCTCGGGGCGCCGGCAGGCGTTCAGCGCCCTGCGCCTGATGAGCAGGCTGGTCGCCAGGACGAAGGCGATCTCCCCGAGGTTGCCGCCGGGCAGGATGCCCAGCGCCTAGCGGACCGAGGTCCGCATGGCCCGACCCTCGACGATGGCCGAGAGAGCGGTGGGCACGACGGTCCGCCGGCTGTTCCAAGGTCATCTGAGAACCGACGAATGAGCAGGTCAGGGGCGATACGCGGCACAGTGTGCAGCGGGTGGTCCGCGGGGATACCAACACGGCTCCACCCACCCCCGTACCGCCCGCGCCCTGTGCGCGCAAGAATGGATAACAACCACTTCATCCTATTCGGGCGAATCGAGGGGTTCGGATGATTCCCACTGCGGCTCGGGCCGAGGGGAAGCCCCCCACGGCAGAGGAAGAACAACGCAGGAAGACCGACGAGCAGGAGTACGCGGAGCAGGACACGCTCCTCTACATACACACAGCCCACCCCGAGGTACCCGTTCCGTACTTCACTCCGGGGGACCTGAAGGCCAGCGCGCAGGCTGTGACATCCCGGCTGCCGACAGCGCCGACCAAGGATGTGCTCTTTTACGGCGGCCTGGGGGTACTCGCCGTCGCCGGCGCTCTCGAATGGCCGATCGCCCTCGCCATAGGCGGAGCCACCATGGTCGTGCGCGGCAGTACAAAGGGAGAAACAAAGGAACGTCAGGAGAGCTACGAGGAGAAGGAAAAGGAGAGGGAGAAGGCCTGACACAGGGCCGTGAAGCCCCTGGTGGAGACGGGCCTGCGAGATCAAGTCCCGTACGGCCAGAGGCTTCACATGTTGACCACAGACACAAGGGCACTCGCACCCTGGGAATGAAGGCGGTCCTCACCGGGTCCGGTGGCAGCACTCCGGCCCTAGTCTGACCGCCATGAGCGACAGTGACTTCACCGGCCTTCGCGGCAAGGAGTTCGAGTGCGCGGACATGGCGGGGGCGCGGTTCACCACGGTGAGCCTCAACGGGGCGACGTTCCGGGCGTGTGCGCTCAACCAGGTCGTGATGCGCGGTGTCGAGATGGTCGACACCACCATCGACGGCGAGATCCAGGGCCTCGTCATCAACGGGGTCGATGTCGCGCCGTTGGTGGAGGCCGAACTGGACCGCCGACACCCTGACCGCCCCAAGTTCCGCCCGACCACCCCCGAAGGGTTCCAGGAGGCCTGGGACCTCAACGAGCGGCTGTGGGAGTCGACTGTCACGCGGGCGAGTCGGCTGCCCCCGGAGATGCTGCACGAGTCGGTCGACGGCGAGTGGTCGTTCATCCAGACCCTGCGCCATCTCGCGTTCGCGACGGAGTCATGGGTCGGCCGCTGCGTCCTGCGCGATTCCAGCCCGTGGCATCCGCTGTCCCTGCCGTGGGACCAGATGGGTCCCCGGCCGGGAGTACCGCACGACCGTGACGCTCGACCGTCGCTGGACGAGGCGCTCGACTTGCGGCTGGAAGCGATGGGGATGATGCGGCGCGTGGTCGACGGCCTGACCGACAAGCAGCTCGACAGCTGGACCGAGCCGCTCGTGGGTCCAGGGTGGCCGGACGAGGGCGAGACCTTCCTGGTTCGCGAGTGCCTGCTGATCGTCCTCAACGAGGAGTGGTGGCACCGCATGTACGCCGAGCGCGACCTGGCCGTCCTCGAGTACTCGCCGCCACCGCGGTCGGCGGCCGAGCGTGGCTGCTGACATGGAACCAGGCGTACGACACCCTCGCGTTCTACCGCAGCGGCATCGGCTGGCACGAGCCTGACCCTCTGCCCGGGAACGAGACGGACATCGTCGTGTTCTTGTCCCCGAACCGATCCTGACGGGCGCTCAGTGCGGACGAGGGCCGGTTGAGTTGCTGGGCGAGGGCGGCGAGGCGGGCACGCGTGACGACGCAGAGCCCGCCCCGTTGAGCCGCCCCGCTCAGTGGTGCGCCGCTCAGTGGTGCGCCGCTCAGTGGTGAGCCGCTCAGTGGTGAGCCGCGGCTACAGACGCAGGCCGTGGAGGAGATCCGTCACGCGGGCAGTATCCGGGGGACCGAGGTGCCCGGAGCGGGGGAAGTTGTGGACGGTGAAGCGGTTGTCCGGGGTGAGTTCGTCGGCTTCCGCAATCATGCGGTCCTGGAGCTCCGCGGCAACGGTCCTGTCCTTGCCGAGCCGCAGGTACGTACGGGGAATCCGTCCCCACGTGCCCGCACGCCCGACGGCCCGGCCCTCGTACGCCGTCAATGACTCGTCCGTCTGCATGCCTTCCAGCACCCGCAGGAACGCCCCGTCCGTGTGGTCCGCGCAGATCATCTCCTTGAACAACGCGAGGTCACGGCGGCTGGAGGTACGCCAGTTGAGGCGCAGCACACCCAGCTTCTCCGGGTCGCCGATGACCTGGGAGTAATTGTCAATTCCTGTGGATGTCGTCGCGTGACTTGATGACTGGGGATGCGGATGCCTACGCCGTCCGGGCGTTGATGGCCGGCGGTTCGGTCGGGCGTGCGAGGGTGTCGTCATGTTGATCGCGATGGCGGGTCTGCCCGGTGCGGGGAAGAGTTCGGTCGCCGAGGCGTTGGGGCGCAAGCTGGCTGCTCCGGTCGTGTCCGTGGACCCGATCGAGGCGGCGATGTGGCGTGCGGGGGTGGCCCGTGACCAGCCCACGGGCCTGGCGGCGTATGTCGTGGCCGAGGCCGTGGCCGATGGTGTGCTCGGCATGGGCCAAACCGTGATCGTCGATGCGGTCAACGCCGTGGAAGCGGCGCGGGGACAGTGGCGGTCGCTGGCGGATCGTCATGGTGTGCCGGCGGTGTTCATCGAGGTGGTGTGCTCGGATCCGTTGGTGCACCGCCGTCGGTTGGAGAACCGGTCCCGGGGGATCGAGGGCTTCGCTGAGCCGACGTGGGAGGTCGTGCAACGTCTGCGGGAGGATTTCGCCTCATGGGCCGATCACCGGTTGGTGCTGGATACGATGACCGACTTGTCGTCGAACGTTGCGACGACCCTCGGGTTCCTCTCCGCGACAGCCTGATCCTCAGTTGATGCGAGATCAGTAGGCAAGATCTCTGGATCGTGGGGTAGTTCAGGCTGCGTGGGCTTCGGGGCGTTCGACGAGGTGGCCGCGTTCGAAGCGGGCTCCGGCGCGGACGAGGGCGACGAGGTGAGGTGCGTTCACGGCCCGCCAGCGGGCCTGGGCGGACTCGACGAGCTTGAAGACCATGGCCAGGGCGGCGGCCGCGCTGCCGGCGCCCTTGGTGACCTTCGTGCGCAGGCGGACGGTGGCGAAGGTCGACTCGATCGGATTCGTGGTCCGCAGATGGATCCAGTGCTCAGCGGGAAAGTCGTAGAACGCCAGCAGCTCGTCCACGTCGTCGGTGATCTTCTTGACGGCCTTGGGGAACTTCGTCCCGTAGGTCTTGGCGAACGCTCCGACCGCCCTCACGGCGTGCTCACGGTCCTCGGCGTTGTAGATCTCCTGCAGGGCTTTCTTCGCACCGGGCTGGGCGGACTTCGGCAGGGCGTTCGCGACATTGGCGATCTTGTGAACCCAGCATCTTTGATGGCGCGTCTCGGGGAAGACCTCGGCCAGGGCCTTCCAGAATCCAAGCGCCCCATCGCCGACCGCGAGAAGGGGAGCGCGCATCCCTCGCCGAGCACAGTCGCGCAGGAGATCTGCCCAGGAGTCGGCAGATTCGCGGTAGCCGTCGCTCATCGCGATCAGCTCCTTGGTGCCGTCCGCGCGAACGCCCATCAGCACGAGCACGCATGACTTGGCCTCCCGCAGGCGTATGCGCAGGTGGATGCCGTCGGCCCACACGTAGACGTAGTCGCTGGCAGACAGCTCGCGCTCCCCGAACGCCTGGTGGTCGGCCTGCCATTGCTGGGTGAGCCGGGTGACCGTCGCGGGTGAGAGGCCAGCCGCCGAGCCGAGGAACTGCTCCAGCGCAGGCACGAAGTCGCCGGAGGACAGGCCATGGAGATAGAGCAGGGGCAGCACTTCGCTGATCTTCGGGGACTTACGGCACCAGGGCGGCAGGATGGCCGAGGAGAACCGCTTGCGCTCGCCGGTGGCCTCGTCGACGCGCTTGTCGTTCACCCTCGGGGCCTTCACCTCCACCGATCCGGCCGCGGTGGTGACCTTCCTCGGCTGGTGGTAGCCGTTGCGGACCACCAGGCGGCGCCCGTGCTCGTCACGCTGATCAGTCAACTCGGCTATGTAGGCGTTGACTTCGGCTTCCAGGGCGGCGGCCAGCATCCGCCTCGCGCCGTCGCGGACGATGTCGTCGATCAGGGAGCCGGTCTCGGTCGTTCCCTCGGCGTTCACTACGCTCAGCACGGGCGTGCCTTCCCGACCGACGGTGCAACGTCGGCCTACTCGATGACCAGAAGTCGATCACTCGGGAAGGTACGCCCTTCGCGTCCAGCCCGAGGCCGATCCACAGGTCATGAGCATTGCTCATGACCTGGTCCACCGGGCTGATGGCGCGCTGCCCTTCGGGCGAGGCCGCACAGGCGTTCAGGGAGGGCATGCTCCGGCTCGGGCAGAAGGCGGCCATGTAGCAGATGTGCGCGAGGAGTTCGGGTACGGCGTTGGCGACCCTGTTCACCGAGAGGCCTCCCATGCTGTGCCCGACCAGGACCACGGGAGCGCCGAGCCGCGCGGCGCGGCGTACGGCGTTGGTGACGCGCCGCTCGAAGTCGTCCAGCGTGAGCGCGGCGACCGGCGAGGGCTCCGTGGCGAGAGCCCCCGGATCCTGCGTCTGATACGCCTTCGGTACGAACCTCTCAGTGCCGTGCAACGGCTGGTCCACCGCGACGACGCGGTGACCGCGCAGCGCCAGCTCCCTGCCGATCGCGCTCCAGAACGCACCGGCGCTGTGCGTGCCATGGACGAGGACGTACGTCCGCCCGCCCCCGATTCCCCCTCCCCCGGTCCCGCCGGCATCGGTGGCCCGAGCGGCCTGCGTGCCGAAGCCGACGGCGAGCGCGGCACCGCCGGCCGCCGTCGCGAGCCGCCGCAGTGCGTGCCGCCGCGAGGGTCCGGCCGCGTCCGGAACCGTGCCCGGTGTGCCCATGCTGCCTGCGGCACTCGCGCCGCCCTTGCTGTCGTTGTCAGCCATGCCGACGAGGCTATGAACGCCCTTGCCCCGCCACCATGGCCCTGTCCACCCGCCCACCGGTGTACTTGGCAACACCGCGCTGACGTTCGTGCCGTTCCAGAAGCGCTGGTTCCGACGATGGCGATTCGTCAGGGTATCCCTGACATGAACAGGATGTCAGGGATACCCTGACAGCGTGACCGATGCTGCAGACGCCTCTGCCTCCTCCGCTCCGGCGGCATACGAGCTCCACAGGCTGTCCCCTCGCGACGAGTCCCGCGTCGCCCTTGCTCTCACCCTCCGTCAACTCGTCGAGGCCGCCCTCGATGCCGTGCCGGTCGACCCGGACCCCTCGCCCGGCGATCTGCTCCGCACCGCCCTGCAACTGCAGCGCCGCATGGAGGATGTGGTGCGTGAGGCGGTGGTCGCCGAGCGCGAGCGCGGCACGACGTGGTACCAGATCGGTGAGGCCGCCGGCATCACCCGGCAGTCCGCCCACGAGAAGTGGTACGGCGACGTTCACGCCTGGGCGGCCACCGGGCGCAGCGCGCTGCCGCCGGACTTGAAGACGCTCGAAGTGGCAGCGGAAGCCGATGCCTTGTACGCCAGGCTGCGCCCCGACCGGCCGCAAGCGATCACGTCAGGCCTGGACGCGGTCCGCTTCCCCGGCTCTCACGCGTACGAGGCCAGCCTGCGCAGCCGCGGCTCCGCCCTGCACACCCGGCGTACGGACCTGGACGCGCAGGCCAAGAAGCTCAACGACCAGTACAGCACTCTGCATGCCCAGGGACCTGCGGCCCACTCGTCCGTCGACGACCCCCACGTGATGCTCGCCGCTTACCGCGGGCACGCGGATGCGGTGCGCGCCAACCGGCTCGCCATCGCGACGGTGCACGACGAGATCGCCACCGTCTACGACCAACTCGTCACCGCCGAGCCCTCCCTGGCAGAGGAACACCGCACTCAGGCCGACTGGCACCGCAACGCGTCCGAGCAGACCCGCGGCTATGCCGACCTCCTGAACGGCGGGGAGAACTGAGGGGCGCCCGCGGCCCCGCACCGTGCCCCCAGCACGCGGCCTTTCACGGTCGAGGCGAAGGTCCAGGTGAAGGTCCAGGTGAAGCGGCCTTCAGCGCTTCAGGCTGACGATCACGGATCTGCTCGTGGGATTCCCGCCCTGGGAGACGTCGACCTGGCCGACGCCGAGGATCTTGTCGGTGCCCGGGACGGCGGTGATGGCGTTCACCCAGAGCGACTGCTTCGCGCTGGACCTGATCCCGCCGGTGCTCGGCAGCTCTGAGGACGAGATCCCTTCGCAGTCGCCGTCCGCGGTGAGGTACCGGCGGGCGCTGAGGACCGCCCCGCGGTCACCGTCGCGGACCTCGTGGCCGCGGTCGGCACACGCTCCCTTCGCGTTCGGCAGTTTGGTCCAGCGGGTGCCGTTCCAGCGCAGCCGAATGTCCTCGAAGTCGGGTTCGTAGCCCTCCTCGCCAGGGTTGTAGGTGTGCTCGCCATAGGCACGTACGTCGTCCTTCGCCCGAACGACGACGTTGGTGAGATCGGCCCCCGGCTCGGCCGGTGCCGGCTCCGGGAAGTGGTAGTCCGGTGTGGGTACGAGCTTCCAGGCGCGGCCGTCCCAGTGCGCGGCGGCCGGCTGGGTGAGTTCCGGCCCCCGGTCGCTGTTCTCGTCGATGTCCGTGTAGCCGACCGCCCACAGGTCGTCGGACGCTAGGCCGTCAAGTGCACTGACGACGATGGGCAGTTCCGCGGCAGTCCAGCGGGTGCCGTCCCAGTGGTATGCCTCGCCGTCGAGGGCCCAGATGTCGTCCGCGGCGAGAGCCCGCACATTCATGGCGCGGTGGCCGTTGGGGAGCTTGGGCAGCGCCGTCCAGCGTGTGCCGTCCCAGTGGGCCATCCGCCACGTGTCTTCATCCGCCAGCCTCGCGGTCAGCAGGAGTCCACCGGAGTCCACTGCGTCGAGGCGAGCGTTGTCCACGCTGTGGCCGAACCCCGTGGGCATGGGACGGCGCTGCCAGCCCGTGCCGTCGTAGTGCAGGAGGAAGCCGTTGCCCGACACCCAGATGTCGTCGGCGGCGGTCGCCACGACTCCGGACAGTCCGCCCGTGTCTTTGAGGACCTTGTCGTACCTCCAGGCCAAATCAGGGCCGATCACGGCGCGCAGGGCCACCACGGAGACGAACAGGAGCAACAACACGGCGAGCGCCGCGTTGACCTTGGCCATGCGCGGGTTCACGTACATACTCCCCACCTCATGTTCAGCCCAAGTCCCCGGTCCGTGGCCGCAGAGCGTCCCCGTCGCCACACATGATCCTGTGCATGCTGGTGTAGAGCGGCCGGACAGCGGCAGGGGTTGCGGCCGTTACCTTTCTGCACCTACTGCGTGTTCGCTTCTTCACCTCAGAAGGCGAATGCCGTCATGGGGCGGGTCTCGTCACCGTGAGGCATAGTGGGATGGGCGCCGGCCATCGGGGGACGGGGGCCAGGGGGAGAAATCGTGGTCAGATACGTCCACTACGAGCTGATGTGTTCCTTCGTTGCGGTGTGTGCGGCGGCTGTCAGCTCGGCGGTCGCCTTCAGTGTGCGCGGAGCTCCGGAGTTCGAGGCCGGCCTGGGGAAGACCCTCGCCTCCTTCGCTTTCCTTGGCGCGTTCGGAGCGGCGTGGGGGTTGCTCACCTGTTCCCGACTGAAGTGGGTGGGCGAGGGGCACGAGTTCGACACCGCTGTACCGCTGGAGAACCCCGACGCGGTCCTGCCCACGCCCGGATCGGAGCTTCGGGGCAGCGTCAACGGAATCCTCTTCGCCTTCATGGTGGTCTCAGCGCTGCTCGGCGCTTTCCTATGGGATCGCATGCTCGCCCTCTGCCCGCTGATGTTCGCACCACCGTGGCTCACCAGGGCCGCGTACGCCGCCCGCTGGGAGCGGCGGCACGGCTTACTGCTGTGGCAAGGCGAAGTCGACGACCAGCCTCTCGGGGAGGACCAGTTCCTCTATTCGTCCGTACGGCAGGCGACGCGCTAGGACGGCCTGATGCGCGAGTGTGTGTTGCGACGGGAACGCCTCTGGAGAGAATCAGAGACACGTTTGCTCACGCCTGACAGCAGGAGTCGCCCATGTCCATCCGCCGGGTCATGCCCGACATCCGATCTGAGGCCATGGAGGAGAGCCGGGACTTCTTCGGCCTCCTGGGGTTCGAGGAGGTCATGAACCATGGCTGGGTGATGACGCTCGCCTCTCCATCCAACCCCACGGCGCAAGTCACCTTCATGAGCCACGACAAGACCGCGCCAGTCGTGCCCGACCTGAGCGTCGAGGTGGACGATGTGGACGCGGCCTACGCGGTCATGCGGGAGAGCGGCGCCGAGATCGTGCATCCCTTGCAGGACGAGGAGTGGGGAGTGCGCCGGTTCTTTGTCCGTGACCCCAACGGCCGGGTGGTCAACGTGCTGAGTCACCGCTGACGATCGCGGGTTCCGACGCGCGCTCTTGCCGATTTCCCAGCAGAGGCGGACACTCCGGACCGTGAACCTCGTGACCCAGGTCTTCGCCCTGATCGCGGCTGTGACCCACATCGCCGTCGGAACCCTGGAACGCTTCTTCTACGATCGTCCCGCGGTCCGCGTTCTCCTCACTACCTCAACCGCCGACGCACCCGAAGTCACCCTGTGGCGCTCGGGTGTTGCCGTCTACAACATCCTCCTCGGCCTCGGCCTCGTCGCTGGGGTCGTCGCACAGCACACTGGCGACTCCACGGTCGGCGACACCCTGATCGTCTACCTGTGCGCCTTCCTGATCGCCTCCGCGATCGTCTTCGTGGCCTCCTTCCCTCGCTTGTGGCGCGGCGCCCTGGGCCAGGGACTGCCCCCGGCGATCGCCCTGTTGGCGGCGGCCCTGCTCTGATCCGAGTTCGTCGTCGAGCCGCCGGCAACCGCCGAAGTTCGACGAAGACCGACTACCGCCAACGTCACGCCGTCGGGCTCGGGGCAGCCGGAGTCGACGCCACACAGGCGTCGGCGATGGCCGCCGTGTCCCAGTAGAACGGGCGGACTTCACAGATCCTCCCGTCCTTCACGCTGATCGTCTGCACAATCGGGAAGGTGAGCTCGCGGCCAGTGGCACGTGCGCGAGCACGGACCTCGGTGAGCACCACCGCAGTCTCACCGGTGGCAAGGAAGTCCTGCTCCGCCATGTCGAACGTTTCCCACACCTGACTCATCGCAAGGAAGAACCTCTCCAGGCCCTCGTGCCCACGCCACGTTCCGCCATAGGGCAGACCATCGGCTTGATGCAGCACGACATCGGGAGCGAAGAAGGGGGCCAGCAGGTCGAACGGACCCTCGCCCGGGCCTCCGGCCGCCAGGTACTCCGCCTCGGCCGCATACATGCCAGTGAGGATGGCCACCGAGTCCGTCGCAGTTGAATTCGTCATGCCGCAAGCCTGATCAATCAAGTGCGGCCACGCCGGCGGCAATCGGACATCGAGCGGTACCCCTCGGTGAGCCGGCACTGCCGATGCATGACCCACATGCGACGGCGGACGCCTCAGCGGCGCAGGGCCCACTTTTGCACCGCCTCCAGTGGCCCCGTCGAGAACCGCCGCAGCCACAGCGTGGAGCCCACCATCAGCACCAGACACACAACCGCCCACAGCCCCATCACCCACCATGGCCGCCCGGCGTCGCCGAGCCGTTCCGCCAGGCCCAGGCCGATGCCGTACGAGACGAGCACGCACAGCACGTTCTGGAGGACGTATCCGGACAGTGCCGTCCGGCCGACGGATGTGAGCCCTGCCGTCAGCGGGCCCGGTCGCCGCGCCCGGTCCACCAGCGCACCGATCAGCCCGATGTACCCGACGGCCAGCAGCGGCGCGGCACCGTAGCGGCCCAGTAGGAACAGGTCCGGGCCGCCCAGGGCCACCGCCACGTTGAGCGGGAGCCCGAGGCCCAGGCCCCAGACCAGCATGCGGGAGCGCAGACGGCGCCCCCGCTCGTCCGCGCCGAACGCCCCCGCCCGGAACAGCCGTACGCCCAGCAGGAAGAGGAACACCAACAGGAAGAAGGTCAGCACCGGCTCCATACGCAGCGCGACCGCGTTCTCCAGCCGGAAGGCGATCTGGTCCAGGTAACTGCCGTGCGCGTACAGGTCGACGACCTCCTGGGAGACCGCGCCGTCCTCCGCGTCGACCAGGCCAAGCGCCACCGTCAGCAGGCCGATCAGCGCCAGGTGTACTCCCGCGGCCCACCACATCACCCGCCGCCGCGCCGCCTCCGAGCGGGTCAGCAGCCAGGCCACGAGCAGCGCGGTGACCGCGTACCCCATCAGCACGTCCCATGCGAAGACCAGCACGAAGTGCAACGTGCCTTCGCCGAACAGGAACAGCGCCCGCCACCGGTAGCGGCCCGGCCACGGCTGCCCACGCCGCGCGGCCGAGGCGTACTGGATGGCCAGCCCAACGCCGAACAGAATCGTCAGCAGCGACAGGAACTTACCGTCCGCGAGCAGACGGAACATGCTCTCGGCGACCTCCGGGAACGACCCGAAGGACGCCTCGGCTGTACCGGACTGCAGGATTCCCCACTCCGCGCCCGGAGCGGTGAAGATCCATACGTTGGTCATGAGCGTGCCGAGGATGGCCGCCCCGCGCAGTACGTCGAGCAGGGCGAGCCGTCGTCCGGTGGGTGAGGATGCCGATGCGCGCAGGGCTTTGGTGTCTGTGTCCGCCATGAATTCATCGTCACGGCGGCATGGGGCCGAATCTTCGTGACTAGTGCCGAACTTGCCGTACACCGAAGGATGCAGACGTCGGTACGACATCTTCCGTCCTTCGGTGGATATCCAGACGCGGGTGAGTGCACCTGGGGCTTGTCGGCGCCGACGTCGGCCGGTGCCGAGCGGCGTGTGTCCCGTCTGCCGCTCGGTCACGTGTCGAGGTGGCGGGTGTCACCGAGGCTGACGACTTGACGGTTGTGGAAGAAGTCGTCTTCGCGCAGCACGGTGATGCTGCCGGAGGGCGCCCGAAAACTGACCGAGCCCAGCGACTCGTACGGCATTTTGATCCAGGACGCCACGACGAACGTCAGGGCGAAACCATGCGTCACGATGATCTGGTGCTCGCATGTGCGCCGCAGGATCTCGTCCATGGCCGCGTAGACGCGCTGTGCGCACTCCGCTCTGGTCTCGGCGCCGCGCACGCCCTCATGGTGTCCCATGCGATCCCCGACAGCGGGTGGTGGGACGAACCGCCGGTCCAGCCACTCCTGCGGTCTTCCCTCCGCTTCTCCGTAGGACTTCTCCCGCAGTCTGCGATCCAGAATCGGCTTCACACCGAACAGTTCGGCCGCCTCATCAGCCGTCTGCCGGGCACGCCGCAGATCCGAGGAGATCAGCTCGACTTCGGCGCCGTCGGGGATCCCGGCTCGTAACGCCCGGGCGATGGAGGCCGCCGCGCGCCTGCCGGTCGGGGTGAGGTGCGAATCGTGCCACCCGCCGACCACCCTCTCGATGTGGTGCGTCGCCTCCGGATGAGCGATGACGTACATGCTGCGCATCAGTGCGTGCCTTCCTCGTAGGTGGTGGTACTCCCCCGACGGACCCTGAGTGCCTGTGCGGCCCGTCTCCTGTTGAGTGTTTGTACCGAAGCCGTCAAGCGGCGGCGCCATGCGCGCAGGCACGCAGACAGGCAGACATGCAGGCGCTCAGGCACGCTTGGGCGCGGTCAGCTGGTCGAACCCCGGGAAGGAACCGCCACATGACCGGTCGGCGCGTCACCAATGGACAGCCTGACGGAGACGAGCATCAGCGTTTTGCCCGCTACCTGCAGGACCTGGCCGCGGTGGCTGCGGAGGACGAGGTGGAGCTGGTGGCCGAGGTCTTACGCGACCCGGACGCGACCATGGCTCAATCCGCGGTGGTCCGGCATGTGGACCGGCGGGCAGCCCAGTTACTGTCGGATCCTCAATTCGCCAGCTGGGAGCGGGACTTGGCCACCGTGATCGGTGAGCGAGAGTTCCTCAAGCGGCGTCTGCGCGAATGGGCCCTGCTGAGATCGGTCACCCTGGGCGAACCCTGGACCGCCGAAGAACTCACCACCGCGTCCGACTGGCTCCAGCGCAAGGCCACCGACATGGTCACCGCATCCGACGCACTCATCCTCCTCGCCCGCGAGGGCAGAACGCGGCGCGTTCGCGCCGCCGCCACCGTTCGGATACGCCAGGGCGACCAGCACGCCGGATGACTGTGGAGTCGCCGGACCTATCATTGCGGCATGGCTGTCGACCTGTTTGCGGGCATCCCGGTCAGCGACTACGCGTCAGCGCTCGCCTGGTACCAACGGCTGCTCGGTTCCCCGCCCACGTTCGTCGCGAGCGACACGGAGGCCGTATGGGAACTCGCGGAACATCGGTCGGTGTTCATCGAACAGCGCCCCGGGCGCGCGGGCCACGCCATGCACACCATCTTCGTCGACGACCTCGATACCCTCGTCGCCCAAATCGCTGACCGGGGACTCGAGCCCACGAAGCGCGAGACCTACCCGAACGGCGTGCGCAAGGCCAAGTACCAGGATCCGGACGGAAACGAGATCGAGTTCGGCGGCGCTCCACTCTGACCGAACCAGCCTCCGTGGTGACGTAGCGTCAGTCGGAGTCCACGCCCTTGGTCCGCAGCTCCTGTGTCCAGGTCCGCCATGAGCTGATGCCTCGATGCCGGATGCGGTCCTCACAGAGTCAGTGGGAGGGCGGGCTCGGACGATGGGGATCGAGTGGCGGCCGCAGCGTGTGCCACGGCGTCGGTGAGAAGCAGGACCAGCCGCTGGTCGGCGTCCGGGAACGCGACCAGGACTCGGAGCGCGTGTTCAAGGTGGTGGTGTCCGGGGCCGCGCCACCACAGGGCGTCCGCCGCGCGGGCGAGCGGGGCGGGGACTCGGGAGCGGGTGATTCGGGCGATCCGCCGACGGCACGCCGAGCGTCTGCGCCGCAGTCGCCTCGACCGCGGTCGTGCCCGCTGGGCCGCGTCCAGGAGGCCGCCGATGAGCCAGGGCCCGTAGGTGCGGCCGGGTGGGTAGGCGTGGGCGAGATCCGCGGCCAGCGGCCGGAGTGCGGCACGGGCGGCGTCGTCGACGCTGTCGTTGATTACCCGGGCCAGTGCCGCGAGGACCGGATGTGTGCCGGGTGGGCTGTCCGTGAAGCGGCCCGTGGCCAGGAGCGAGGCCGTTTCCATCAGGCAGGCTCCGCTGTCCGGGTGCAGGTGGGTGAATCGGCCGGGTCCCGGCAGGTCGTCCGGTGGCGGAGCAGGGGGTGGCCAGGGGGTGGGCATGGTGGGCCTCCGGGAGGGGTCACAGCCCGGTGAGGGCGTGAACGAGCAGATAGAGCGCCGCGGCGGGCAGTCCGGCTCCTGGGAAGGTGAGGATCCAGGCGGCGACGATGGTGCGGGCGACTCCCCAGCGAACGGCGGAAGCACGCCGCGTGGCGCCGGCCCCCAGGATGGCGGCGGTGATCGTCTGGGTGGTGGAGATCGGCGCCTTCAGCACGAAGGCGGTGATGTAGAGGACCGTGGCGGCCGCGGTTTCCGCGGCGAAGCCGCGCGGCGGGTCCAGTTGGGTGATGCGCAGCCCGAGGGTGGTGATGATCCGGCGTCCGCCGCTGTAGGTGCCGGCTGCCATGGCGGCGGCCACCGCGGCGACCACCCACAGCGGCACGCTGAAGTCGTCCTGCCAGCCCGCGGTCACGAGTGCGAGGACGATCACGCCCATGGTCTTCTGGGCGTCCTGCAGTCCGTGCCCCAGGGCCATCGCCGAGGCGGAGACGGTCTGGGCCATCCGGAAACGGCGGGTGGTGCGGCGGGGCGAGGCCTTGCGGAAGGTCCACAGGATCGCCAGGTGCAGGGTGTAGCCCAGAGCGACACCGACCAGTGGCGACAGGATCATCGGCAGGATGACCTTGTCGACCACTCCGCTCCAGTACACGGTGCCGGACGCGGCCATGGCGGCGCCGACCAGGGCCCCGATCAGGGCCTGGGAGGACGAGGTGGGCAGCCCTTTCCACCAGGTGAAGACGTTCCAGGCGATCGCGCCGACCAGCGCGCACAGCACCAGTGTCAGTCCGGAGGTCCCGTGCGGGGCGCCGATGATGCCGCTGCCGACGGTCTTGGCGACCTCGGTGCCCAGGAAGGCACCGGCGAAGTTCATCACCGCGGCCATCGCCAGTGCGATGCGCGGGGTGAGGGCGCGGGTGGAGATGGACGTGGCGATGGCGTTCGCCGCGTCGTGGAAACCATTGGTGAAGTCGAACACCAATCCCACAAAGATGATCAGCAGCACCAGGGTGATCTCCACGCCCGGATCACCTTCCCGTTGTCGGCCCGCCCGGAGCGGTCATTCGACCGTTCGGAGCTCGCTAATACCAGAGCAAACTATGACATCACGTACAGTGCGCGATGGGGACGGCTGCGGCGTCGGAGGAGCACGGAGTGTTGTCAGTGGTGGTGCCCTGTTTCAACGAGGAACAGGTCCTTGAGGCCTTCAACGACGAACTCCACGCACAGCTCGACGAACTCCAGGAGCCGTACGAGGTGGTGTTCGTCGACGACGGCTCCACCGACGGCACCCTGTCGTTGCTGCGCGCATTCGCCTTCCGCGACCGCCGTGTCCGCTATCTGTCCCTCTCGCGGAACTTCGGCAAGGAGGCCGGCCTGCTGGCGGGCCTGCGCGAGTGCACCGGAGACCACATCGCCATCATGGACTCCGACCTCCAGCACCCGCCCCGCTTGCTCCGCCGGATGCTCGACCTCCAGCGCGAGGGCTTCGACCAAGTCGTCGCGCGCCGCTCCCGGGAACATGACGGCCCGTTGCGGACCCTCCTGAGCCGCGGCTACTACCGGCTCGTCAACCACTGGGCCGACGTCGAGTTGATCGACGGCGCCGGCGACTTCCGCCTGCTGTCGCGCCGCGCCGTGGACGCGCTGCTGGACCTGGGTGAGCGCAACCGCTTCTCCAAAGGCCTGTTCTCCTGGATCGGCTTCAGCACCGTCTTCTTCGACTACACGGACACCCCGCGCGCCGGCGGCAGCAGCAAGTGGAACTACCGCAAGCTCCTCAACTACGCGGTGGACGGTGTGGTGTCCTTCAACACCCGCCCGCTGCGACTGGCCATCCACGTCGGACTCGTACTCGCCGGCCTGGCACTCGCGTACGCCGCCTGGACGGTCGGGACCGTCCTCATCGGCGGGGTCACCGCACCTGGGTACGTCACCCTCGTCGTCGCGATCACCGGCTTCGGCGGGATGCAGATGGTGCTGCTCGGCCTCATCGGCGAATACGTCGGCCGGGTCTACAACGAGTGCAAGCAGCGGCCGCACTACCTGGTGAGCGAGCGCACGCCCGGGGACCCCTCGGACGTCGCCCATCCGTCCGCGTTGCGGACGCGCTCCTCGTGAAGGGACAGCTCGTGCGCTTCGCGCTCGTCGGGGCCGTCAACACCGCGACGTACTACGTCATCTACCGGCTGCTGTGCCTGTGGGTGCCCTATCTGGCCGGGCACATCCTGGCGACCCTGCTGAGCATGATCGGCTCCTTCTTCATGAACGTACGCTTCACCTACCGCACCAGCCCCAGCTGGCAGAAGTTCCTGCTGTTCCCGCTGACGAACGCCACGAACCTTCTCCTGACCACGGCCGGGGTGTACGCGATGGTGTCCGTCCTCGGCATGGATCCGCGCATCGCCCCGCTGATCGCCGCCCTCGGCGCGATCCCCGTCACCTTCCTGGTCGCCCGCCGCATCCTGGTGCCGGCAGGCAGACCGTGAGGAGCCCGGGAGCCGGACATGGGCTCGGCGCGGGCCTGGGCGCAACGGTCGCCATGGCGGCCTTCCTGATGTCGGGCGTGGTGCGCGGCACGTACCCCTTCGGGGAGCGCTCGCGCGCCGTGAACGACCTCGGCAACCAGTTCGTGCCCTTCCACGCCCACCTGTGGGACCTGCTGCACGGCACGTCGTCCGGCGATCTCTTCTTCAACTGGAACAGCGCCTTCGGGGTGCCGTACTGGGCGGAGTTCGTCAGTTTTCTCAGTAACCCGTTCTCGCTGCTCGTCGCGGCCTTCCCGCGGCGGCTGGTCGACCTGGGCGTCTACACGGGCGCATGTCTGAGCATCGGGCTGGGCTCGGCGGTCATGGTGCTGTGGCTGCGACGGCTACGGCCCGGCCCCTGGTGGCAGGCGGGCCTGCTGGGTGCCGCGTACGGACTGTCCGGCTGGACGCTCAACGACGGCGCCTTCGACCCGATGTGGCTGTGGGGTCTGACGGCATTCCCGCTGATGCTGCTGGCACTCGACCGCTGCACCCGGGAGCGTGGCTGGCTGTGGGCGGCTCCGATGGTGGGACTGGCATGGGCCGGCAATGCCTACACCTCGCTGATGGCCCTGGCCGGGACGGCCGTCGTCGGCGTCGTGCTCTGGGCCACGCACGAGTGGAGCCGGACGGAGACGATGCGGTTCGCCGGTCGCGCGACGCTTGCCTTCACGCTCGGTACGGCGCTCGCGGCGCCCGTGATCTGGCCCTCGTATCTGGCCGCCGCCAACGCCCAGTCAATGCCCGCCCTGCCCTACAACCCTCCGTCGCCGCTGGGGTATCTGCTGCAGCTGCTGCCCGCACAGCGAGCCTTCGGCAGTCTGCCCCGGTTCTTCGTGGGCATGCTCGCGCTGCTGCTGGCGCTCGCCTTCCCTCTCAGCAGGCACATCCGTGCTCGGACGCGGACCGCGTGGTGCGTGGCGCTGCTCGCCGTCGCCGCCTCCTTCTGCTGGCTGCCCACGGTCAGGGTCTGGTACGGCCTCACTCAGCCCAACGGCAGTCCGTACCGCGCGACGCTCGTCCTCACCGGTCTGCTGGTGTCCGTCGCCTGGCTCTGCCTGGCCCACCGGCCTCGGCCCGGGCCGCTGCTCGCCGCCGGTGCGGTCACATGCGTCATCGCCGCCGCCTCCGTACGGGACGAGAACGGCGTGAGTCCCCTCACCTGGCTCGTGGTCCTCGGCTCGGGCGGCCTCACCCTCGCGCTCCTGCTGCTGCTCGCCCGCGAGCGCGGCGGCGGCCCTCTGCCGCGGCCGCTGACCGCCGCCGCGCTCACCGCGGTGGTACTCGCCGAGTCCGCGGCCAGTGCTGTCGCCGTCGATGAACAGCGCGACAAACTCGCCTTCTTCGCCCCCAAGCCCACCTGGGGTGCTCGGCACGACGCCGTATACGAGGCCGTCGCCCGCGTCGGCGGCTGGCCCGCCCATCGCACCGACACCGGACCGGCCGAGATCGTCAACAACGACCCGCAACTCCTCGACAGCGAGGGCCCGTCCTACTACAGCAGTTACCTGCCGCGGCAGACCGCACGGCTCATGCGACGCCTGGGCTACTCCTGGACCATGCACGGCCGCCATCTGATCCCCCAGGACAACCCCGTCGCCGACGCGATCTTCTCCGTCGGCGCCAGGGTCCGGCACGCCGACGGCCCGGGGCAGGTGCGTGTCGAACGCTTCCCCGCGCCACCGCTGGTGACCGTCCAGCCGCGCGACACGCCCCGCCCACCGGCCGGTTCCTCCACGTTCCTCCACCAGCAGGCCGTCTTGGGGCAGGAGGTGTACGAGCTGCCGCGGATCACCTTCACCGGTCCGGACGGCGCGGCTGCCGACGGCCCGCCCCGGCTGCGCGCGGGGGGCCCGTACCGGCTGACCGCCGCGGGCACCCCGTACCGCATCACCGCGCGGTGCCGCCCCGGCAGCCGTCTCTACGTCGACGGGCCTTGGACCGATGCCCTGCTCTCGGGGCCCGGGGGGAAGTCCGTACGGATGTGGGGCGACTATCCGGAGAAGGCGACGGCCACCAAGCCGCTCGGCACCGTCCCGGCGGACGGCCGCGTCACCGTCACTGTCGGAAAAGTCTTCAGGGACACCGAGCTGCCGCACTCGCCACTGGGCTGCCTGGACCCGGGCAAGCTGCGGCGCGCGATCGCGGAGCTGCGGTCCCGGGGCGCCACGCACGTCGCGGCGGGCGGTCACAGTGTGCGGGCCGCGCTCCCTGCCGGTTCGTCGGGCACGGCCGTCGTCGCCACCGCGCGTACGCCGGGCTGGCGGTGCGCAGTGGACGGCGGCCCGATGCGTTCCCCGCACAGCCGCTTGGGTCTGCTGGCGGTCCCCCTGCCGGACGCGTCCGAGCACGAACTCCACTGCGTTTTCCGACCACCTGGTCTGCGCCTGGCGACGGCCGCGAGCGCGGGCGCCGCAGTGCTGCTGCTGTTTCTGTCGGCGTGGCGATACGCCCACGGGCGCCGCCCAGCGGACGGCGGGGGCCGAACATGGCGGCGGCGCGTCGATACCACCCGCACCGGCTCGGCACGGGAAAGTACGCCGACGGGAAAGTCCCTGTGATCGCCCTGTCCCCGCGCCGGCGCGGAAGGTGCGTGTCCGGACAGGTCGAGAGACCCTGGCAGTAGTACTGCACAGGCCCAAGCGGAGCTCGGGGCTCCGCGGCGCCGTGTTGCTCCTGCCGCCCCGGGGGTGCGCAATGCGGGTAGAAATGGTGAAGCGAGCTGCCGATGTGCTGTTCGACGTCCCGGGCGATGCGCACCAAGAGATCATCTTGCTCATCGACGCAGTGTCCGAGATCCCGAAGCCGCCGGCTCCCACCCTGGCCGCGGCCTTCAGTGACTCCTGCTGGCTCGTGTACACCGTCCGCGGCGACGTGGTGGAGATTCTGGACGTCGGGTGTGTCTGGTGACGCGGAATGTGCAGGGGGACGCCGATCAGGCATTTTTCCCGTAGGGACGGACGCTCCAGCGGCTCCGGCGGAACATCCGGGATGGGTGAGGAACGGCCGAGGGACGTCGCCGAAGCGGGGACGGGATCGGAAGACGTATGACGGCACCGCTGATCGACTTCGAGGCGCTGTTCGCCGCCACCCCCAGCCCCTACCTGGTGCTGGGCCCCGACCTGGTGATCGTCGGCGTCAACGCGGCGTACTGCCGGGCGACCGCCCGCACTCGGGAGGACCTGCTCGGTAAGTACCTCTTCGACGCTTTCCCCGACAATCCGGCGGATCCCGGGGCCGACGGGGTGCGCAACCTGAACGCTTCTCTGCACCGGGTCCTGCGCTCCAAGGAGCCGGACACGATGGCCGTGCAGAAGTACGACATTCCCGTCGCCGACCGTCCCAGTGCGTTCGAAGAGCGGTGGTGGTCCCCCATCAACACCCCCGTGCTCGGGCCGGACGGGCAGGTGGCATGGATCATCCACCGGGTGGAGGACGTGACCGCCTTCGTCCTCTCCCATCCGGCGCGCCCGAGAGACGGTGGGTGGCTCAGCGACCGGGAGGCGCTGGAGGCGGAACTGTACGCGCGGGCGAGCGAGCTCCAGCGGCTGAACGAGGAACTGCGCCAGACTCATGCCCGAGACCGCCAGGTCGCCGTCACCTTGCAGGAGGCCATGCTCCACTCGCCCGACCTGGCCCAGCACCGGGACACAGCGGTGCGCTACCTGCCCGCCGCCGGGTCGCTGAACGTGTGCGGCGACTGGTACGACGTGGCCAACCTGCCCGACGGCGGATTCGCCGTCGCGGTCGGCGACGTCGTCGGTCACGGCCTGGAGGCCGCCGCCGTCATGGGCATGCTCCGCAGCGCGCTGTCCGCAGCCGTCCGGGCCCTCGAAGGCCCCGCCAAGGCCCTCGAGGTTCTGGGCCTGTACGCGCGCTCCGTGGAAGGTGCGCTGGCCACCACCGCGGTCCAAGCCGTCATCGACACCGACGCTCACCGCATCACCTACAGCAGCGCCGGCCACCCGCCCCCCGTACTGGTCCACCAGGACGGCACCTGCCATCTGCTCGAGCAGGCCACCGACCCGCCGCTGGGCGCCCGCCCCGAACACACCCCCCGCCCCCAGGCCGACCTGCCCTACACCCCCGGCGACACGCTCGTGCTCTACACCGACGGCCTCATCGAACGCCGCGGCGAGGACATCGACGCCGGCCTCTTCCGGCTCACCGACGCGCTCTCCCGGCATGCCCGCCTCAGCCCCGACCAACTGGCCGACGCCCTGTTGGCCCGCCTCGGCGTCAGCGGCGGCGCTCGCGACGACATCGCCCTGATCGTGGTCCAGCTATGACCATCACGCGGCCGTAAGAAGTAGACCGTCGGCCGTCGTGCGACTGCGGCTACCATCGGCGAATGGCTCGCAGCGGAACCAAGGCGCGGCGTCTCGTGGTCGACGGGGAGACCTTCCTGTGGTCGTTGAGCCACACCCACCGCGCGCTGGGCGACGGCCAGTATGAGGACTGCTGCGAAACCCTCGTCCTGCGCCTGTTCACAGCGCGCGGACGGCTCCGCATCGTCTTTCGGGCAGGCCCCGGCAGATTGGTTCCGGACGGGTATCTCATGCCCTCCGGGGCAGTCGGCACCGCGCTCGGAACAACCCTGAACCTGCACGAGCCGGGCACCGCCAGGGCCCTGCTCGACGCGGCTCTGGCCCGCGGGTGGCGTCCCGACCATCCCTCGGGCGAAGAGATGGACGGCTGGACCCTCTTCGATGCGGTGGCCGCACGTCGTGGCCCGGCTTCGCCCGGCCGTTGAGGGCCATCGCGCCGAGTTCGGGTGACAGGCGCGCTGAACGTGCGCACACCACGGTGACCCGGCATCGATCGCGGGCGCAGTGACGAGGCTCCCGAACCTGCCCGGCACGCACCGCCCGGCTCTCGCTCTGCTCGATGCCCGCGCGAACGGCGGCTACGCGGTGGCCTGTTCGGCCTCGCCGAAGCGGGCCAGCGCGAGCGCGCCGGTGATCGAGATCGCGAACCCGGCCGCCGCCAGCGGTGCGAGCCCGTGACGGGTCGAGTCGCCCAGCCAGACGATGCCGAACACGGCAGGCCAGACGGTCTGGCCGATGACCATCGCCGCCGTGGCGCCGGTGACCGAGCCGGACTGGAGGGCGTCGATCAACAGCAGGTAGCCGGAGATCCCGGAGATGACCACGGCGTACGCCGCGGGTTCGATGAGGATTCCCGGCACGGTGAATCCAGGCAGCAACCGCGCGGCGATGGCCACCACGCCGAAACTGGCCCCCGCCATACCGCCCAGCACGGCGGCGCGGTGGCGCACGCCGCCGGCGCGGGCGCTCACCGCCCAGCCCACCACCGCGAGCCCGACCGAGCCTGCCAGCACCGCCAGCCGCATGGTGTCGTCGCCGTCCCCGCTCGCCTCCCGGCCCGCCGCGATCGCCATCAGCGCGAGCCCGCAGCAGACCCCGCCCACGGCCGCCCACTCCACCTGCCGCAGCCGGATGTGCAACACACCCGCCGCGACGACGGCCGTGACCGCCAGGGATCCGGCGACCGCCGCTTCGACCAGGAAGAGCGGGACCGAGCGCAAAGAGAGCAGTTCGGCACCGAAGCCCAGTGTGTCGAGCCCGATCCCGACGAGGAAGGGCCACTGCCACGTGGCCCGCACCGCCGCTCCCGGTCCTCCGGCGGTCACCGCTCGCGCGCCGAGCGCCTGAAATACGGTCGCCGTTCCCATGCAGACGGCGGCGCACAGTGCGAGCAGCATCCCAAGTGCCATGACCGCACGCTAATGGGCTGACAACGGGTCAACAGTGAGGCGACAGGGTGTGGCGTCGACCTCCCTGCGGCTGCCCCTGCTCGGGTCGGCTGACGCGGCGGCGCAGCGCGGGGCGGCCGTGCGCTCTGCTTCGCACTCGCCGAAAATCACCCTTGGGGTATCTACGCCGTACCGCGTAGATACCCCAAGGGTGATTCGGTAAGTGTCCTGAACGACTGTCGACCGGTTCTATCCGAGCCAGGCCTTGACCTTGTCGGGGTTCGCGTCGATCCACTTCTTCGCCGCCTTCTCCGGTGTCATCTTGTCGAGCGCGATGTACTTGGCGACGGTGTTCTGGTCGTCGTTGGTCCACGTGAAGTTCTTCACCAGGTCGTAGGCCGGGCTGCCGGATTTCGCGAACCGGGTGCTGACGATCTTGTCGAGGTCGAACACCGGGTAGTCGCAGGCGACCTTCGCCGGCTCCGCGTCGCAGCCCTCCGTGTGCTTGGGCAGCTCGACGTGGACCAGTGGCACCTCCGAGAAGAACCACTGTGGCTCGTAGAAGTAGCCGATCACCCACTTCTTGTTCTTTTCGGCGTCCCGGAAGGCTTGGATCAGCGCGGTCTCGCTGCCCGCGTACACCACCTTGAAGTCCAGTTTCAGGTTCTTCACCAGGGACTCGTCGTTGGTCTGGTACGACGGGTCGCCGTCGAGGAGCTGGCCCTTGCTGCCCGACTCGGAGGTCTTGAATTTCGAGGCGTACTTGTTGAGGTTCTTCCAGTTGGTGGTGTCCGGATACTTCTTCGCGATCCACGGGGGGATGTACCAGCCGATGATTCCCTTGTTGCCGGTCGCGCCGAGGTTGACGGCGATCTTCTGCTCGGTGATGTATTTCTTTTTCAGGTCCTCGTGGCCCCAGTTCTCCAGGACGGCGTCGACCTCGCCCGTCTCGAACCCCTGCCAGCTGATCTCCGCCTTCAGGTCCTTCTTGACGACCTTGCAGCCGAGTTCCTTCTCCGCGACGTAGGCGACGACCGCCGCGTTGGCCTCGTAGCCCACCCACGGGCTGACCGCGAGGTTGAAGGTGCCGCACTTGCCTGAACTGCCGTCCGCTGCGGTGGAGTCGTCGCCGACCTTCGCCCCAGCGCAGGCGGTCAAGGTGAGACCGAGTACGGCCATCCCCGCCGCGCCGGGACGCCACCGTCTTGCTCTCTTTGCCATGGTCTTGCTCCTTGTGCGCCGGGCGCGTCGCGCCGTTGTCCGAGTGATGGAGTCGAAAGGGGTCACGTCATGTCCAGGGCGCACCGGAACCCCACGTTGCCGGTTGCGGAGTCCGGGAAGAGGCCCTGCCGCGCGGCGACCCGGTAGCGGCGGCAGTAGGACGCGTGACACAGGTAGGAGCCGCCCTTGGTGACGCGCTGTTGTTCGTCGCGCGAGGTGGAGAAGAGGTCTTCGCACCATTCCCAGACGTTGCCGGTGGCATTGTGCAGGCCGAAGCCGTTGGGCTCGAAGGCATCGACCGGACACGTGCCGTACCAGCCGTCGGCTGTCGGGTGCCGGTGGGGGAAGTCCCCCTGCCACACGTTCATCCGGGGACGGCCTCCCGGCTCGAACTCGTCGCCCCAGGGGAACACCTTCGCGTGCAGTCCCCCTCGGGCGGCACGTTCCCATTCCGCCTCGGTGGGCAGGCGTTTGCCGGCCCAGGCGCAGTAGGAGCGGGCGTCGTCCCAGTCGACATGGACGACTGGATGATCCGCTCGGTCCTCCCAGGTGGAGTGCGGTCCGTCGGGTTGGCGCCAGTCGGCGCCCTCCACCTGTCGCCACCAGGGCGCGCCCACCACGCCCCGGGTCGGCGGGAAGTCGTCGGGGAGCAACCCGGCGAAGACGAACGACCAGCCGATCCGCTCGGCCAAGGTGCGGTACCCGGTGTCGGCGACGAAGCGCGCGAACTGTGCGTTGGACACCGTGCAGGCGTCCATCCAGAACGCGTCGGCGTACACCGTCCGCACCGGGCCTTCCCCGTCGGCCGGGTAGGCGAGCGCGTCCTCGCTTCCCATGAGGAACTCGCCGGCGGGGACGGCCACCATGCCCTCGGGCGTCGCCCGGCGGATCGCGGACGGTCGGAGCGCCGCCCGGTCCGGCGGCCGGTCTGCGGCCCGGCCGCCGGACGGCGTGCAGCAGCTCACTGGGCCCCCATGACTCGCCGGTGCAGTCCGCCGTCGAACTCGGACGATTCGGTGCTCCGGTCGTCCAGGTCGATGCGCACCGTATGAATCGTCCCGGTGAACTCGTTGTCGAGGACGGGATAGTCGTCGGTGACCGGTGTACTCAGGTCCACCCCGACGTCGAGCGTCTCGTCGAAGGAGAAGTAGTACGGGATCGTCCGCTCGACCCGTCCGGTCGCGTGCTTCTCACCGTCCACCAGGAGCACGGCGCTCCCGCCCCGGCCGAGTCCTCCGCCGTCGTAGGCGAACTCGAGCCGGATCTCGTGCCGTCCCGGTGCCAGGGGCTCGCCGCCGCGCACGGTGTACAGGCTCATGCCGAAGTAGTTGTAGGCGTAGGCCGGCTTGCCCTCGGTGAAGTACAGGGTCCAGCCGCCGAACCGGCCGCCCTGCGCGATGATCACGCCCTCGGCCGCTGTCTCCGGCAGGTCGACGTCGGCTGTGATGCTGTGCGAGCGGTTCTTGACGTTGAGTGTGGTCTCCTCGGTGAACCTCCGCATTCCCTCTCGGTAGGTGATGGACGTCCGGTCGCCGACCAGATCGATACGACCGGCCACGGCGGGGTTCTCCCGCTCGGTGACCCGGTCGTCCAGGGGGAAGACCTGGTACTTCGCTGCCTCGATCAGGAACAGGTCCTGCAACTGGCGCAACTTCGCCGGGTGTTCGGCGGCGAGGTCGTGGGCCTGGCTCCAGTCGTGGTTCACGTCGTAGAGCTCCCAGACGTCGTCGGCGAACCTCCGGTCCTTGTCCGGCACCATCTCCCAGGGGATGCCGTGCCGGGTGACCGCCATCCAGCCGTCGTGGTAGATACCCCGGTTGCCGCACATCTCGAAGTACTGGGTACGGCGATGCTCGGACGCCTCGGGGTCAGCGAGCGTCCGCTGCATGCTCGTCCCCTCGATGGGCTGCTGCGTCACGCCGTCCACGCTGAACGGCGCCGGGACTCCCACGCAGTCCAGGATCGTCGGCAGTACGTCGATCACATGGGAGAACTGGTGACGGAGCCCGCCGCGCTCGGGGACCCCTCGCGGCCAGTGCAAGATCATGCCGTCCCGGGTGCCGCCGAAGTGCGAGGCTACCTGCTTGGTCCACTGGTAGGGAGTGTTCAGCGCCAGCGCCCATCCCGCCGGGGCGATCGGGTAGCTCAGCGGACCGCCGATCTCGTCGAGGTGGTCGATCATCTCGTCCGGGTCGTCCACCACGCCGTGCCCCAGCCGGTGCTCGACGATCGTCCCTTCGATGCCGCCCTCGCCCGAGGCGCCGTTGTCGCCCAGGACGTAGATGAAGAGCGTGTTGTCCAGCTCGCCGAGTTCCTCCAGCGCGTCGACGAACCTGCCGACCTGCACGTCGGCGTGTTCGGTGAACCCGGCGAACGTCTCCATGAACCTGGCGGCCAACTGACGCTGGTTGTCGGTGAGTTCGTCCCAGTGGGGTACGCCCTCGGCCCAGGGGGCGAGTTCTGTCTCGGGGGGTACGACGCCGAATTCCTTCTGGCGCTCCAGGGTCAGTTCGCGCTGCCGGTCCCAGCCGTGGTCGAACCGTCCGCGGTACTTCTCCTGCCATTCGCGGCCGACGTGCAGCGGCGCGTGCGCGGCACCCAGCGCGAGGTAGGTGAAGAACGGCCGGTCCGGAGTCAGCGTGCGCTGGGTGCGCACCCAATCGATGGCGTGGTCGACGAGGTCTTCGGACAGGTGGTAGCCGTCCTCGGGCCGACGATCCGGCTCGACCGGGGTGGTGCCCTGGTACAGCAGCGGATACCAGTGGTTCATCTCGGCACCCATGAACCCGTAGAAGGTGTCGAACCCCTCCCCCGTCGGCCAGCGGTCGAACGGCCCGACCGCGCTGATCTCCCGTGGCGGGGTCTGGTGCCACTTGCCGAAAGCCGCCGTGCTGTAGCCGTTGCCCTGCAGGATCTGCGCCATGGTCGCCGCACTGCGTGGCCGGAACCCGTTGTACCCGGGGGCCGCGGTGGTCATCTCGGTGGTGCCGCCCATGCCGACCGAGTGGTGGTTGCGCCCGGTCAGCAGGGCCTGCCGGGTCGGCGAGCACAGGGCCGTCACATGAAAGCGGGTGTAGCGCAGCCCGTTGTCCGCGAGGCGTTCCGCGGCCGACATCTCGCACGGTCCGCCGAACGCGCTGGAGGTGCCGAACCCGAGGTCGTCGACGAGCACGATCACCACATTCGGCGCGCCCTCGGGCGGGGGGACCGGGCCGATGGGCGTGAAGGCGGTCTCCTGGTCGTGGACGTCCATCGCGGTCGTCAGCGGCCGGCGGGTGTCGGGCCGCGGAAGTACATGCCGTCCCGCCTCGAACTCAGTCATGTATTTCTCCGATTCGGTGCCCGGCGGGGAAATGTCACACCCTCTTGTCGCGGCCGAATTGCGGGCGTAATGCTGCCGGACTTCAGCGGCCCCGGAATACCTCTGCCTGCGATGCAGTCAAAGTGTCAGTCGTCGCGAGGCTGGTCAACAACGCGCTTTGAATTCTCGCGAACCGGTTTTGAATGAAGGCAATAGAAATCTTCTATACCTGCAGGGGGGCGTCAGTCCTGGGCGGGCGCGGACGCCAGGTCCACGAACGCCTGGGCGGCGGGAGACAGCGGGCCCGACCGCCAGACCAGCCGGCCGTGGCGCAGCAGCCGCGGCCGATGGGACAGCATCCGGGCCCCGCGCAGAGCGGCGTCCCGGGCCATGGAGGCGGGCAGCAGGGCGGCGCCCACTCCGTAGAGGACCAGGGGCACGATCATCGCGCGGTGCGCGGTCTCCACCGCGATCCGCGGTGCGACGCCCAGGGCGGTGCACACGTCGTCCACCGCCGCCCGGGTCTCGGTGCCAGGCGGCGTCACGATCAGATCCAGCGCCGCCAGTTCCCGCGAGGTGATGGTGTCGCCCGCCGGGTGCGGGTGGTCCGCGGGCAGCACGACGTGCATCTCCTGCTCCGGCAGGTCGATCCCGCGCAGGTCCGCCGTGGTCACCGAGGCGTCCACCAGACCGAGTTCGCACTGCCCGTCCGCGACCATCTGCGCCACGGCAGGTCCCCGCTCCGGGTCGACCACGCGCACGGAGACCCTCGGATGCGCGCGATGGAAGCGCCCCAGCATCTCGGCCAGCGGGTCGACCGACAGGGTCGTCTGCGAAACGATGTCGAGTCGTCCGCCGCTGAGCCCCAGGACTTCCCGGACCAGGGAACTGGCCGTGGACAGGTCGCGCAGGACCTGCTGGGCCGGCCGGACCAGCGCCTCACCGGCCGCGGTGAGGGCGACACCGTGCGGGAGACGGTGAAACAGTTTTCCGCCGAATTCGCGTTCCAGGGACCGGATCGCATGCGACAGCGAGGGCTGTGCGACATGGAGCGCGTTGGCCGCGGCTGTGAACCCGCCGTGCTCGACCACGGCGATGAAGTATTCCAGCTGGCGTCGTTCCATCGGGTCTCCGTCGGGTCTGCGTGCATCCCGGGGTCATCACACGCCCCGGTCGGGCGAGTGACGGGAACAGTGTCACCCGGTCGCGCCTCGGTGAGACTCGCCCCTCGGTCCGCGCTCCAGGAGGGGTGCGCCCCTGCCCGAAAACCCGGCCCGGTGGAGCCGACCGGTAGTGTCCTACCGGTGATCGAATTTGTACGGAACATCCGGCTCTGGTTCGTGCCGGAGGAGATCCGGCAGGAGGGCGGGACACCCGACTACCGGTTCTCGTTGGCGAACGAGCGAACCTTTCTGGCCTGGCTTCGCACCGCCCTCGCCCTCATCGGCGGCGGCTTCGCGGTGGACCAGTTCCTGCCGGACCTGCGCTGGGGCTGGCGCGTCGGGCTGGCACTCGCGCTGCTCGCCGCCGGTGTGCTGTGCGCGTTCCGGGCGGTCAACCACTGGGTGCGCTGCGAGTGGGCGATGCGGCGCGGCGAGGACCTGCCGGTGTCCCGCTTTCCGGCGGCGCTCGGCGTCGTGGTCGCCGTCGTCGCGATCGCCATGGTGGTCGTCGTGCTTCTCAGGTGGGAAGGGTGACCCGCGGCCAGGCCGCCGAGCGGGATCCGGGGCTCCAGCCGGAGCGCACCCGGCTCGCGTGGCGGCGTACGACCCTGACGGGCGCCGTGATCGCCGTACTCGCCGCGAAGTCCGCGCTGCACGGCGGCCCGTCGGCGCCCGGAGTGGTGGCCGCCGCCCTGTGCGCGGGGCTGTGGCTGGGCCTCCTAGGGCTCGCCCATCGCCGCATCAACGCCCTGGCCGTACCCCGTCCGACGGCCCTCGCGCCGCACGTGGCCGCCGCGGCCGTCCTGTGCACGGTCGCCCTCGCAGTGTGCGGCGCGGCCCTGGTGTTCTGAAGCGCGGGCCCGGCCGGCGGCTGGGTGAACCGTGGCCGAGGTCGCGGTCCGCATGAAGTGGACCCGGCGTGCACCCGGGATCCCTCAGCCACTGACCGCGGATTTCACCGTCGATCGCCCCTCCTCCCCCTCCCTTTCCCCTTCCGTGTCGATGTGCGGCATGACCTTGTCGAGCCAGCGCGGCGTCCACCAGGCGTGCCGTCCCAGCAGTGTCATCACTGCCGGAACCAGAAGGAGGCGCACGACGGTCGCGTCGATCAGCACGCTCACGGCCAGGCCGAGTCCGAGCATTTTGACCACGATGTTGTCGCTGACGATGAACGCGGCGAAGACGCTCACCATGATCAGGGCGGCGCAGGTGATGACGCGCGCGGTGATCTCCAGGGCATGCGCGACGCTCGCCTTCGCGTCTCCCGTGCGCAGCCAGGCCTCACGGACCCGCGACAGCAGGAAGATCTCGTAGTCCATGCTCAGCCCGAAGATGATGGCGAACATCATCATCGGTACATAGCTCTCGATGGGCACCTTCCCGTTCACTCCCAGCGCGGGCCCGCCCCACCCCCACTGGAAGACGGCGACGACGACACCGTAGGAGGCCGCGATCGACACGACGTTCAGGACGGCCGCCTTGACGGCGATCAGCACACCGCGGAAGACCATCAGGATGATGAGGAAGGCCAGAGCGACCACCACACCGATGATCAGCGGGAGACGGGCGGCGACGATGTCACGGAAGTCGACTTGAGCCGCCGTCGTTCCGGTGACGTAGCCCTTGGCGTCGGTGCCCGACACCGCCTGCGGCAGGGTGTCGTCCACCAGGCGGTTCGTCAGATCGGTGGTGTCCGCGCTCTGCGGGGACTCCTGTGAGAAGACCGTGCCCACCAGAACATCTCCGTCCGTGGTGGGGGTCAGCGCAGTGGTCGTGGCCGCACCGGGCACGTCGGTGAGTGCCTTCTGCGCCTGGGACGCCAGGGCGGAGCGCTGGTCGGACGGCACAGAGCTCTGGTCGATGACGACGGTCAGCGGGCCGTTGGATCCGGGGCCGAAGCTCTCCGCCATGATGTCGTAGGCCCGTCTGTCCGTGAACGACTTCGGGTCCGCGCCGTCGCCGATGTGGCCGAGTTGGATGGCGAACAGCGGAATGGCGAGCACGAACACCACGGCGGCCCCACCGGCCAGGAACCACCACGGACGCCGCTCCACGCGCTGGGCGTAGCGATGCCATGTGCCCTGGGCGGGTGCACCCTCGGCCGCATCCGTCTCCGCGACGGGGCGCCGCACATGGTAGCGGTCGATGCGCCTGCCGATGAGCCCGAGCAGGGCGGGGACGAGAGTCAGAGCCCCGGCGACGGCCGAGATGACGGTCACGGCGGCGGCCAGTCCCAGCTTGGCGATGAAACTGACTCCGGAGACGCTCAGGCCGGCGAGTGCGACGATCACCGTGCAGCCCGAGACGAGCACGGCCCGGCCGCTCGTGGAGGTGGCCCGCCCCGCCGCCCGTACCGGGTCGGCACCGTCGAGGAGGTTCTGCCGGTGACGCGTGATCAGGAACAGCGCGTAGTCGATACCTACGCCCAGTCCGATCATGGTGGCCAGCGTCGGTGACACCGTGGCGAAGGTGAAGGCCGCGGCCAGCAGCCCCAGACACGCCAGGCCTCCGACCACGCTGATCAAGGCGGTCAGCAAGGGGATGCCCGCCGCGATCACACTGCCGAAGCCCACGAGGAGGACCACGATCGCCACCCCGAAGCCGATCAGCTCGCTGATCCGGTCGTCCGGCTTCGGCCTGGCGAGTTCACCGAGCGGACCGCCGTACTCGACGTCGACGCCGGCCGCCCGCAGCGGCTGCACGGAGCTGTCCACGCCGTCCAGATACGAGTCGCCCAGGGTCGACGGCTGTACGTCGAAGCGGACGGTGATGTAGCCGGTCTTACCGTCGGCGGAGAGCGGACCCACGTTCTGCTGCTGCGACTGGCCCGAGGACGGCTGTGATGGCGTCGATGTCAGAGGGTTCTGCGCCGACAGCACGTGCGGCAGCTTCTGCAGGTCGGTGATCGTCTGGTTCATCTGCGAGGTCAAGGACGTCAGCGGCTTGTCCGTGTCACGGAGCACGATCTGGCTGCTGTAGCCGCCGGCCGCCGGATCGTGTCGTTCGAGGACCTCCACGCCCTGCTGCGACTGAGTATCGGACAGCGTGAAGTTGTCCGAGTAATCACCGCCGACATTGCGGTTCAGCACTTCCAGCGCGGCCAGCACGATCAGCCAGGCCACGATGACGATCACGAAGTGCCGGGCGCACCACTCCCCCATTCGGCGCAGCCTGCCGCGCGCGGCCCGGCCTGCGACTGCGTCGGCGGACCGGGTTACGTGCATGGGCTGCTCCCTCGGCAGACACGTGCGGCTCACCCATTGAACGTCGGAGTGATCACCACGGCATGCCGAGCGCGTCCGGACGTACGACGGCGGGCGTTCGGCGTCCCGCACCCGGCACCCGGCACCCGGCACCCGGCACCCGGCACCCGGCACCATCGCGGATGATCTCAGCCGGTCGGAGTCGTCAAAAGTCTGCAGGTCCTGCAAAGGAGATAGTCGTCACACGTGTAAAAAGTGGCAACATTCTGCAACTGCGCGCACAGATGCGATCGACCTTGACCAGCGATGTTCATCACGGGGGGCCCGCCCTGTCGGAGCGTCGGTCGGCATTCGCCCTCTCTCACACCTCGATGACCTCGGCTCCGGCCGCCCGCAGTGCGGTACGAGTCGTCTCGTCCGTGGGCGCGTTGGTCACCACCATGTCGAGGCTGTCGGGCCCGCACACCCGGGCCATACCGGTGCCGGGGAACTTCCCGGCGTCCGCCATCAGGACCACCTGGTCACTGGCGGCGATCATGGCGCGTTTCACCGGCACTTCCACGGACGTCGTGTCCAGAACCTGCCCGTCCGGGCGGATGCCGCTGGTGCTCAGGAACAGCCGGTCGGCATGGATCTGCCGGAGGTTGTCCTCGGTGAGGAAGCCGACCAGGGAGCGGTAGTCCCGGCGGACGGCTCCGCCGAGCATCACCAGCTCGATGCCCGGGTCGTCGACGAGTTCCTCGTACACGGCGAGATTGCTGGTGACCACGGTGAGGGAGCGGCCGCGCAGGCGCCGTGCCAGCCGGTGTGCCGTGGTGCCGATGTCGAGCAGGAGAATCTCACCGTCCCTGACCAGGTCGGCGCACTTGTCCGCGAGGGCGTCCTTGGCCGCCGCCCGTACGGTCGACACCTGGGTGAAGGGTTCGTCACTGCCCTCGGTCGGCATCGCGCCGCCGTGGATCCGTCTCAGGAGGCCTTCGTCCTCCAGTTGTGCGAGGTCGCGGCGTATCGTCGCCTGGCTCACCCCCAGCTTCTCGGTGAGGGCGACGACGGCGGTCGGGCCGTCCGAACGCAGCGCCCGCAAGATCAACTCATGCCGGCGATCGGGGCGCATGCCAGTCACTCCACCCTCCAAGTTCAATCAAACTCGCGCAGGCTAGCGATTAAGTCTTGCCAGACCTATGCACAGGGTGCAAGCTCTTGCGTACTTCGAGCAGATGCAATCACTGCTCCTGGTACTTCCGAGCAAAAGGCAGCATGCTGCCCTTCCCCGTCGGCGCTCCGTGGTCCCTGCCCTCGGACACCGACGCCCCGCCCGACCCGCGCACGGCCGGTGCCCGGGCGCCACGCCCGCGGCCATCGATCACGTCGAACAAGCAGCACGTCGAACACGTAGGAGAGCGAAAGTGGATCTGTCCCGTAGACGGTTCGTCCAGACGGCTCTGCTCGCCGCGGCGGGCGCCGGGGTCACCGCCGCGTGCGGCGGCGACTCGGACAGCGGCGGTACGAAGAACGGCAAGAACCTCACCTTGTGGTACTGGGGCGGCGGCCTCAGCGACAAGGTCGTGGCGGACGCCAAGAAGCACTTCACCGACGTGACGCTGAAGTCCTCGGTCATCGGTGGCACCTTCAAGCAGAAGCTGCTCACGACGATGAACGGCGGCAGCTTCGTACCCGACATCACCGGGATCAAGGGCGAGGACATCGCCTCCTTCCTGCCCAACGCCAACCGGTTCATCGACCTCAACACCCTGGGGGCCGACAAGATCGCCTCCCAGTACCTGGACTGGAAGCTGAAGCAGGGACAGACCCAGGACGGCAAGCAGATCGGCTTCCCCATCGACATCGGCCCGACCGCGATGTTCTACCGGGAGGACATGTTCGCCAAGGCCGGACTGCCCACGGACCCCGCCAAGGTGGCCGAGGAGATATCCACCTGGGAGGACTACTTCGCGATCGGTGCCGAGATCGAGAAGGCGTACCCCAAGTCGTTCCTGATCAACAACGCGGGGGTCATCTTCGACATGGCCATCGGGCAGCAGGGCAAGCGCATGGTCGACGAGGACAACAAGTTCATCGGCGATCAGGACCACGTGCGCAAGGCCTGGGATCTCGCCGTACGGCCCTACGAACTCGGCGTCGACGCCAAGATCAACGACGAGAGCCTGAAGGCCGCCGTGGCCGACGGCACGCTGGCCACCTATCTGGGCGCCGCCTGGGCCGCGCTGGACATCAAGGACATGGGGCCGAACACCAAGGGCAAGTGGCGGGTCGCCCCTCTGCCGGGTGGTCCTTCCAACCAGGGCGGATCCTTCCTGGCCCTGCCCAAGGAGTGCCGCAACCCGGAAGTGGCCTTCGAGATCATCAAGTGGCTGCTCAGCCCGGAGAACGAGGGCCGTGGCTTCACGGACGCCGCCCTCTTCCCGGCGTGCCCGGCCGCCTACGAGCTACCCGCCCTGACCGGCGGCGACGCGTTCTTCGGCGGACAGAAGACGATCGAGGTCTTCGGCCCGGCGGCCGAGAAGGTGCCGGCCTTCTACGAGGCTCCGACGAACGCGGCGGTGACCGTGCCGTACTACAACGAGCTGACCAACATCGAGGCCAAGGGCAAGAAGCCGGACGACGCATGGAAGGACGCCGTCAGCCAGGCCAAGTCGATCGCCAAGCAGCAGGGTGTGAGCTGAGTTGACAGCACCTCCCACGACCGGACCCGCCGCGGCACCCGAGGTTCCCGGGAAAGACCGCCGGACCGCCCGCGGTGCCGGACGGCCCGACCGGAACCGGGGGCTGCGGCGGCTTCTGTCCTATTGGCCGCAGTATGCAGCGGTATCACCGTTCTTCTTGCTTTTCATGGTCTTCCTTTTCCTGCCGATGGTCTATTCGCTGTACCTGGCCTTCCAGCGCTGGGACGGCATCGGTGAGAAGACCTTCGTCGGGCTCGACCAGTTCCGCTTCCTGCTCGACGACCCCACCTTCTGGCTGGCGTTGCGGAACACCCTGGTGATCTGGGGGCTGGCCACGTTCCCCATGCTGTTCATGGCGCTGGCGCTGGCCGCGATGCTGAATTCCACGCGCCGGCTCACCGGCTTCTACCGCGTCGCCTATTTCGTGCCGAACGTCACGTCCGTCGTCGCCGTGTCCATTTTCTTCTTCTCGGCTTTCAGCGACCGGTACGGCGTCGTCAACGCGGCTTTGCAAGCGATCAACCTGCCGTCGGTCCCATGGCTGAACAACGAGTGGACCATCAAGGCGGTCATCGCCATGCTGATGACCTGGCAGTGGACCGGCTACAACATGATCATTTACCTGGCCGGGCTGCAGGCGATCCCGACAGAAATCTATGAGGCCGCCAGGATGGATGGTGCGGGTCCGGTGCGGACCTTCTTCTCCATCACCATCCCGATGATGCGTCCCATCATTCTCTTCACGCTGATCATCTCGACCGTCAACGGTCTCCAGAGCTTTACCGAGCCCCAGGTTCTCTTCGGCAGCAACGCGGCCGCCAATCCGAATTCCGGCGGACCCGGCCAGGCAGGCCTGACCACACTGCTGTACTTCTACCACCAGGCTTTCGACAACAACAACTTCGGCTACGCGGCCGCGATCGTGTGGGCGTTCTTCCTGGTCATCCTGCTGTTCGTGATCATCAACTGGCGAACCGTCCAGCGAGGGAGGAAGGCGTGAAAGCGCCCCGGGGCCGTCGGGCCATAACAGCCAGAGGACTTCTCCTTCACGGGATCCTGATGGTCGGAGTCCTCGTCTCGATGTTCCCGTTCTACTGGACCATCGTGATGGCGACCAATACGTCGCAGGACATCTCCAAGTACCCGCCGAAGCTCACCTTCGGGTCCCATCTGTTCGAGAACATCGATCGCTTGCTGAACAGCATTGACTTCTTCGGGTCGATGCTCAACACCGTCATTGTGGCGGTGAGTACCACGCTGCTCGTGGTGTTCCTCGACTCACTGGCGGCCTTCGCCTTCGCCAAATACGAATTCCCCGGCAGGCGCTTGCTCTTCGGGATGCTGCTGGGCATTTTCATGCTGCCGCTCCAGCTCGCGATCATCCCCCAGTACCTCATCATGGCGGAACTGGGCTGGCTGGGCTCACTCAAGGCCGTCGTCCTCCCGGCGACAGCGAATGCCTTCGGGATCTTCTGGATGCGCCAGTACATGATCGGCGCCATTCACGACGAACTCCTCGACGCCGCGCGCATGGACGGCTGCGGTTTCTTCCGGCAGTACTGGCACGTGGGCTTGCCGACGGTCCGGCCGGGCCTCGCCTTCCTCGCCATCTATGCCTTCGTCACCTCGTGGAACGACTACGTCTGGCCCCTCGTCGCCCTGGTCAACCCCGACCAGGTGACGTTGCAGGTCGCCCTCTCCCAGCTCAATGTCTCGCACGGCCGGCAGGACTACGCCATGGTGATGGCGGGCGTACTGCTCGCCGTGCTGCCGCTGGTGCTGGTGTTCTCCCTGTTCGCCCGCAGCTTCATCGCCGACGCCTCGAAGGGGGCGGTCCGCGAGTGAACCACCGGTCGAGGGCCTGATCCCCGGTGCCTGCCGGGCGGTTGTCCACAGCCGCCCGGCAGCTGCCTGCGTCCCTCGACGACGTTCACGGCGCGACGTTGTGGTTGAGCCGGAACAGGTTTCCGGGGTCGTAGCGGCGTTTGATGTCTCGCAAACGGGCGTAGTTTCCGCGGTAGTTGGCCCGCACGCGGTGCTGGTCGTCGCCGTCCATGAAGTTCACGTAGCCACCCTCCGCGGAGTACGGCTGGAGGGCCGCGAAGAAGCCGCGTACCCAGTCCTTCTGTGCTTCGCAGTCCTGGCGGGTGGTGAGGGTGGGACTGAGCGCGGTCGAGAAATCGGTGTCCCGGTAGGAGAAGGCGGTGTCTTCAGGACCGACCCTGTGGCAGGCGCCGTCGATGGGGAACACCACGGTCACGCTCTGGAGGGACGGGGTCGTGGCACCGTAGTCCACGTAGGCGTCGATGGCACCGTCCGGCAGACCATGGCTGAAGGTGCCCTTCCAGTAGTGGTAGAGCCCCGCGGGCACCAGTTCGTCGAAGAGGGTGTTGATCAGCGGATAGGGCATGCGCCCCACCTGCTGACCCACCACCGGGCCCAGGCCGGCAAGACGCGCTCGGATCTCGTCGTCCTGATCCTCCGGGCCGGTCCAGCACGTGACCACTCCGCAGATCGGCCGCCCGTGCCAGCGCTCGGGCAGGAACGGGAGCGGCGGGCCGAGCCCGACGACGAGCACGGCGCCGAGCTTCTCGTCCGAGTCGGCGATCAGCTCGCGGTAGCGGCGGATCACGTCGCCGTCGAGCGGGTAGAACGTCGGCCCGCCCAGGATGTCGGCCACCGGATGCAGCCGGTACGCGAAGGACGTGACGACTCCGAAGTTCCCGCCGCCACCACGCACCGCCCACATCAGGTCGGCGTGTTGCTCCTCCGTACAGGTCAGGAAGGTCCCGTCGGCCGTCACCAGGTCCACCGAGACGAGGTTGTCGCAGGCCAGACCGCAGCGGCGATCCAGGTATCCCATCCCTCCGCCGGTGGTCAGACCGCCGACGCCGGTGGTGGAGACGATTCCTCCCGTGGTGGCCAGACCGAAGGTGTACGTGGCGTGGTTGACGTCGGCCCAGGTGCAGCCGCCCTCGACCCATGCCGTACGCGCGTCGGGGGCGACACGGATACCGCGCATCCGCCCGAGGTCGAGTACGACACCGTCGTCGCAGGTCCCGTATCCGGGGACGCTGTGGCTGCCACCCCGTACGGCGAGCGGCAGCCGCTGCTCACGGGCGAAGTCGACCGTGGCGATGACGTCACCCGCGTCGGCGGCCCGGACGATGACCGCCGGCCGCTTGTCGTGCATGGCGTTGTAGACCTTGCGGGCCTCGTCGTAGTCCGGGTCGCCGGGTTCGACGATGTCGCCGCGTACGCCACCGCGCAGCCGCTCCAGCAGCTGTTCGTCCACGGCAGATGTGTAGGTGGTCATGACCGTCACCGGCTTTCCGCCGCGTCGGGGAACGGGTTACACCACCGGTGTACGCGCGGGGCGGGCCGCGCTCATCGCCGGAACGGCCCAATTGCGCCGGATCGGGTATGGGCAGAACAGCCCATACCCGATCCGGCGCGGGTCCATGGGGTCACGCAAGGCCGTGCGTGTACGCGTACGCCGTCGCCGCGGCCCGTGAGGACACGTCGAGCTTGGCGAAGATGTTGTTGAGGTGCCGGGCGACCGTGTGCTCGCTGATCACCAGTTCCGCGGCGATGGACCGGTTCGAGCCGCCGGCGGCGACCAGCCGCAGCACCTGGATCTCGCGCGCGGTGAGCCCGCCGGGCCGGCGGTGACGCGCGCTGTCGAGGAGCGCCGCCGCCCGGCGTGCGTCCGGCGCCGCGCCCAGCCGCTCGAAGGCCTCCCGTGCAGCCCGAAGCTCCATCCGGGCGCCCTCGTCGTCGCCCGCGGCACGGTCGGCGGCGGCCAGGGTCATGCGAACCTGAGCGGCCTCGTACGGGACTGCCAGTTCCAGCCACAGCGCCAGGGCCCGGTGCAGCAGGCGGAGCGCCCGGTCGAGGTCACGGGCGGCGAACGCCACCGCACCGCCCGCCGACGCGGCGGTCGCGTGCAGCATGGTCGTCTCGGAAGCGCGCCGCCGCTGCCAGTCACGGGCCAGCGCGTCCAGCTCGTCTACCGCCGTGCGAGCCTGGTCGAGCCGACCGAGGGCGAGCGAGATCTCGGCCTGGGCCGCGAGCAGGCGGCAGCGCCCGAGGCAACCGGCCCCGCCGTCCGCCCCCGCACCGCCCTCCTCGCCCGCGAGGGCCAGCCGCAGTGCGGCGGCCGAGGCCTCGGCCTTCCCTTGAGCCAGACGTAGCAGGGCGAGGCCGGGCTGCGGGTCACGGCCGAGTTCATGCGATCGCTCGTACGCCGCCTCGGCCGCGGCCAGGTCGCCGCGCCGCCGCTGGATGTCCCCCGTCACGTAGAAGGCCTCGGCAGCCATCCGTCCCTCGTAGGGCAGCAGTTCCTCGCAGGTACGCGTGGCCTCGGTCATGGCCCTGGGCCAGTTGCCGCGCAGTTCCAGCACCTCCACCCGGTGCACTCGGCACAGCCCCCGGAAGTTGTTCTCCGCCGGCATCGCAGCGCACCACCTCATGGCCGCGTCGGTCCATTCGGCGGCGCGTTCCAGGTCGGCGAAGGCCATGCTTCGCTGGAGGCCCAGGCAGTAGATCCATCCGGTGAAGAAGGAGCTGAGCTCACCCGCCATGGCTGAGCACATCGCGTCGTCGAGAAGCTCAAGCCCTTCGGCGACCCGGCCCTGAGCCAACAGGACGCCCGCCTGTGCCTGGATGCTCAGGGCGTAGAGGTCCGGGCTGCCGCATCGCCGGGCGATGTCGGCCATGCGCCGGGCCGAGGCCATCGCGTCGTCGAACGCTCCGCGCTGTTGTGCCTCCTCCGTGTCCATCCACGCGAGATAGCACTGTTCGGCGCATTCGGGCTCGTCGCGGAGGTGCTGTCGCGCCCGGCGCAGCCAGCCGGCGGCCGCCGCCGTGCGTCCGGCGAGCTGGTGCTCGTAGAAGAGCATCCAGGCGCAGTATCCGGCCCGCCGGGCGGCGCCCGCCGCCGCATAACCGGCGTACGCCCTCATCCGCGCGGCGATCGACTCCTCGATGCGGCTCGTCCACCACGCGGCGTCGGCGAACGCCGCGAAGTCGTCCGGGGCGAGCTGGGCCGGATCCAGGCCGTTCAGGATGCTGTACGCGTCGGCCCACGCCTCTCGTGCGACGGCGTCCCGGGCCTGCCGCACGGTCTTCGCGGTCGTGCCGACGACTGCCGGTCCCGTCGCCCGGCCGAGCCGCTGCCCGGTGTCCGTGGTCTGGTCAGCCACACGCGGCTCCCTTCTCGCTCTCCGCGAGCCGGACCGCCCAGAACCAGGATAGGCAGGATGAGGGCCGTCGCCCCAGTTCCGCGTTCCTGCGGCCGACCGAGGCCCGTAACTGACATATCGGGCACCTTCGTTCCTAGGGCCTGTCCGGCGGACAGGCCCTAGACTGGCAACTGTGGCCCGGCCGAACGAAGAGGTCGAGGCGCTCCTTCAGGAGTACGCCGACCTCATCGCGATCACCCGTGGCGATGCGATCAAGGCGCGCGCCTACGAGAAGGCCGCACGTGCCATCGGCGGCCACCCTTCCGATGTCTCCCACCTGGACGTCAAGGGTTTGCGGGACATTCCGGGCGTGGGGAAATCGATCGCCGAGAAGGTGACCGAGTACTTCCGCACCGGCAGGGTCTCAGCGGTGGAGGAGACGCGGTCGCGGATTCCCGCGGGAGTGCGCGAGCTGATCACGATTCCGACGCTCGGCCCCAAGAAGGCGATGACGCTCTACCAGGATCTGCACATCTCCTCGATCGATGAGCTGGCCGATGCCATCCACGCGGAGAAGCTGCGCGATCTGCGGGGCTTCGGCGAGAAGACCGAGGAGAACATCCTGCACGGCATCGCGCTGATGCAGCAGGCGGGCGATCGGATCCTGCTGAACGTCGCCATGGACACGGCCGAGGACATCGTGGCCGAGCTCTCCCGGACGAGCGGCTGCGAGCGGTGTGCGTACGCCGGCTCGCTGCGCCGCATGAAGGAGACCATCGGTGACATCGACGTCCTCGTCGCGGCGGACCGGTCGGCCCCGTTCATGGCCGCGCTCACCGGACTGCCGCTGACCGCCGAGGTCATCGCGCACGGCGGGAAGAAGACCTCGATCCGCACCACCAAAGGGCTCCAGATCGACCTGCGGGTGGTACCGCCCGACTCCTGGGGCGCCGGCCTGCAGTACTTCAGCGGTTCGAAGGCGCACAACATCCGCACCCGCACCATCGCCGTCCGCCGGGGCCTCAAGCTCTCCGAGTACGGCTTGTTCGACGCGGAGAGCGGGCAGCAGATCGCATCCCGCTCCGAGGAAGAGGTGTACGCAAGGCTCGATCTGCCGTGGATCCCGCCCACGCTGCGCGAGGACCGCGGGGAGATCGAGGCCGGAATCAAGGGCGAGCTGCCCGCCCTGGTGACCGAGCGGGACATCCGCGGTGACCTGCACACCCATACCGATCTCACCGATGGCCTCGCCCCGCTGGAGGAGATGGTGCGCGCGGCCGCCGCACGCGGTTACGCGTACTACGCCGTCACCGACCACGCCCCCAACCTGTACATGCAGCAGATGACCGACGCGAAGATCCTGGCCCAGCGCGAGCGGATACGGGAGCTGGACGGCAAACATCGCCGGATGCGGCTGCTGCACGGCACCGAACTCAACATCGATCCGGACGGGGAGGTGGACTGGCCCCAGGACTTCCTCGAAGGCTTCGACATCTGCCTGGCCTCGGTCCATTCGCACTTCAACCTGAGCCGCAAAGAGATGACCCGGCGGCTGGTGCGCGCCTGCGAGAACCCCCACGTGAACGTCATCGGCCACCCCACCACACGTCTGATCGGCAAGCGGCAGGGCATCGACGCGGACTGGGACGAGGTGTTCGCCGTGTGTGCGCGGACCGGCACCGCGCTGGAGGTCAACGCCCAGCCCGACCGCTTGGACCTGTGCGACGAGGACATTCTCAGCGCCAAGCGGTACGGCGTGAAGTTCGCCATCGACACCGACGCCCACTCCACCGTCACCCTCGCGCATCTGCGCTACGGGGTCGGGACGGCGCAACGCGGATGGCTCACCAAGGACGACGTGATCAACACCTGGCCGTTGCAGCGGCTGCGCCGGTTCCTGCGCAAGGGGCGCACGACATGAGGGCGTGCGCACGGCGTGGGGCGCCCGCGGGGAAAGGCGGTGGCGTTCGATGTCGTACGTCGCTGTGAGCGCGTTGAGTCATCCCGGGCTGATCCGCGACCGGAACGAGGACAGCCTTGTCGTCGGGCCATGGACCTTGCCCTGCACCGTGACCGAGAATCCGCAGACGCTGGTGTTCCCGCTCGGAACACCACTCGTCGTAGCGGTCGCCGACGGCATGGGCGGGCATCCCGGCGGCGAGGTGGCCAGCGCCCTGGTCACCCACCGGCTCGCGACGACGGGACCGGTCCTGAGCAGCGAGGACGCCGTCCGCGATGCGCTGCACACCTGCAACCGCGAGGTGTACGAAGCGGGTGGCATCCGTGGCGACCAACTCATCACCATGGGCACCACCGTCGCCGGCGTGGTCGTGCTGTCCGCATCGCTGCTGGCGTTCAACGTGGGCGACAGCCGAGTCCTCGCCACTTCTCAGGAGGGGCTGCACCAGGTCAGCGTGGACGACAACCCACCGCTCGCACCCGGACAGCGCACCACCTCCTTGCTCACACAATCGCTCGGCGGCTCCGTGGGGTACCGCGAAGTCACCCCCCATCTGACGACCCAGCGCCTGGCACACGGCGACCGCTATCTCATCTGCTCCGACGGCCTGACCGACCCGCTGGAGAGCGACGTCCTCGACGGCCTGCTGCGGGAGTACGACGACGGCCGGGCTGCCTTCGAACTATGGAAGGCCGCCATCGCGGCAGGCGGCCCCGACAACATCACGCTCGCGATCGTCGACATCCACCTCGACGACGACGAGCGGGACTAGGGCCTGTCCGGCGGATCAGGACACGCCGTAACAAGCTCTCTGTCAAGGCACCATGGGCCTACATCGTTGGACCCGTTCCGGCTGGGCCCGCAGCCCGATCCGCTTGTCCGGGGGCGGCCGTTAGCGTCGCCCCATGCGTATAGGAATCTTGGGCACGGGCAATGTCGGCCGGGCACTGGCCGCGGGCTGGTCGGCGGCCGGGCACGACGTCTTACTCGGGTCGCGGCAGCCGAAGGACCGCTCCGATCTGGGCTTCGCCGTCGCCGGTCTCGGCGAAGCGGCCGGACACGCGGAAGTGGTGGTCAACGCGACCCCTGGAGCGGCGTCCCTGCACTTGCTGGAAGCGATCGGAGCGTCGGCCCTGGCCGGGAAGACGTTCATCGATGTCGGCGTCGGCCTCTCCGACGACTTCACCGAGCTCTCCCACCCCAACAGCAGTCTGAGCGAGCAGATCCAACGGGCGTTCCCCGAGACATCCGTGGTCAAGACGCTGTGCACCATGGACTCCTCCGTGATGACCCAGCCGGATGCCCTGGACGGCCCGCACACCGTCTTTCTGTCCGGCAACAGCGCCGAGGCGAAACAGACCACCGCCCAACTGCTCAGCGACCTGGGCTGGTCCCCCGCCTCCCAGCTGGACATCGGCGACATCACCACCGCACGTGGACAGGAACACTTCGCCCTGCTCTTCATGGGAATCGCGGGCGGCGTGAACACGCACACGTTCAACATCCACGTCGTGGAACGCAAACGTTAGTTGTCGGCGGCCCACGGGGGCGCCCACGTCTCGGCGCGGCGGCGCAGGGGCCCTGTTGAATTGAGGTGGTCGCGGAGTGTGGTGAGCGCGGGGTGCGGGTTGTCACGGCGCCAGATCAATGAGTGCGGGTAGACCGGTGTCGGGTCGTGCAGGGCAACACGCCGCAAGTCGTAGTCCGCGGGCCAGACGAGCCGGGTCTGCTCGCCGACGAAAGTCGCCAGAGCCGAAGAGTCGGCGATCATGTCAAGAAGGGGCTCTGTACCGAAGTTGGGCCCGGTCGAGTCGATGGTGAGCCCGAACGCGACGGCGAGTTCGTCGTAGTACGCGGCCCACTCCGTTCCGTTGACGATGCCGGGCATCCAGATCCTGTGCCCGGCGAGCTCGACGGGCGCGACCGCGCGGGCGGCGGCGAACTCGTGTGCCGGACCGGTGAGGATCTGGAGGGGCTCATCGAGGACCGGGACAGCCTCGATGTCGTCGGGGAGCTGCCGCGCGGGCACGGTGACCGCGCGGAAGGACGCGTCGATCGTCCCGGACCGGACAGCGGCGAGGGCCGCGTCCATGTCCAGGAGGTGGGTCACGACGTCGAGTTCGGTCTCGGGATGCGCGCGGTGGAAGTCACGCAGCAAACCTGCTGGTGCGAGGTTCCGGCCGACCACATCGACGCGCAGCGCGCGGCGTCCGGGACGTACGGAGGCGGCTGCCCGCTCCTCGGCCCGGAGGAGAGCGCGGGCGTGGGGCAGGAACACCCGCCCGTCGATGGTGAGTTGGGCTCCGCGCGCCGTGCGGGTGAACAGCCGCACACCGACGTCCTGCTCCAGCGCGGCGATGCGCTTGGAGACGGCCTGCTGAGTGATCGACAGATCCGCGGCGGCTTCCTGGAACTGACCCGTGTCCGCCACGGCGACGAAGGTGCGTACGGCATCGAGATTCACGCCGACCGATCCTAGGTGCACAACGCATGGTTGTTGCTCGCCGACGAACCGTTGTTTGACCCACGGGCCGGCTGCTCGCTTTGATCTCGCTCGGGGACGTGCTGTCGCTCGGGGCGTGGCGCGGCGGCGAAGGGTGCGCTGGACATGGTGGGTGGGCGGCGGCCGCTGGGGCGGCAGTTCGGCTGGCTCTGGGCGGCGTACGCGGTCAGCGCGATCGGCACATGGCTCGCCTTCGACGCGTTCCGCCTGATCGCGATCCTCGTGCTGCACGCCGGGCCGGCCGAGGTGTCGATGCTCGCGGCTGTGGGGCCGGCGGTGGGGGCGGCGGTGGCGGTGCCGCTCGGCCCGTGGATGGAGTTCCGCCGTAAGCGGCCGGTGATGGTCGCGATGGACCTGATCCGGTTCGCGGCGTTGGCAAGCATCCCCCTCGCGTTCGCGCTCGGCCTGCTCACCTTCGCCCAGCTCGTGGCCGTGTCGGTCATCGCCGCCGCGGCCGACCTCACCTTCAACGCGGCCGGCGGCGCACACCTCAAGGCACTCGTGCGCCCGGAGGACCTGCTCGTCGCGAACGGGCGGTTCGAGTCCACGAACTGGACCGCGACCGCGCTCGGACCGCCGCTCGGCGGGGCCGCGATCGGGCTGTTCGGTCCAGTGGTGACCGTGGCGGCCGACGCGGTCAGCTACCTGCTCTCCGCAGCAGGGATCCGCGCGATCGGCGGGAGGGAGCCGCGGCCCGTACGTACCGAAGCGTCACGCCTGAGAGCCGGTGACCTTTTCGAAGGATGGCGGTACATCCTGGCCCATCCCGCGCTGCGCCCGCTGTTCTTCAACACGCTGCTGAACAACGGCCTGATCATGGCCGCTTCGCCGCTGCTCGCCGTCCTGATGCTCGGGCCTCTGGGGTTCACGCCGTGGCAGTACGGACTCGCGTTCGCCGTGCCCTGCGTCGGCGGACTGGTGGGCTCGCGGCTGGCCCGCCCACTCGTCGCGCGGCTCGGACAGCACAAGGTCCTGCTCACCGCCGGGGCACTGCGCGCGTGCTGGCCTCTCGGGCTGGCCTTCGTCCGCCCCGGCACCAGTGGGCTGGTGCTCGTCATGGCCGTCGAGCTTGGGCTGATCACCTGCTCGGGCGTGTTCAACCCGGTGTCCGCGACCTACCGGCTCGAGCAGACAGCGCCGGACCGGGTCACCCGCATGCTGTCCGCGTGGTCGATCAGCAGCAAGGCCACCATTGCGGCCATGACCGCCTTGTGGGGTCTGCTGGCCGGCATCACCAGCCCCCGCACCGCGATCGCGATCGCCGGTCTCCTTCTCCTGACCACCCCGCTCCTGCTCCCCCGGCACGCCCCCGTCGCCTCGGTCGGCATGTCGGCCAAGGCTTGATGGCCTGAGTGGGTGGGTTTCGTCCTTCGGCTGCGGGCCGGTGGTGGCTGGTCCTGCAGTTCCCCGCGCCCCTGAGGGCGCACCCCAGTCACCTATACCTGAAGGACTGACTGCAGGGCGGCGAACAGCCCCCGCGCGCGGGTGCCGTCCGGTAGGAGCCAGGTACCGGAGACGTGGCCGATCGTGCCCTGCGGGAGGAGGGGCGGGCCGTCGGGAGCGGGGCGCAGGGCCCTGTGCAGGCGGAGGGTCGTCGCGCCGTGCGGGAGCAGCAGTTCGGTGCCCTCCTGGTCGTCGGTGGCGGTGTGTGCCGTGGTGAACTCCATGGAGGCGGCACCGTCCCCGGTGTAGGAGCGGGTGACCTCCCGGTCGGGGGTGTCGCTGAGGCTCTGGGCCTGGGCCTGGGCCCGGCCCTCGATCAGAGCGAGCAACTGGGCGACCAGCACCGGGTCATGGCAGCCGTCGTAGGCCCAGCGCGGCCCCAGCACACCGTGCTCCATCGTGCCGACCAGGGCGTCGTCCGCCCCGGCGAGCGGGGCACCGCGATAGGTGAGCGGCACCAGGTAGGCGGCCGGCTGGGTGCCAGAGGTGTCGGACACCACCATGAACTCGATTCCGACCTCGCCCTGAGGATCGTCCAGCCGGAAGCCTCCGGCCTTGGCCAACTCCGGTGCGCCGTCGCCACCGTGGTACCACGGTCGGGAGGGAAGCCAGGAGGTGAGCAGTTCGAGCTTGGTCGGCTTGAGGGTGGTGTGGTGAATGACGGCCATGCCGTGGTTTCTCCTCCGTTGTGCACATGCGGGCCATCACACCTTCGCATTTCCGCGATGCCGTCGTGATGCCTTCGCCGGACAGGCGGTGCGTTGTTGGGGGATGGTGAAGCAGGACGATGGTGACGCCGGAGGGCAGTGTGAACGCGATAAGTCAGGGGCAGCCGACGGTGCGTGAGGCCATGCGTCGCACGCAGGGGCGAAGGCGGTGCCTGGCATGAGCACGGCCGGATCCTCCGTGGCCGACGGGCACGAGCCGGTACACGAACCGGTTCACGAACCGGTGCACGAGCCCGTTCGTGGGCCGGTGCAGCCGAGCGGGCTGCTGGATGTGCTGGGCGTGGCCTCGGTGGTGCTGGACACCAAGGGGCGCATCGTGCTCTGGAGCCCGCAGGCCGAGGAGTTGTTCGGCTACACGGCGCAGGAGGCGCTGGGGCAGTACGCGGCCCGGCTGATGGTCCACGAGCAGCACATCGATCTGGTCAGCAAGCTGTTCGCCGACGTCATGTGCACCGGTCAGAGCTGGTCCGGGGCCTTCCCCGTGCAGCACAAGGACGGCACCACGCGCCTCGTGGAGTTCCGGAACATGCGGCTTCTGGACGACCGCGGTTCCCTGTACGCCCTCGGCCTCGCCGCCGATCAGTCGACCTTGCGCAGGCTGGAGCGCGATGTCGCGTTGTCCGCGCGGATGGTCTCGCAGTCCCCGATCGGGCTGGCCGTCCTGGACACCGACCTGCGGTACGTGTCGGTCAACCCGGCGCTGGAGCGCATCAACGGCGTACCGGCGGAGGAGCACATCGGCCGGACGGTCCCCGAGGTGCTGCCGTTCGTCGATGTCAAAGGCCTTCAATCCGCGGCGCGTCAGGTGCTGGACACCGGCGTCCCGCTCGTCGAACAGGCCACCATCGGCCGGACTCCTGCCGATCCGGATGAGGATCACGCCTGGTCCATCTCGTTCTACCGGCTGGAGGACGCCCTCGGGCATGTTCTGGGCGTGGCCTCCTCGGTCGTGGACGTCACCGAGCGGTACCGGGCAGGGGTGGAGGCCGAGGCCGCGCGGCGGCGCCTGGCCGTCATCGCCGACGCCACGACCCGTATCGGCACCACGCTGGAGCTGGACCTGACCGCCCGTGAGCTGGCCGACGTCGCCGTGCCGGAACTCGCCGACATCGCGGCCGTGGACCTGCTCGACGCGGTGGTGGAAGGCCTCCCCAGCGACCTCGGGCCCACGGAACCGGCGGTGATCCGCGCGCTGGCCGTCGAGGCGGACCGCGCCGGCGAAGCCCTGGAGGCGGCCGATACTCCCGGTGAGATCGCCCGATACGGGCCCGACCGCCTGGTCACCGAGTGCGTACGCACGGGCCGCCCGGTCATGGTGCCGCGGGTGACGAACGAGGATCTGCCCCGCATCGCCCGCGATCCGGAGGCGGCCGCGCTCCTGGCCCGGGCAGGTGTCCACTCCTATCTGGCGGTGCCGCTGATCGCGCGCGGCGAAGTACTCGGCGCCCTGGATCTCAAACGCACCCGCAACCCCCTGCCCTTCAGCGAGGACGACCTCGTCCTGGCCCGGGAGTTGGCCGCCCGCGCGGCCGTGCAGATCGACAATGCCCGCTGGTACCAGAACGCCCGCAACACCGCCCTGACCCTCCAGCGCAGCCTGCTGCCCGGCCACCCGCCCACGACGACCGGACTCGAGGTCGCTTCCCGCTACCAGCCCGCCGGAGCCGCCGTCGAGGTCGGTGGCGACTGGTTCGACGTCATCCCCCTGGACGGCGGCAAGACCGCGCTCGTCGTGGGGGATGTGATGGGCAGCGGGATCAACGCCGCCGCGACCATGGGCCGTCTGCGCACCGCGACGAGCACGCTCGCCTCGCTCGACCTCGATCCCGCCCGGCTCCTCGAACACCTCGACAAGATCACCGCGGGACTGGACCACTACATCGCCACCTGCGTGTACGCCATCCATGACCCGCATCGGCGGCAGTGCCTCATCGCCAACGCCGGACACCTGCCGCCCGCCCGCGTCCGTGCCGGCCAGCGTCCGGAACTGCTCGAACTGCCCACCGGGGCACCGTTGGGCGTGGGCGGTGTCGCCTTCTCCACCACCACCGTCGCTCTCGAACCCGGCGACCAGCTTGTGTTCTACACCGACGGACTCGTCGAGACGCGCCAGCATCCCCTCGACGAGCGCCTCGACACACTCCTGAGCCTCCTCGACGATCCCGGCCGCCCCCTGGAAGACGTCTGCGACCTCCTCCTGCGCACCCTGCACCACCCGGACAACCACGACGACGTGGCCCTGCTCATCGCCCGCGCCCAGGATCAGAACTAGAGCCTGTCCGTTGCCAGTTCGGCGCCGCCGCCGGGGGACCGTCAGGGTTTGCGGCCCAGGCCGCCGTGCTGACCGATCGGTGTCGGTTCGCCCGCCGCGGTCTGCTCCGGCCGCCACAGCGGCACCGAGACCACGCCGGGCTCCACGAGTTCCAAGCCGTCGAAGAATCCCGCGATGTCGGCCACCGGACGCAGGAAGTACGGGACCGCGCCGGTCTCGTTGTAGGCGTCCTGAGCCGCCTCGTAATCCGGGTCGGTGCCGCGCGAACCTTCGTTGACGCACAGATGGCTGCCCGGCGGAAGGGCGTCCATCACCCGGCCTACGATGGAGCGAGCCTGGTCGTAGTCCGGTACGTGCCCCAGAATGCCGCTGAAGATCAGGGCGGTGGGACGGTTGAGGTCCAGCGTCTCAGCCGCGGCCGCCAGAATGCGGTCGGGCTCGTACAGGCCGGCGTCCACATAGGCGGTCGCCCCCTGCGGGGTGGAGTGCAGCAAAGTCCCGGCGTGGGCCAGCACGATCGGATCGTTGTCGACGTAGACGATCCTGGCGTCCGGTGCCTTCCGCTGGGCGACCTCGTGGGTGTTGTCCACGGTCGGCAGGCCGCTTCCGACGTCCAGGAACTGCCGGACGCCCGCCTCGGTGACCAGGTAGTCGATGCTGCGGCGCAGGAAGGCCCGGCTGCTGCGGGCGATGGTCACGATGCCGGGGAAGACGGCGCTGTACGCGTCGCCCGCCTCCTGGTCCACCGGGTAGTTGTCCTTGCCGCCCAGCCAGTAGTTCCAGATCCGGGCCGAGTGCGGCACCGAGGTGTCGAACTCCCGGTCCGGCACCGTTCCGGGCGTGGTCACGTGGTCGCTCATGGGCGCCGTCTCCTCAGGCGGTGTGCATGGTCACGCACAACCTACGGCCCAACGTCGGGCGTACGTATGCCAGTCCACGTTTCCGCGGAAACGAGCGGACCGCCGCCGGTTCAACTGCGGCTTGCGAAGGGGCCGTTGACAGTTCGGGACAATCCGGGTCACGGTGATGACCCGTCGTGCCCGGAGGTCGTCCATGGCTTCGTCATCAGCGCCGCACCCCGACGCACCGCACCCCGACGCACCGCACCCCGACGCACCGCGTCCCGATGCCGACATCGTCGAACGCGTACGAGCGATACGACCGCTCATCCGCGAGCACGCTCTGCGCACCGAGCAGGAGAGGCGGGTGACGCGGGAGGTCGTCGCGGCGCTGACGGACGCAGGGATCCACCGGATGAACGTCCCGCGGCGGTACGGCGGTTACCAGAGCACGCTGCGCACCCAGGTCGACGCGCTGGCCGAGATCGCCACCGCGTGCGGCTCGGCCGCCTTCATGGCCCTGATCCAGGCGGGGTGCTCCTACATCGCGGCGCTCTTTCCCGACGAGGCCCAGGACGAGATCTTCACCAGTCCCGACGTACGGGTCGGCGGCACTCTCATCCCGGACGCCACCGCGGTCGCGCGGGCCGACGGGTACGTGGTCAACGGCACCTCGGCCTTCGCCACCGGCTGCCAGGACGCCGACTGGCATCTGCTGACCGTCCGGGTCGAGTCCGGTGACGGGCCGCCCGAAGTGCTGTGGACCGCCGTCCCCATGAGCGATCTCGAGATCCTCGACGACTGGCACGTCTCGGGTCTGGCCGGGAGCGGCAGCAACAGCGTCGTCGCCCACGACGTCTTCGTACCCGCCCACCGCGTCCTGCCGGTCGGGCCCTTGCTGGGCGGCAGCTTCCCGTCGAAGACCAACGCCGACGACGCCTTCTACCGGATGCCGGTGCTCCTCCTGTTCTGCGCGTGGACGACACCCAACGCGCTCGGCGTGGCGCGCGCGGCCCTGGCGGAGTTCACCGAGCGGAGCCACCGGCGGGGTATCACGTACACCTTCCACGAGCGGCAGAGCGAAGCGGCGGTCACCCATCTGCAGGCGGCGGAGGCGGCGATGAAGATCTCCTGCGCCGAGTTGCTCACCGGCGACATCGTCGCGCGCATCGAGTCCAGGGCCGCCTGCGGTGATCCGTACACACCGCATGAGCGGGCCAGGACCCGGGCGCAGAGCGGCTATGTCACGCGACTCTGCAAGGAGGCCGTCGACCTGATCGGCTCGGCCTCGGGCGCTTCCTCACTGCACCGGGAGGTGCCCATCCAGCGGGCGGTCCGCGACCTGCACGCCCTGAGCCTGCACTCGTTCGTCAACCCTGCCACCAATCTGGAGCTGTACGGCCGGGTCCTGTCCGGACTCGACGCGGGCACACCCTTCCTCTGACCGACTGCCTCTCAACTGCCCTGCTCCGGCTGCAGTGTCACCGCCTGGTCGTCCCTGAGCTCCGTGAACAGTTTCCGTGCCTTGCGGTCGTCCCACCGCACGGCGCTGCCCTTGGAGGTGACGAAGTTGGTGTCGGAGACGGGGACGTTGAGCTGTCTGCCGTTGCCGGCCGTGACGCGCTGCATCGCCTCGAAGAGCGACATGAGGTCCTGCAGGCCCGTGCTCTTGTCCACGATGAGCGTGTCGAGGCCCGCGGCGGCAGTCGGGAAGGCCTTGGAGGGGTTGAGGAGAGTGCCCCGGCTGGCCGCCTTCTTGGCAAGTGCGGCCAGGAACTTCTGCTGGTTCTGGGTGCGGCCCAGGTCGCCCTTGGCCTCCTGCTTGCGTTGCCGGACGAACGCGAGCGCCTTGGTGCCGTCGAGGGTCTGGCAGCCCTTTTGCAGGTCGGCGCCCGACTTCTCGTCCTTGACCGCCCGGTCGAGACACATGTCCACACCGCCGACCGCGTCCACCACCCCGACGAAGCCCGCGAAGCCGATTTCCGCGTAGTGGTCGATGTGGAGTCCGGTGTTGTACTCCACGGTCCGTACGAGCAGGTCGGGGCCGCCCAACGAGAACGCCGCGTTCAGCTTGTTCTTCGCGGCACGGAAGTTCTTGCCGGTCTCGGGACGGACGAACGGCGGGATGGTCACCCACGAGTCGCGCGGCAGACTCATCATCGTGGTGCCGTTGGCGCCTGTGTGCAGCAGGATCATCGAGTCGGTGCGGCGGCCCTCGGCCGTGCCGGTGCGCAGCTGCTTCCTGGCCTGCTCCGACAGTCCCTCACGGCTGTCGGAGCCCACCACCAGGTAGTTGGTTCCCTTGCCCCGCGGCGCGCGCTCCGCGATCGCGCCGAGGTCGACCTCCTGGTTGAGCCTGGTGTCGGCCCACACGTACGTACCCAGAAAGGAGGTGATCACCACGCCGACCACGAGGATCGCCCACCGCGTCATGCGGCGGCGCCGGGTGGGGCGGGGCTTGGGGGATCTCCTGCCTCGGTCGTAGACGCCCCCGCCCCCGGCCCCGCCCCGGGCACGGGGCCCGGCCCTGTGCCCGGCGGGCGAGCGCCCGGCGTCCGTGCG
>NZ_VCHX02000083.1 GCF_005768555.2 Streptomyces sporangiiformans
TGCCGTTCGTCGGAGCGGGAGTCCGAGAGAACGCGCCATCGCCGTACTGCCCGGCGGCGGGGATCCACCGGATCCCCGCCGCCGGTGCGGAGCTGGGTGCGCCGACCGGAGACACACTCGCAGCCACCCGAACCGCCCCCGGGCCAACACTGCCAAGGAGTCGGCGCCGGAATCTGAAGCAACGGCATTGCCCCTAGGATGGCTAGCCGCAGTGCTTGCATGCGCGTGGAGAGTCGCGTTCACCGCAGGGAGAATGCCCATGGGCGCCAAAGAGGCCGCACATACACCGTCCGACAGCGGGGTCTTGGACGGCCAGTCGGCCGGCCCCATGGTGCCGCGCCTGGTGCTGGGCGCACGGCTGCGCATACTGCGGGAGGAACAGCAGGTCTCGCGTGAGGCCGCGGGGCAGGTCATCCGCGCCTCCCGATCCAAGATCAGCCGACTGGAGGGCGGTCGCCACGGGTTCAAACTGCGCGACGTGGCCGACCTGCTCACTCTCTACGGGGTCACGGGCGAGGCCGAGCGCGCCACCTTGCTGACCTTGGCCGAACAGGCCAACACCCCCGCCTGGTGGCAGTACTACAACGACGTGGTGCCCGCCTGGATGCAGACCTACCTCGGGGCCGAACAGGCAGCGAGTCTCATCCGCTGCTTCGAGGTCCAACGTGTTCCCGGCTTGCTGCAGATCCCCGACTATGCGCGCGCCTCCATCCGGCTAGCCCACCCGGGCGCTTGTGCGGAGGAGATCGATCGGCGAGTCATGTTGCGGATGACACGCCAGCGGATCCTGCACCGCCGGCCGGCGGCCCAGCTCTGGGCCGTGATCGACGAGGCGGCGCTTCGTCGCCCGGTGGGCGGCATCGGCACGATGCGCGCCCAGCTCAGGCACCTCATCGAGATCTGCCAACTCCCGCAGGTCACCGTCCAGATCGTGCCGTTCCTCGCCGGCGGCCACGCCGCGGAAGGCGGTCCGGTTACCATCCTGCGCCTGCCCGGCGGTCAGTTGCCCGACGTGGTCTACCTCGAACAGCTCGCCACTGCCCTCTATCCCGACAGGCCGACCGAGATCGAGTACTACTGGGACGTCATGAACCGCCTGGTGGTCGAGGCCGAATCACCGGACGAGACTGCGACGATCCTCCATCGCATCCTCCAGGAAACCTGATCCGAACCGCGGGCCGGCAGTCGGCAGCGGGCGGGCTTCAGCGCTTGAGGGCGACACCGCCGTACTGATGCACCTCCGCGGGCAGGCCCCAGGCGCCGGCGTCAGGACGCCAGCGTGAGCACGACGCCACGCCCGGTTCGAGCAGTTCCAGACCGTCGAAGTAGCCCGCGATCTGCTCAGGGCTGCGGAGGATGTACGGGATCGAGCCACCCTCGTTGTACTGCTGGATGGCCTGGACGTAGGACTCACTGGTGTTGGTGCTGTCGTATTGCACGAGGTAGCTGCCGGAGGGCAGAGCGTCCACCAGCTGCCGCACGATCGAGCGCGCCTCGTCGTAGTCCTCGATGTGGCCCAGGATGCCCATCAGCATGAGAGCGACAGGCTGGTCGAAGTCCAGCGTCTTCCCGGCTTCCCGCACGATGGTGCTCGGCTCGCGCAGGTCGGCATCGACATAGTTGGTGACACCTTCCGGCGTGCTGGTGAGCAGCGCGCGGGCATGTGCCAGCACCAACGGGTCGTTGTCGACATAGACGATCCGGCATTCGGGGACCACCCGCTGAGCGATCTCGTGGGTGTTGTCCACATTGGGCAGCCCGGTGCCTATGTCCAGGAACTGCCGGATGCCCTCCTCGGCGGCCAGATGGCGAACGGCGCGGGCGAGGAAGTACCGGGCGGCGCGGGCTCCGGTCTCGATACCGGGGAAGATCTCGCGGAACGCGTCACCGGCCACACGGTCGACTTCGTAGTTGTCCTTCCCTCCCAGCCAGTAGTTCCAGATCCGAGCCGACTGCGGCACGGAGGTATCGATCTTGGAGAGCGTCTCCTGCTTGGAGTTCTCTGCCTCATCAGTCATGGACGCTCCTGTGCATACGCGGTGAGAAACACGAAACCGTCGACCAATGGTCGTGGACGCCCACGTTATTCCCCCCGGCTCGACTCATGTGAATTGTCGGCCCCAACCTGCCTTGTTCGGCTGCCCGTTGGCTTGTTTGCATCCTCCCAGATGCGGTGTAGCAGGAGGAGCTGACGCCCTGGTGGCCTACTTGAGGCGCCCATCCGTCTGGTCCGCCGTCGTGGCCCAGCCGATGAGGGCGCCGCGCAGTGCGGCCACCAGGCGGGTGGCGGCCTGTTCCTCCGTGCGTCCGCTCTTGATGAGGTCGAGGATGTCGCGGGGGTCGAACAGGGCGTTCCACAGGAACAGGGCCTCGTCGCCCAGGTCGCCGAGCCCGAGTTCCTCGGTGGTCTGCCGCAGTGGCTCGGCGAGTGCCTCGGCCTGCGGGGCGAGATAGCCGGTGCCCTCGCGCAGCCGCTCGAGGTATCCACGGTGCGAGCGCATCTGCGCCATGGCCCCGCCGTGTTCGAGGACGAGCGACACCCAGTAGCGGGACACCGCCTCGAGCCTGGTCATGCCCCGGGTGGTCTGACGCTCGCTGAACTCGCGCAGTTCGGAGCCCACTTGTGACCGGAAGGCATGCAGGATCTCCTCGACGGAGGAGAAGTGCCGGTATGCCGTCGCGGTGGACACCTCGGCGTGCTTGGCGATTTCGGACAGGCTGACCGGGGTCGGCGAGTTCTCGAACAGTCGCGCGGCGGCTTTGATGAGCTGCCTGCGGTTGCGCTCCGTGTCACTGCGCATGGGGCGGCTCTCCCGTTGCATGCGAATTCACCGTTCAGCTGAGGGCCGAGAGGCCGCGAGCCAGTCGGCGGACCCCCTCGGTGATGGATTGCGGGCTGGCAGCGTACGACAACCGCAGGTGACCCTCACCCCGGGCGCCGAACTCGCTCCCCGGCCGGACGGCGATGCCGTGCTCGCGCAGCGACGCGACGACCTGTACCGAGGGGAGGTCGATGTCGTACGAGGGGAACACGTAGAAGGCTCCCTCGGGTTCCGCGAAGTGGATGCCCGGGACTTCGGCGAGGGCGTGCAGCATCAGGTCCCGGCGGCGGCCGTAGTCCTCCGCCATGGCGCGCACGTCCTCGTCGCATTCGCGCACCGCGGTGAGGGCGGCGCGCTGCACGGCGCTGTTCATCACGTTGTTGGCCGTGTTGTGGACCCGTGCGGCGGCCGCGATGACCTCCGCGGGGCCGGCGAGGTAGCTGTGACCCCCATGTGGTGACGCTTCCTCACATCGGCTCGGCCACCGAGGCCACCCGGGCCGCCATGGTCGATCTCGCCGTCGACAACGTCATCGAGGTGCTCGCGGGCCGGCCGGCGACCACACCGCTGCCGGGCAGCGCGGGTCGGCCCGGCGCTTCAGCGAGTCGGCCCCGTCCTTGAACACCCCCCGCCCTCCCGGGGAACCACGCCGATGGAAGAAACCCGTGAACGTCGGCGCCGGCATCGGGGCCATCACGGTTCCCGGGTGGAACGCGAGGAGTCAATTCCCTCCGCTCGGGCCTATTCTGAGGAGGCATGGGGGATACGGACACAGGTGCGTCCGGTGAAGTGCCGGATTCCGGCAGAGGTGCGTCCGGTGAAGTGCCCGATTCCGGGGGCTCGTTGGGGCCGTTCGTCGTCGCCGGGCAGCCGACGTTCCTGCGGGCCGCGCAGGTTGAGCTCCCCGAGGAGAACCCGGACCCCACCGTGCTGCCCTCGATCACTCTGCTGGAGCGGGCGGCGTCCCGCGGCAGCGACCCGGAGGAGCTGCCGCTGCCGCCCGGGCAACTGCTCGCCGGCCAGTACCGGCTGATCCAGCCGCTCGGCTACGGCGGGATGGGCGAGGTCTACCTGGCACTCGACACCAACGTCGACGACCGTGAGGTCGCCATCAAGATCCTCAACCCCGAGCAGGCGGCGGCCGCGGCGGGCGCACTGGCCCAGGAGCGGCGGGCCCTGGTCGAACTCACCCACGACGACATCATCCGCGTCTTCAACTACGGTCATCACCCCGAACTCGGCGACTTCCTCGTGCTCCAGTACGTGGACGGGCTCACTCTGGAGGAGGTGCGGGCCCGGGCGCAGCTCATCCCGCGCGAGTTCGGCGGTGGCCGCTTCCACGAGTTCGTGCTCGCGTACGGCGTGCGGATCCTGTCCGCGCTCGGGCACCTGCACGCCGACCGTCCCCGCAAGGTCTACGGCGACCTGAAGCCGGACAACGTCATGCACGACGGCACCGCGACGAAGATCATCGACGTGGGGAGCGTGCGCGCGGCCGAGCTGCCCGGTCTGACGACGGAGGGGTTCCGCGCCCCGACCGTGGGCCCGGACGGCGAGTCCACGGGCCAGGACGACCTGTTCAGCCTGGGCGAGACACTGCGGCGGCTGAGCGGGCTCGGCACCTCGCCGCAGGACCTGGCCGGACTCAGCGACCTCGGCACGCTGGGCGCCTCGGCGGTTCCGGCGGCCGAGAAGATGACCGCCCCCGCTCCCCATGGTCTCGGGCTCGTCTCGCTCGCCCGTGTGCTGCACCGCGCGACCCGGAGCGAGCGGACGGAGCGGTTCGCCGACGCACGCGAGATGGAGCAGCAACTGCGCGGGGTCTTCCGTGAGTTGAGGTCGCTGCGGACGGGCACGGAGACCTTCGAGCCGTCGCCGCTCTTCCTCCAGTCCGCGTACGCGCTCGACGGGGCGCTCGGATCCGCGCCGCCCCTCGCGCGCTGGGTCGCTCCGGTGCCCCCCTCTCCGTATGCGCCGCCGTCTCCCGCCGAGGTCGCGCAGCGACTGCCCGTACCGCGCCCCGACCCGTACGACGACCACCACGCCGAAGTCAGCCGACTGGCCGACGCCGCCCCGGAAGCGCTGCTGCAGCACACCGCGGACTGGCGTGCGTCCTCCGAGGTCCATCTGCTGCGCTGCCGGCTCCGGTTGAGATCACCGGCAGACGGTCCCGAGGCCGCCGAGCGCGAGCTGCGGGCCGCCGAGGAGTCGATCGGCCCCGACCGCGCCCCGTACGACTGGCGGCTGGACTGGCACCGCGGACTGCTCGCGCTAGCCCGGGACCAAGTGACCGCGGCCAGGGGGCACTTCGACCGGGTGTACGCGGCGATCCCCGGCGAGTACGCGCCGAAGCTGGCCCTCGGTTACTGCGCCGAGCGCCTCGAACGGTGGCACGAGGCGCTGACGTTCTACGAGGCAGTGCGGCTGCGCAACCCGTCGCTGGGCAGCGCCGCCTTCGGCGCCGTGCGGGCCCGCCTCGCGCTGGGCGACGAGACCGCGCGGGAAGAAGCCGTGCGAGAACTGGACGCGGTGCCGCAGCACTCGCGGCACCGAACCGCAGCCCGTACGGCGGCCGTACGCATCGGCGTCGAGCATGTGCGGACCCCCGAACACGATGGTGAAGTGCTGGAGCGACTGCGCGAAGTGCTGCAACGCCTCGCTCTGCTCTTCCACGCGCACGGCCTGACCGACGAGGAGGCCCGGGCTCGTATGACCGCCGAGGTATGGGAGGCCGTGCGGGACGCGCTGCTGCGCGGCGCCCTCGACGAGGAGGGGCTCGCCGCGCTGGCCGCGGGCGCCGACACACGGCTCGGCCTCCCGCCCGACGAGCCCGGCCTGCACAAGGACCTGTCCCGGCTCTACCGGGCCCTCGCCCACCAGGCCGCCCGCTCGGCCGCCCCCGAGGACGCGGCCGTCGCCGAGACCCTGCTGGACCTCGCCTACGAAGTCCGCCCGCTCGCCTTCCGACATCACAGGGACAGACCATGGTTCGGGAAGAGAGCCGCCGACTGGCTCCGGACGATCGCCCACACGCCGTCGGGGAAGAGCCCCCGGACGGCCCGCGAGTGAACCGGGGCTTATCGTCGCGGACCGCATGGCTCCGGCGCACCGGGCGCACCGGGCGTCCCGCCGAGGCCGGACAACGGACAGGGCCGGCCGCCACCGTGGAAACCGGGACCCGGCGCGGCCCGGCGGAAGGCGCGGGTCCTGCGACGCGGGTCACGAGGACCGACTCCCCGCCGCCGTCGCGGCTCCGCCGCGGCGCCCGGGCCGCGCGCGCCGTCGCAGCCGAACTCGCCGACCGCGTCTGGCGCTACGCCTGGCCGTCGGCCACCGACCGCCGCAACCGCGCGTATCTGCGGGACCGGCTCGTCGCCCTGCCGCTGCTCGCCGTGGTGGCCTTCGGAGCCTTCGGGTGGGCGTACACGGGCGTGCGCGGCGACTCCGCATCCATACGAGACCGGGTGGCGCCCGCGCTCGTCGACCTCGCGGACGCCAAGGCCTCGCTGCTCATCGCGCAGAGCGAGGCCGAGAAGAGCCTCGACGAGGGGCGGGCGGGGGAGCTCAGCGGGCTCAGCGAGCGATACCGCACGCGGAGCGCGCGGGCGGCGCAGAGCCTGAACCAGGTCACGCGCAGCGGGGCGTTGACCGTCGCCGAGGAGCAGGAACTGCGCGTGGTGTCCGCACTGGTCGTGGACTACACCGGCTGGATCGCCAGGGCCCAGGGCCACGCGACCGCCCCGGTCCTGCGTGAGGCCGAACTGACGTACGCACGCAGCATGCTCTGCTCGGAGCCCCTCACGGCCGCGGACCGCGAGGACCGCTATCCGCCCTGCCCGCCCGGGACCGGCCCCGCCGCCACCTCGATCGTGGACCGGGTGACGGGACTGGAGCGGCAACTGCGCGATCGGTTCGCGGACCGGGCCGCCTGGGGCGCCGGCGTGATCGCCGCCGCGGTCGTCTCCGGGCTCGCCTTCGGGCTGCTCGCCGCCGGGCTGTGGCGGACCATTTCCTTCCTCCGTCGCCGCTTCCGGATCCGGCTCAGCGTCCCCCTCGCGGTCGCCGCCCTGCCGATGCTCGCCGTACCGCTCCTGACCGCCGACGCGCTGCTCGCCCAGCACGCGCAGGGCGAGGCCGTCCTGTTGGCGGAAGCGCTCGCCGAGCGGACCTCGCCGGAGACCGAGACAGTCGCCGAGGAACGGCCCTTCGACGGCCCGGACCCGCAGGCCATCGGGGTCCTGGAGTCCCGCATCGACGACGGGCTGGCCGACGGGCGTCTCGCCTTCCTGGACGGCGTCGCCCCGTTCGTGCTCCCCGCGGGCCTGGTCGCCGCGGCCCTGGCCGGCGGCGCCCTGCACACATACCGCCGCGAGTACCTCGTGGTCCTCCGCCCGGGAGCCGCCCCATGAGCCCGAGGTGTCGCACGAACCGTCTGGTGAGCCGCGTGCTGCGCGCCTTCCTCGCGGTCTGCCTGCTCGCTCTCTTCCCCGGCTGCACGTCGGACACCCCCGATCCGCTCGTCGTCCTCGGCCCGTGGACCGGCAAGGAGGGCGAGGCCTTCGAAGCCGCCCTGAAGAAACTGGACGACGGGACGGGGCGCACCTACACATACGAAGGCACCCGCTCGCTGCGCGAGACCCTCGTCTCGCAACTGGAGGCGGATGCCCCGCCGGACGTCGCGATCCTCAACAGCATCGGTGAACTCACCGAGTACGCCCGCCGCGGCAAGCTCAGGCCGCTCGACCCGAAGACCGCGGAGCGGGCCTACGAGCCGTGGGCGCCCACCCTGCTCGTGGACAGCAAGCGGCGCACGTACTGGGTGCCGCTGAAGGTCGATCTGAAGAGTCTGGTGTGGAGCAAGGAGGGCACGCCGAGCGACGACCCCGAATGGTGTCTGGGGCTCGCCTCGCAGGCCACCTCGGGCTGGCCCGGCACGGACTGGATCGAGGACATCCTGCTCCACCAGGCGGGCCCCGAGCGGTACACCGAGTGGGCCACGGGCCGGCTCGACTGGCGTGACCCGGCCGTCGAGCGCGCCTGGACGACCTGGGCGCGGCTGCTCGGCGACCGCTCCCCGGCGTCGGTCGAGAAGTCCCTGACCACGTCGTACGAGGGCCTCCCCGGGACCGACGGGCAATCGCGCGGTCTGCTCGCCTCACCCGGTTTCGGCTGCACGCACGAGCACCAGAGCGCCTTCATCCGGTACGTGTACGCGGGCGACGACGTTCGCGTGGAGCCCTCGGCCCGCTTCCTGGACGGGCTGCCCGAGTACCGGGACGCCTACGAGGTCGCGGGGGACATGGCCGCCGTCTTCAGCGACGACCCGGCGGCCCAGGAACTGGTGGAGCGGCTGTCGAGCCCGGCCGGGCGGGAACGCTGGCGGGCGGAGGCGGACCCGCCCGTGCGGCCGCTGTTCCCGGACATGGCCGGGCTGCCGCCGACGGCGTCCGCGGACCCCATCGAGCAGGAGATCGACTCCCTGCTCACCTCGCGCGCCCGCACGTTGTGCTTCGACGCCTCCGACGCGATGCCGCCCGAGCTGCGCGACGTCTTCTATCGGGCGGTGCTGGAATTCTTCGGGGACCCCACGGCCGAACACCTCGACTCGCTGCTCCGGCAACTGGAGACCGTACGCGTCCAGGTGGGCGAGAACACCGGCGGCGACCCCTCGTTCCTGCCGCCGGAGGACATCTGCGAGAGCCGCGGCGGATGAGCCCCGTACGCCCTGACGCGTCAAGGCGCCTGTCGTGGCAGCCCTCTTGCCGGTCGTGGCAGCCTCGTCGTCACGTGCGTGCGCCCACGGCGGCGGTCTCATAGCTGAAGAAGCCTCGTCCGGACTTTCTGCCCAGCAGCCCCGACTCGACCATGCGGCGCAACAGCGGCGGCGGGGCGTACAGCGGCTCCCGGTACTCCTCGTACAGCGCCTCTCCGATCGCCGCCACCGTGTCCAGACCGATGAGGTCGGCCAGGCGCAACGGCCCCATGGGGTGAGCGCAGCCGGCCGTCATCCCGGTGTCGATGTCCTCGGCCGTCGCCGTGCCGGAGCTGACCATCCGCACCGCCGCCAGCAGGTAGGGCACCAGCAGGGAGTTCACCACGAAGCCCGCACGGTCCTGGGCCATGATCGTCTTCTTGCGCAGAACGTCGCCCGCGAAGGCACGCACACGAAGTTCCGTGGCCTTCGAGGTGTGCAGCGAGGATATGACCTCGACCAAAGGCATGGCGGGGACCGGGTTGAAGAAGTGCAGGCCGACCACCGCCTCCGGACGTCCGGTCACGGCGGCGAGCCGCGCGATGGGGATCGAGGAGGTGTTGCTGGCCAGCACGGCGGCCGGATCGGTGACCACCTCGTCCAGCTGCCGGAACAGAGCCGTCTTGGCCTCCTCGTCCTCGACGGCGGCCTCGATGACCAGATCGGCCCCAGCCAGCCGGGAGAGGTCTCCGGTCACGGCGATGCCCGCCAGGGCATGCGCGCGCTCCTCATGAGTGAGGGCGCCGCGCTTCTCCGCCCTGAGCAGGGAGTCCGCGACACCGGCCAGTCCGGCGCGGGCCCGCTCCTCGGTCATGTCGCACAACACGACGGACAGTCCGGCCCGGGCGCAGACCTCGGCGATGCCCCGGCCCATCTGCCCGGCGCCGACGATCCCCACATGCTTGATGGCTGCCATGTTTCCGTCCCTCCGGCGACCGTCCCACGACGCCGCCACGACCTGTGGTGCTCGGTGAGCGTAGCCATCCGACAGTCCGTCTGACCTGCTCGGACAGAACGTTTTCCGCGCACAAACATGCGTCATTTCGTCGTTGACCGGCCCTACTGCGGCGCGTCACGCTGATCGCGCCCGGGGCGGGCCCGGCAGGCCGCGACGATCACCAGGAGGCAGATGTGGGCACCAAGGACGGCACCCCCGGCGGACGTACCGGTGCTGCCGGGGAAGTGGGCGGTCGCGGCGCGCTGGAGGGGTTGCGGATCGCGGACTTCTCCCGCGTCCTCGCCGGACCGTACGCCACCATGCTCCTCGCCGACCTCGGCGCCGACGTCGTGAAGGTCGAACGCCCCGGGACGGGCGACGAGACCCGCCAGTGGCGTCCGCCGGCCGACGAGAACGGTACGTCCACCTACTTCCTGAGCGTCAACCGGAACAAGCGCTCCGTCGCCCTGGATCTGGCGAGCGAGACGGGACGCGCACAGGCCCGGGAGCTCATCTCCGAGTCCGACGTACTCGTGGAGAACTTCCGGCCCGGCACGATGGAGCGGCTCGGGATGGGCTACGACGACCTGAAGGCCGCTCACCCCCACCTGGTCTACTGCTCCATCAGCGGCTTCGGGGCCGACGGCGGGGCCGCGATCCCCGGCTACGACCTCCTGGTCCAGGCCGTCGGCGGGCTGATGAGCGTGACGGGACAGCCCGACGGCGAGCCGGTGAAGGCAGGAGTGGCCCTCGTCGACGTGATCACCGGTCTGCACGCGTCGATGGGCATCATGGCCGCCCTGCGGCACCGGGACGCGACCGGCCAGGGACAGCGCGTCGAGGTCAGCCTGCTGGGCTCGCTGCTGTCGGCCATGGTCAACCAGGCGTCCGGCTACGCCGTCGCGGGCGTCGTACCCGGACGCCTGGGCAACGCCCACCCCAGCATCGCCCCGTACGAGACCTTTCCCACCGCGGACCGCCCGCTTGCCCTCGCGGTGGGAAACGACGGGCAGTTCGCGTCGCTGGCCGCCGTCCTCGGCTGCCCGGGTCTCGCGGACGACGACCGGTTCCGCACCAACCCCGACCGGGTGGCCCACCGCGAGGAGCTGCGGAAGGTGCTGGGCGAACGGCTGCTCACGGCCGGCGCCGACCACTGGTCCGCCGCACTGCTTGCCGCCGGGGTGCCCGCAGGCCCGGTCAACACGCTTGACGAGGCCTTCGCCTTCGCCGAGCGACTCGGGTTGCCCGGCATCGTCACCATGCCCGCCCCGGCGGGCGGACCGGCGCCCGCGACGGTGTCCCGGCAGGTCGCCCACCCCATCGCGCTGAGCGCGTCACCCGCGCGGTACCACTCGGCGCCACCCGGCCTGGGCGAGCACACCGCGGAGATCTTCGGCCGCCCGGTCCACGGCACCCCCGATTCAGCGTGACTTCCGTCTCGAAACGGTGCGGGGGCCGGGGGAGCACATCGGGAGGTGCGGCACATGGCGAACGTGGAGCCCGTACGTACCTACGAAAGCAACGGAGGCCGGCTGTAACCCCCCTGAGGCACGGCTGAGCCGGGCGTCACTCGACGACAGCCGTCGCGGCCGCCGCTTCCCGCAGGCGGCGGATCACACCGCGTACCGCGGGCGAGGTCTCGCCCTTGCGGTAGGCGCCGACCAGCCGGGTGGTCAGCCGTACGTCCGCCAGCGGACGGTAGGTGACCCCCGGTATCTGTACGCGGCGCAGGGAATCCGGCACCAGGGCCACGGCGAGACCGCCGCCCACCAGAGTGAGAGCGGCGATGAAGTCCCGTACCGGGGGAGCGCACTGCGGGCTGAAACCGCCCTGGTCCGCCACTTCGAGGATCTGGTCGCGGCAGCCGTACTCCTCGGCGAAGTGCGGGGCCACGAAACGCTCATGGCACAACTGCGCCGCCGGCACGGCCTCGTGCGCCGCCAGCGGCGCGCCGGCCGGCAGCGCCACGACGACCTCTTCCGTGAGCAGACAGTCGGCTGTGATTCCCGGCGGGTACTCCGGCCTCCAGCGCAGAAAGCCGACGTCGATGTCTGAGGAGGCCAGCGCCTCGAGCTGGGCCGGTGTCTCCAACTCACGTACCTGCACCGTCAGTTGGGTGCCGGGAGCCGCGCAGCGGGTGAGGACGTCGGTGAGTACGCCGGAGAAGGCGGCCGAGGCCACATAGGCGATCTCGGCGTGCCCCAGCTCCCCGCGGCCCGCCCGCCGGCCCACGGCCTCGGCACGGGCAACCTGCGCGAGAGTGCGCTGCGCCTCCTCGAGAAACAGCTGCCCGGCGCCGGTCAGCGCTGGGCGCGTGCGCCGTCCGCGGTCGATCAGTCGTACGCCCAGGTGCGATTCCAGGGCCCTGATCTGTGCGCTGAGCGCGGACGGAGCCAGATGCAGACGGTCCGACGCCCTCGCGAAGTGCAGTTCTTCCGCGACGATGACGAACGATTCCAGCCAGCGCAGTTCCACCGGCTCCTCCGTCCTGCCAACCCTTTGCTGACGATAGCACCGGCCCTGGACACGGCCGATGTGGAAAAGGACACCCCGCGGCGACGTCAGGGCAGAACAGGATCGCCGCGGGGTGAGCCGCAGGCCGCGTCGGGAGTGCGGCCGTCACCGGCTCTCGGACCGGCACGCGCATCGGCACGCGCACCGGCCCGGAGGGCGTCAGGGGATGACGACGTAGTTGCTGAAGCCGCCGTCGTGGTCCGTGACGCGTCCCGAGATCGCTTCGTTGACCTTGGACAGCGGGAAGGGCTTGGTGATCAGGTAGGACAGGTCCAGGGCACCGGTGGCCACCATGTCGGCGATTTCCTGGCCCTGCGCGGTGGTGAACCAGTTGGAGCCGATCAGCTGGACCTGCTCGTCCATGAGCCACTTGACGTCCACGGGCAGCCGGTCGCCCACACCGCCGACGTTGATCACCTTGCCGCCGCGGCGGACGCCCTGCATGGAGTCCAGCATCGTCTCCACCGGCGCCTTGGCACCCAGGGCGCTGATCACGAAGTCCACCCCCTCGCCGGCGGTGCGGGATTTCGCCCACTCACCCGAGGAGCCCTCGCCCAGCCGCATGACCTCGATCCGGTCCGGGTCCAGTTCCTTGACGCGCTTGAGGAGCTCCTCGTTGCGGCCGGTTCCGAGGACCTTGGAGACACCCGAGGCCAGCGCGAGCAGGGCGGAGGCGACACCGAGAGTGCCGGTGATCCCGTCGACCAGCGCGACCTGGCCGGGGCCGGCCGCTGCGTGTTTGAGGGCTCCGTAGGACGTGCCGATGTAGCCGAGCTTTCCGGCCTGCTCGAACGTCATGTTGTCCGGGATATTGACGATCGCGTGCTGCGGCGCGGTCATGTACTCCGCGAAGCCGCCGTAGGGGTAGAGATCGAAGATCCGCTGGCCGTCACGGGACGTGCTGAAGTAGCCGTTCAGGGTGAAGTAGCGGCACCGGGCGAGCTCGCCGCCGCGACACACCTGACAGCTGCCGCACGACCGCAGAGGGCTCACATACACCCTGTCGCCGGGCTTGGTGTTGAGTACCGCTTCGCCGACCGCCTCGACCACGCCCGCGGGGTCCAGGCCGAAGATCGCGGGCAGCTTGGGCAGTGGCTGGTGCGGGTACCAGGTGGGCCAGTTGTTGATCACGTTGGCCATGTTCGGCACGATCCCGCACGCCTTGACCCGCACCAGCACGTCGGTCGGCCGCGGGGTGGGCACGTCGATCGTGTCCACCGACATCGGCTCACCCAGGGTGTGCAGTCGTGCAGCGAGCATTTTCGCCATTGAAATACTCCTCGAAACTGCTCCGTCCCAGGCGATCGGGGACGGAGGTATTAATTAGGCGACCGAGGCAGCGGACCGGCGGCTCGGTAGTCATCTCCCAGGGCCTCGTGGGCCTTTCGGCGTCGAGCCCTACGACTTCGGGAAAGGATTCGGGTAATTGTCCTCGAGGTCGATGTCCAGCAGACCCATGATGCGGACGCCGGAGTTGTACCAGGCGATGGACAACGACAGTTCAACCATCTGCTTGTCCGAGAGGTGTTCGGCGGCGGCACGCCACGTCTCCTCGGAGACGTCGATCTTGAGCGTGGACTCCTTGGCCAGGCGCATCACCGCCTTCTCCGTCGCGTCGAACAGGTCGGACGACTCGAAGTCGGCCACCGCCGCGAGCTGTTCCTCGGTGAGCCCGGCCTTGAGGCCGTGCGACTGGTGGTGCGCGACCTCGTACGCGGACCGGGTCGCGTAACCCACGGTCAGGATGGCCAGTTCACGCAAGCGGGGGCTGAGGTCGGCGGCCCGCAGCGAGTTGGCGTAGCTCAGAAAGGCGTCCAGCTGCGTGGGCGCGTTGGTGAGGGCGAGGAAGATGTTCGCCGTCGGTACCTTGCGCTCGGTCTCCAGCCGGTCGTACAGGGGCTTCAGTGACTCGTCGGAGTCCTCGCGGCGAAGGTAGGGCACTCGTGCCATGGCGTCTCCTTGGGGGACGGACAATGCGAAGGGTCAGGGAATGGGCTGCTCGAGCAGGAACCGCTCGAGCGACATGGGCTTCGGCTGCTCGGCCGGCGGGATCTGCGGCACGCCGACGAAGGGCGACGCCTCGAAGTACCACTTCTCCAGGGCCGGGAGGCCCCAGCGCGCGTTGGTGCTCAGCGATGCCGCGTCCCAGCGCACGGGTTCGACCTCGGTGTCGATCGTCTGGTAGTGGCTGTTGAAGACCTCCACCCGGTGGCCGTCGGGGTCGCGGAGGTAGGCGAAGAGCATCCCGCCCGGACCATGACGACCCGGGCCCCGTTCCACGCCGTCGCCGTAGCCGAGGATGCCCGCCCAGTCGCAGGCGGTGAAGATGTCACGGCTCTCGGAGACGGTGTAGGCGAAGTGGTGCAGGGCGGGCCCGGTGTTCTCGATGATCGCGAGGTCGAGGCAGGTGCCCTTGCGGTACATGAACGCACCCAGCAGCTTGTCGCCGCGCTCCAGGTACTCCGAGTTGCGGAAGCCGAGCTCGCTGTAGAACGCGCACAGTTCGTAGGTGTCGGGCGCGAAGATCTGGTAGTGGTCCAGCCGTTGCGCGTGGGCACCTTTGTATTGCTCGAAGTTGATGTGCAGCCGCGGCCGGGTCTCCATGGTCGCGCACAGTTCGAGTGGCGTGCCGATGGGGTCGCTGACATGCAGGGTGCGGCCCTGGTACGGGAGGTCGACCCACTCGGCGGGCAGACCCCGCTCACGGAACCACTCGTACGCGATGTCGAGGTCCTCGTCGAAGAAGACGCGGAACCCGATCCTCTTGCTCCTGCCCGCGCCCTCCTCGTCCAGCTCCAGGACGAGGCTGTGGTGGCAGGCCTCGGCCAGGCCGCGGAGGTAGCAGGTGCGCTCGTCCTCATCGCTGACGACGAGCCCCAGCGCGTTCACGTAGAAGTTCTTGCTCTCGGCCAGGTCGGCCACGGTGAGACGCACATGGCTGGATCGGGTGATGTTGAAACTCGGGCGCAGATTTACGGGAGGCAGCATGTCGGTCTCCGTGCTCCGATCGGCTCTGGATTTCGATGACTGTAATCCTGCGGGGCCGTTTTACGACGTGCGTCGTATCACGGTGCTGAGGTCGTATTACGAGGCGTCCGTGGAGGCCTTGGGGCCGGCGAACGTGAATGCCGACCATCCACTGAATTCCGCGGAATTCCCCAGAGCCTCTTCGATGCGAAGAACCTCGTTCCACTTCGCCATGCGCTCGGAGCGGGTGAACGATCCCACCTTGAGCTGGCCGGCGTCCCAGCCGACGCTCAGGTGGGCGATGGTGACGTCCTCGGACTCTCCGGAGCGGGCCGAGACGATCGTTGCGAAACCGGCTTCCTGCCCGGCCCGGAGGGCGGCCAGCGCCTCGGTGACCGTTCCGGCCTGGTTCGGTTTGATGAGCACGGCGTTGGCCGCTCCGTCGGCCGCCGCCGCCTGAACCCGCTTCGCGTTCGTCACCAGGAAGTCGTCGCCGATCACCTGACAACGGTCTCCGTACCGCCGCGTGAACTCGATCATGCCCTCGGGATCGTCCTCGCCGAGGGGGTCCTCGATGGACAGGATCGGATAGGTCTCGATCCAGCGCCCGAGCATCTCGATCAGCGCACCCGTGTCCAGGGCGCTGTCGTCGAGGGCCAGCCGGTACTTCCCGGCGCTGCCGAACTGCGAGGCCGCGATGTCCAGGGAGATGCCGACCTGGGCCGAGGGCGCGAAGCCCGCGTTCTCGATGGCCAGGGTCAGTGTCTCCAGCGCCTCCTCGTTGGAGTCGAACGCCGGCCAGAAGCCCCCTTCGTCGGCCACGCCGCCGGTCTTGCCCGCCTTGCGCATCAGGCTGCCGGCGGCCCGGTAGATCTCCGCGGTCCAGTCCAGGGCCTCGGAGAAGCTGCCTGCCGCGGGGCAGACGACCATGAAGTCCTGCACGTCGACGCGGCGGTCGGCATGGGCCCCGCCGCCGAAGATCTGGATCTCCGGCAGGGGGATCCGCACCGGTCGTCCGCCCGACAGATGAAGCCACAACGGCTTGTCGGCCGATGCCGCGGCGGCGTGCAGTACGGCCATGGAGGTCGCCACGATCGCGTTGCCGCCGAGACGGCTCCGGTCGCTGGTTCCGTCGAGGTTCACCAGCAGCTGGTCGATGAACTCCTGGTCGGCCGCGTCCTGCTCCTTGAGCGCGGGCGCGATCTCGGTGTTCACCGAGCTCACCGCGCGATGCACGTCGAGCCCGCCGAAGCGGCTGCCGCCGTCACGCAGGTCGAGCGCCTCGCCCTGACCGGTGGAGGCCCCGGCCGGTGCGATCGCCCGTCCGACGGCACCGTCCGCGAGGTGCGCCTCGACCTCTACGGTCGGCCGACCGCGTGAGTCCCACACTCTGCGGCCGTAGAGCTTGGCGATCCGCGCGTCTGTCATGTCGGTGCAACCTTTCGGAATCTGAACGATCACGGTGCTGTCCGTGGCCGGTGCCCACCGGCCTCCCCGACGGACTCGGCGGGCGGCGTGTGGCTTCCCGCGGGGCGCGTCCGCGCTCCGGGTGCGCAAGGTGCGCAAGGTGCGCAAGGTGCGCAGGGTGCTCGGGGTGCTCGGGGTGCTCGGGGTGCTGGGGTGCGCGGAAGTCTCGGGTGCTCCTGGTCCTCAGGGCGCATCCCACGCCGGAGTGTCCGCTGACGGCTCGAGGTGACGGGGCCCGGGCCGCGACCGGGACCTCGTACGGCTCTGTGCGACGCGGGGCGACGCATGTACGTGTTACGGCTCGTCGCGTTGTGGCGTCGTCGCGGCGGTGGATACGAAGGGCAGTGGCGAGGGTTGCTCGGCTACCGCGACGCTTGCAGTGCTAACGATAGCGCAATGGTGCGAAGGGTAAGGGCTCCGTGTCAAGAGGCTGATGAAACCTCCCTTTGTCGCGATGGCCGGTTCGCTCTCAACCGTTGGCCGGGTCGCTCTCGGGTGCTATCGTTCGCACACTGCCATGGCCTCCGGCAGGGACTCCGGCGGATCCACGCACTTCCTGGACGGACGGACAGCACAGGAGGGCGTGGGTCCCCCGGGTTGATTCAGGCGTTTCGGCCCTGAGCGGGGCCGTTGGCCTCGCGTTCGCCCAGAGGGGCGGGCGGCGGGGCTGTGGTCCCCCGGGGGATCAGGTGCGTGGGCAGGACGATGTGCCGGCCGCGGTCCGCCTCGGAGTCGCTGATGAGTTCCAGGGCCAGTTCGGCGGCGGCGCGGCCCATGTCCGAGGGGGACTGGGCCACGGTGGACAGGTCGAGCCACTCAGCCATCAGTTGGTCGTCGAAACCGAGGACGGAGACCCGTTCGGGCACCTGGATCTGTACGGTGCGCAAGGTCGAGATGACGGAGGCGGCCAGTTCGTCCTGCTCGGCGAAGACCGCCGTGGGCGGTTCGCGCAGGCTCAGCAGGTTTCCCACCGCCTGCGTGGTGCCGCGCTTGTCGCGAGGCGGCGTGGCGACGACCAGGTCGTCGTCCAGCGGGATGCCCGCCTCGGTGAGCGCCTGCTGGTAGCCGAGAAGCCGCTCACGTGAACTGAAGCTGAAACCACGGACGTTGGCGGTGTGCGCGAAGGCGATCCGGCGGTGTCCGAGGTTGATCAGGTGGCGGGTGGCCCGGCGGGCGCCGACGACATCGTCGACGTAGACGCTGGGGCGGCCCTCGACATGCTGGCTGACGTAGATGACCGGCATGCCGAGGTTGTCCAGGCGCGTGGTCTCCTCGTCGGTGAGGTCGAAGCAGAACACCAGCAGCGCGTCGGCGTTGCGCCGGGCCGGGAGGCGCTCGAAGAACGAGGTGCGCTCAGCCAGGTCGGCGATCATGTAGACGTTCAGTTCCATGCCCGCCGCCCGCAGCAGCGGGGCCAGGCTGGACAGGGCGGCTCCCATGAACCACGAGTCGAGTGTCGGCACGAGCACTGCCATGGTCCCGGTCCTGCCCGTGACAAGGCTTGCAGCCTGCCGCGACACGGCGAAGTTCAACTCCCGTGCGGCCTCCTCGACGCGGGCGCGAACCTCCGGTGAAACGGTGGACAGGCCGCGCAGGGTACGCGAGACGGTGGAAGTGGAGACCCCTGCCCGTTCGGCTACGTCAGCCATCGTGGGGTGCCGCTGAGCTGGTGGCATGAGCGGAAGGTAGCACAGACAACACGGCGCTTGCAGTCCCTGATGACATCGCTGTCACGGCAGACGTATGGTCGCAAAAAGCCTTATAAGACGCGCTCTTCTCCCTGCGCCGCACTGCATTACCGCGAAGTAACGCATTGACTTCCGGAAAACGCACCCCTACTTTGCAAGCGTTGTCTCAGCGGAGTCGAAGCAATCCTGTTCGAGTCGATCCTCAATGCTTTGACCTGTGGTGTTGATCTACAACGCGCAGTGGCAACGCGGTCTCACCAACAGGCCATCTCAGAGTCATCCCGGCAGCGACTCCCTCACAGGGGACCAGCCGTGACTTCGGTTCCGCACGACCAGGAGAGACAGTGAAGACCAGGATCACCAGAGCGTTTCAGTGTTCGGCCGTGCTTGCTGCCGCCGGGCTCCTCCTCTCCGCCTGCGGCTCGTCCGGCGACGACGGTTCCGGGCAGACCGGGGCGACGTCGTTCGAGGGCCGCGGCCCGATCACGTTCGTGGCCGGCAAGGACACCACCGGCACCCTGCAGCCGTTGCTCGACCGCTGGAACAAGCTGCACCCCAAGGAGAAGGTCACCTTCATCCAACTGCCGACGGACGCGGACGCACAGCGCCAGCAGATGATCCAGAACGCGGAGACGAAGTCCGACGCCTACACGGTGCTCTACCTCGACGTCGTGTGGACCTCGGAGTTCGCCGCCCACCGGTGGATCGACCAGCTGCCCGAGAAGCAGTTCCCGCTGGACAAGATGCTGAAGCCGGTGGTGGAGACGGCGAAGTACCGCGACGGCCTGTACGCGGCCCCGTCCACTTCGGACGGCGGAATGCTGTACTACCGCACCGACCTGCTGAAGAAGGCCGGAATCACCCAACCCCCGGCCACCTGGGCGGAGATGAAGTCCGCCTGCGCCAAGGTGAAGAAGCTGCCCGAGGCCAAGGACATGTCGTGCTACGCCGGGCAGTTCCAGAAGTACGAGGGCCTGACGGTGAACTTCTCCGAAGCCGTGAACTCCGCGGGCGGCACCGTCACCGACGCGAACGGCAAGCCGGACGTCGACACGGCAGAGGCGAAGAAGGGCCTGGACTTCCTCGTCGACTCCGTCAAGGACGGGACGATCCCCAAGGAGGGCATCACCTACCAGGAGGAGGACAGCCGCCAGGCGTTCCAGTCCGGCAAGCTGGTCTTCCTGCGCAACTGGCCGTACGTGTACTCCCTTGCCGGCAAGAGCGAGATAGCGGGGAAGTACGCGGTCGCGCCGCTGCCCGGACTGAACGGGCCCGGCTCCTCCAGCCTGGGCGGACACAATCTGGCCCTGTCGTCCTTCGCCAAGAACAAGGCCACGGCTGTGGACTTCATGAAGTTCTACACCAGCGAGGAGAGCGCGAACTACTTCCTCAAGGAGGCGGCTCTCGCCCCGCCGTACACCGCCCTGTACGACGACCAGGCTCTGGTCAAGCAGTACCCGTACCTGCCGGTACTCAAGGAGTCCATCCTGCGCGCGGTACCGCGCCCGCGGGTAGTGCAGTACGGCGACGTGACCGCGGCGATCCAGCAGGAGGCGTACGCCGCCCTGAACGGCAGCAAGAGCAGTGCGCAGGCGCTGAAGAACCTGCAGAAGGACCTGCAGCAGAAGTACGCGGCGCAGTGAGGAGCGGGGCCATGGCCGACACCAAGACCCCAGCCGGAAGGGCCGTTCACCCCGCCGTCGGCAGCAGTTCGGGGCCGTTGAACCGCCGACGCACGCGAAAGCAGGTCCGCGCGACCGCGGGCTCGGGCCGGATGGCGGCACTGCTGGTGTCCCCGACGCTGCTGGTGCTGACGATCGTCGTGCTCTACCCGACGCTCATGGCGTTGAACGAGTCGCTGTACGGGGCCAAGGGCCTGGACCCGAAGACCGGCTTCATCAGCGACACCGAACCGTTCGTCGGGCTGCGCAACTACGCCGACATCCTCGGCCAAGCGGGAGAACGGTTCTGGAACGCCTTCTGGAACACCACCTTCTTCACGGTCGTCACGGTCGCACTCGAGACGCTGATCGGCGTGGCGATGGCCCTGATCATGCACAAGGCGTTCCGGGGCCGCGGCCTGGTCCGGGCCGGGATCCTGGTGCCCTGGGCGGTGCCCACGGCCATCTCCGGCCTGCTGTGGCGGTGGATCTTCAACAGCGACGGCATCGCCAACGCCCTCATCGGCCACCAGGTCCTGTGGACCACCGAGGGCTTCCACGCCAAGGTCGCGGTCATCGTCGCCGAGGTGTGGAAGACCGCTCCCTTCATCGGGCTGCTGGTTCTGGCCGGACTGCAGGTGATCCCGAAGGAGGTCTACGAGGCGGCCCGCATCGACGGAGCGAGCGCACCGCGCCAGTTCTGGCACATCACCCTGCCCCTGGTGAAGCCCGCGCTGCTGGTGGCGATGCTGTTCCGCTGCATGGACGCGCTGCGGATGTTCGATCTGCCCTACATCCTCATCGGCGCGCAGAAGCACTCGGTGGAGACCCTGTCGATGCTCGCGCAACACGAGGCGTCCAACGTCCGCTTCGGCCCGGCCTCGGCTTACTCGGTGCTCCTCTTTCTCTACGTCTTCCTCATCGCGCTGACCTTCGTACGGCTGCTCGGCGCCGACCTGATCGGCGACGTCGGCGCGGACACACGTAAACGGAAGGGCAGGCGCCTGCGGATCCCGGCACCGCGCCGTAAGGAGGTGACGGCATGACCCTCACAGAGAAGTGGCGAGGCGGCCTTCTGTACGCGGGTGTCTTCGCGGTGGTGGCCTACTGCCTGGCCCCGTTCTACTGGATGCTGGTCTCCAGCCTGCGCCGCACCTCGGACATCTTCGACACCTCGTTGCTGCCCTCTTCGGTGTCGTTCGAGAACTACCGTGCGGTGTTCGACCCGGCGCAGGGGTTCGGGCGCGCGCTGCTCAACAGCCTGATCGTGGCCGGCATCACCACCGTCCTGGCGCTGCTGCTGGCCACGTTCACCGCTTATGCCATGGCCCGGCTGGAGTTCCGGTTCAAGCGGCTGATCCTGACCCTCATCATCGCGACCTCGATGTTCCCGGTGGTGTCGATCGTGGTCCCGCTGCTGAAGCTCTTCACGGACATCTCCTGGATCAACACCTACCAGGCCATGATCGTGCCGAGCATGTCCTTCGCACTGCCGCTGGCGGTGTGGAACCTGACCACGTTCTTCCGGCAGATGCCGGACGAACTGGAGCACGCCGCCATGGTCGACGGCTGCACCCGCGGCCAGGCGTTCCGCAAGGTCATCATCCCTCTCGCGGCGCCGGGCATCTTCACCACGGCGATCATCACCTTCATCGCGGCCTGGAACGAGTTCCTCATCGCCCTGTCGATGACCAACAAGCCCGCCATGCAGACCGCACCGGTCGCCATCTCGAAGTTCACCGGCGCCACGACGTACGAGACCCCGTTCGGCAGCCAGATGGCGGCGGGCGTCCTCGTCACGATCCCGCTGGTGGTCATGGTGCTGCTCTTCCAGCGCCGCATCGTCGCCGGGCTCACCGCCGGCGCGGCGAAGTAGACCCGGGCGCCCCGCCGCCCTCCTGCCCCCAACGTGCAAGGAGTACCGCACCCACATGTCCCCCACCGCAGCACCGTGGTGGCGCAGCGCCGTCATCTACCAGGTCTACATCCGCAGCTTCGCCGACGGCAACGGCGACGGCGTCGGTGACATCGCGGGCATCCGCTCCCGCCTGCCCTACCTCAAGTCGCTTGGGGTCGACGCCATTTGGATCAACCCGTGGTACGAGTCGCCGATGGCGGACCACGGTTACGACGTCGCCGACTTCCGCGCCATCGACCCACTGTTCGGCTCCGTGGCCGAGGCCGAGCAGCTCATCGAGGAAGCCCACCGGCACGGGCTCCGCGTCATCCCCGACATCGTGCCCAACCACACCTCCGACCAGCACGCCTGGTTTCAGGCGGCACTGGCCGGCGGCCCCGGCAGCCCGGAACGCGAACGCTATGTCTTCCGCCCCGGCCGCGGCGCCGACGGCGCCGAAGCTCCCAACGACTGGGTCTCCGCCTTCGGCGGACCCGCCTGGACCCGGCTGCCCGACGGTGAGTGGTACCTCCACCTGTTCGCCCCCGAGCAGCCGGACCTCAACTGGGAACACCCCGAGGTGCGCGCGGAGTTCGAGTCGATCCTGCGCTTCTGGTTCAGCCGTGGCGTGGACGGCTTCCGCATCGACGTCGCCCACGGACTGGTCAAGCACCCGCAGCTCCCCGACCTGCCGCCCCGCCGGGACCCGGACGGCGGGCAGCCGTGGCAGCACGTCGACCACCCGCATTGGGACCGCGACGAGGTCCACGACATCTTCCGAGCCTGGCGCAAGGTGGCCGACGAGTTCCCCGGCGACCGGTGCTTCGTCGCCGAAGCGTGGGCGGACACCCCCGAGCGGCTCGCCGCCTACGTCCGCCGGGACGGCCTGCACACCGCGTTCAACTTCGACTTCCTCATGTCCACCTGGGATCCCGAGGACCTGCGAACGGTCATCGACAACTCGCTCTCCATGCTCGGCGCGGTCGGCGCGCCGGCCACCTGGGTGCTGTCGAACCACGACGTCATGCGCCACACCAGCCGCTACGCCCGCAAGACCGTCAAGCGATGGGTGTCCAACGAGCGCTACCAGCCCGAAGGCCCCTTCGATGTAAAACTCGGCACCCGCCGCGCCCGCGCCGCAGCCCTGCTGATGCTCGCCCTCCCCGGCGGCGCTTACGTCTACCAGGGCGAGGAACTCGGCCTGCCCGAAGTCGAGGACCTTCCCGAGTCGGTCCTCCAGGACCCCATCTGGGAACGCTCCGGCCACACCGACCGAGGCCGCGACGGCTGCCGCGTCCCCTTGCCTTGGGCCGGACAGACCGCACCCTTCGGCTTCAGCCCCACGGATAACTCTGCCGCACCCTGGCTGCCGCAGCCCGCGAACTGGAACGAACGCACTGTGGAGGCACAGTCCGGCGACCAGACGTCGATGCTGGAGCTGTACCGCACCGCCCTCCGTCTGCGCCGAGACAACCCCGCCCTCGGCGACGGCACCATGACCTGGCTCGACGCCCCGGCAGGAGTCCTCGCCTTCCGCCGCGACCCCGGCTTCGTCTGCGTCGTCAACCTCTCAGGTGAGGCGTACCAGCTGCCCGAACACACCTCGATCCTGCTGGCCAGTGGCCCCATCGAAGACACTCTGCTGGCACCCGATCAGGCGGCCTGGCTCAAGGTGTAGCGGCTCGCACGAGACGTAACAGCCCTCCTCGAACCGCCAGGGTCTGTCCGGTGTCACTCCCCGCCGGCCGGACAGGCCCTGGCCCGTCCTCGGCGAGTTCGACGAGCTCCGACATCAACCCGAGAGGCACATCTCTTTTGGACAGCACCACCCAGTCCCAGACCTCCGGCGCCCCAGGTGCAGCGCCCCATCTTGTCGCGCGGAGCCTGCAGCCCTTCGTGCACGACGCCGTCATCTCGCTGTGCGCACCGAGCTTTGTCGTCTCACACCCGGACGGGCAGCTCGACGGTGGTGCGGACGGCTTCTACCACGGTGACGTCAGGGCGCTGGCCCGGCTGACGGTGGCCGTCGAGGGTAGTGCCCTCGCGCCGCTCTCGGGCGGGCTGGAGGGTGCCGATCAGGCGGGCTTCCGGGCGGTCCTTCGGGGGCTGGGCGAGGTGACGGCGGATCCGGTGGTCGCCCTGTGCCGGCGGCGTACCGTCTTCTCCGGCCGTCTGGAGGAGCTCTTCGAGGTCAGTAACCACGGCACGCGGCACGTCCGTTTCCGGCTCACGGTGCGAGCGTCCACCGACCTCGCGCCGATGGAGCGGGTGAAGTCCGGCCACGTCCTGGACGACGTACCGGCCGAAGCGGAGGAGGATGCGGGCGCGCTGGTCTGGTCTCGCGGCGGGTTCGCGGTTCGACTGCTCAGCACCCCGGCGCCGGATGAGCTGGACCCGGCAACCGGTCGGCTGTCGTACGAGATCGAACTGGCACCCGGCCAGTCGTGGAGCGCGCTACTGTCCGGCACGGCCGCGCACGACGACGGCGACCAGTTCCCAGCCGCGCCCGCGGACCGGGTGCCCTGGCGTACTCCCGTACTGCGCAGTGCGGACCGGCGGTTGGACCGGTGGCTGGCGCAGTCGGTCGCGGACCTGGACCGGCTGCGCCTGACGGACCCGCTCTCCGACGGCAACGCGGCAGCACGTGCCGACCAGTTCCTGGCCGCCGGCGCCCCCTGGTACCTGACTCTCTTCGGCCGCGACGCGATCTGGGCTGCCCGCATGCTGCTGCCGCTGGGCACGGACCTGGCCGCGGGCACCCTGCGCACGCTCGCCCGACGCCAGGGGAGGATCGCCGACCCGGCCACCGAGGAGCAACCGGGCAAGATGCTGCACGAAGTACGGCGCACCACCCACGAGTTCACCGGCACGGCGCTGGTCACCGATGTGGTCGTGCTGCCGCCGGTCTATTACGGAACAGTGGATGCCACCCCCCTGTGGATCACTCTGCTGCACGACGCATGGCGCTGGGGCCTGCACGCCGAGGAGGTCGAACGACTGCTGCCGCACGCCGAGTCGGCGCTTTCATGGATGCGAGACCACGCCGAAACGGGCGGCGACGGCCTCCTCAGGTACATCGACCAGACCGGCCGGGGCCTGGCCAACCAGGGCTGGAAGGACTCCGACGACGCCATCCGCCACCGCGACGGCCGCCTCGCCGCCCCACCGATCGCGCTGTGTGAGGTGCAGGCGTACGCCTACGAGGCGGCGCGGGGCGGGGCGGCACTGCTGCGGGCCTTCGGCCGCCCGGGAGCCGACGGGTGGGAGGAATGGGCCGAACGGCTGGCCGACCGCTTCCGGAAGCGGTTCTGGGTGGAGGACGCACGAGGCCCCTACCCGGCGGTCGCCCTGGATCGCGACGGGCGGCCGGTGGACTCGGTGACCTCCGGCTTCGGCCACCTCCTCGGCACGGGGTTGCTGAACCGTGAGGAGAGCGCCCTGCTGGCGGCCCGGCTCACCGCCTCGGACCTCGACTCAGGCCACGGGCTGCGCACCCTGAGCAGCGAGTCGGCCGGCTTCAACCCGTACGGTTACCACACCGGTTCGATCTGGCCCCACGACACGGCGATCGCCGTGCACGGCCTCGTCCGGGCCGGTTTCCCCCAGGCGGCGGCCCCGCTGGCGGCGGGCCTGCTCACCGCCTCCGCCGGCTTCGACGCCCGCCTGCCCGAACTGTTCGCGGGCCATGGCAGCACAGTGGGCGCGCAGCCCGCGCCCTACCCCGCTTCCTGCCGGCCGCAGGCGTGGTCCGCGGCCGCGTCGGTCCTCGTGCTTCGATCCGCCCTCGGCCTCGAGGCGGACGTACCCGGCGGCACCGTCACGGTCGCCCCCACCTTCGCGCACGAGTACGGCCCGCTCGGGGTGACGGGACTCCAGGTCGCCGGACATCCCCTCGAGATCACGGTCGCCGCGGACGGCACCACGAGTGCGTTGGCGCCGGAAGGACTGACGGTGGTCAGGGGATGACGCGATGTCTCGGCGCCCCCGGCGGGACGGCCCACCGCTCAGGCCTGACGGCCGCCGGGCGGTGCCGTGCTGCCGCGCACGACCAGCGATCCGGGGGAGACGGAGGTGTACGGCCCGTCGTTGCTTGGCTTCGTGGTGAGCCGGCGCATCAGCCACAGCGCGCACCCCGTGGCCATCTCCTCGATGGGCAGGCCGACCGTGGTGAGTCCGGGGCCCCACCAGGAGAATCCCGGCTCGTCTCCGAACCCGACCACGGACAGCTCCTCGGGCACCTTCACCCCCTGCTGGGACAGCTCCTCCAGGACGCCCAGGGTGAGCTGGATCGACCCGAGGACGAGCGCGGTGGGCGCCCGCGGATCCTCCAGGAGTCGGCGCACGGTCTCACGGCCGTGCGCGAGTGAGGCCGGCGGCCCCAGCTCCGCCCGTCCGGCGTCGTCGGGCAAGCCCCCCTCCTGCAGGGCGCTGCGGAAGCCCCGCAGTCGCTCCGCGCCCGTGGGCAGTTCGACGGGGCCGCCCACGTAGGCGATACGGGTGTGTCCCTGCGCCACCAGGTGAGCTGTGGCCCGTCGCAGTGCCTCGTGGTCGTCCACGCCGAACCACTGGGATCCAAGTGAGGGGTGCCGGCGCAGCAGTTGCAGATGCGGCACCGCGCGCAGGAGCTTGACGGAGTCGCTGTGCGGGCGCGCCGTGGGCACGATGATGATGCCGGCCACGCGGTTCGCGGACAGCTCTCGCAGATGGCGGAGTTCCACCATCCTGTCGTCGTCGGTCTCCGAGAGCATGAGCTGGTAGCCCTGAGCCTCCATGTTCTTGGACAGCTCGTGCGCGATGGCCGAGTAGAAGCTGTTGCGGATGTCCGGGATCACCAGCGCGACCACGTTGCTCGACGCTCCCCGCATCATCCGTGCCGCGCGGTTGGCGACGTACCCCATCTCGGCAGCGGCCTGGCGGACCCGGAACTTGGTCTCCTCGCTGATCCGGGAGTCGTCGGCGAGTGCCCGGCCGACCGTCGAGACGGAGATCCCGAGGCGTTCGGCGATGTCCCTGGTGGTGATCACGAAGTGGGCCCCCTCGAGTGGCTGATCCGGTCCGTTACCGTCCGTGTGCCAACGATAGCATTCGCGTCGCGCTCCGTGACGGGAAGGTGGGGGCGGAGGGCCGATCATCCTCCGCGTGCTAACGTTAGCACTGCCTGGTTGAGCCGTGCAGCCGCCTGCGGCTGCCTGAGTGCGGAGGTGTCCGTGCGGATCGTCAGATATTCGATCGGCGGTGTATGTCACTACGGAGAACTCGAAGCCGGTGACGCGAGGATCGCGCGGTTCGAGGGTGATCCCTTCACCGGGATACGCCCCACGGGCGATATCGACGAGGTGGGTGAGGTGCGGATTCTGCCGCCGCTGGAGCGGCCCAGGATCTTCGGGTTCGCCTACAACTACGCGTCGCACATCGACGAGACCGACCGTGACGTTCCGGAAGTCCCTGTGGTCTTCATGAAGCCGAGCACGGCGATGGCCGGGCCGGGCGATGCCATCGTCTATCCGGCCGACGGTGAACTCATCCATTTCGAAGGCGAGTTGGTCGTCGTCATCGGAAAGGAGGCCCGCCATGTGAAGCCCTCCGAAGCCCATGAATACATCCTCGGCTATACGTGCGGAAATGATGTCAGCGATCGCATCATCCAGCGCAAGGAAAGCAAATTCGGAGCGCTGCTGATCGGAAAAGGGCAGGACACGTTCGCGCCCATGGGGCCGGTCATCGCCACGGACCTCGACTCGTCCCGGCTCTCGCTGACCACACGGGTGAACGGAACCGTCAAGCAGTCGGCGAGCACCGCCGATCTACTGCTCGCCGTCCCCGGCATCGTCAGCTATCTCAGCCGCCATCTCACGCTTCTGCCGGGCGACGCGATCATGACGGGCACCCCTTCCGGCGTCGGGCCGATCCGCCCCGGGGACGAGGTCGAGGTCGAGATCGAGGGCATCGGCGTCCTGCGCAACCGCGTCGTGGCCGAGGGGCGCTGAGCGCGCCACCGAAGGCACACCACCGCAGACACCACTGGCCTTGCCGAACCCATCAGCGGTCCGGCAAGGCCAGTGCTGTGCCACCGCTCGGCATCGCTCGGCACCGTTCGTGGCGCGAGCCGGCCCCGGCGGACGAGTCCGCCGGGGCCGGCTCGGCCTGCCGGTTCGCTAGTGGGCTGGGGCGTTGTTGAACTGCGAGGTGCGGACGAAGGCCAGGGCCACGACGCCCAGCAGCGGCAGGACCGTGACCTGCAGCAGCCCGGCCTGGTCCCAGCCGTAGGAGTCCACCAGGGCGGCGAAGAGCAGGCCCGAGAACGCTGCCGGCCCGTAGTAACTGGTGACGAACAGACCGGAGGCGCGTCCGATCTGTCCGGGACGGACGGCCCGCTGTATCGCGCTGTTGGTGTTGGGGTAGATGAAGCCCAGCCCGAAGGCGCCCATGAGGAAGGCGAGCAGGCACTGCACCCCCACTCCGGCGTGTGTCTCGTAGATGCACACGCTGATGGCGGAGACGGCCAGCAGGCTCAGGATCAGCAGGTTGCGCTGGTTGAAGCGGTCGCCCAGCCAGCCGCCGAACACGGCGGTCATGCCGCCGAAACCGAGGAAGCTCATGGCCAGTGCGGCCTGACCGGCGGTGTAGTGCAGCGAGGTGATGAGGTACGTCGGGTAGAGGCCGAGGAACCCGTAGATCGCCACACCGCTGATGACCGCGTGGACGGCCAGCGCGACCGTGTTGCGGTTGTAGGCGGAAACCGGCATGTACTCGTAGGTCTTGGTCGAGACGACCTCGTCGACGGAGGTCTCGGTCAGGCCGGCTTTCACCAGGAACAGGGAGACGGCGGCGATCAGCAGCCCGGCTGTGCCGAACAGGTAGAAGGGCGAGTGCCAGGTGCCGTGCATGTTCATGAGCTGGACACCGATCAGCGGGGCGATGAACACGCCGACGGAGTAGCCCAGGCCGATGACGCCGAAGGCGAGGCCGCGCCGGTGGGCGAAGAAGGCGCCGACCGCCGCGAAGATGGCGGCGGACTGCATGCCCTCCCCGAAGCCAGAGATGACCCGGTACGCCGTCATGTCGGCGAGGCCGGTCGCCAGCGGAGTGGCCATCGTGCCCAGGGAGTAGATCACGATGCTGACCAGCAGCACGGTCTTGCGGCGGAAGCGGTCCAGGAGGTAGCCCGCCGGGAGGCCCGCGATGGCCATGCCGAGGGTGAAGTTCGTCGCCAGCAGCCCGCCCTGCTCCAGGGAGAACCCGTACTCCTCGCGGATGTTCGGCAGGAGGGGAGGGAAAACCTGACGGTCCATCGCATTGACCATGTAGGACAGAATCAGCAACAGGAAACCCACTCCGACCATGGGGCGGGAAAGGGAGGACCGGCTGCTTTCCGCCGTGTCCCGGGTGGGCACGGCGGGCGTCTCGACTTGCGCTGCGTGATTCATGGAACGGCTCCCAGAGGAAAGGGCCACGGCAGGGCGCGGCAGATCCAACGCCGTACGGGCGATGGAGAGAAACGGTGAGCTGAACACGGACTCGAGTCGGCGATCGCGATGATGTCGCCGAATGGCTGAGGGGCGATGGGCCGGTACGCGGCTGAACGCCGCGCGTGAATTCCAGCCGTATTCGCCGTCGGGGGACGTCCGTGGCTGTGGCGTCTTCGACAGCCGGACCCTGTGCGGACACTTATCGGCCACACGGTCATGGGCTCGCAGAAACCATGGAGGGAAGTACGGGGCGCGTCAAGATGCGGGAACCGGATTTCTTCGGCAGTCCGCGTTCTCTTTGTGGTCGGATCCCTGCGGCGACCGCGATGGTGGCGCAGGTGAGAGATGGTGGGCGTCCGGCTCTTGACGGGTCGAGAATCCCGAGTGCTATCGTTAGCACATCACGTGGCTGTGACAACTATTCCGACGCTCCCGGCATCTTGTGATCGGTACCAGGGGCGTACTGTGGCGCTCTCCGTTCCGACCACGAGTCGACGAGGGCCAGGGACACCCGACGCAAGCCCAGCGACCCTCTCCACCCCACCCACGGCGGCCGACGGCCCCCACCGGGCACACCCGGTGGCCCGACGCGCCGTGTGGGTGATCAATCCTGCTGACCGGATGTGCCCCGGCGAGATGCCTGTACGTCCGCCGCGAGCCGCACGATTCTGCGAGGACGACCTGTTATGAGACCACCGAGCACGGGCACCGTGCTGCTCACCGACTACGCCTGGCCCGACGACACCGTCGAGCGATCGGTCATCGAGGAAGCGGGCCTCACCCTCGTGACCGGCCCCGCCGAGCCCGCCTCCGCCGAGGTCATCGAGGGCCTGGTCGCCGAGCACCGCCCCTCGGGGATCCTCACCTGCTGGGCGCCCGTCTCCGCCGCCGCGGTCGGGGCGTCGCCGGACCTGCGGATCGTGGCCAGGCTCGGTGTCGGACTCGACAACATCGCCGTGGACACCGCCACGGAGCGCGGCGTCTGGGTCACCAATGTGCCGGACTACTGCGTCGAGGAGGTCTCGGACCACGCCGTGGGCATGGTGCTGGCCTGGACGCGCGGGCTGGCCGTGTGCGACCGGGAGGTCCGCGCGGGCCGCTGGGACCCCGCGGCGGCCCGACTGCGCCGACTGTCGACGCTGACCTGCGGCGTCGTCGGATACGGACGGATCGGGCGCGCCACGGTCCGCAAACTGGGCGCCTTCTGCTGCCGGATCCTGGCACACGACCCGCACCCGCCCCAGGACGTTCCGGGGGTGGAGATGGTGGGACTGGAGGAGCTGCTGCGCCGCAGCGACGTGGTGATCCTCCATGTGCCGCTGACGCGGGACACGCACCATGTCATCGGCGCGGAGCAGTTGGCACTGATGCCGCCGGGCGGTCTGCTGGTCAATGTCAGCAGGGGAGGCCTGGTGGACACCGACGCGGTCGTCAAGGCGCTGGACAGCGGGCACCTGGGCGGAGCCGCCTTCGACGTACTGGAAACCGAACCGCACGTCCCCGCCGAACTGCTCGCCCAGCCGGGCGCCGTCCTCACCCCGCATGTGGCGTTCTCCTCCGACGCGTCGGTCACGGAGTTGCGTCGCCGCGCCGCCGAGGAGGTCGTCCGGGTGCTGAGGGGCGAGACGCCGGCCCACGCTCGCAACAGCCCCCGCGGCGCCGATGCCGCTGGTGGGCCGGGGGACCGGCGATGACCTCGAACTCCGTGCCCGTACCGGCTGCTGTGCCGACACCGGTCTCCGGGCCTGTCATGGTCTCCGCGTCCGCACCTGAGCCCGCGCTGACCGATTTCCTGCTGGCCAACAAGCTTGCCGCGCCGGACGAAGCCGCGCGCTGGACGCCGCTGGCCGGTGGCGTCTCCTCCGATCTGTGGCGGGTGGACCTGCCAGGGCGCTCCCTGTGCGTGAAGCGGGCGCTGGCCAAACTGCGGGTCGCCGCCGACTGGCAGGCGCCGGTGTCGCGCAACGCCTACGAGTGGGCGTGGATGCGGTTCGCGGCCGGACACCGACCGGACAGCGTCCCGGAACTGCTGGCCCACGACGCCGCGGCCGGCCTCTTCGCGATGGCGTACCTGCCCCCCGAGCGGTACCCGGTGTGGAAGGCGCAACTGCTCGACGGAAAGGTGGAGGTGGAGACCGCGGCGGCCGTCGGAGAGGTGCTCGGCGGTCTGCACGCGGCCAGTGCCGGGGACACCGCACTCGCGGCGGAATTCGCCACCGACGACAACTTCAACGCGCTGCGCATCGAGCCGTACCTGCTGGCCACCGCGGCCGCGCACCCCGGGCTGCGCGACGTTCTCCAAGACCTCGCCGACCGCACGGCCGCGACGCACCTGGCCCTGGTGCACGGCGACGTCAGCCCCAAGAACATTCTTGTCGGGCCCGCTCAGCCGGTGCTGCTGGACGCCGAATGCGCGTGGTACGGAGACCCGGCCTTCGACCTGGCCTTCTGCGTCAATCATCTGCTCCTCCAGAGCCTGGTCGTACGCGGGCGCCGCGCCGAACTCCTGGGGTGCGCCCGGGTGCTGGCCGAGGCGTACTTCCGGCGCGCCGACTGGGAGCCGAGGGCGGCGCTTCAGGCGCGCGCGGCGTCGCTGCTGCCGGCGCTGCTGCTCGCACGCGTGGACGGCAAGTCGCCGGTGGAGTACCTCACCGACGACCGGCACAAGTTGTTCGTACGCACCGTGGCGTCGGCCCTGCTCCGTGCGTTCGCCCCCACCGTGGAGGACGTACTGGACGCCTGGCGGACCGCTCTCAACAGCTGAGGATCCCGTCCGAACCCGACCGAGAGGAGCCGCACATGCGCAGAGTCGTCACCGGTCATGACGAGAACGGAAGATCGGTCGTCGTCAGCGACGGCCCCGTTCCCCGCACCAGAGAGTTCACCAGTCTGCCCGGCTGGGTGTCCGCGGTGCCGTGGGCCACCGAACCCGGCGAACCGGTCAGCCGGACCGGGGAGGACCCCACACCGAAGATCACCAGTCTCCTCCCGGGCCCCGGCGGCACACGCTTCATCGTCCTCACCATGCCGCCGGACACCGCCATGGCCGACCCGGCGTTCGACCCCGTGGCCTTCGACAGTGAGCAGCGAGCCGATTCGCCCGGTATCGCGGAGCTCATCGGGCCCGACGGCATGCACACCACGCCGACCGTCGACTACGGCATCGTGCTCCAGGGGGAGGTCGTCCTCGAACTCGACGACGGCCGGTGCACGCCGCTCTCGGCGGGAGACATCGTGATCCAGAACGGCACCCGGCACGCCTGGCGCAATCGCAGCGACCGTCCGGTCATCGCGGCCTTCGTACTGATCGGAGCCGAGGTCGGGAACGACCGCTGACACGGCGGCTTCGTGCGGTTTCCTCCTTTTCAGTGGCCTCGCAGAACGTCGAGGGCCGTGAGAGCCACGTGCAGTTCGGTGCATTGTTCGCCGGATTCGAGGTCGCACTCGAGCAGACGCTCGATGGCTCGCAGGCGCTGGTAGACGGTCTCGCGGGACAGGCCGCCGCGGCGTGCGGCGATGGTCTTGTTGCCGGCCGCGTCCAGATAGTGGCGCAAGGTCGTCAAGAGATCGGTGCCGTGGCGTGCGTCGTGGTCGATGAGCCGGCCGAGTTGCCGTTCGGCGTAGTCCTGGATCCGGATGTCCTCGCGGAGCGCGTACAGGAGCCGGCGCAGGCCGATGTCGGACAGTTCGTGGAAGGACCTGCCCTCGGGGAGTTGCTGGCCGGGCAGGGTCGCCTCGGCCACGCGGGCCGCTTCGCGGAAGGAACGGGCCGCGTCGGAGAGGTCGGTGACCTCGGAGCCGACGCTCACGACGGCTCGCGGGTCATGGTCCAGTGCGGTGCGACTCAGCCGTTCCACCGGGGGCCTCCACGGCATGGCGGGGCGTAGGGCGAGCAGGATGCCGAGGCGGCCGGGTGCCAGCGCGCCGACGAGCGCGGGAACCGCTGCCGTCCGAAGTTCCCGGGCCAGGAGCGTCTCCGGCTCCGCCGCGTCGTCTTCCGTTTCCGCGGGCAGCGTGACGAGGACGGCGAGGAAGCGGCTGTCCTCGGTGGGCAGGCCCAGCGCGGCGGCGCGGGCGCGGGCGTCCTCGGGGGAGCGGTGGCGCCGCTCGGCGAGGTCCCGCAACGCGCTTCGGTGTGCGCTGCGTTCCCACGGTGTGGGGTGGATGAGGCGGGCGATGGTCAGGGCCATCGCCGTTCTCTCCAGGACGGTGACGTCCTCGGGCCCGAAGGCCACGGGAGCCCCGAGATCCCGGACGTCCCCGCCGGCCGCGGAACCCGATGCACTGGGTGGGCCGAGAAGCATGGCCACGCGGCCCCACCGTTCGCCCTGGTATTCCACGGGTGCCACGAGCCAGCTCTCGGGGCCACGCACGTCCGTGTGATCGCAGGGCGGGGTCGCCCGGGAGCGCTGTTCCCAGCCGGTGAGGGCGTTCTCCACGGTGTTGCCGGAGGGCTCGCAGATCAGCGCCTGGTGCACCAGGTTCTCCAGTACGACCGTGTGCCCGCTCATCTCCGCCGCCGCCCGCACCACTTCCTCGGGCTCCGCGCCGCGCAGCGTCAGCGCGGTGAACGCCTCGTGGATCCGCTGGGTCCGGCGCATCGCGTCCGTCTGGTTGCCGAGGATGAGGGTGTGGACGACCTGGGTGACCTCCAGGAAGTTGACGTCCTTGGACAGGGTGACGAGCGGCAGCCCGCGGGTGCGGCAGGCTCGGACCAGCGCGTCGGGTGGGCGGTGGTAGCGCCGGACGAGTTCGATGACCAGGGCCGCCGCGCCGATGTCGGCGAGTTCGTCCACGTACCGGCGCACGCCCGTCGCGTCCTCGGGCAGGGGCATGCCCGTGGTCAGGACGAGTTCCCCGCCCTTGAGGAAGGAGGCGGGATCCGTCAGTTCGGTGATGTGGACCCAGCGGACCGGCCGGTCGAGGCGGCTTTCGCCGGTGACGACCCGTGGCTGTCCCGCGGCCAGCACGGGAAGGGCCAGGGCGTCGGCCACGGTGAGCGGTGGGCCTGCGAGGCCAATCCCGGTGGTCTCCCGCGCGTCCGCGTCCGCGTCCGCGTCCGTGTCGCTGTCAGCGGACGCGGAAACGGTCACGGCTCGGTGGTTCTCGGTCACGGCTGCCCTCCTTGCGTGCCCGGACACTGTGACAAGGGTCGCTGACCTGCGCAAGAGCGGTCTTACGGCGGTTCCAGCGGCGCGGGATCACACGTCATCGCCCCGAGCGGTTGACACAACGTCCGAAGGCCGTGTCCTGGCTGGACACATCATGCGGTGTCGCCGTGCGCGGCAGGGGAGATGCTCGGGAGGACGGAGCAGATCACGTACACGCACACCACGTATACGAGGACCACTACAGCGCCGGGAGACGAACATGACCGCACTGTCGCCGCACCTTCGCCAGGCCACGCCCGTGGTGGCGGCCCGGGGCGAGGGCGTCCACCTGTACGGCGAGGACGGCCGCCGCTATCTCGACTTCACCGCCGGTATCGGCGTCACCAGCACCGGGCACTGTCACCCCAAGGTCGTGGCGGCGGCCCAGGAGCAGGTGGGCACGCTGGTGCACGGCCAGTACACGACCGTCATGCACCAGCCGCTGCGGCGCCTCGTCGAGAAGCTGGGCGAAGTGCTGCCGTCCGGACTGGACAGCCTGTTCTTCATGAACTCCGGCAGCGAGGCCGTGGAGGCTGCGTTGCGGCTGGCCCGCCAGGCCACGGGCCGCCCCAACGTGCTGGTCTGCCACGGCGGGTTCCACGGCCGCACGGTGGCCGCCGCCTCGATGACCACCTCCGGCACCCGTTTCCGGTCGGGCTTCTCCCCACTGATGAGCGGCGTGGTCGTCACCCCCTTCCCGTCGGCCTTCCGCTACGGCTGGGACGAGGACACCGCTACCCGCTTCGCCCTGAAGGAGCTCGACTACACGCTCCAGACGATCTCCTCGCCCGACGACACGGCCGCGATCATCGTCGAGCCGGTGCTCGGTGAGGGCGGATACGTGCCCGCGAACCGCGCCTTCCTGGAAGGTCTGCGCGAGCGGGCGGACCGCCACGGCTTCCTGCTGATCCTCGACGAGGTGCAGACCGGCGTGGGCCGCACGGGCCGGTTCTGGGGCCACGACCACTTCGGCGTCACCCCGGACATCCTCATCACCGCCAAGGGGCTGGCCAGCGGTTTCCCGCTCTCCGGGATCGCCGCGTCCGAGGAGCTGATGCGCAAGGCGTGGCCGGGATCGCAGGGCGGTACGTACGGCGCCAACGCCGTGGCCTGCGCGGCGGCCGTCGCCACCCTCGACGTCGTACGCGACGAGAAGCTCGTCGAGAACGCCGACGCGATGGGCAAGCGGCTGCGTCACGGCCTGGAGGCGGTGGCCGACCGGACATCGGCCATCGGCGACGTGCGGGGCCTCGGGCTGATGCTGGCCAGCGAATTCGTCACCGAGGACGGCAGCCCCGACCCCGAGACCGCCGCCCGCGTGCAGCGAGCCGCCGTCGACGAGGGACTGCTCCTGCTGCTGTGCGGCGCCTGGAACCAGGTCGTACGCATGATCCCGGCACTCGTCATCGACGAGACGGCGGTGGACGAGGGCCTCCAGGCGTGGGCGACCGCGGTGGAGGCCGGCACATCGGGAGCGGCAGGGCGATGACGGACACCACCACGGCCCTGGAGCCGCTGGTCGCGCGGCTCACCAGGACCGCTCCCGGCCTGCGGGTGGAGACCGGCCCGGGCTCCACCGGTCCCTACGCCTACGACGCCTCCAACTACCGGGTCCCGCCGAGGGCCGTGGTGTTCCCCCGTACCGCCGACGACGTGAGCGCGGTGCTGCGGGCCTGCCGGGAGGCGGGCCTCCCCATCACCGCGCGTGGCGGCGGCACCAGCATGGCCGGCAACGCGGTCGGACCGGGTGTGGTCCTGGACTTCTCCCGGTACATGAACCGGATCCTGGACATCGACCCGGTGGCGCGCACCGCGCGTGTCGAGGCCGGGGTGATCCTGGACGCGCTGCGCGGCGCGACCGCCCTGCACGGGCTCACCTTCGGCCCCGACCCCTCCTCGCACAGCCGCTGCACCCTCGGCGGCATGATCGGCAACGACGCCTGCGGAAACCGGTCGGTGCGGCACGGGCGTACCAGTACGCACATCGAGGCGCTGGAGATCGTGACGGCCGACGGCGTGCGAGCCGTCGCCGACGGCGAGGGCCTGCGCGCGGCCGACCCGAACGACACGGACGCGGTCCGGCGTGTCGCCCGCCTCAGAGCGGACGTCCGACGTCTGATCGACGCCAACCTGGCGCCGATCCGCACCGAGCTGGGCCGCGTTCCCCGTCAGGTCTCCGGCTACCAACTGCACCACCTGCTGCCCGAACACGGCTTCGACATGGCCCGCGCTCTGGTGGGCACCGAAGGCTCCTGTGCGGTCGTCACCGCCGCGACGGTCCGCCTGGTGGCGACCGCACAGGCTTCCACGCTGCTGACGCTCGGCTACGACGACGTCGTCGACGCCGCCGAGGACGTCCCCGAGATCCTGCGCTGGAACCCCACCGCCGTGGAGGGGATGGACGAGGCCATCGTCGCCACGATGCGCGCCCGCCGCGGCCCGGACTCCGTGACCGGACTGCCCGAGGGGCGGGCCTGGCTGTACGTCGAACTCGACGGTGACGACCAGGCGGCGGTCGACGCCCGTGCCGCCGAACTGCTCGACGTGCTCAAGGCCCAGGGCCGGATGACCGGCGGACGGGTCGTTCAGAGTCCTGCCCAGCGGCGTTCGCTGTGGCGGGTCCGCGAGGACGGGGCCGGGCTCGCCGCCCGTCTGGTGGACGGCGGGGAGTCGTGGCCGGGCTGGGAGGACGCGGCGGTCGCGCCCGAGAACCTGGCCGCCTACCTGCGGGACTTCCGCAAGCTGCTGTCCTCCCACGGCCTGACCGGGGTGCTGTACGGCCACTTCGGTGCGGGCTGTGTCCATGTGCGCATCGACTTCGACCTCGCCACGGATGCCGGCCGGGCCGCGACCCGCCGCTTCCTCGGCGAGGCGGCCGCGCTCGTGGTCTCGCACGGCGGCTCTCTGTCGGGCGAGCACGGGGACGGGCGGGCTCGTGGTGAGCTGCTGGAGGTCATGTACAGCCACCGGATGATCCAGACGTTCGCCGCCTTCAAGGAGATCTTCGATCCCGAGGGGCTGCTCAACCCCGGCGTCATCGTGGCCCCGGCCCGACTCGACGCCGACCTCGCGCTGCACACGCCCTCCGACGTGCTGCCCGTCGAGACCCTCTTCTCCTTCCCACACGACGAGGACGGCTTCGCGGGTGCGGTACGCCGCTGTGTCGGCGTCGGCCGCTGCCGCAGCGACGCGGGCGGCGTGATGTGTCCCAGCTACCGGGCCACCGGAGAGGAGAACGACTCGACCCGGGGCCGGGCCCGGCTGCTCCAGGAGATGGTGCGGGGCGACTTCGTCCAGGACGGCTGGCGCTCGACGGAGGTGCGCGACGCCCTCGACCTGTGCCTGTCCTGCAAGGCGTGCTCCAGCGACTGCCCGGTCGGCGTCGACATGGCCACGTACAAGGCGGAGTTCCTGCACCAGCACTACAAGGGCAGGATCCGGCCCCGCTCCCACTACTCGCTGGGCTGGCTGCCGCTGACCTCGGCCCTGGCCGGATTCGCCGCCCGCCCGATCAACGCGCTGCTGCGCGGACCGGTCGGCAAGCTGCTTGCCCGGCTCGGCGGCGTGACCACACAGCGCAGGATCCCGGCCTTCGCCTCCCGGCGCGCCCTGCGCAAGGTCCTGCGCGCCGCGAAGTCCGGTGAACAGGCGAAGGCCCTGCTCTTCGTCGACAGCTTCACCCGCGCCTTCCGCCCCGAGGTCGCGGGCGCCGCGAGCCGCGTGCTCGCCGACGCCGGCATCCCCTGCACGGCGGAGGACGGCCTGTGCTGCGGCCTGACCTGGGTGAGCACCGGCCAGCTGTCCACCGCGCGCCGCGTCATGGCCCGTACGGTCGCCCACCTGGACAACGGCGACGACCGGCCCATCATCGTGGCCGAACCCAGCTGCGCCGCCGCCCTCAAGCGTGACGTGCCCGAACTGCTCGGCACCGACGCCGCCCAGCGCGTCGCGGCCCGCGTCCACACCTTCACCGGCGCCCTGACCGACCTGGCCGCGCCGGACTGGACCCCGCCGGAGCTGCCGGACCAGGTCGTCCTGCAGACCCACTGCCACGAGTACGCCACCTTCAAGGGCCGCCACCCCCGCGACCTGCTCGGCCGCCTCGGCGTGGAGAAGGTCGACGAGGCGGAGGGCTGCTGCGGACTCGCCGGGAACTTCGGCTTCGAGGAGCAGCACTACGACACCTCGATGGCCGTCGCCGACCTGGCTCTGAAGCCACGCCTCGACGGCATCGACCAGGACATGCCGACGGTCGTCGTGGCCGACGGTTTCAGCTGTGCCACCCAGATCGACCACCTCGCCGGTGACCGGGGCATCCGGGCCCTGCACCTCGCGGAGCTGCTGCTCGACCCCACCGCCGATCAACCAGGAGGAACCCCATGACCGACACACCCACGCAGTTGTTCATCGGCGGGGCCTGGGCGGACGCCGCGGACGCCGCCACCATGCCCGTGGACGACCCCGCGACCGGTGAGATCCTCTGCCATGTCGCCGACGCGGGCGCCAAGGACGCCCAGCGCGCCGAGGAGGCGGCCGTCCAGGCGCAGGAGGAGTGGGCCCGTACGGCGCCGCGGGTCCGTAGCGAGATCCTGCGCCGGGCGTACGAGATCATCGTCGAGCGCACCGATGAGCTGGCCCACCTGATGACGGCCGAGATGGGCAAGCCCCTGGCCGAGGCCAGGGGAGAGGTGGCGTACGCGGCCGAGTTCTTCCGCTGGTTCTCCGAGGAGGCCGTGCGTATCGAGGGCGGCAACGGTGTCCTGCCCGACGGCCGCAACCGCATGCTGCTCTCCCGCCGCCCGGTCGGCCCCTGTCTGCTGATCACTCCGTGGAACTTCCCGCTGGCCATGGGCACCCGCAAGATCGGCCCGGCGATCGCCGCCGGCTGCACGATGATCCTCAAGCCGGCCCCGCAGACCCCTCTGTCCAGCCTGGCTCTCGCCGCGATCCTCAAGGAGGCCGGGCTGCCGGACGGCGTGCTCAACGTCGTCACCACCTCCCGTGCGGGGGAGGTGTGCGAACCGCTCCTGCGCGGCGGGCGGATTCGCAAGCTCTCCTTCACCGGCTCCACCAACGTCGGACGCCTGCTGCTCGCCCAGAGCGCGGAGGCGGTCGTGCGGACCTCGATGGAGCTGGGCGGGAACGCGCCGTTCATCGTCTTCGAGGACGCCGACCTGGACAAGGCGGTCGACGGCGCGATGGTCGCCAAGATGCGCAACATGGGCGAGGCCTGCACCGCCGCCAACCGCTTCTTCGTCCACAGCTCCGTGGTGGAGGAGTTCGGGCGGCGCCTGGCCGAGCGCATGGGCGCGCTGGTCGTGGGCCCCGGCACCCGGAACGGCGTCGACGTCGGCCCGCTGATCGACAGGGTCGGACGGGCCAAGGTCGAGGAACTGGTGGCCGACGCGGTGGAGCGCGGCGCCCGGGTGCTCGTAGGCGGCCGTACGCCCGAGGGGCCGGGTTGCTTCTACCCGCCGACCGTGCTCATGGACGTCGCCTCCGACAGCCGCCTGATGGACACGGAGATCTTCGGCCCGGTCGCGGCGATCCTCACCTTCGACGACGAGGACGAGGTGATCCGCCGGGCCAACGACACCCCCTGGGGCCTCGTCGGCTACGTCTTCACCGAGGGCCTGGACCGCGCCCTGCGGGTCAGCGAGCGTCTGGAGGTCGGCATGGTCGGCCTCAACACCGGCCTCGTCTCCAACCCGGCCGCCCCCTTCGGCGGCGTCAAGCAGTCCGGGCTGGGCCGCGAGGGCGGCCGGGTCGGGATCGACGAGTTCCTTGAGTACCAGTACCTCGCGGTGCCCGTGCAATGACGGCGGTCCTGCCCTGACATACGCCGCATCGCGCACCGCGGGCCACCCCGTGCCCGGCCGCTCAGCCCTCCTGGCCGGGCACGGGTCCAGGTCGGCCCCGCCGCGGGCCGGCCCGAAGCCCCCGCCCTCAGCGCAGGTGGCGCGCGGTGATCTCCGCCGCCGTCTCGGTCACGAGCTGCCCCAGCTCGGCGAGTCGGCCGGGCTCGAAGCGGGAGTCCGGCAGGGAGACGGCCACGGCGGCCAGCGGGACGCCGTCACCGTCCAGGACGGATGCCGCGATGGCGCAGACCCCCTGGAGGTACTGGTTGTGGTTGACGGCGTAGCCACGCTCCCTGACCCGCTGGAGCTCCGTGCGCAGCTCCTTGGGGTCGGTGATGGTCTCCTCGCCGTACCCCTCGAACGTGCCCGTCGCGAACTCGTCGACCTCGGGATTCGGGAGATGCGCGAGGATCGCGTGCCCGGCAGCCGTGGCGTGCAGCGGTGAGGTGTCGCCGATGGTGTGGAAGGTCCGTACGGGGTGGTCGCAGTCGACGCGGTCGACGACGACCATGCTGTGCAGCGCGTCGGGCACCGAGAGATGGATGGTCTCGTTCACCGTGTCCCGGAGTCGGATCATGGGCTCGCGGGCGGCGGCGAACAGGCTGGATCCCTGGAGGGCGGCGGGTCGTACGGCGAGGATGCGGGCGCCTATCTCCCAGCGCGTGGTGTCCCTCCGGTTGGCCCGGAGCCAGCCCGCCTCCGCCAGGGTGACCAGGGTGCGCTGCACGGTCGACTTCGGCAGGCCGAAGAGCTTCGTCAGCTCACCCAGGGTCACGGGCTGATGCCGGGCGACCGCCTCCAGGATGCGCAGTGACCTGGTGACGCTCTTCATTTCCATCCGGGGCCCCCGTCAGTCGCATGGCTTCGTCGTGCTCACCTCTTGACTCCCTTCCGGAGCCGTGGGCATGATTCGTGCCGGATTCTAGCACGGTGTTCCACAATATGGCATGGAGAGGAGTGGATCCGATGACCTTCGCGGCGATGAACGGCGGGAGCGCCCTGACCCCGCCCCGCCGTGCCGCGCGGGGCGGCCGCCCTGGGCCCGGCACCTCCCCCGGCCGGGCCCGGGGCGACGGCTGCCCTGACATGCGGCAAGGGCCGGCCCGCACGCTCCGACGCGTGCAAGCCGGCCCTCGCCGGTCCGGGGCCCTCCTGGGCCACCGCCTTCCGTTAGCCGCCCAGTAGGCGTCCGCTGATCTCCTCTGCCGCGCCGGCGACGCGGTCGCCCCACTCGGACTCCCGGTCCGCGTCGTACCGGGAGTCGGGCATCGAGACCGCCACGGCGGCCAGCGGTGTCCCGCTCTCGTCGAGCACGGGGGCGGCGAGGGCGCAGACGCCCGGCCGGTAATGATTCCGGTTGATCGCGTAGCCGTCGGTGCGGATCCGGTCCAGCTCGGCGCGCAGTTCGTCGGGGTCGGCGGGGGTCGTGTCGCTGAAGCGCTCCAGGCCCTGGGCGATGAGTTCCTCGACGTCCCGCTTCGGAAGCTGGGCGAGGATCGCGCGCCCCACGGCGGTGGCGTGCAGCGGTGAGGTGTCGCCGATGCTGTGGAAGGTCCGTACGGGGTGGTCGCAGTCGACGCGGTCCACCACGACCATGCACTGCAGCGCGTCGGGCACCGACAGGTGGATGGTCTCGTTCACCGCGTCCCGGAGTCGGATCATGGGCTCGCGGGCGGCGGCGAACAGGCTGGATCCCTGGAGGGCGGCGGGTCGTACGGCCAGCACCCGGGCGCCGATCTCCCAGCGGGTGGTGTCCTTGCGGTTCGCGCGCAGCCAGCCCGCCTCCGCCAAGGTGACCAGGGTGCGCTGCACGGTCGACTTCGGCAGGCCGAAGAGTTTCGTCAACTCCCCGACAGTGACCGGCTGATGCTGGGCGACCGCCTCCAGGATGCGCAGCGACCTGGTCACGCTCTTCATTTCCATCCGGTTTCCCCCTGTTAATCCTCGGAATCTCTGATGGACACCCTCTTGACTCCCCATCGAGCCGCTGTCATTCTCGTGCCAGATTCTAGCACAGCGTTCCACAATGTGGCACGGCTCAGCGGAAGAGACTCCGCAGAAGTGAGCCGGCACCGCGAGACACGGCGGCTGCGAGCCGAGAGCCCTGAGAGAGGGCCCGGCCCCCGTTCAAACCACCTTGAATCGACCAGCCTCACGTCGGGCGCCCAGCATGCGCCTCGGCGATACGAAAGGAAAGTCCTGTGTCAGCTGCCAGGAAGCGCGTCGCCGTCGTCGGCGTCGGAACAATGGGCAGCCAGGCCGCCTGGCGGCTGGCGGCCCGGGGTGCCGAGGTCGTCGGGTACGACCGGTTCGCCCCCGGCCACGACCGCAGTGCCGCCGGCGGTGAGACCCGGATCTTCCGCAGCGCGCACTTCGAGGACTCCCGCTACGTCCCGCTCCTCAAGCACGCCGACGCCCTGTGGGAGCAGCTGCAGCAGGAGGCCGGCCGTGAGCTGCGCCGCCTGACCGGATGTCTGCTGATGGGGCCGACCGGACACCACCAGATGGCCACCGTCCTGCAGTCCATCGCGGAGCACGACCTCGACCACGAGGTGCTCGATGCCGAGATTCTCGCGAAGCGCTTCCCGCAGTACCGCATCGAGGACGGCGACGCGGCCGTGCTCGACCGTCGCGCCGGCTTCATCCGCCCGGAGCTGACCATCCAGACCGCCGCTCGCCGCGCCGAGCAGCTGGGCGCCGTGATCCGCCGCTACAGCACGGTCCGCGAGATCGTCCCCGTCGCGGGCGGCGTCGAGATCCGCACCGACTCCGGCAGCGAGCGCTTCGACACCGCCGTCGTCACCCCCGGCCCCTGGGTCAACGACCTGCTGCCCGACCTGCCGTGGGAGGTGGACGTCCGCCGCCTGGTCAGCGCCTGGTACGTGCCCACCACCCCCGAGGCCTGGTTCGGCGAGGAGCGCCCGGCGTTCATCCGGACCGCGCCCACCCACTGCTACGGCCTGCCCTCGCCGGACGGCATCTCCGTCAAGCTCGGCCTCTCCCGCGCCCTGCACCAGCCGGCGGGCGACCCGAACCAGCTGGACCGGACGGTGCGGCCCGAGGAGCTGGAGATCTTCTCCGAGCTGATCGGGCGTCACATGCCGGACCTGCACCCGGACCCGACCCGTCTCTCCGTCTACATGGAGGGCTACACCGAGAGCAGCCGCCCCCTGGTCGGCCCCCTGCCCGGCGCCGAGAACGTGATCCTGCTCGCCGGTTTCTCCGGCCACGGCTTCAAGCTCTCGCCCGCCTTCGGCGACATCGCCGCCGACCTGGCGCTGGACGGCACCTCGCCCCAGCCCATCGACTTCATCTCCACCGTCGGCCGTACGGAGGCATGACCATGAACGACGCCACGCTCTCCGTCCGCGACCTGCACGCCGAGCCCGGCACCAAGGCCCGCGGCACCGTCCGGGCCGACCTCGGCACCCTCACCGCGGACATTCCGCTGACCCTGGTCAACGGCTCCCGCCCCGGCCCTCGGGTCGTCATCACCGCGGGCGTGCACGGCGGCGAATTCACGCCCATCGACGCCGTCGCGCGCCTGGCGAGCCTGCTGGAACCCGGTGAGGTGCGCGGACAGGTGATCATCTGTCCGGTCGCCAACCCCAACGCCGTGTACCAGGGCCGGCTCAACGTCTCCCCGGCCGACGGTGTGAACATCAACCGTGTCTTCCCCGGCGACCCGGCCGGCGGCCCCACCGAGCGGCTGGCCGCCTGGCTCTTCACCCACCTCGTCGACGGCGCCGACGTCTACATCGACCTGCACTGTGGCGGCATCGACCAGGTCCTGCGGGACTTCGTCGGCTACCGCCTCACCGGTGACCCGGACCTCGACAAGGCCACGGCCGAACTGGCGGGCTCCTTCGGCATCGAGGACGTCATCCTCGGACTGAAGGCAGACGGCGGCAACAGCCACGCGGCCGCCGCCCGCCGGGGCATCTCAGCCGTACTCGTCGAGGTGGGCCAACTCGGGCAGCGTGACGGGGCAACGGCCCGCCGCCGCGTCGACGGCCTGTTCCGGGCGCTGCGCCACCTGGGCGTGCTGGACCCGGACGACTCCGCCCCGGCGCCGATCCGCGAGTGGGTCTGGTCCGCCGGTGCCACCGCCGAGGCCACCGGCCTGTGGTACCCGGAGTTCTCCTTCGACGCCGACGTCATCGGCGAAGTGGCGGAGGGCGACGTCCTCGGCCGCATCATCGACCCGGCCGACGGCACGGAGCACACGGTCCACGCACCGGCCGGCGGGCGGATCTTCTACGGCATGCACGGCCTCACCGTCGCCCCCGGCACCGAACTCGCCGCCCTCGCCGTCCCGTGGGACCCCGACACGGCCGCGCGCCCCGACACCCTCCGGACCCCCGGTACGGGTGCCGGATCCGACGAGGCGGGTCCCCGCACCTAGACCCCCTTCAAGCCCCCCTTCCCCTTTCCCCCTTCCCCAGCCGCTCCCCTTCTCGCGGCCGGCACCACCAGGAGGCACACCATGAAAGATGCCCGAATAGACCGCAGACTGTTCCTGCGAGGAATAGGCGGGGTCACGGCGGGCGTCGCCGCCGCGACCACCCTCAGCGCCTGCGGCACCGGCACCAGCCGGTCCGGTTCCAGCAGCGCCAAGGCCGACGGCAAGACGGTGGTCGTCCGCGACAGCGGCGGTTCCTACGGCGCGGCCCTGCAGAAGGCGATCTACACGCCGTTCACGCAGGAGACCGGCATCCAGGTGAAGGTGCTCAACCTGGACGACGCTCCGCTGCTGGCGCAGATCAAGCAGGGCCGTCCGCAGTGCGACCTCATCAACAACTCGATGATGTCTCACACCAAGTACGTCAAGCAGGACGCCCTGGAGACGCTGGACCCCGAGCGGGTCAAGAGCGTGAAGAGCGCGAAGATCCCCGAGGCCCAGATCACCGACCACGCCATCGGGCACAGCTTCTACGGCCAGTGCATCGCGTACCGCACCGACGCCTTCGGCGGTAAGAAGCCGGAGTCGTGGGCGGACTTCTGGGACACCAAGGCGTTCAAGGGTGCCCGCGCGATGGTCCACCCGGACGGTGACCTGCCTGAGCTGGAGTTCGCGCTGCTCGCCGACGGTGTCCCGATGGACAAGCTGTACCCGCTGGATGTGGACCGCGCGTTCAAGGTGCTGACCCGGCTGCGCTCGAACATCAAGAAGTTCTGGGACAGCGGCCCGCTCCCCGGCGTGCTCCTCAGCCGCGAGGAGGTCACGATGTCCACCGTCTGGGACGGCCGGATCGCCGATCTGCAGAAGCAGGGCGTCCCGGTCGAGCGGCAGCTCAACGGCATGCGCCGCCAGTTCCAGGGCTATGCCATCGCCAAGGGCGCGGCCAACGTGGATGCCGCCTACCAGCTGATGGACTTCTCGCTGCGGGCGGAGAGCCAGGCCGCGCTGGCGAAGGCCTTCCCGTCGAACCCGGCTTCTCCGGTGGCTTACGCCAAGCTCTCCGAGGACGAGCGCAACGCTCTCGCGGGTGCGCCGAAGTACTACGACAAGGGTTTTGACGCGGATGTCGACTGGTGGCTGAAGAACGAAGCGGCTGTCACCAAGCGCTGGCTGGGGTGGGCTCGTGGCTGAGTTCGGTATCGCCGCACCGTCTGTCAAGGTGGCCGGCGGTAAGCCGGCCACCGCGACCGGCAAGTCGCTGTCGGTGGTGGCCCTGCGTAAGACGTACGGGGACGTCGTCGCCGTCGACGAGGCGTCCATGGAGATCGCGGCCGGGGAGTTCGTCACCTTCCTCGGCGCCTCGGGGTCGGGCAAGACCACGACGCTGATGATGATCGCCGGGTTCTGCGAACCCGACTCCGGCACCATCACCGTCGGGGACCGTGACGTGACCCGGCTCGCGCCGCAGAAGCGGAACCTCGGTTTCGTCTTCCAGCAGTACCTGCTCTTCCCGCACATGACGGTCAGCGAGAACGTCGCCTTCCCGCTCACGCTGCGCGGAGTGCCCAAGGCCGAGATCCGCAAGCGGGTCGGGGAGACGCTGGAGATCGCCGGCCTGTCCGGGTTCGGCGGGCGCAAGCCGCGCGAGCTGTCCGGTGGTCAGCAGCAGCGTGTCGCCCTGTGCCGGGCGCTGGTCTACCGCCCGCCGGTCATCCTCATGGACGAGCCGCTGGGCGCGCTGGACAAGAAGCTGCGAGACCAGCTGCAGGTCGAGATCAAGTCCATCCAGCAGGAACTCGGCCTGACCGTCATCTATGTGACGCATGATCAGGAAGAGGCGCTGGTCATGTCGGACCGCATCGCGGTGATGCGCAACGGCCTGATCGAGCAGTTCGACACCCCGCGGGAGCTTTTCGAGCGGCCGAGGACTCCCTTCGTCGCGGACTTCCTCGGCGCGGCCAACTTCCTGCCCGGCCGCGTGGAGAAGCACACCGACGAGCACACCCTGGTCCGCCTCGACAACTCCGGCGGCCTGCTGAAGGCACGGCGCCACCAGCTGGCATCCGGCACCGAGGTGAAGGTCGCCGTGCAGCCGGGCCGGCTGCGGGCCTGCGCCGACGACGACGGCTTCTGTACCGGCACGGTCGAGACCGCCACCTATGTGGGCACCCTGGTGCGCGCGGGGGTGCGGATCGACGGCAAGGAGGCGCCGCTGCTGCGCCTGGAAGTACCGGCCGGCCGCGGTCCCGTCGCCGGCGAGCGGGTCGGGATCACCGCCGACCCGGACGACGTCAACCTCTTCGCCGGCGAACAGGGAGGGTGAGCCATGGCCGCCCTCACCGCCACCGCCCCAGCCCGTCCGCGCAAGCTCCTGGCTTCGCGCAAGACCCGGGTCGGGATCCTCTACGCGCTGCCCGTCGTCGTCTACCTGCTGGTGCTGTTCGTCTACCCGATCTTCAGCACACTGCTCCTCAGCCTGAAGAACACCGACGGATCGCTCACCCTGCACTGGTACGCCGACGCGCTGACCGGGGTCAACCTCTCCGTCCTGATCACCACGCTGCGGATTTCCGCCGAAACGGCGCTGCTCAGCCTGGTGTTCGGGTTCCTCCTGGCGAACGCGATCTCCCGGCTCAAGCCCCTGTGGGCCGGACTGGCCATGCTGATCGTGGTCGTGCCGCACTTCATCAGCGCCCTGGTGCGCACCTACGGCTGGATCATCATGCTCGGCGACAAGGGCCTGGTGAACGAGAGCCTGGCCGGCATGTCGGCACCGGGGGCGCCGTACCAGCTGCTCTACAACGAGTTGGGCGTGGTCATCGGCACCACCTCGATGATGCTCCCCTACACGGTGCTGCTGCTGTACGGCGTGATGCGCGGTGTGGACCGGCGGCTGCTGGCCGCCGCGGCCAGCATGGGCGCGGGACGCGTGACGATCTTCCGCCGGGTCTACCTGCCGCTGGTCGCCCCCGGCCTTGCCAGTGCCGGACTGCTCAGCTTCATCCTCTCGCTGGGCTACTACATCACCCCCGCCCTGATGGGCGGACCCAACCAGACGATGATCGCCACCCTGATCAACCAGCAGGTGACGAAGGAGAGCCAGTGGAACGGGGCGGCCGCTCAGGGCGTCATCCTGCTGCTGCTGACCTTCGCCGGACTGCTGCTGGTCAAGCTCGTCACCTCGCTCGGCGCCAGCCGTAGGAAGAGGAGCGCATCATGATGGAACTGCGCAGCACCCTCGTCGGACGGATCGTCCTGACAGCGGTCGCCACCGTGATCCTGCTGTTCCTGGCGCTGCCGATCGTCGTCATCCTCGTCACCTCCTTCAGCAACAACGCCTTCGCGCAGTTCCCGCCGGAAGTGTGGACGCTGAACTGGTACAAGGCACTGTTCGCCGACGGCAGCAAATGGCCGGCCGCGCTCTCCCTGAGCGCCCTGGTCGCCGCCCTGAGCACCGTGTTCTCCCTCATCATCGGGGTGACCGCGGCGACCGCCCTGACCCGCAGCGAACTCCCGCTGCGCTCGGCGGTCTACGCCCTGGTCCTCGGACCGCTGGTCATCCCGCAGATCGTCACCGCACTGGGCCTGTTCCTGCTCTTCGAACCCGCCGCGATGCTGGGCAGCCCCATCGCCATCGCCCTCGGGCACACCGTGCTGGCCTCGCCGATCGCGGTGCTGATCCTGATCGCGACGCTGCGCGGGATCGACGAGCGGCTGGAGGATGCCGCGGCGAGCATGGGAGCGGGCCGTCTGACGATCGCCCGGCGGATCACCTTCCCCCTCGCCGCGCCCGGGATGATCGCGGCGGCGATCTTCTCCTTCATCACCAGCTTCGACGAGTTCTACATCTCCCAGTTCCTGTCCTCGGTCGACACCGTCACCCTGCCGGTGCAGGTCTACAACTCCCTGACCTTCGAGATCGATCCCAGCGTGACCGCGGTCAGCGCGATCCTCATCGCCTTCGCGATCCTCGCCCTCGGCCTGGTGGCCCTGGTGCGCTGGCTCGGTTCCGGGCGGCAGGACTCCCTGCTGTCGGTCGAGAACACGGTAGGAGTCGCCGCTCCGGGAGGTGAGGCCGTATGACCGCCGCCACCGCTCAGCTGACCGCCGCCACCGCTCAGCGGCACCTGCTGCTGCACATGACCGCCAACGGTTCGCTCGGCCCCGAGGGCGAGGACCTCCTCGTCGTCCGGCGTGGGGAGGGCCCGTACGTCGAGGACGCGGACGGCAGGCGCTACATCGACGGCCTGTCGGGGCTGTACTGCTGCCAGCTGGGTTACTCCTACGGCCCCGAGTTCGCCGAGGCGGCGGAGAAGCAGCTGCGCGAGCTGTGCTACAGCCCGCTGTGGCTCGGCTCCGCGCACCCGCCGGCGATCGAACTCGCCGAGCGGCTGTCCCGGATCGCCCCCGTCGACATCGAGCACACCTTCTTCTCCGGCGGCGGCGCCGAAGCCGTCGAGACCGCCTGGAAGATCGCCCGCCGCTACCACACCCTGAACGGCGAACCCGGCCGCACCAAGGCCATCGCCCGGCGCGGCGCCTACCACGGCCTGACCATCGGGGCCCTGTCCCTCACCGACGACCCCGGCCTGACGGACCCGTACGGCCCGCCGGCGATCGACACCCGGTTCGTGTCGAACACCAGCCGCTTCGGCCTCGCACCGGAGTTCGCCGACGACACCGCCTTCACCGCGCACCTGCTGGCCGAGCTGGAGGCCGAGATCCTGGCCGAGGGCCCGGAGACGATCGCCATGCTGATCGCCGAGCCGGTGCAGAACCGGGGCGGCTGCATCACCCCGCCCAAGGGCTACTGGCAGGGGTTGCGGGCGCTGGCCGACCGGTACGGCTTCCTGCTCGTCGCCGACGAAGTGATCACCGCCTTCGGCCGCCTCGGCGAGTGGTTCGGCGGTGACCGGTACGGTGCCCGCCCGGACATGATCACCGTCGCCAAGGGCATCACCGCCGGATACGCCCCGATGGGCGCCACCCTGGTGAGCACCAAGGTCACCGAGGTCATCAACCGGCCCGGCGCGGTCCTCAACCACGGCTACACCTTCGCCGGGCACCCGCTGAGCGCGGCCATCGCCCTGCGCAACCTGGAGATCATGGAGCGGGACCGGATCCTGGACAACGTCCGCGGTCTCCAGGACGTCCTGGCGAAACGCATGGCGGCCCTCACGGACCTGCCGATCGTCGGCGACGTCCGCGGCAGCGGGTTCTTCTACTCCTGCGAACTCGTCGGCGACCTCGACGGCGGCGGCTTCAGCGACCGCGCCCGGGCCGATGTGATCGTCGACCTGATCCCGCGCCGGCTGCGTGAAGCCGGCCTGCTGGCCCGTGTCTACAACCGTTCCGCGCCGCTGGTCCAGATCGCGCCCCCGCTGATCAGCGACCGCGCTCTGCTCGACCGTATCGCCGCGATCGTCGCCGGCACCCTCGCCGAGGCGTCCGCCCGCATCTGATCCACGTATTGGGAAGGAACCACATGTACTCCATCGGTCCGCTGACCGTCGCCCCCGGCGAGCGCGCCCAGGGCCTCATCCCGGTCGGCACCAGCACCTACGGCGTGGAGCTCGGCATTCCGCTGATCGTCGTCAACGGTGAGCAGGACGGCCCGGTCCTGTGTGTGGACGCGGGCGTACACGGCGACGAGTACGACGGCCAGGAGGCCGTCCGGCGCGTGCTCGCCGAGATCGACCCGGCCACCCTGCGCGGCACCGTCGTCGGCATCCCCTGCCTGAACACCCCCGCCTTCGAGGCGGCCGCCCGCGCCAGCGGCATCGACCACCTCAACCTCAACCGCATCTTCCCCGGCGACGCGGAGGGCTCGTACTCCCAGCGGCTGGCCGCCACCTTCGTCGAGCAGGTCGTGCCGGCCGTCGACGCCCTGGTCGACCTGCACACCGGCGGCGCCTACGGCGAGATCGCCCCGCTGGTCATCCTGCAGGGCGGCTACGAGGACCTGGCCACCGATCTGGCGCTGGCGGCCGGTCACGAGCTGGTCTGGAAGGGCGGCAAGTGGGGCGGCACGGTCCGCCACCCCGCTCTCGCGGCGGGCAAGCCCGCCATCACCATCGAGGTCGGCGGCGGCACCTACCGCGAGGCCAATGTCGAGACGCACATGAACTCGGTCCGCAACGTCCTGCGCAGCCTCGGCATGACCGACGGCGAGGCGGAGCTGCGGGACACCTACACCACCGTCTCCGGCACCTTCGCCCGCTCCGCCTCCGGCGGCTTCTTCGTCGCCCGCGCCGAGCCGGGCGAGAACTGCAAGGAAGGCGACCTGATCGCCACCATCACCGACCACTACGGCAACACGCTGGAAGAGGTCACCGCCCCGCAGGACGGCATCGTGCTCTGGGTCCGCCGGATCCGCACCGTCCGCCCCGGCGACGAGGTCGTCATCTTCGGCGAGCTCCTGGGGGAGATCCGACCATGACCGGCGAACTGCAGCTGACCGAGCTGCTCATCGACGGCAAGCAGGTCCCCGCCGCCGACGGACGCTCCTTCACCGTCCTCGACCCGTCGAACGGCACGGCCATCGCCCAGGTGGCACTGGCCGGCGAGGCGGACGTGGACCAGGCGGTGGCTGCCGCACGCGCGGCCTTCACCTCTCCCGAATGGGCCGGGATGCGCGCCGCCGACCGGGGCCGCATCCTCTACCGGATCGCGGAGGCCATCCGCTACCAGGGCGAACGGCTGGCCCGCCTGGAGAGCCAGGACGTCGGCAAGCCACTGCGCCAGGCCAAGGCCGACGTCGAAGCCGCCGCCCGGTACTTCGAGTTCTACGCGGGCGTCGCCGACAAGCTCGGCGGCACCACGGTCCCCCTCGGGCCCGGCCTCATCGACTACACCGTCCGCGAGCCGATCGGCGTCTCCGGCCAGATCATCCCCTTCAACTACCCCCTGCAGAACACCGCGAGGGGTTCCGCCCCCGCGTTGGCGGCCGGCTGCACCGTGGTGCTCAAGCCGTCGCCGGAGGCGCCGCTCACCCCGCTGGAGATCGGCAAAATCGCCCTGGAGTGCGGCCTTCCGCCGGGCGTCCTGAACGTCGTCCCCGGTGACGGCGAGACCGGCGCGGCCCTCGCCGGCCACCCGGACATCAACCAGGTCACCTTCACCGGCTCGGTGCCCACCGGCATCAAGGTCGCCCAGGCCGCCGCCGCCAACGTGGTCCCCTCCGTCACGGAACTGGGGGGCAAGTCCCCGGTCGTCGTCTTCGCCGACGCCGACTTCGACCTGGCCCTCGGCGCCGTCGCCGCCTCCGCGTTCGGCAACGCCGGCCAGACCTGCTCGGCCGGCACCCGGCTGCTGCTCCAGCGCGGCGCCGAGGAGTTCCTCGACAAGCTCGCCGCCCACGCCGCCGCACTGCGCGTCGGCCCGGGTCTCACCGACCCGGACGTCGGCCCGCTGGTCGCCGCCAGGCAGCGCGACCGCGTGCTGGGCTACCTGGACCTGGCCCGCGAGGAGGGCGCCGTGGCACGGGCCGGTGGCCGTGCGCCGTCCGACCCGGCCCTGGCTGACGGCTACTACGTCGAGCCGACCGTGCTCACCGGCCTGACCAACGACGCCCGGTGCGCCCGCGAGGAGATCTTCGGCCCCGTCGTCACCGTCATCGAGTTCGACGACGCCGACGAGGCCCTGGACATCGCCAACGACAGCCCGTACGGCCTCGCGTCCTACGTCTGGACCCGTGACATCGACAAGGCGATGCGGCTCGCCGAGGGCATCCGGGCCGGCCAGGTCTACGTCAACGCCACCGGCGTCGGCACCGGCGTCGAACTCCCCTTCGGCGGCTACAAGCACAGCGGCTGGGGCCGCGAGAAGGGCCTCGAAGGCCTGGCGAGCTACCTGCAGACGAAGAACGTCTGCATCGGGTTCGGGAACCGGTCATGAGGTACCGCCCGCTCGGAGAGCGCGGTCCCACCGTCTCGGTGGTCGGGGTGGGCGGCAACAACTTCGGTGCCCGCCTCGACGAGGACGGAACGAAGGCCGTCGTCCACGCCGCCCTCGACGCCGGGATCACCCTCTTCGACACCGCCGACATGTACGGCGGGGTCGGGGAGAGCGCCACCGGGCGCGGTGACGGCGAACGGCTCCTCGGCGCCGCCCTCAAGGGGCGCCGCGACGAAGCCGTGCTGGCCACCAAGTTCGGCATGGAAATGGGCCGGGACGCGGACCTGTACGGTCCGCGCGGGGCACGTGCCTACCTCCGGTACGCGGTGGAGGCGTCACTGCGCCGACTCGGCACCGACCGGATCGATCTGTACCAGTACCACGAGCCGGACGGCGTGACTCCGCTGGAAGAGACCGTCACCGCCCTGCGGGAGCTGGTGGACGAGGGCAAGATCCGGTACATCGGCTGCTCCAACCTCCCGGCCGAGGACCTCACCGACGCCTTCGTCTCCACCCAGGCCCGCTACCACCTGCTCGACCGCGGCGTGGAGCGGGACCTGATCCCGGCCTGCCTGCGCCACGGCGTCGGCCTCCTGCCGTACTACCCGCTGGCCAACGGCCTGCTCAGCGGAAAGTACCGCCGAGGCGAGGAGCCCCCGCCCGGCAGCCGGCTGTCCTGGCGGCAGGGCTGGCTCACCGACGCGGCCCTCGACAAGGCCGAGGCGCTCACCGCGTACGGCGCCGAACGAGGACTCACCCTCCTCCAGGTCGCCGTGGGCGCGCTGGCCGCGCTCCCCGCCGTCGGCTCCGTCATCTGCGGCGCCATGACCCCCGAACAGGTCACCGCCAACGCGGCGGCGGCCGACTGGATCCCCGACCCGGCCGACCTGGCCGCACTCGACGCGATCGTCACCCCCGGCGAACGCGTCGTCTGAAGCCCCCACCCAACCCTTGGAAAACCCTGAAACCCGCGAGACTGAGGCTGAACATCATGCGAGAGATCGTCACCTTCGACGCCTATGCGACCCTGATCAACTTCGAGCTCGGCCCCACGACCCTGAAGGTCCTAGAGGATCGGCTGGACCTGGACAACCTGGATGTCGACGAGTTCCTCGACGACTTCCGCGTCATGCGCTTCCAGGCCGTCCTGGAGGCGTACCGCCCGTACCACGAGATCCTGCACTCCAGCCTGCGCAACGCCATGCGCCTGCACGGCCTGGAGTACCGCGACTCCGACGGTGACGCCCTCGTCGAGGCCGTGCCCACCTTCGGTCCCTTCCCGGAGGTCCCGGACGCGCTGCGCGCCCTGAAGACCAAGTACGAGATCGCGATCATCTCCAACACGGACGACAACCTGATCGCGCGGAACGTCGAGAACATCGGCGTCGAGTTCGACTACGTCATCACGGCCCAGCAGGCCGGCGCCTACAAGCCGGACCGCCAGACCTTCGAGTACGCCTTCAAGACCATGGGCGTCGAGCCGTCCCAGGTCATCCACACCGCCCAGGGCTGGGAGTACGACCACATCCCGACCCGCGACCTCGGCCTGAAGCGCCGGGTGTGGATCAACCGCTACGGCCGCCTGGGCAGCTCCGACTACCAGCCGTACGACGAGCTGCCCGACCTGTCTGGCCTGCCGAAGCTGCTCGGCTGCTGACGACGGCGCAACGGCGAAACAGACCGAGAACACAGAGGACGCACGCCATGAAGCAGATCCCCTACTGGCTGGACACAGCCCCCGCCCTGCCCGACCGTTCCGGAAAGGACCTGCCCGACGAGGCGGACGTGGTGGTGATCGGCGGCGGTCTCACCGGCCTGTCCACCGCCTATCACGCCGCCCGTAAGGGCGCCCGGGTCGTCCTGGTCGAGAAGGACAAGGTGGGCTCGGGCGCCTCCGGGCGCAACGGCAGCATGTGCACCCAGGGCATCACCATCAGCCCCGCCGAGGCGCGCAAGCGCTTCGGGCAGGAGCGGGCTCGTGAGCTGTACGACGCCTTCCGCGAGGCGGTCGACGTCGTCGAGGAGCTCACGCGCACCGAGAACATCGACTGCGACTTCAACCGCTCCGGGCGCCTCGGCGCGGTCTGCAAGCCCGGGCACTTCGATGGCCTGCGGACCAAGCAGCGAGACCTGGCCGACAACTTCGGCCACGAGACGATCGTCCTGAGCAAGAGCGAACTGCGGGCCGAGCTCGGCACGGACTACTACCACGGTGCCCTGCTCGACCCGCTCAGCGCGGGCCTGCACGTGGGCAAGTTCGTCGGCGGCCTGGCAGGCGCCGCCGAACGTGCCGGCGCCGAGATCCACGAGCGCAACGCCGCCACCGGCCTCACCCGCCTCCCCGGCGGCGGCTTCCTGGTGGAGACCATGAACGGCACCATCCGTGCCAAGCAGGTCATGGCGGCGACGGACGCCTACACCGACAAGTCGATGCCGTGGTTCCGCAAGCGGCTGATCAACGTCGGCAGCTTCATCATCGTCACCGAGCCGCTGGGGGAGGCACGCGCCAAGGAGCTCATCCCGAACGGCCGCCTGCTGGTCGCCCACAAGAATGTCGGCCACTACGTCCGCCTCACCCCCGACAACCGCCTCGCCTTCGGCGGCCGGGCCCGCTTCGCCCCCTCCAACCCGGCCTCCGACATCAAGAGCGGCGACATCCTCAAGCGGGAGATGACCGAGATCTTCCCGCAGCTGGCCGGGACACGGATCGACTACGTCTGGGGCGGCATGGTCGGCTTCTCCTGGGACCGTATCCCGCACGCGGGTGACGTCAACGGCCTGTACTACTCCATGGGTTACTGCGGTCACGGCGTCCAGATGGCCACGTACATGGGCCGCGCCGTGGCCGAGATGATGGACGGCAAGCCGGAGGCCAACCCCCTGCGCGGCTTCGGCTTCCCGAAGGTGCCCGTCCCCTTCTACAACGGCACTCCCTGGTTCCTGCCGTTCGGCGGCGCCTACTACAAGGCCAAGGACCGGTTGCTCTGAGCGCACCGATCCGTACCGGTGGTGCTGCCGGGGTCCTTCCAGCGAGTCGTCGCGGAAGGGCCCCGGCCGACGTGTTTGGGGCGGGGAGTTCCTTCTCGATGGTCAGGAAATGACCAGGTCGCCATCAGTGGCGGTTCCTGGGTGCGCTAGGATCCTTTACCAAGCACTTACGCTCTCTTGAGCGTTGGTTGGCTCAGTAATGCAGTAGAGGGCGGCGGTTCCGGGGTTGCCGTGGGGGAGGGAGACGCGACATGGAGCGAGTTGTCCATGCTGTCCGTCCGCCTGCTGCCCCAGCGGTCCCCCGCGGTTCCGATTCGTCCGTCGCGAGGGTGACGCGTGTCGACAACGCCGCTCGTGACGGCGTTCCTGATACCGACAACACCGGCCTGAGCAGCCAGTATTCACGCTGATGCTGCTTCGCTCCGCGCAGTGGGGGGCAGCTTCGTACCTCGGGTACGGGACAGGCGCCCGGCGCATTCGCGGTTCGCTCACCGCCGCCCGACGGCAGTGACGCGACCCCACTCGCTTCCGCTTCCCGCCTGCGGCACCGGCGGCTGCCTGCCCGTGCTGCCCTCTGCAGGCAACCTTCGCCGACGCCCCAAGGGGCTTCGGTATCAAGGAAGTTGGCACTCGCTCCGCCGCACGCGTACGGCGCCGACGGCCCACCCGCCCTCGGCCTCACCCGTCGAACGCCCGCTCAGGCACAGACGCCGTCACCGAACTGATCAACGGAGGACAGACGCCCGTGCACCACACGACCGCAATGCTCATCGAACTCGGGACGATCATCCTCGCCCTGGGTTTGCTCGGGCGCTTCGCCGGACGGGTGGGCTTCTCACCCATACCCCTCTACCTGCTGGCCGGGCTCGCCTTCGGCCACGGCGGCATCCTGCCCCTGCAGGCCAGCGAGGAGTTCGTCGCCACCGGCGCCGAGATCGGCGTGATCCTCCTGCTGCTCCTGCTCGGCCTGGAGTACAGCGCCTCGGAACTCGTCACCACCCTGAGGACCCAATACCCCTCCGGCGCGGTCGACTTCGTGCTCAACGCCGTGCCCGGCGCCGTCGCGGCCCTGCTCCTGGGCTGGGGACCGGTGGCCGCCGTCGCTCTGGCAGGCGTCACATGGATCTCCTCGTCCGGCGTGATCGCCAAGGTCCTGGGAGACCTCCGTCGCCTCGGCAACCGCGAGACCCCCGTCGTGCTCGGCGTGCTGGTCATCGAGGACCTGGCCATGGCCGTCTATCTGCCGATCCTCACCGCCCTGCTGGCCGGGGTGAGTCTGGCGGGTGGCGCCGTCACCCTGCTGATCTCCCTCGGTACCGTCGGCGCCGTCCTGTACGTCGCCCTGCGCCACGGCCGGCTGATCAGCCGCGCCGTCTCCTCCGACAGTGCGGAGATGCTCCTCCTGGTCGTCCTGGGGCTCACGCTCCTCGTCGCGGGCATCGCCCAGCAGCTCCAAGTCTCCGCGGCCGTCGGTGCGTTCCTGGTCGGCATCGCCTTGTCCGGCGAGGTCGCCGAAGGGGCGAGCACCCTCCTCACCCCGCTGCGGGACCTGTTCGCCGCGGTCTTCTTCGTCTTCTTCGGACTGAACACCGACCCCGCCAGCATTCCCCCGGTGTTGCTGCCCGCCCTCGTCCTGGCGTTCGTCACCGTCGGCACGAAGATCGCCACGGGATACTGGGCCGCCCGCCGTGCCGGTGTCTCCGTCAAGGGCCGCTGGCGGGCGGGCGGCACTTTGGTGGCGCGCGGCGAGTTCTCCATCGTCATCGCAGGGCTCGCTGTCGGTGTCGAGCCGCGCATCGGCCCGTTGGCCACCGCCTACGTCCTGATCCTGGTGATCCTCGGCCCGCTCACCGCCCGCTGGACCGAACCCGTTGCCCGCCGCATCACCCGGCGCAAGCCGAGTGCGGCCCTGGTCCAGCCAGGGCTCGAGAGTGGGGAGATGGGTCCAGGTGTCGGGTCGGACGATCCGTTTTCGCATAACCTCGCTCCCAGGTGTGCGAGCGGCGAGTCCCCAGTGGACGCCGGAGCGGACCGGAACGGAATGGAACGGAGGGAAGCCTGGGCATGATCGAGTGGTTGCCTCTCAGCGCCGAGACAAGGCCCGTGCCCCAGCCCGTGGCCACCCCTCTCGTGTGGGCCGCGGCCTGCGGCGGCGCACTGCTGCTGGTGGCACTCCTCAACAGCCTCGCAGGCACGGGCCGGCCGGCGCTCGCTCTGGCGGTACTGTCCCTGCTGGCCGCCCTGTTGGGTACCTGCGCGCGCTTCGTCGCGGCTCCCGGTACGGCCGTCCTGTGCTGGCTCTTCCTCAACGGCTTCGCGATCCCGCCCGTGGGCACCCTCACCTGGGCCGGGCACCGTGACACCTTCTGGCTCGCCTGCCTGGTCACCGCCGCCCTCACGGGAACCACCCTCGCCCGCGTCGTGAACGCCCGTGCCGCCTACCGCCGGGTCAGCACGGGAGCCGGTACCGTGGGTCCGGATCGAGCCCGGAGTCCGGAGGAGTACTGAACCGAGCCGGGAGCCCGGAGAAGTACTGAACCGAGCCGAGAGCCCGGAGGAGTACTGAACCTAGTCGAGAGCCCGGAGGAGTACGGAGCGGCACGTGCCCGGGCCGGGCGGCTCCGCCTCAGCGCAGATGCCGGTCGAAGAAGGCCGTCGTCGTGTCCATCGAGGCCGGCCACCGGGGCCCGAACGTGTGCCCTTCGCCGGCGTACTTCCGGAGCTCGACGTCCTTGCCCGCCGTCTCGAAGGCGGCGGCGGTCCGCTCCGACCAGGCGAGGGGGCATGTGTCGTCGGCGGTGCCGTGGTGGATCAGCAACGGCTCGGTCACCCGGTCGACGTAGGTGAGGGGCGAGACCTGCTCCCAGAACTCCGGATTCTCCTCGGGCGTGCCGTGCTTGGCGTCGATCTCGGCGGCTACCGGATCGCCGTTCCTGCGCTGGAAGTGGTCGATGTTCTCGGCCGGACGCGAACTCACCGGCGCGAAGACCACCGCGGCATCGACCAGGCCGGGTGCCACCACCAGCGTGTTGTACACGACGCCGCCGCCCATCGACCGTCCGAGCAGGCCGATCCGGTCATCGTCGATCTTGGGACGGTCGGCCGAGCGCAGTGCCAGTACCGCGCCGATGACGTCCTCGGTGTAGCCGAGGCGCAGGTCGACGTCGTTGTCGGGGTCGTCGTCGGAGCCCGCGTGGTTGCGGTAGTCGGTGTGCAGGACCACATAGCCGTCGCGGGCCAGGAGGTCCTGTTCCCGGGCGAGCCCGCGACCGGTGGTGTAGACGGCGGGGTCGATGTATCCGTGCGCCAGCACCAGCGCAGGGAACGGCCCCTTGCCCTCCGGGACGTTCATGATTCCCGAGATCGTCAGCCCATTGGCCTCGTACGTGATCGCGTACCGGGTGTATGCCTCGGTCCGGGCGAGCACGGAGCCGAGCCGGAGGTCGGAGCCCTGGTGGTCGCGGGCGATCAGGCCCGGGATCGATACGGGGTCGGCCGGCGTGGGGGTCGGCGCAGCCGACGTCGAGGGCCGGTCGTGCGTCCCGCCGGGGTCCCTGTTCGCGGATAGGGTCGATGTCGCCGCGTCCGATGTCGCCGCGTCCGTGTACGGGGCACCGCGGCCGTCGTTCCCTGTGCAGCCGACCGCTGCCACCAGCACCAGCCCGGCGGCGACACAGACCGAGCCCCGCAACCGCACACCGCCCAGTATCCCTCCGCGGCTTCGTCGCGACAGCTCCGGACGCGTCGCCGACCTGCCGGGAAGGCGCACGTCAGACGGCGACGACCGTGATCCCGGCTTCCTGGAACCGCCGCACCATGTCCTCACTCACGGCCACGTCAGTGACCAGCGTGTCCACCGCGTCGGTCGCACAGATCCGGGCGAACGCCCGCTGTCCGAGCTTGCTGGAGTCGGCGGCCACGAGCACACGCTCGGCGCGCTCGCACAGCAGTCGATTGATCGCGGCCTCCGCCTCGTCGTGGGCCGCCGTGCCGTGCGTGACATCGAAGGCGACCACACCGAGCACGGCCACGTCGAGAGTGATCTGGCTGAGCACGCCGTCGGCGAGCGGTCCGACGAGCTCGTACGACTGCGGGCGGGCGACTCCGCCGGTCAGCACGATCTTGAACTGAGGGCGCACGGCAAGCTCGTTGGCGATGTTGAGCGCGTTCGTGACGATGGTCAGCGCGGGTGAGCCGGTCGCGAGGTCGCTGCGTACGGCCAGCGCGCGCGCCACCTCCGTGGTGGTCGTGCCGCCGGTCAGGCCCACCGCCTCACCGGGCGCGACCAGGTCCGCGACGGCCTTCGCGATGCGCTGCTTCTCGGAGGCGTGGCGGGCCGTCTTGTAGCGCAAGGGCAGTTCGTACGAGACGCCGTGCACGACCGCGCCGCCCCGGGTGCGGACGAGCATCTGCTGCTCGGCGAGCTGATCGAAGTCACGGCGGATCGTCGCGGCCGACACGGTCAGCTCGGCCGCCGCCTCCTCGACGTCCAGCCGACCTCGCTCCACGAGCAGTTCCAGCAGCGCTTTCCACCGGGCGTCGCGCGACATGCACGCTCTCCGTTCCTCGATCTCTCCGGGACCCTAGCGCACGCTGTTCCTGCCAGTGTGCTTGATTGTGCTCGAAAAGGCGCTATATCTTGCAAGAACAATCAGCGAGGCTGGGGAGAGCACGACCCATGAGTCATGTCGAGGACGAGCTGAACAGTCAGCCGGAGTGCTGGACACGGGGCGCCGAGCAGGCCGCCGGGCACGCGGCCGAGCTTCCGGCGGCGGGGGAGCGGGTCGCGATGGTGGGTTGCGGTACGTCGTGGTTCATGGCACAGGCGGCCGCCGCGCTGCGCGAGGAGGCGGGCCAGGGGGAGACGGACGCCTTTGCCGCCTCCGAGTTCCCGTACGGGCGCACGTACGACCGTGTGGTGGCCCTGACCCGTTCCGGCACCACCACAGAGGTGCTCGACCTGCTCGACCGGCTGAAGGGACGTACCCGCACGGTAGCGATCACCGCGGATCCGCGAACTCCCGTGCTGGAGGCGGCGGACGACACCGTCGTACTCGACTTCGCCGACGAGCGCTCCGTGGTACAGACCCGGTTCGCCACCACCGCGCTCACGCTGCTGCGGGCCCACCTCGGCCTGCACGCCGACGCCGTCGTCACCGACGCCCGCACTGCCCTGTCGCTGCCGCTGCCCGAAGGGCTGGTCGACTGCACGCAGTTCACGTTCCTGGGCCGCGGCTGGAGCGTGGGTCTCGCCAACGAGGCCGGGCTCAAGATGCGCGAGGCCGCGCTGTCGTGGACCGAGGCCTATCCGGCGATGGAGTACCGGCACGGCCCCATCAGCATCACCTCCGCCGGAAGGGCGACGTGGATGCTCGGCGAAGCACCCGACGGGCTGGCCGAACAGGTCCGCGCCACTGGCGGGTTGTGGGTCGCGGGAGGCCTCGACCCGCTCGCCGAACTCGTCCGTGCCCAGCGACTCGCCGTGGCCGTAGCCGCGTCCCGCGGCCTCGACCCCGACCAGCCACGCCACCTCACCCGTTCGGTGATCCTCACCACGCCCTGAAAGGAGTGGCCGTGTCCCTCGCAGCCACCGGTGAGCTGGTCGCCCTGGCGGCCGGGACAGGCGACGCCGTCCCCGCCTTCAACGTCATCACGCTGGAACACGTCGAAGCCGTCATCACCGGCGCCGAATCCGCGGGTGCCCCCGTCATCCTCCAAGTCAGCGAGAACGCGGTGAAGTTCCGGTACGGCCGGCTCCTCCCGCTGGCCCGTGCCGCGACCGCGGCTGCCGAACAGGCTTCCGTCCCCGTCGCGTTGCATCTCGACCATGTGCAGAGCGACGACCTGTTGCGGCAGACACCCGACGCCGGATTCAGCTCCGTGATGTACGACGCGTCGCGGCTGCCGTACGCCGAGAACCTCGCCGCCACACGGGCCGCCGCCGACTGGGCCCATGCCCAAGGCCTGTGGATCGAGGCCGAATTGGGGGAGGTCGGAGGCAAGAACGGCCGACCGCCGCTGGACGCCCACGCGCCCGCCGCCCGCACCGACCCCGCCGAGGCACGAGCCTTCGTCGCCGACTCCGGAGTGGACGCCCTCGCCGTGGCGATCGGCAGCGTGCACGCCATGACCACGCGCACCGCCGCCCTGGACCACGACCTGCTGGGGCGCCTCACCGCCGCCCTCGATGTGCCGCTCGTGCTGCACGGCTCGTCCGGGCTCCCGGACGCCGAGCTGACGGCGGCCGTCACGGGCGGCATCACCAAGGTGAACGTCGGAACGGCCCTGAACCTCGCCATGACCAGCGCGATCAAGGAGTTCCTCACCGCCCACCCCGAGGCGGTCGACTCCCGCAAGTACCTCACGGTGGCCCGTGAGGCGATGGCCGAGGCGGTGGCGCGGATCATCGGCGTGCTACGCGCCCGCTGAGGTGTCGACGAGCTTCTCGAAGAAGAACTCGTGCTTGAGGAACGACACGTCGTACTCGCCGCCCGGATACGGCGGAATCAACTGAGCCGCCTGGAACAGCCGCCAGCCGTCCCGCAAGGCGTCCACCCCCGACCTGTACGGCGGTTCGTCACTGTCCCCGGTCGTGGGTGACGTACGCCCCGTGCCGTCGTACACCGACCAGCCGACGACCTGCGAGTCCAGTGCCGACGTACTCAGGTAGAGCACCAGTACGTGCTGACGGGTCGTCATGCCACTTCTCCCTGAGGACGGTTGGAGACACGGGTCACCCAGTGCTCGAGATCGAAGGACTCGTCGCCGGTCAGCGACCGCCACAGCAGGACGCGGTTGTAGAACTCCAGACGGCCGGTGGCGGGCTCGTACCACGGGAAGGTCCTCAGGAGTTCCTTGGCCACCTGTGGGTCGCCGAGGTCCGAGGTGTCCCACAGCCGTCGCTGCCGGACGGTCGGATTGAAGCGGATCTTGAACATATAGCGCACCGTGTCGCTGTCGTTGCGCCGCCCGCCGTGCCAGAGGCCGTGGTGCAGAAACACCACGGTTCCGGCCGGGCAGACGAGCCGGGACTGGCCGAGCAGGTTCTGGTAGCGGCCGGTGTCGGTCTCGTTCGTACGCCGCAGATGGCTCCCCGGCACGCTGAGGGTGCCGCCCATGTCCAGGGTCACGTCCTGTGGGTAGTACATGAGCTGGACGTCGAAGGCGTCGGCGCGGACGTCGATGATCGCGTCACCGTGCAGCGGCTGCGCCCGTCCCTCGTGGGGCTCGCGGATGTGCACGAAGTGGTGGTCGACGCGCGGGTCCGGACCGACGAGGCTGCGCAGCGCCCCGGCCACGGCCGGGATGCCGAGGAGCCGCCGGATGAAGGAGCCCTCGGGGTAGGCGTCCGGCACCGTGCTGCCGTAGGGCACGCCCGGGACGCCCCGCCCCAGGAACCCGATCGCCTCGGCGTTCATCTCCGCGGGGACCACCGCGTCGAGACGCAACGAGCCGTGGGCCACGAAGTGGGCCATCCGCACCGAGCTCAGGAGAGGAGGGTGTTCGGAGTTCGTCATGGACCGAACCTATGGAGCCAGGCCGGTTCGGCGCGTTGGTCCCGTTCACCACCACTGGTATATTTTCACCATGCGGGACACGGAGATTCACCTCGGGGAGCCGCCCGTCGTCGCCAACGCGGGCGTCGGCGTGCACGGCGTCGCGAGCCGCACGGACGTCTTCCGCCTGCCGGAGCTGTGGCAGCTGCACCTCTACCAGTACGAGGCCGAGCTGACCGTCGACGGCACGCCGCACACCATCCGCCCCGGCCGGATCAGCCTCGTACCGCCCGGCACGACGGTTCGCTACCGCTACCAGGGCCGCTCGGAGCACCTGTACGCGCACCTGCGCATCGCCCCCGTCGGGCCGCCGCGCACCGTGCCCGTGATGCAGGATGCCGGGCCCGAACTCCCCATGCTGACCGGGTTGTTGCTCCAGGCGGTCGCGTCCGCGCCCGGTGAGCCGGAGCGTACCCGGGCCGAGATCTGGACCGCTCTGTGGCGCATCGCCCATCTCGCCCCGGCCGCCGAACGACCCGGCCCGCATCCGGCCGTCACCACCGCGGTCGCGTACATCGAGGCGAACCTTGCCGCCCCGCTCACCGTGCCCGCCGTGGCCCACGCCGCCGGTGTCTCGCACAACCACCTGACCCGGCTCTTCCACGCCACCACAGGCGGCACGGTCGTGGCGTACATCCGCCGCCGCAGACTCGACCGCGCCCACCACCTGCTGCGCGCCTCGACACTCTCCATCCCGGCGGTCGCCGCGTCGGTCGGCATCCCCGATCTGCAGGCCTTCAACAAGGCGTGCCGACGCGAACTGGGCGCGTCTCCACGGGCCTTGCGCGGCGAGTCACACGGCGAGACGGCCCTCGGCACTCCCTGAGTCCCCAAGCACTCCTTGCGTCCCTCGGGATTCTCGAGGGCCTTCAGGACTCCTTGACGGCCTTCAGGATCACGAACTTCGCGTCACTGGTGACCAGTTGGCTGTTGCCGAAGAGGCGGCGGAGCTTTACGTGATAGCCGAGGTGCCGGTTGCCGATCACCCACAGTTCACCGCCCGGCCGCAGCGCGCGGCGTGCTCCGGTGAACATCCGCCAGGCCGTGGCGTCGGTCGTCGCCTGGTGCGAGTGGAAGGGCGGATTGTTGAGCACCAGGTCGACGCTCGTGGCCGGAACCCCGTTCAGGCCGTCGCCGACGTGGAACTCCGCCTTGCCGTCGGCATTCGTCCGGTACGTCGCCCGCGCCGAGGCCTCCGCCTGGTACGACTCGTCCACGAACAGCACCTCGGCCTCCGGATCGGCCAGTGCCATCGCGGTGCCGACCACACCGTTGCCGCAGCCCAGGTCCACGACGCTCCGGGCACCCTGCCCGTACGGCAGATGCTGAAGGAAGAACCTCGTGCCGATGTCCAGGCGCTCCGCGCAGAAGACGCCCGCGTGATTGACGACCGTGCGGCCGGAGACCGGCCCGATGCCGTCGGGCAGCGTGTAGGTGAGCGGCCAGGGGTTCGCCGGTCGGCTGAGTCCGGGATCCGGGGCGCAGAAGATGAGCCGGGCCTTCTTCTCGGCCAGCGAGGTCCTGGTCGGACCGAGAATCCGCTCGAACAGCTTCAGCGTCGAGGTGTGGATCTCCTTGATCATGCCCGTACCGACGACGACCGTCCCCTCGTGCACGGCGGGGGCCAGGCGCAGCAGCTGGTCCTCGAGGAGCGCGAGGCTCTTGGGCACGCGGATCAGGAGCACGTCGATCCGCGGGGGCGGCGGATCCTGGGTGGTGAGCAGACGCACCGAGTCCGCGTCGACGCCGTTGCGCGCCAGATTCGCGCGGGTCGCCTCCTGAGTGAGGAACGAGTCCGTGATCTGCACGGGGCGGTGCGCGTGCAGGGCGGTGGCGAGGGCGCCCCAGCGGTCACCGACCACGACGACCGTCCCGTCGAGCGCCTGCCCGTCCTCCGTGCGATGCGTGAGCTCCTCGAGATGCCTCAGCAGGTACGCGTCGGAGGCGTCCCAGGCGCGCAGCCTGTTGCGGGGGTCCTCGGGGAAGCGGGCCAGCTCCGGCTCGCCCCACGGCGTCGTCATACGGTCGTCCATCGTGAGCCAAGGCTAGCCGAGCCGCAGATCAGCGGGGTCGCAGGGGCGCCGAAGGGCCTCGAAGGGGCGTCGACCGGTGTCCCGCATGACGTTCGTCAACGGTGCGCGAGCATGGAGTCATGGACACCGAGCTGTTTCCCCGGAGCCGCGCGGAGGTCGCGCCGGGCGCGGTGCACCTGCCGGACTGGCTCGATGCCGGGCGCCAGCGCGAACTGCTGGAGGCCTGCCGTGACTGGGCGCGCCCGCCCGCCGGTCTGCGCACGGTCCGCACCCCCGGCGGCGGCACGATGACGTCCCGGCAGGTCTGCCTCGGCCGGCACTGGTATCCCTACGGGTACGCGCACACGGTCGTCGACGGCGACGGCGCCCCCGTGAAGCCTTTCCCGGATTGGCTGGGCGACCTCGGCCGGCGCGCGGTGGCCGATGCCTTCGGGGGCGGGGCGACCGCTCCGTACGACATCGCCCTGATCAACTTCTACGACGCCGAAGCACGCATGGGCATGCACCGCGACAGCGACGAGAAGTCCGACGCCCCGGTGGTGTCGCTGAGCCTCGGCGACGCATGCGTCTTCCGCTTCGGCAACACCGAGTCGCGCGCACGTCCCTATACGGACGTGGAACTGCGCAGCGGCGACCTCTTCGTCTTCGGGGGGCCCGCCCGGCTCGCGTATCACGGCGTGCCACGCGTGCACCCGGGCACCGCACCTCGGGAGCTCGGCCTGACGGGCAGACTCAACGTCACACTGCGCGTGAGCGGCCTCTGACCGGAATCGGCCTGCCCATTTCGTACGGCACGTCCCCCGGAGCCCTCAGCGGGCCTCCAACAGACCGGATCATGGGAGACTCGCCCTCATGAACGCCAAGTCGGCCCCCCGAGCGGTGGGAGAAGGAACCACGAGGACGCGGCTGGACCGAGGGCGTGGTGCGCTCGGGCCCGCGTTGGAGCTCGTACACACGGGACGTGCGCCGACGCGGGCCGTGCTCACCGCCGAGTTGGGGGTCACGCGGGCGACGGCGGGCGCGGTGGCCGCGGAGCTCGAAGCGCTCGGGCTGATCCGTGTCGACGCGCGCCCCGGTGCGGCCGCCGGCTCGCAGGGCCGACCCTCGCACCGGCTGTCCCTCGCCGACGAAGGCCCCGTCGCCCTCGCCGCACAGGTACACGCCGACGGCTTCCGCGCGGCACTGGTCGGCCTGGGCGGCCGTATCGTCGCGACGGCGCCCGGCTGCGAGATCGTCGACGCCGACCCGGCGAAAGTGCTCAACTCGGTCGTCGACGCGGGCGCCCAACTGCTCCGTGAGACGGGACGCCGGTGCGTGGGCGCCGGACTCGCCGTGCCGTCCGCCGTCGCCGAACCCGAGGGCACGGCCCTCAACCCGCTTCATCTGGCCTGGCCGGCGGGCGCACCCGTACGGGACATCTTCGCGGAGCGGATCCGCGCGGCCGGGATCACCGGCCCCGCGTTCGCCGCCAACGACATCAACCTCGCCGCGCTCGCCGAGCACCGGCACGGCGCGGGCCGCGGTGCCCGCGATCTGCTGTGCGTGGCCACGGGACACCGTGGCGTCGGCGGCGCGCTCGTGCTCGACGGCCGTCTGCACACCGGCAGTTCGGGCCTCGCCCTTGAAGTCGGCCACCTCACGGTCCACCCCGAGGGCCGCCCCTGCCACTGCGGCAGCCGCGGCTGCCTGGACGTCGAGGCGGACCCGCTCGCCTTCCTCACCGAGGCGGGCCGTGACCCCGGCCCCGAGGTCTCGCTGCTCCAGCAGGCCAACGACCTGATCCGCAACCAGTACGCCGACCCGGCCGTCCGCACAGCCGTAGAGGCGCTGATCGACCGGCTGGGGCTCGGACTCGCGGGACTGGTCAACATCCTCAACCCGGACCGCATCATCCTCGGCGGACTCCACCGCACCCTCCTCGACGCCGACCCGGAGCGCCTGCGAGCCGTCGTCGCCGACCGCAGCCTGTGGGGGCAGAGCGGGGTCGTACCGATCCTCGCCTGCACGCTCGACCACAACAGCCTGGTCGGAGCGGCCGAACTGGCGTGGCAGCCGGTGCTGGACGACCCCCTGGCGGCGCTGGCCTGACAGCTCCGCGCCGGGCCGGACCAGCGGCCGAGGGCGATCCGCTGAACTGACGGGGGCCGGACGGCCTACGTCGTGAGACTCCACAGCGCGGCCACCAACGGCCGCCGCAGATCGGCCCGGCGTACGCACAGGCCGATCGGGAACGGCTCCGGCGGGGGAGCGGCGGGCACTACCATCAGCCGCTCGCGGACGGAGCTGTGGTCGAGAACGAGACGCGGTACGACGCCGGTGCCGCAGCCCAGCGCGACCAGGGTCAACAGCCCTTCGTGGCCGTCGGGTTCGGCCGCCACCTCAGGTGTGACGCCGCGCGCGCGGAACCAGCGGTGGGCCGCCTCGCGCACCAGACCGCGGTGCGGCAGGACGAACGGGCCGTCGAGCCCGTCGTCCGCGCGGCCCCGGGCCGTCACGAAGACCAGCTCGGTCGTCGCCACCGTCCGGCTCACCAGCGGCTCCGGCAGCCGAGCCGGAATGCCCGCGACCGCCACGTCGACCTCGCCCTCGTCGAGCCGGGCGAGCGCGGCCGCGGCGTCGCCGGTGCGCAGATCGAGACGTACCTGCGGATGCGCGGCGCGAAAGGGCGCCAGCAGGTCGGGAAGCAGCACCTGACAGGCCGTCACCGTCGCGAACACGGCGAGCCTGCCGGTGAGTTCGGCCGGATCCGGGTGCTCTTCGCGGTAGGCGCGCCACAGCTCCAGCGCCTCGACCGCGTACGAGCGGAAGCGGTGCCCCTCCGCCGTCAGCGACACCCCGCGCGGACCACGGTCGAACAACCGGTGCCCGAGCCCCGCCTCAAGGCGCTGCACGGTTCGGGTGAGCGTCGCGGGGCTGACGTGGCAGTCGAGACTCGTGCGATTGAAGTTCAGCGTCTGCGCCAGATGAAGGAACAGCCGCAGCTCACGGTGGTCGTCCAGCACTCCACTCACCTGCAGATTTCATTTCGTGCAACGCTCCGCTGCGAATGTTGCGCTTGCCGCAACACCTGGCCGGAGCCTACAACTCGACCATGACCTCCACGAATGCGAACGCCTTCACCTCCGCCGTCTTTCCCGTCGAGACCATGGACGTCCCCGGCGGCATCGAGACGATCCTGCGCGGCGGCCGCCACCTCTTCCCGCTGCTGCCGCGGGCCTTCGCCGGCGTCCGACGCATCGGTGTCATCGGCTGGGGTCCGCAGGGCCGCGCCCAGGCAGGCAACCTGAGGGACTCCCTCGCCGGCACGGACATCCGCGTCGCCGTCGGACTGCGCCCCGGGTCCGCTTCGGCCGCCGATGCCCGCGCCCACGGCTTCAGCGAAGGCGACGGCACCCTCGGCGACTGGCTCGCCGTCACGGCCGAGAGCGACCTGGTGATCCTGCTGATCGCGGACGCCGCGCTCGCCGCCCACCACCGGGAGATCTTCGAGGCGCTGAAGCCGGGCGCCACCATCGGCCTCTCGCACGGTTTCCTGCTCGGTCATCTGCGGGAAATCGGCGGCGAGTTCCCCGCCGGGCACGGGGTGATCGCGGTCTGCCCCAAGGGCATGGGTGACTCGGTGCGGCGCCTGTACCAGCAGGGCGAGAAGATCAACGGTGCCGGAATCAACAGCAGTTTCGCCGTGCACGCCGATCCCGACGGGCACGCCGTCGACCGTGCGCTCGGCTGGTCGGTGGCCCTCGGCTCTCCGTACACCTTCCGCACCACCTTGGACAGCGAGTACCGCTCCGACATCGTCGGCGAGCGCGCCATCCTGCTCGGCGCCGTCCACGGCATCGTCGAGAGCCTGTACGCGCGCTTCCGCCTCGCGGGCGACGCCCCGGTAACGGCGTACGAGAGGTCCTGCGAGAACATCACCGGGCCGATCGCTCGTACCGTCTCGCGCTCCGGGCTGCGGGCGGTGCGCGAGAACCTCGACCCGGCGGGGCACGACGTCTTCGACCGCGCCTACTCGGCGACGTACGGGCCGGCCCGCGACCTCGTCGCCGAGATCTACGACGAGGTCGCCGACGGCACCGAGTTGCGCAGCGTGATCCTCGCCGAACAGCGGCTCGGTGCCCGCCCGATGACCGAGATCGGCGGTTCGCCCATGTGGGCGGTGGGCGACGAGGTGCGGGGCCGGCGAGCCGGACGGGACCTGCCCGTCGACGCGTTCACGGCGGGCGTCTTCATCGCCACCATGACCGCGCAGATCGACGAGTTCGCCGAGCGCGGCCACCCCTGGTCGGAGATCGTCAACGAGTCGGTCATCGAGGCGGTCGACTCGCTGCTGCCGTACATGCACGCGCGCGATGTCGCGTACATGGTCGACAACTGCTCCCGCACCGCCCGGCTCGGCGCCCGCCGCTGGGGGCCGCGCTTCCAGGCGGCCTATGAGCAGATCGCTTACCCCGCCTCCGAAAACGCGGCGGATCAGGCGCTGTTGGACGCCTTCGCCACGCATCCCGTGCACGAGGCGCTGGCCGCGGCGGCGAAACTGCGGCCGTCGGTGGACATCTCGGTGGCCTAGGGGCTGTCCGGCGGGTCAGGGTCGGCCACCTCGGAGGAAGCGGCGTACTGCGCCACCCCGTCGCCCAAGGACCAGTCGATCGACTCGTTCTCGGTCAGGGTGACGAATATGTTCCGCGGCTCGGTCCCCGCGTACTCGTGGGCGAAATCGGCGATCCGCCGGTACAGAGCCTGTTTCTGCGCGGGCGTGCGCCCCGTACGCATCGTGATCGCGACGTACACGATGTCGTCGTCACGGTGCACACCGAGGTATTCGTCGTAGCGCAGCGTGCTGCTGCTGCCGTCGTGACCGACCAGGACCTGGAAGCGGTCGTCGGGCGGAATGCCGATCGTCTCCACCAGAGCGTCGTGCACGGCGCGGCCGAGTGCGTCGAGCCGGTCACGGTCGGCCCTCAACGCGTCGATACGAACAAGAGGCATGTGAGTGGTTCCCTGTCAGATCGGCCGGATCTATGGCTCGTCACCGGGGCCGCGCCCGGAGGGTCGTCAGCGCCAGTCCACAGCGAAGGCCCGGCCGGGGTTCTCCGTGAGGATGCGCTCCACCAGGTCCTCCCCGAGGGCGAGTTCGAGCCGCGGCCGTACCCCGCGCAGCAGATACGGCATCCCCGGCCCGCCGTCGACCGAGCGCGCGCCGGCTGTCGTGGTGTCGCCGCCGAGAAGGAGCCGATGGCCGAAACCGGCGTCGGCGAGGGCACGGACGGCATCCGGCATACGCCAGTCCGTGGCGTGGTTGGCGCGTGAGGGGCCGTCAAAGGCCAAAAACGCGCCCGCTTCCGCGGCCCGGCGGTGCACGGTGAAGTCGGGGAAACGGTTGAGATGCCCGAGGATCACCCGGTGCGGTGGCACCCCCAACTCCCCGCACAGCAGGTCGAGTACGTTGAGCGCGCCGGTCCCCAGTTCCAGGTGCACGGCGACCGGGGCGCCCGTGGCGTGGTGGGCCTCGGCGGCGGCGGTCATCGTCCAGCGGGCGTGGGCGTCGAGCGCGTGGAAGCCGCCGGCGACCTTGATCAGCCCGGCCCGGACTCCGGATGTGCCGATGCCGTCCGTCAGCTCGGCGACGAAGAGATCCGCGAGCCCGCCTCGCAGGCGCCTGAGCAACTCGGCTTCGTAGTGGGCGGCTTGGTGCAGTCCGGTACCCGCGACCACGTGCACCCCCGTGTCACGGGAGAGCAGGGGCAGATCCGCCGCCCGGCGTCCCATGGCGTACGGCGTCCACTGCACCACGCATCCACCGCCCGCCGCGCGGAACGCGGCCAGCTCCGCCCGCGCGGCGGACGCGTCGCGCAGCTCCTGGCCGGGGAGTTGAGGACTGCTGAGGAAGAGGTGGTCGTGCGCGTCGCACAGGCCCAGGGCTTCGGGAGGCACGTCCCCGAGGACCGTGCGGACGGTGCTCACCACTGCCGGCCCCGCGGCAGCCGGCCCTGTTCGGGCGCCGACATGTGCAGCACCCGGAACACATCACCCGGCGCCTTGGGCGTGTCGTGGTCCCACAGCGAGAAGTGCACCAGCTCCCAGCGCCCTGGGTCGACGACGACCGCAGCGCAGACGGCGCCCTCCAGCGCGGCCAGCCGCTCGGCCTCGCGCACCGCCTCCTCCATCACCTCGGACAGCTCGGCTCCCTCCCGTATCCGCTGCCGTCGCCGCACCGCGACCTCGGCAGCCGAACCGGCAGTGACACCCTCCGTGTACGCGAGCCCGGTCCACTGCCGCACCGACGGACGCCCGAAGTCATCGACGAGGCCCTGGAAAGCGCCGCCCCAGAGGAAGGAGTTCATGCCCTCGACGGTGTTCCACAGATAGAACGGCGCGTATTGGTTGACCGGTGATCCGTCGACCCCGCGCTCTCGCATCAGGTACGTCTTGAATCCGAGGCCGTCCCAGTCGTCGAGGAGATGACCGATGCGGGACACCCGGCCGCGGATGATGTCCATGTCGTAGTCGGCGGGCAACGTCAGCTCGTACTGCATGGCTTGCATGGGAAGGATGCCTCCAGTAAGGCTCGGGGGAGTGGCGTCTGGCTCGGCCAGAAGGCCCGGCAGAAAGGCCCGGCAGACAGGCCCGGCAGACAGGCCCGGCGGCCTTCAGCGGGTGGGACGGAGAAGGGCGAGCAGCCCCCGCACCCCCGTGTCGAAGGCGGCGGACGACCCCGAGGCGCGCGCGAGCACATAGCCGCCCTGGACCGTCGCGACGATCGTCGCGGCGATCTCCTCGCCGTCCAGCGAGGGCGCGAACTCGCCGCGCTCCTGGCCCTCCTCGACCATCCCGGCGAGCCGCTCACGCAGCCAGTCCAGCGTCTCGTCGACGGGCGCGCGCAGCTCGTCGTTCGCGATGATGTCCGGGTCCATCGTCAGCCGCCCTATCGGACAGCCGCGCAGCACGTCACGCTCGCGCCGCAGATAGGCCTCGATGCGCTCGTACGGGGATCCGGGGCCGCCGAGTACTCCCTCGGCGGTAGCGCGCATCTCCTCGGCGGTCCGCCGGATCGCTGTCAGCGCCAGATCCGGCTTGCCCTTGAAGTGGTGGTACATGCTGCCCTGTCCGGCCTCCGCGTGCTGCTGGATGGCCTTGGGGCTGGTGCCCACATAGCCGCGCTCCCACAGCAGCTCGCGAGTGGACTCGATCAATCGCTCCGGGGTGCTCATGAAGTCACTGTACATACTAGTAGGTACAAAAATCGAGGGAGAGCGGCTGAAGTTCGAGAGCGCGGCTGAAGTTCGAGAGCGCGGCTGAAGCCCGAGGAAGCGGCTGAAGCCCGGGGGAGCAGCTGAAGACCGCGTTCCTACTCCCCAGGGGGTACGCCCACTGCCGCTGGCCGTACGACGACCCGGACCCCCTCCCGGCGCGAACCTCGAAGCGTCACCGAAACAGCCATCGAGGAGATGACTTCAGATGCAGACCCTGGCGCACTGGGACGGCGGGCCCGGCCCGTGGATCCTGTTCTTCCCGCTGATCTGGGCGGCCGTCGTGATCGGCGTCGTGACCGTCCTGCGCCGTACCGTCTGGCGCGGCCGCCGTGGCCCCCGCGGCTTCTGGCGCGGCATGGACCAGGCGCGCCCCGCCGGCGACTCGCCGATCGCGATGCTCGGCCGCCGCTTCGCCTCCGGCGAGATCGACGAGGACGAGTACTGGCGTCGGCTCTCCGTCCTGGAGGAGCAGTTCGGGCAGTACGGGCTCACGGGCAAGGGCGGTGGGGCATGAACACCGCGACCGCCACCAAGAGCGCGGCGCGTGTCGCCGACGCGGTGAAGGTGTACGGCCGCGGCGACACCGCCGTACGGGCCCTGGACGGAGTGGACGTCACCTTTCCGGCCGGCCGCTTCACCGCGATCATGGGGCCCTCGGGCTCGGGCAAGTCCACCCTGATGCACTGCGCGGCGGGCCTGGACACGCTCACCTCCGGCTCGGCCTTCATCGGCGACACCGAGCTGGGCAAACTGGACGACCGCCGCCTCACGCTGCTGCGCCGTGACCGCATCGGCTTCGTCTTCCAGGCCTTCAACCTGGTGCCGACGCTGACCGTCGCGGAGAACATCACGCTGCCCCTGGATCTCGCGGGCGGCAGGAACGGGCGCTCGGCCGGCGAGTGGACCGACGCCCTCATCGATGTCGTCGGCCTACGGGACCGACTCCATCACCGACCCGCCGAACTCTCCGGCGGACAGCAGCAACGCGTCGCCGTGGCACGGGCGTTCGCGGGCCGGCCGGACGTCGTCTTCGCCGACGAGCCGACCGGCAACCTCGACTCACGCTCCGGCGAGGAGGTCCTGAACCTCCTCGGCCGGGCAGTACGGCGGATGGACCGCACGGTCGTCATGGTCACGCACGACCCCGTCGCCGCCGCGCACGCGGACGAGGTCGTCTTCCTCGCCGACGGGCGCCTGGTGGACCGTATGGAATCCCCGACGGCCGACAAGGTCCTGGACCGCATGAAGGCCTTCGACAGCAAGGGGGCACCGGCATGAACGCGTCCGTGCGCATCAGCGTGTCGTCCCTGCGCTCCCACAAGCGGCGCTTCGCCGGTACGTTCCTGGCGGTGCTGCTCGGTGTCGCCTTCCTGGCCGGCACCCTCGTCATGGGTGACACGCTGCGCGCCGGATTCGACACGATGTTCGGCAACGCGACGAGCGGCACCGACGCCGTCGTCCGCAGCGCCAACACCATCACCACGCCGGGGGAGAGCCAGGGCGTGCGGCAGCCCGTCGACACGGGCCTGGTGAAGAAGATCGAGGACACACCCGGTGTCGCGGCCGCCGTGCCCGACATCCAGGGCGCGGGTCAGCTCATCGGCGCCGACGGCGACCCCATCGGCGGCGCGGGCCCGCCCACGCTCGCGGGCAACTGGATCGACGACCCGAAGCTCAACGCGTACCGACTCGCCGAGGGCCGTGCCCCGTCGAAGTCCGGAGAGGTCGTCGTCAACCGGGGAGCTGCCGAGAAGGGCGACCTGAAGATCGGCGACACGACGACGCTGCGGACACCCGACCCGGTCGAGGTGACGATCGTCGGCCTCGCGACGTTCGGCGGCGAGGACGGCATGGCGCAGGTGACCTTCACCGGTATGACGCAGGCGGATGCCGAGAAGTATCTGACCGCGAAGCCGGGCGAGGCCGCGAGCATCCAGGTGCGGGCCGGCCCCGGCACCAGCCAGCAGGAGCTCGTGGACGCCCTGACCCCCGTACTGCCCCAGGGAATCGAGGCGATCACCGGTCAGGAGTCGGCCGAAGAGAACACGGACATGATCTCCAGCCAGTTCCTGACCCTCTTCACCACATTCCTTCTGGTCTTCTCCGGCATCGCCCTGCTGGTGGCGACCTTCTCCATCCACAACACCTTCGCGATCGTCGTCGCCCAGCGCACCCGGGAGAACGCCCTGTTGCGCGCCCTCGGTGCCTCCCGCCGCCAGGTCACCGTCTCGACCCTCGTCGAGGCGAGCGTCGTCGCCGTGCTCGCCTCGACGGCGGGCCTCGCGGGCGGCATCGGCGTCGCGGCGGGGCTGCAGGCTCTGTTCCCGGCCATCGGATTCCCGTTCCCCGAGGGGGACTTGGTGATCAGCGGCTGGTCGATGCTGCTGCCGCTGGCGGTCGGCATCGTGGTCTGCCTCGGCTCCGCGCTGCTGCCCGCCGTCAGGGCGGGACGCACCGCGCCGCTCGCCGCGCTGCGGGAGACGGCGGTCGACCAGTCCGGCGCGTCCCGCCCCCGTGCCGTCGTGGGCGGCGGACTCGGCGCGCTGGCCGTCGCCGTCACACTGACCGGGGTGCTCGTGAGTCCCTCCCTGTGGCTCGCGGGTTCCGGCGCCGTCCTGACGCTCGCGGCCTTCGTGGTCCTCGGCCCGGTCGCGTCCGCCACGGCCGTACGTGTCCTCGGCAGCCCCCTCGACCGGCTGCGCGGAGTCACCGGCGGGCTCGCCCGGCGCAACGCCCTGCGCAGCCCGAAGCGCACCGCCGCGACCGCGAGCGCCCTGATGATCGGCGTCGCCGTCGTCTCGCTGTTCACGGTGTTCGGCGCCTCGCTGAAGGCCACCATGGACCAGACGGTGTCGCGGTCCTTCGCGGGCGACGTCGCCGTGAGCACTCCGTCGTTCGGTGCGGGTGGCAGTGGACTGAGCCCCAGGCTCGCCGGCGCCATCGCGGAGCGGCCCGAGGTGGACACGGCGGTCGGCCTGGGCCGCGGCGTCGCCGAAGTCGACGGCAAGGGGCGCGCCTTGACGGTCACGGACCCGGTCGCGCTCCAGAGGACCTTCGACCTCGGCACGGTCCGCGGTTCGATGCGGGACCTCGGCACGGACGGCATCGCCATCACCGAGAAGGAGGCCGGGGGGCAGCACCTCAAGACCGGCGACACGACCCAACTCGCCTTCACCGACGGCGAGAAGAAGACCTTCACGATCCGCGCGGTCTACGGCCGGTCCGAACTCGCCGGCGACTACGTCATCACCCGCGACGCCTGGGCCCCGCACCGCACGCAGGACTCCGACACCCTCATCGCCGTCTCCTTCAAGGACGGCGTGAGCGCGGCAGACGGCAAGGCGGCGGTCGAGAAGGTCGCGGCGGCATACGGCAACCCCGAGGTGCAGACCCGCGACGAGTACGCGCAGTCCTCGGCCGGCGGCATCGACATGATGCTCACCCTGGTCTACGCGCTGCTCGCGCTGGCTGTGCTGATCGCGCTGCTCGGCATCGCCAACACGCTGACGCTCGCCATCCACGAACGCACCCGCGAACTCGGCCTGTTGAGGGCCGTCGGTCAGACCCGGGCGCAGCTGCGCGCCATGGTCCGCTGGGAGTCGGTCCTGGTCGCCGCGTTCGGCACGGTGGGCGGACTCGTTCTCGGCGGGTTCCTCGGCTGGGTGCTCGTCGAGGCGTCCGACGGCGCCAGTGACAGTGCCTTCGCCTTCGCGCTGCCGCCCACGCAGCTCGCGGTGGTGGCGCTCGTGGGCCTCGCGGCCGGAGCCCTCGCCGGACTGCGCCCGGCTCGGCGGGCGGCGCGCCTCGACGTGCTGCGCGCCATCGCCACCGAGTGACCGAGTGAGTGCGGGTCACCGCCCGGTCAGCCGGCAACGGCCGACCGGGCGGGAGCGTGTCCTGATCCGACACCGTCGGCGGCGTGCTCCACCTCCGCGAAGCCGCGAGGCGCGGCAGACGCGGCAGACGCGGTCTCCACCGCCGCTCCGTAGGGCGGGCAGAAGGGCAGAGCCAACGCCGAGGCGGACGCCGGAAGCGAGAACCACACGACCTTGCCGGACTCACCGTCCGGACGCACACCCCAGCTCTCGCTCACCGCCGCGACCATCGCGAGGCCGCGGCCGTTGGTGGCGGACGGGCCGGCATCCCGTACCTCGGGAAGGCGGGGGTCGTGGTCGTGCACCGAGACCGTGAGCCGGTCGAGCAGCAGCTCCATCTCCACGGTGCACATCTTGTCGGGCTCGGCGTGCCGGTGGACGTTGGTCAACAGCTCGGTCACACCGAGCGCGGCCCGGTCTATCAAGGGGTCGAGATGCCAGTAGCGCAATTGCGCCGAGACGATTCTGCGGACCTGGCCGATCCGCGACGGCAGGGCTTGGAGCTCCACCGTGCAGTGCCTGCTTGGCTGACTGATCACGGCTGCGACTCCCCGAATTGAGGTCCGGAAGAAGACGGAGTACGGATCCAGCGGGCTGCCCGCGTATCACGGCCGTCCGCTGTTGGTGCCCGGCGACTGATTCGCAGCGTAATCGCCGGTAAACCCAGAGTGACGTGAGATCAGCGTGACTCAGGGGAGGTGGTCCTGCAACTCGTGACACTCTCAGCGGCCGCGCCCGGCGGCCTTGCGGACCGCCTCGATGAACCGGCGTGCGGCGGGCGGCCCCGGCTCCCCCGGAGCGGGGTCGTGATCGCCGAGGGTGAGCGTGTAGCGCGTGCCGTTGACGTCCGCCAACGCGCGGTCGTCATGGGCGAACCAGGGCTTGGACGCGCGGACTGCCTGCACCGGAGCGCTGTCGATCTCGCGGCCGTAACTGGTGAGCAACTCCAGCCTGCCGTCGCTGATCCGGACCTGTCCGGCCTGGGTGAGTGAGCGCAGCCTCTTTCCGATGCGCACGCCCGTGGCCGTGAACTCCGGCTCCGCCATGATGCCCCGCCCCCTTGTGCGCTACGGCTGTGCTCCGGTCCTGATCCAGTGTGCATCCCCGCTCGGGATCGCCGTCCCCTGCGGTGCAGTCTGCACGCCCAACGCGTCGAGCACCAGTGCGCATGACGGCGTCGCTCCCATGGTCCGGCGCACTTCGGTGGATGCGCCCCCACCCGTCCGTACCCCTGTTCCCCAGTGGTTCCTTTGAGATGCTCAAAGTCGTGTTTATGCAGGTGAGGAGTGTGCGGAGGGTGTCTATGATCGAGGCGTCCGACCGCATGAACCTTGCGGCGGCACGACCTTAAGGAGCCCGGCCGTGAGCACCCCACAGCAGGTCCGCACCCACGAGCCGATGGCCACAGCCGACGTGGACCGCAGCGACGCGGAGTACCGGCTCTGGCTCAAAGAAGCCGTACGCAAGGTCCAGGCCGACGCCAACCGCTCCGCGGACACACACCTGCTGCGCTTCCCGCTGCCTGAGCTGTGGGGCATTGACCTCTACCTGAAGGACGAGTCGACTCACCCCACCGGCAGCCTCAAACACCGCCTCGCCCGCTCGCTGTTCCTGTACGGCCTGTGCAATGGCTGGATCCGGCCCGACCGCCCCGTCATCGAGGCGTCCAGCGGCTCCACGGCCGTCTCCGAGGCGTACTTCTCCAAACTGATCGGCGTGCCCTTCATCGCGGTGATGCCGCGTACGACGAGTGCCGAGAAGTGCCGACTGATCGAGTTCCATGGCGGCCGGTGCCACTTCGTGGACGACCCGCGGAAGATGTACGAGGAGGCGGCCGCCCTCGCGGTGGAGACCGGCGGACACTACATGGACCAGTTCACCTACGCAGAGCGGGCCACGGACTGGCGCGGCAACAACAATATCGCCGAGTCGATTTATCACCAGCTGAGGCTGGAGCGTTACCCCGAGCCCGCCTGGATCGTCACCGCGGCCGGCACCGGCGGCACCTCGGCGACCATCGCGCGCTATGTGCACTACATGCAGTACAACACCCGCATCTGCGTGGCCGATCCGGAGAACTCCTGCTTCTTCGAGGGCTGGACGACGGGCAACGCCGACGTCACCGCGGACGGTTGTTCCCGTATCGAAGGCATCGGACGGCCGCGCATGGAACCGAGCTTCGTGCCCGGCGCCATCGACCGGATGATGAAGGTGCCGGACGCGGCGAGCGTGGCCGCCGTACGGGCGCTGGAACACGGCCTCGGGCGCAAGGCGGGCGGCTCGACCGGCACGGGGTTGTGGAGCGCGCTGAAGATCGTCGCCGAGATGGTGGCCGCGGGCCGTACGGGAAGCGTCGTCACCCTGCTGTGCGATCCCGGGGACCGTTACCTGGACAAGTACTACTCGGACGAGTGGCTGGGCGGACAGGGGCTGGACATCGCGCCGTACACGACGGCGATCGAGTCACTGCTCGCTACAGGGGTCTGGCCGGACTGAGCGGAGCCGGCGAGGTCGGATGCCGCACCGCGGTCCCGTCGAGGGAGCCGTGCGGTGCGGCGGGTGCCGGCGGGCGATCACCCCTCAGGCGTGCGTGGACGCCAGACGCCGGTCAAGCTTCGTGACCGCGGCGCGGAACGCGCGCCCCAGCCCCGGCCGCCCCAGCGTCACGGCGAACCGGAATGCCGCGGTCCCGTCGCCGGCCCAGGTCCACTGTACCCGGGTGCCCGTGCCGTCCGGCGTCAGCCGCCACTCCTCGACGAGGGCTCGCACCCCGGGCGCGTTCGTCGCGTCGACGCGATAGGCGTACACCTCGGCGGGCTGGGACGCGATCACCGTCTCCTCAAAGCGTGTCCCGCCCTTGAGGTGGATCTGCCGCCCGGCGCCGCCCTCGGTCGGCCGGGCCAGCGTCACCGCCGAAAACCACTCCGGCCAGCCCGCCACGTCCTCGGCCAGCGCCCGGAAGACGGCCTCCGGCGGCGCGGTCACCCCTCTCGCGAACACCAGACGCAACGGAGCGGTCTCGACGAAGTCGATTCCTGCCGGACGCAGTCGGCGAGCCATGGACGAAAACCCCCTCGCGGGAAAAGGGATCCGGACAGCACAGCGAACCCGAGGTGGAGCGGTGGTGCGCGGGCGAGGTCACGATAGCTGGCGGACCATCAGATGTCTGTATCGTCCACGGGTTCGCCCGCCACCACCAGACTCCGCAGGTGTTCGGAGATGTCCGTGCGCGCCTCGGCGGGCAGTCCGGCGTCCGTGACCAGGGTGTCGACCTGCTCCAGTGCGGCGAACGAGCTCAGGCCCACCGTTCCCCACTTGGTGTGGTCGGCGACCACGACCACGCGCCGCGCGGACTGTACGAGCCGCCGGTTGGTCTCGGCCTCCGCCAGGTTCGGCGTCGACAGACCCGCCTCGACGGAGATGCCGTGCACCCCCAGGAACAGCAGGTCGAAGTGGAGCGCCCCGATCGCCCGGTCCGCGACCGGACCCACCAGGGAGTCCGACGGAGTGCGCACGCCCCCCGTCAGCACGACCGTGGCCGCGCCCTGCCGCTGCCCCGAGTTCCGCTGTGCCGCGTGGAAGACGTCGGCCACGCGCACCGAGTTGGTCACCACGGTCAGGTCCGGCACGTCCAGGAGCTGATGGGCGAGCGCGTACGTCGTCGTGCCGCCCGACAGGGCGATCGCCGAGCCCGGCGTGACCAGCTCCGCGGCGGCCCGCGCGATGTCCTCCTTGGCGCTCAGCTCCAGACCCGACTTGGCCTCGAAGCCGGGCTCGTGGGTGCTCGCCTCGACCACCGGGACCGCGCCGCCGTGCACCTTCTCCACCGCGCCCTGCCGGGCGAGCGCGTCCAGGTCACGGCGGACCGTCATGTCGGAGACGCCGAGCTTCCTGGTGAGCTCGTTGACCCGGACGCCGCCGCGCCGCCGGACCTCGTCGAGGATCAGGGCGCGGCGCTGCTCCGCGAGAAGATTCTGATTCTCACTCACGCCCGCTCCGGTCCTTTCGCCTCGTTCTGTCCGACACGCCCTCGTACCCCCTCCGACGAGCACATTCTCCCGCCTTCGACCCCAAGGAGGTCTCATCCTCGCATGGGTGACCGCAGGTCGCGCCACTCCCTGTACCGACGTGCACACGCCACGCGGGCAACAGCGGCCCTGACCGTCACACGGATCGGGGAGATTCCGTGACGAGACGTGCGCACAGCCCCTGAAACCGACATCCTTGTACCTGCGCATGACACATGCCACGTGGCATCACATCGCATCACGGGGGAATCGAAGACAGTGGAGCGTTCAAAGGAACCTGCCTCGACGGGGGAGGCGATCAGCCCCGAGCAGCCGCCCGCGGCGCCCTACACCGCACTGGAACTCCTGGTTCACGGCGTCGGTGGCACCACGCCCCAGGGAATGCTGAACGATCCGCGCATCGTGCGGATCACCGGAGACGAGACGGCAGCCGTCTACCGCCGCGTCGACGACGCCGACGCGGAAGCACGCCCCGACGACTACCGCGGCAGACCGGTGCCCGAGGCGTATGTGTGGTGCAACCTCACCTCCGGAAACGGAGCCCGCGCTCTGTGGCTGCTGCTCCTGCCGTTCATGGTCGTCAACCTCGCCCACTGGATGCGGCCCACGGTGCCCGACAGCCGGACGCGGACGGTACGCCTCCATGGCCTGCTCGTCCGCCTCGTGAGCCTCACGCTCACGGTGCTGCTGGTGGCAGCCGCCTGCGAGGTGGCCCTCGACCTGGTCGCCTGGCAGTGCGCGGGTACGCCCGAGTGCGCCGCGGAAAACTCCTGGCTGGGCTTCCTCTCACCCACCGGATCCGACGACGGCTGGTGGAGTCAGCCCGGCCGCCGCCTCGCCCTCGCCTCCCTGGCACCCGCCGCCCTCACCGGCCTCCTGTGGTACCTCTCCCACCGCACCTGGAGCGCGTACGAGTCCCAGCGGCCGATGTCCGAAGGGGGCGCCCCCCGCGACGACTCCGACGACAACGGCCGCCCGGCCCTTGGCCGCCCCGGCTTCTGGTACGGGCGCAGGCTGGTGGCCAGGCTGCGCGCCGCCCACACCGCCGCCGGGCTGCTGACGGTCGCCGCCGGGGTCGGTGTCTCCGCAGCCCGCCACGACCGCGAGGACGGCGGGCCGGCAGCCCTGGAAACGCTGGGCCTGCTGCTGACCGCAACGCTCGTCGCGGGGGCGGTCGTGGTGATCTGGGTCGTCTGCCACAGGGGCCGCAGCGAGAGACACCTCGACCGGCAGCTCGACGCGACCTTGGTGCGCTGGCTGCCCCTCGGCTCACTCGCCCTGCTCGCGCTCACCCTCCTGTACGCCGGCTGGTCGCGCCCGGACTGGCAGTCGGGCCACCGGCTGCCGGGCGGCGGGACCTTCGGCGGCATCGCCCTCGTCCAAGGCCTGCTCGTGATCGCCCTGGGCGTGGTGGCCCACCTCCTGTATCGCACCCACCCCGACACCCGCACCGCGATGCGGGGCCTCGCCGGACCCGCCGTCGCGATGCTGGCCTGCGCCCTGGGCGGCGTGATGTCCGGCGGGGTGGCCCAGCGCGTCGCCGACTGGCTCGACGGCACCGAGAAACCGATCGACGGCCCGCCGGTGTTCCTGACCTGGCAGGCGTCCGTCATCCCACCCCTCATCGTCGTCCTCCTGGCGCTCTTCGGCTGGCTGGCCAGGCGCACGGGGCAGCTGCGCCGCGCCGAGACGGACAAGGTGGGCCTCGACTACCCGTCGGAGCCGCAGGACGCCGAGCGCACCCAGCGCATCGCGAGGACACGCGCGATGGCCGCCCTCACCGACCGGGCGCCCCGCATCATCGGCATCATCTCGACCGTCACACTCCTGCTGGGTGCCGTCGCCCTCGTGGGCGCGATGACGACCGACGAGGTGCCCGGCGATGCCGCACAAGGCACGTACGCCTTCGTGGAGGGCGCGGCCGAGACCGCGCAGGCCCTCGGCTCCTGGCTGATCGGCGTCGGCTTCATATTGCTCGTCACCTGGGGCCGCCGCGCCTATCGCGATCCGTCGGCCCGCCGCACGATCGGCATCCTGTGGGACGTCGGTACGTTCTGGCCGCGCGCGGCGCACCCCTTCGCGCCCCCCTGCTACGCCGAGCGCGCCGTGCCCGACCTGACCTGGCGCATGGCGACGTGGACGGGCACCACGGGCGGGCGGCTCGTGATCTCCGGGCACTCCCAGGGCAGCGTCCTCGCGGCGGCCGCGGTCTGGCAGCTCACGCCGTCGGTCCGGAAGCGGGTCGCCCTGCTGACCTACGGTTCGCCCCTGGAGCGGCTCTACGGGCGCTGGTTCCCGGCTCACTTCGGGTCGGCCGCGCTGAGCAGCCTGCGCCGCGAGGTCGACTGCTGGCGCAACCTCCACCGGGCCACCGACCCCATCGGCGGGCCCGTCCGGCTGCCCGGCGACTGCGGCCCCCCGGTGGACCGCGAGGCCCTCAAGGATCCTCTGTCATACGGTCGCACCGCGCGGCACCCGCTGCCCGAGCCGATCCTCGGGCACTCCGGCTACCAGGCGGACCCGGCGTTCGCGGAAGAGCGGCGACGACTGCTCGCGCGGCTCCGGCCGGACGTACCGGGACCGCGCCCGGAAGGAGGGCCCCCAGAGTCTGCCGCACCTGAGCCCGTCGCCGCGCCCGACAGCGACAGCGTCGCCGCGCCAGACAGCGTCGCCATGCCCGATGGCGGCGTGCTCCAGCCCGGTCCGGGCGCGGACGGCGAACCTCAGGGCAGCTCGGGCAGGTCCTCGGCGTAGAGCAGGGTGAGGTCGTCCGTGCTCGGCTCGGCGAGCTGGGCGACCCGCCCCGCATGCTTCTCCACCATCGCCTCGAACGTCTGCCGCGCGGTGCGGCCGTTGCCGAACGCGGGCCCCTTCGGGATCGCGGTGAAGTACTTGAGCAGCGCCTCGCCGGCGCCCGGCGCCAGGTGGTACTCGTGCTCCTCGGCCTGCTGCTCCACGATCCGCAGCAGTTCCTCGGGAACGTAGTCGCTGAAGGTGATGGTCCGCGAGAAGCGGGAGGCCACACCCGGGTTGACCCTCAGGAAGCGCTCCATCTCGGCCGTGTACCCCGCGACGATCACGACCACCGCCTCCCGGTGGTCCTCCATCAGCTTCACCAGCGTGTCGATGGCCTCGCGACCGAAGTCGCGTCCCGAGTCCTCCGGCGAGAGCGCGTAGGCCTCGTCGATGAACAGCACGCCGCCGCGTGCCTTGTCGAAGGCCTCCTGCGTGCGGATGGCCGTGGAACCGATGTGCTCACCGACGAGGTCGACCCGGGAGACCTCGACGAGATGGCCCTTCTCCAGGACACCGAGCGAGGCCAGGATCTCGCCGTACAGCCGGGCGACCGTCGTCTTGCCGGTGCCGGGGGAGCCCGTGAAGACCAGATGGCGCCGGACGGAGGCGGCCTTGAGGCCGGCCTCCTTGCGACGGCGGCCGACCTCGATCATGTCGGTGAGGGCGCGTACCTCGCGCTTGACGCTGTCCAGGCCCACCAGCGCGTCGAGTTCACCGAGCACCGCCTTCGACGTGCGCGCGGGCGGCGAGGGTTCATGGGCGGCGACGAGCGGTTCCTGCTCGGTGGTGCGCTGGCCGGGGATGGCGCCGAGCAGACCGGGGGACTGGCCGGCCGTCTGCACGGCGGGCTCCTGCGCCGGAGGCCGCACGCCGGCACTCTCGTCGCTCGTGCAGTCCTCGACGACGGGTCCACTGCCGGACGCCTGTTCTCCACCCGCGTCCGCGAACTCGTACCCTCCACGCGCGCATCGCTCCGTGCGGCACTTCTTGAGCGTCGTACGGCAGCCGTCGATCACGTGGAAGCCGTAGCCGCCGCTGCCCGTGACCCGGCAGCCGTGGAAGCTGCCGCGCCCGCCGGCCGAGACATAGAAACCGGCCTCCGCGGGCGAGGTGACCGTGCATCGCTCGACGGTGGGGTCGGCGCCCTTGGTCACGATCACACCCGTCTGTGTGCCGTCCACGGTGCAGCCCGACAGGGTGCCGCCGCTGCCGTGGTCGCGGAACCAGGCACCCGTCGCGGCGTCCCGGATCCGGCAGTCGTCGAGCTGCGCCGTGGCGCCGTCGCTCACCGACACCGCCGTGTTGCGCACCTGCCACAGGTCGCTGTCGACGACGTCGGCGCGCGAGCCGCGGTCGAGCACGAAGAGGGCATCCGGCACGTCGTGCACCCGGCACGAGTCGAGCAGAGCGGTCGCGCCGTCGCTCACCCAGACCGCGGGGTAGTCGCCCGTACTGTCGTGGATCTCGCACTGGTTGGCGTCCACGCGGGTGCCGGGATCCCAGACCGACAGGCCGTTGCGCCCGAACTGCCGCACCGTGGAGCGGGTCATCGTGAGGACCGAGCGGGAGCGCAGGTCGACCGCGTTCTCCGGGATGTCGTGGATCCGGCAGTCGGCGAGCGTCAGCACGGCGTCCGTGTCGAGCGTGACGCCGTCCGCGGTCGTACGGTGCACATCGCAGTCGGTGAGATGGGCCGTCGCCCGCCCGGTGACCTGTACGCCACTGCCTCTGACCTCGTACACCTCGCAGCCGACGGCCTCGAACGCCGAGTGCTCGCCCGTCGCCGACAGGCCCGCGCCCGAGGCATGGTGCACCCGGCAGCGCTCCAGGCGCGGGTGGGCGCCACCGCGCACGGAGATGCCCGACTGCCCGGCCGCGACGACCTCGCACTCCTCGAACACCCCGCCCCCGCCGTCCAGTACGGCGATGCCGACGCCCGCCGGATTGTCCACCGTGCACCGTCGTACGGTCGGGCGCGCGCCCCCGCGCACCTCGAGCCCGGCCGCGGAGCGCGTGACGATCCGGATGTCCATGAGCTCCGGCGCGCCCTCCTCGACGAGCACCGCCGGCGCGGCCGCGTCCTGGCCCTCCACGAGCAGGTCCTGGACCAGGGCGGAGGCGCGCACCGTGAGAGGCACTCCGTCAACGGGCGCGATGCGTACGGAACCGGGGGAGCCCTCAGGGCCGCGCAGGGTCACTGTCCGCTGGACGACGAGGTTCTCCCGGTAGGTACCGGGAGCGACGGTGAGCACGTCCCCGTCTCCCGCGGCCTCCAGGGCGGCGGCGAGCGATGCGTACTCACCCGTGCGGCGTCGCCACCGTGACGTGCCGGTGTGCGTCACCTGGACCGTGCCCTGTGCCATGGCGCTGTTGTGCCCCCACCTCGTCGTACGCGGGTCCTGAGAGGCTGACATCGATACCCGTCGGATGCGCAGACGGGGATCCAGGACAGCCTCTCACGACGTGCCGAACAGTTCGGCCGGTCCACCGTAGCGTGCGCGGGGAGGGGGAGTTGACCGTAGCGACAGCTGTCAGCTGCCTGTACCGGTCCTGCCCCAGTCCGGGCCCGCCTGCGACCATTCCTGGTCCCAACGGGCGTACCGGCGGCGCACCATGCGCCAGACGAGCAGTCGCCGGCCGCCCTCCACGAGTCCCGCACAGAGGGCGGCCGCGCCGAATCCGGCCAGGACGGCGTGCGTCGTCGCGGTGGCGGTGTCCAGGGGGCGGCCCATTATTCGGCCGTGGTCGTCGGTCCACACCGTGAACTGGTCACCGGCGTGCGGGGACTTGAGGGCGGCCATGACCGTGCCGTGGTGGGCGGTGCCGTCCGGGCCCGTCCAGTTGGCGAGTACCCGGCTGCGGGAGTCGCGCGCCGAGGACGTCTCGGGATCGGTGTCCAAGGGGGTGCTGTCCGCCTTCTTGACGACGGTCGCCTCCACCAGATGGCGGCTCTGCCTCTGCTCCCGTACGGACTCCTGCAGGGCATCCTGGGCAACTGAGCCGATCAGGGTGCCGACGAGGGGCGCGGCGACCAGGATGAGCAGCAGCGCCGCCAGCGCCATCCATGCCTCGACGAGATCGGTCGTGCGGCGCAGCGCATTGTGACGCCAGCGCCAGAGTCCCCTGATTGCCCGCAATGTCCCGCACCCCCCTTCCGCGTCCGTGATAGCCCAGATCGGAGCCGTCCACGCACGGGGCCGGGCAAGAGAGAGCGAAATCACCTCTCCTACCGGCCTTTCATGCATTTCTCATCATGTTCAACGGCCCTGAGCGGTGCCGTGGTTCCCTCCGCGAGGATCCAAGGGGTGTTGTTTGGGTCACCCCCTAGTCGAGGATTCTGACCGGATCTCCCAGACGCACTGTGCCGAGGGACTCGGGCACCAGGTTCTGCCCGAACAGCAGTTTGCCGCCGACGCGGCGGTGGCGGCCGAGGGTGCGCAGGGGCTCTCCGCCGCGCTCGGCCGTGTCCTGATCGGTGGTGGTCACGACGCAGCGCCCGCATCCCTTGGCGACCCGGAAGGTGGCCTCGCCGACGGCGATCCGTGACCAGTCGTCCTCCGCCCAGGGCTCCGTGCCGGAGACGACCAGGTTCGGCCGGAAGCGGTTCATGGGAAGCGGGCCCTCGTCGGGCCGGTCACCCCGCATGATCAGCGAGTTGAGGGCGTCGAGGGAGCCGAGCGTGGTGAGCAGCAGGGGGTAGCCGTCGGCGAAGCTGACGGTCTCGCCCGGGCGCGCGTACTCCGGATCGATGGGCCGGCGTGTGGCCGGGTCGTCTAGATGCACAAGGCGCACTTCGACGCCGAGGTAGTCGCTGAACCAGGCGTGCGCCGCGGCGTCGGCGGCAACCCCATCCACCTTGTCCCGCCAGATGTGAACCGTCGTCGTGCCGATCGGATCGGGCACCGGGACGGTCAGCGGTTCACGGCCGGGGCCGGACAGCCGCACCCCGCCGCCGGGCAGCGGGTCGGCGGAGGCCAACGCCATGCGCGCATGCGTGCGTTGGGTGACGATCTTGCCCGTCTCGTCGATCAGTACCCAGCGCCGGTCGCCCGCCAGGCCCCACGGCTCCACGACGGCCTCGCGCGGGGCGTGGCCCCGGGCCGCCTTGAGCGGATAGACGTGGACGGAGTGCAGTACCGGCGTCGACATGGGGTCATCCTGCCAGCCGATACCGACAACCCCGCCGAGACCGGCACCGACAACCCCCGCCGAGCGACGCCAGTACCCGAGAGACCTCAGTACCCGCCGGGAACCTCAGTACCCGCGGTACTGCTGACCGTTGTACGGCTCCTGGTACGGGGCCGGGGCGGGACGCGGCGCCGCCGGGCGCATCGCCTCGTAGCCCGTGCCGCCCGCTACGGGGCGCTGCGGCTGCTGGGTCTGGGTGCCTGGGTAGCCCCGCGGTCCGTTGGTCTGTTGGGGGATGTACGGCGCGGCGGCCTGCTGCAGTGGCTGCGGTTGCTGGGCCTGCGGGTAGCCGTACGACGGAGTCTGCGGCGAGGGAGCGGCCGGCAGGGCGGGCAGCGCTGCCGGTAGCGCGGGCAGATGGCTGCCCGAGTCGTACGCCGAGGGGACCCGGATCGGCGCGATCTGCGGGGTACCCCGCTCTGCGACGAGCGAGTCGTAGATCGGGGTGTCCGGGAAGGAGGCGGAGTAGTAACCGCCACCGTAGGTGGAGCGGGGGGAGGTCATGGCACATAAGTTAAGCCCACGATGTGCTGGTTGGGGAGACCGATAAGAGGGTTGTTTTCCGTGTCGGCCGTGACGGGGGGTCCTCAATGTGGGTGAACCTGGCAAAAAGGGGCAGCGTGCCACGTTCAGATCACGTAAAAGCCGAGTTCCGGGCGGGTTACCGGGGATTAGCGTAGTGAACTCGTTATTGAGGTCATGGGCCTTCGCCCGTCGGGGGAATAAGTTGGCGAACAACGACTCAACGCACTGAGGCGCGGTCGTCGGACGGCGCGGTGACACCTGATGGGGGCGGACATGTCAATGCCTAAAGGATCGAATGTTCCGGTGCCCACGACCGGACTTCGTGTCGAGTTGGGGTGGCGTTCCGGCCACGGGGTCCCCGACGCGGATGCCTCGGCCCTGTTGCTGGCCTCCGGAAAGGTCCGTTCCGACAACGACTTCGTCTTCTACAACCAGCCGGTCCATTCCTCCGGCGCGGTGCGGCACGAGGGCAAGCGGAACGCCGGCGGCCAGGTGAGCGACACGCTGCTCGTCGACCTCGCGCGCGTGGAGCCCGCGATCGAGACGGTGGTGCTCGCCGCCTCCTCGGACGGCGGCACGTTCGGGCAGGTGCCCGGCCTGTACATCCGGGTCCTCGACGCACAACAGGGCACGGAGGTCGCGCGCTTCGACAGCGAGGGCGCGACCGTCGAGACCGCCTTCGTGCTCGGGGAGTTCTACCGCCGGCAGGGTGCCTGGAAGTTCCGTGCCGTCGGGCAGGGCTACAGCAGCGGTCTGGAAGGGCTGGCCACGGACTTCGGGATCACGGTGGACGAGCCGCAGCAGGCGGCGCAGCCCGCGCCTTCCGCGGCCCCGTCGACGCCCTCCACGGCCCCGCCCGCACCGTCAACGACCCGGCCCGCGCAGCCCATGGCGCCACCGCCGCCCGCGCCCGTGGCCCCGCCGGTCACGGTGGCGCCGCCGGTGACTCCGCCGCCCGCACCGCCGGCCCAGCCCACGGCACCGGTACGCCTGACCAAGGTCACACTCACCAAGGAAGCCCCGTCGGTCTCGCTCACCAAGCAGGGCGGCACCTCGGGCGCCCTGCGCGTGAACCTCAACTGGCAGGTGCGCAAGCAGTTCTCGGGGTGGGGCAGCAAGCTGGGCCGGGCCGTCGCCATGCACGCGGACCTCGACCTCGACCTGTGCGCCCTGTACGAACTCTCCGACGGCAGCAAAGGTGTCGTCCAGGCGCTCGGCAACGCATACGGGGCGCTGCACCAGCCCCCGTACATCCATCTCGACGGCGACGACCGCACCGGCGCGGTCGCGAGTGGCGAGAACCTCACCATCAGCCTCGACCACCAACAGGCCTTCCGCCGCATCCTCATCTTCGTGACGATCTACGAGGGCGCCCGCTCCTTCGCCGATCTGCACGCCACGGTGACCCTTCAGCCGCTGCACGGCGCGCCCGTCGACTTCTCGCTCGACGAGTGCACCGTGCCCTCGACGGTGTGCGCGCTCGCCCTCATCACCAACACCGGAAGCGACCTCGTCGTCCAGCGCGAAGCGCGCTACCTGGTCCCCGAGCGCGGCGTGAGCCCGCAGCGCACCGTCGACTACGCCTATGGGTGGGGCATGAACTGGACGCCGGGCCGCAAGTGACCTCCTCCTGACTGCTACCGCTGTTCCGGCGCCGCGTCGGGGCGGGCGTACGTACGCCCCTTCCAGGCGGCGCCGCGCCCCCGGTAGTGCTGCACCGCGGAATCCACCGTCATGAGGAGGTACAGAAACGCCGTGACCGGGAGCAGCGGAGCGAGCCCGAGCGGCTGCCGGTAGTAGCGGAGCATCGGCAAGTACGTGGCCGTCATCAGCAGCCAGGCGAGCCCGCCCGCCATCGCCGCGCCCGCATCCCCCGAGGCGAGCCCCACGAAGAGCGCCACGGGCGGCACCAGGTACACCAGCGCCAGCCCGGCGACCGTACCGGCCAGCAGCAGAGGGCTGTGCCGCAGTTGGGCGTACGCGCTGCGCGACACCATGCGCCACAGGTCGTGCAGCCGCGGGTAGGGGCGCACACTGTCGACCCGTTCCGCGAGCCCTAGCCAGATGTGTCCCCCGGAGCCCTTGACCGCTTTCGCGAGCGCCACGTCGTCGATGACGGCCTGTCGGACGGCGTCCGGGATCCGGGCCTTCTCGGCGGCGTCCGCGCGCAACAGGACGCAGCCACCCGCCGCGGCGGCCGTCCGGGCCCCCTTCACCGAGATCCAGCGGAACGGATACAGCTGCGCGAAGAAGTACACGAAAGCGGGCACCACCAACCGCTCCCACACGCTCTCCACCCGCAGCCTGGCCATCTGCGAGACGAGATCGAAGCCTCCGGTGCGGGCCGCGCAGACCAACTCCCGCACGCTGTCCGGCCCATGGGCGATGTCCGCGTCCGTCAGGAGCAGATACTCGGGTGCACGCGCGCGTGCCAGACCGATTCCGTGCCGTACGGCCCAGAGTTTGCCCGTCCAGCCCGCGGGCGGTTCCCCGGGCGAGTCCACGGTGAGTGGCAGCCCGCCATGCCGCTGGGCCAGCTCCTGGGCGAGCCTGCCGGTGCCGTCCGAACTCCCGTCGTCGATCAGGAACACCTCGGCCCGCCCTGGGTAGTCCTGCGCGAGGAGCGACGGAAGGCTGTGCGGCAGCACGGCGGCCTCGTCCCGGGCCGGTACGACCACGCAGACGGACGGCCACTCCTCCGGTTCCCGGCGCGGTGGCAGCCGCAGATCCGTACGCCAGAAGAAACCCTGCCCCAGCAGCAGCCACAGCCACGCGGCGAGCGATCCCGAAGCGCTCCACACAAGGGTGTCCATCCGCCGCAGTCTGCCGCACCGCCATGGCCCGTTGAGGCGGATCGTCTATGGTGACCGGGTGAAGATCGCGCTCATGGACTCCGGAATCGGTCTGCTTCCCGCTGCCGCCGCGGTACGCCGTCTGCGTCCCGACGCGGATCTCGTGCTCTCCTCGGACCCCGACGGCATGCCCTGGGGTCCGCGCACGGTGGAAGACCTCACGGAGCGGGCCCTGGCCGTCGCCGAGGCCGCCGCCGCGCACCGGCCCGACGCCCTGATCGTCGGCTGCAACACGGCGTCCGTGCACGCCCTGCCCGCCCTGCGAGCCCGCCTCGAACCCGGCCTGCCGGTCATCGGCACGGTCCCGGCGATCAAGCCGGCCGTCGCGAGCGGCGGACCCGTCGCGATCTGGGCGACGCCCGCCACCACCGGCAGCCCCTATCAGCGCAACCTCATCCGTGAGTTCGCCGACGGCGTGGCGGTCACCGAGGTGCCGTGCCCGGGACTCGCCGACGCCGTGGAACAGGCGGACGAGGCGGCGATCGACGCCGCGATCGCGGCGGCCGCCGCGATCACCCCCGACGAGGTAAGAGTCGTCGTCCTGGGCTGCACCCATTACGAACTGGTCGCCGAGCGCATCCGCGAGGCGGTGCAGCGCCCCGGCGCCGACCCGCTCGTCATGCATGGCTCCGCCGGCGCGGTGGCCGCGCAGGCCCTGCGCCGGATCGGCGAGGAGGCCGCCCCCGAGGCGCCTGCCGAAGGCACGCTCACGGTGCTGCTCAGCGGAAGCGAGGGGCCGCTGCCCACGGCCGCGCTGACATACGCGGAGGGCAGGCTGCTGCGGGCGGTCAGCCCCGCGCGCTGAAACGGTCAGCCCCGCGCACTGAAGGCGCGGACCCGCCGCAGCGGGGGCTGATCCGGAGGACACCCCTTGGTGCCGGACCGGACATCTGCGTCCACCCGGAGCAGTAACAAGCTGCAACCCGGTGCCCGCGCTGAGGAACCTGAGTACCCTCAAAGGCATGAGGGACCACCCCCACGGTGAAAAGGGCGCTGCCGACGCCCCGTATCCCGAGGTATGGCACGGCCGGGCGACCAACCGCGTGCAGTGGCTGCTCGCGCTGGGCGGCGCCGCGTGCATGGCGCTGGGCATCGAACTGGCCATCGACTCGGCCTGGACGTCGGGCATCGCCCCGCTCGTCATGTCCGTGGTCGGCTGCATCGCCGCGGGACTCCTCGTCCTGTTCGGCACGCTGGCGTTCGTGCATGTCGCCGTGAAGGTCGACAAGGACTGCCTCGAAGTCCGGTGCGGCCACATCGGCCTGCCGCGCCGCCGCATCCCGTTCTCACAGATCGCCGATGCCGATTTCGCTCCCCGTGTCACTCCGCGTCAGTGGGGCGGATGGGGTTACCGCTGGCGGCCCGAGAAAGGGACCGCCGTGATCGTCCGGCGCGGCGAGGGCCTGGTGCTCCGCCTCGGCGACGGCCATACGTTCACGGTCACGGTGGACAACGCCGAGGCGGCTGTACGCGTCATCCGCGCCCGGCTGCGGGCCACCACTCCGGGCCCCGCTGTCTGACACCGGCCGTCACGGCCCCAGTTGACCACTTCGGGTGCGCCTGCCTTGGTCCACCTCGTTTCCCGGCGCCTCCTCATGCAACGGACTGGCGGTGGCGAGGCCCGCGAGCAGGCCCGCGCCGGCCGTCACCATGGGGAAGCTCAGCGCGTTGCCGACCGCCGCGATCGCCGCCAGCGCCGTCAGGGCGGCGCCCGCGGTGAGCGCGACCGGGGTGGGGCGCGGGGCACGCCACAGCGCGTACAGGACCCAGCAGAACACGGCGGCGAGCAGCACCACGCCGACGAGCCCCTGCTCGGCCGCCTGCTGGAACGGCGCGGAGTGGGGCCTGCCATCGGGTGACGACGCCTGCGTGATCGTCGAGCTCAGCTCCGGGAACCGGCCGGGGCCGACACCGAGCCCCGGCTCCTGGCCGGCCATGTCGAGAGCGTCGCGCCACAGCTGCACTCGCTGCGCGGTGAGCTCTCCCTCCAGGGAGGAGGTCAGGCCGTCGGGCAGTACGTTCTCGGCGATCGCCCAGGTCCCACCGGTCACGAGGGCCGTGGCAAGGGCAAGACCCGCGAGCCCCAGGGCGCGGCGCCGCATCCGGTCCGCGGCGAGCGAGCACAGGAGCACCCCCGCACAGGCGACGAAGCCCGCCGTCGAGCCCAGCACGGTGGCGGTCACCGCGATCCCGGTGGCCAGGAGACGCAGCGCGAGACGCAGCTTCGGAGTGCGGGCCGCCCAGGCCGCACAGCACGCGGCTCCCGTGGCCAGGGCCAGCAGGGCCGCGATGGCACCGGCATGCCCGAGGGGCGAAGTGACCTGCGGCCCCGGTGTGGTGTGCGGGGCGGTGACAGCGAGGCCGAGCCCGGCGAGTGCGCCCGCGCAGGGGGCGGCGACCGGCAGGAGGGATCCGCAGATCCGCCCCGAGGCGTAACCGGCGGCCACGGCGAGCACCGCGAGCAGCACTCCTTCGGGCCGGCCGCCGTGCGCCGACGCGGTGATCAAGGACCAGGCCGCGCAGGCGCCGAGCACGATCACGCCGGTCGTGTCCGACACCGTGCGTCTGTCGTGATGTTTGTCGTACGGCGACACCGGACCGGTCGTCGACGCCATCCCCGTGGATCCCACCCCGTCGCCCCCCGACCCATGACGGACCCCGAACGATTGGCCGGATACGGCCGTACGTGAGGGGCTTCGGCACACCGTAACGGGTGGTGCGCCGATTTGTGGACGAGTTGCGCAGAAACGATGCGGCGCGCAGGTGAGGTGCCTGACCGGCGGCGGACGGACCGCGCTGTCGGCGGTCAGGTCATCCGCCGTACACTCCCTGAGTGACCGCCACAGCAACATCCGTAGACGAGTCGGAACAGCTCGAACCGCAGGCCCGGCCCGCATCGCGCGGGGTACGGCTGGTGCGACGGTTCCTTCCGGCCGCCGTCGCGGCACTCTCCGGAGTGCTGCTCTACGTCAGTTTCCCGCCGCGCATCCTGTGGTGGCTCGCCCTGCCGGCCTTCGCGGTCCTCGGCTGGTGCCTGCGCGGCCGCACGTGGAAGGCGGGCTTCGGCCTCGGCTACGTCTTCGGCCTCGGCTATCTGCTGCCCCTGCTGGTGTGGACCGGTGTGGAGGTCGGGCCGGGGCCGTGGCTGGCCCTGGTCGTCATCGAGGCGGTGTTCGTCGCACTCGTCGGCGCGGGTGTCGCGGCGGTGTCGAAGCTGCCGGCCTGGCCCTTGTGGGCAGCGGCTCTGTGGACCGCCGGCGAGGCGGTACGCGCGCGCGTGCCGTTCGGGGGCTTCCCCTGGGGCAAGATCGCCTTCGGTCAGGCGGACGGCGTCTTCCTGCCGCTCGCCGCGGTGGGCGGCACTCCTGTGCTCGGGTTCGCGGTCGTCCTGTGCGGCTTCGGGCTGTACGAGATCGTCCGTCAGGTCGTCGAAATGCGGCGCACTCGTGCCGTACGACGTTCCGCCGCCGTGGTGGCGCTGCTCAGCGTCGTCGTCCCTGTGCTCGGCGCCTTCGCCTCGCGGCCCCTGGTCAGTGACAAGGCGGAGGACGGGACCGCGACCGTCGCCGTCATCCAGGGCAACGTGCCGCGCCTGGGACTCGACTTCAACTCCCAGCGGCGCGCCGTTCTCGACTTCCACGCCCGGGAGACCGAGCGCCTGGCCGCGAAGATCAAGGCTGGTGACGTCCCCCAGCCGGACTTCGTGCTGTGGCCGGAGAACTCCTCCGACATCGACCCGTTCGCCAACCCCGACGCTCGCGCCGTGATCGACACGGCCGCCAAGGCGATCGGTGCGCCCGTCTCGGTCGGCGGGGTCGTCGCGAAGGACGGCAAGCTCTACAACGAGCAGATCCTCTGGGACCCGGACAAGGGCCCCGTCGACACCTACGACAAGCGTCAGGTCCAGCCGTTCGGCGAATTCCTCCCACTGCGTTGGCTGGTCGGTGCCATCAACAAGGACTGGACGTCCATGGTGCGCCAGGACTTCAGCCGTGGAACCAAGCCGGGCGTGTTCACCATGGCGGGCACAAAGGTCGGGCTCGCGACCTGTTACGAGGCGGCCTTCGACTGGGCCGTGCGCGACACGGTCACCGACGGCGCACAGATCATCTCCGTACCGAGCAACAACGCCACCTTCGACCGCAGCGAGATGACCTACCAGCAGCTCGCCATGTCCCGGGTCCGCGCCGTGGAGCACAGCCGGACCGTCACCGTCCCGGTGACCAGCGGCGTCAGCGCCGTGATCATGCCCGACGGGAAGATCACGCAGAAGACCGGCATGTTCGTGGCGGACTCACTGGTCCAGGAGGTCCCGCTGCGTTCCTCCGAGACCCCGGCCACGCGTCTCGGCGTGCTCCCCGAGATGGCGCTCCTGCTGGTCGCCGCCGGCGGGCTCGGCTGGGCGGTGATCGCCGGGGTGCGCGGCCGACGCGCCGGTGACGCATAGCCGTACGCGAGTCGGACGCCACTCCTACGTCGGTCGCACGCGCCCGGAATCAATCGGGGCGACGGAGCCGGGCCGTTAGGGTCGCCCCATGGCTACTCCTGACTTCATCCGTACGATCCGGGCCACCGCCGGCCAGCAACTGCTCTGGCTCCCCGGAGTCACCGCCATCGTCCTGGACGACGAGGACAGGGTGCTGCTGGGCCGCCGCTCCGACACCCTCAAGTGGTCGGTGATCGGCGGAATCCCGGACCCGGGCGAGCAGCCGGCGGTCTGCGCGGTGCGCGAGGTCTTCGAGGAGACGGCGGTGACTTGCGTCGCCGAGCGGGTCGTGCTGGTGCAGGCCCTGAACCCGGTCACCTACGAGAACGGCGACACCTGCCAGTACATGGACATCACCTTCCGCTGCCGGGCCGTCAGCGGCGAGGCACGCGTCAACGACGACGAGTCGGTGGAGGTCGGCTGGTTCAGCGTCGACGCACTGCCGGAGCTGAACGAGTTCGCCCTGTCCCGGATCAAGCAGGCACTCTCCGACGCGCCCACGTGGTTCGACCCCATGACCTGAGTGAGCCCGTCGCGCCCCCGGGCAGATGCTCGTTGTGCGGACCCCTGTCCGGGGAGGGGCGATCAGGAGATATCTTGATGTCGAGCAATGTTGCAGACGTGGAGCGGAGCACCCGGTGACTGACTCGACCATCATCTATACGCACACTGACGAGGCCCCGGCCCTGGCGACGCATTCGTTCCTGCCGGTGATCCAGGCGTACGCCTCGACGGCCGGGGTCTCCGTGGAGACGCGGGACATCTCCCTGGCGGGGCGGATCATCGCCGGTTTCCCCGAGTACCTCGAGGAGGGCCAGCGCATCGACGACCACCTGGCCGAGCTGGGCGAGCTGGCCAAGACGCCCGAGGCGAACATCATCAAGCTGCCCAATATCTCGGCCTCGATCCCGCAGCTGAAGGCCGCGGTCGCCGAGCTGCAGGAGCAGGGCTACGCGCTGCCGAACTACCCGGACGACCCGAAGACCGACGAGGAGCGCGACATCCGCGCCCGCTACGACAAGGTCAAGGGCAGCGCCGTCAACCCGGTCCTGCGCGAGGGCAACTCCGACCGCCGCGCCCCCGCCTCGGTGAAGAACTACGCCAAGGCCCACCCGCACCGCATGGGCGCCTGGACCGCCGAGTCGAAGACCAACGTGGCCACCATGGGCGTGGACGACTTCCGCTCCACGGAGAAGTCCGTGGTGATCTCCGAGGCCGGCGCGCTGCGCATCGAGCTGAAGGGCGACGACGGCTCCACCACCGTCCTGCGCGAGTCCGTGCCCGTCCTGGCGGGCGAGGTCGTGGACGCGTCCGTGATGCGGGTCGCCGCGCTGCGTGAGTTCCTGACCGCGCAGATCGCCCAGGCCAAGGCCGATGGCGTGCTGTTCTCCGTGCACCTGAAGGCCACGATGATGAAGGTCTCCGACCCGATCATCTTCGGTCATGTGGTGCGCGCCTTCTTCCCGAAGACGTTCGCGCAGTACGGCGCCACGCTGGCGGCGGCCGGGCTGACCCCCAACGACGGTCTCGGCGGCATCTACAAGGGCCTGGAGTCGCTGCCCCAGGGCGCCGAGATCAAGGCCTCCTTCGACGCCGAGCTGGCCGAGGGCCCGGAGCTGGCGATGGTCGACTCCGACCGCGGCATCTCCAACCTGCACGTCCCGTCCGACGTCATCGTCGACGCCTCCATGCCGGCCATGATCCGCACCTCCGGCCACATGTGGGGGCCGGACGGCGAGGAGGCCGACACCCTCGCCGTCCTGCCCGACAGCAGCTACTCGGGCGTCTACCAGGTCGTCATCGACGACTGCCGGGCCAACGGAGCCTTCGACCCGTCGACGATGGGCTCGGTCCCGAACGTCGGTCTGATGGCGCAGAAGGCCGAGGAGTACGGCAGCCACGACAAGACCTTCGAGATCCCCGCCACGGGCACGGTCCGCCTCGTCGACCAGGCAGGCAACGCCGTCCTGGAGCAGACCGTCTCGGCCGGCGACATCTTCCGCGCCTGCCAGACCAAGGACGCCCCGATCAAGGACTGGGTCAAGCTGGCCGTCACCCGCGCCCGCGCGACCGGCGACCCGGCCGTGTTCTGGCTCGACGAGACCCGGGCGCACGACGCCGTCCTCATCGAGAAGGTCCAGCAGTACCTGCCGGAGCACGACACCGAGGGCCTGGACATCAAGATCCTGTCCCCGGTCGAGGCGACCAAGCTCTCCGTGGAGCGCATCCGCCGCGGCGAGAACACCATCTCGGTCACCGGCAACGTGCTGCGTGACTACCTGACCGACCTGTTCCCGATTCTGGAACTGGGCACCAGCGCCAAGATGCTGTCGGTCGTCCCGCTGATGAACGGCGGCGGCCTGTTCGAGACGGGCGCCGGCGGCTCCGCGCCGAAGCACGTCCAGCAGCTGGTCAAGGAGAACTACCTGCGCTGGGACAGCCTGGGCGAGTTCCTCGCGCTGGCGTCCAGCTTCGAGCACCTCGCGCAGACCACCGGCAACGCGCACGCCCAGGTCCTCGCCGACACCCTCGACCGCGCGACCGCGACGTTCCTGGAGAACGACAAGTCGCCGAGCCGTCGCCTCGGTGGCATCGACAACCGCGGCAGCCACTTCTACCTGGCGCTCTACTGGGCGCAGGAGCTGGCGCGGCAGACCGACGACGCGGAGCTCGGCAAGGCGTTCGCCGCGCTGGCGGAGACGCTGACCGCGCAGGAGCAGACCATCGTCGACGAGCTGCTCGCGGTCCAGGGCTCGCCGACCGACATCGGCGGCTACTACCGGCCGGACACCGCCAAGGCCGCAGCCGCCATGCGTCCGTCGGCGACCTTCAACCAGGCGCTCGCTTCGCTCGCCTGAGCGTTCGTCTTTCCGCCCCGGTCGGCACACCGCCGGCCGGGGCGGTCCCGTTTCTCAGTTCCGTCCCGCCCCGCGGTACAGGTCCAGCTCCCCGTCGAGCTCGATGGCCAGCACGGTGGCCTCGTCGTCGAGGTCGGCCGCTTCGGGTGCATCGATCCAAGTCACACCCGGTACCGCGTCCAGGCCGCCGGTGACGTGGTGGCCCAGTTCGGTACCCGTGCCCAGGACCGTGGCCCGTCGGACGCTGTTGCGCAGCCCGCGCACCGAGACGGACTCACGCGGCGCGTCGAAGCACACCAGGTACAGCGTGCGCCGGTCGGCGGACAAGGTGCTGGGACCATAGTGGTGCCCGGGGGGCAGTCCGGCGACCGTTCCGTACACCGCGTCGGAGTGCCGCGCGATCCAGGCGCCGAGGCCTTCCAGGCGTTCGATCTGCTCCTCGGGGATCGTGCCGTCCTCCCGGGGGCCGGCGCCGAGCAGCAGATTGCCGCCCATGCCGATCGTCTCGGTGAAGTACCGCACCAGCTGGCGCACCGACTTGAAGTCGCGGTCCTGCGGCCGGAAGCTCCACGAGTCGTTGATGGTGAGACACAGTTCCCACGGGCCTTCCGGGGCCTGGAGCGGGGCGCCCTGCTCCGGCGTGGCGTAGTCGCCGTAGCTGAGCATGCGGCCGTTCAGGATGGTGTCCGGACTGCCCTTGTGGATCAGGTCGGCGAGATCGCGCATCCGCCACTGCTCCTCGGTGCGCTCCCACTCGCCGTCGAACCAGAGCACGTCGGGGTGGAAGCGCTCGACGAGCTCGCGGACCTGGCCGTCGCGGTACGCGAGATAGCGCGCCCAGGCCTGCGGGTCCTCCTTGCCGGGCTCGGCGTGCGAGTAGCCGTTGGGCGGCACGATGTGCGGCCCGGGGTGCCTCTCGCTCGCGTAGTCGGGGTGGTTCCAGTCGGAGTGCGAGTAGTAGAGGCCGACCTTGAGGCCCCTCGCGCGCAACGCGTCGACGAATCCGGCGACGAGGTCGCGGGAGGCCGGGGTGTTCCGGAGCACGTCGAGATTGCGGTGGTCGGTGTCCCACAGGGCGACGCCGTCGTGGTGACGGCTGGTGAGCACCGCGTACTTCGCGCCGACGCGGGCGAACAACTCGGCCCAGGCGTCCGGGTCGTAGCGCGACGCGGTGAAGCCGTCGAGCTGTTTCATGTACTGCTCGTGCGTCATCTCGCCCGTGTAGAAGGACCAGGACTCGGCCGCGCCGGCCACGGCGTAGATGCCGTAGTGGATGAAGACGCCCAGCTTGGCGTCCGGAAACCAGGGTTGCATCGGCATGCGCACACGCTACGCACGGCCGACGGGCCGACGTGTGGGCGCCGGTCACCCACTACTGGTCCGTTTTCACCATCCGGGGTGCCCTCGCGCTGCGCCGGCCCGCTCCTGGTGCGTCTTGCCGGCCTGCGGGGGGAGCGACTCCGACGGCATCCGGATGGAAGAGGCCCCTTCCCCACGTCCTTCACCCGCGAGGTGAGCGCCCCGACATGGCGGAGCCTCCGGCGCGGCGGGTGAGTTGTGACCGGCTCGGGCTGCCCTCTCACGACATCCCCTCATTCCGTGAGCGTTCCGTGATGCGTGGGGCAGGAATGCCATCGCCCGGGGTGGGTACGCGAGCAAAGCGCCCGGGCCGAACGTGTCCCGGGTGGCCTGAAAAACGCCACTACGTCGGGATGTGCCATGGAGTTTCCTTCGAATGAAAGCGCCACGTCGGAGGTCGAGCGCGCACTGAGTGTGCTGGTCGAGAACACCGAGGACGACGCGGCCCTGGACGCACTGGCCGGCAGTGAAGTGCTGGTTCCGGTGCCCGACGACACGGATGACGACACGGCGGCCGATCCCACGACGGTGGCACTGCCCGTCCTGGAGCAGGACGGCGAGACGCCGCTGGTGCCGGTGTTCACGTCGGAGCTGCGGATGGCCGAACTGCTGCCGTACGTCTCCCGCTACCGGCTGGTGCCCTTGGGGGCGCTCGCCTCGCAGTGGCCCACCGGGGACCTGTCGCTGACCATCGACGCCAGTTCCCCGCACGGCCTGACGCTCAACTCCGAGGGCGTACGGACCCTTCTGGCGCGTCCGCGCGGCTGAGGCCGACGCACTCTGACACAGGCTGGGCACGGCAGGCCCGGGCCCGGCCTGTGGGGGGGGGCCTGGCCGCGCATTGGGCGCGCAGAAGGTCGTGACTCACTCGCCGTTCAGCATGCGCGCCAGTACGGCGCGCTGCAGTGGGCGTACCTCGCTGTGCAGGTCGCGGCCCTTCTGAGTGAGCGCGACCCACACCCCACGGCGGTCTTCCTGGCAGGCGGTGCGCTCGACCAGGCCGTCCTTCTCGAGGCGGCCGATGAGGCGGGACAGCGCGCTCTGGCTCAGATGGACGCGTTCGGCGACGTTCTGGACGCGGCACTGCTCGGCCGAGCCGGCCGGCGTGCTCGACGCGAGGATGTCGAGGACCTCGAAGTCGCTGGCGCCCAGGCCGTGCGGATGCAGTTCGCGGTCGATCTCGCACATCGTGCGTGCGTGCACCGCCAGGATGTCCCGCCACCGGTCCTCGAGCCGGGCGCCGAGCTGCTCTGCTGCCATAGGTGCACGGTAACAGAAAAAGGGCAATCCTTTACCGTGCAACTAGTGCAGGTGCATGTAAGAGACTGAGGAGGCTTTCGAGGTCTCAGGGTGCCTGGACGAGGCCCACGAGATTGCCGTCCGCGTCCTTCACGGAGGCGATCAGTTTGCCGCCGCCGACGTCGTGGACATCCTTCAGTAGCTCCGCGCCCGCGTCGAGGAGTCCCGCCAGGCTCGTTCTGATGTCGGTGACGCGCCAGTAGGGGATCGGTCCCGTCAAACCCTTGGCATGACCGTTGGGGTCGAGGCCCACTTCCGGTCCGCCGGGCCGGAAGCCGACGTAGTACGACTCGTCCGCGTACGGCTCCACTCCCAGAAGGGCGCCGAACAGCGCCTTGGCCCGGGCGAGGTCCTTGACGGGATAAGTGATCGTTTCGATGCCTTCGGACATGCCGGTCTCCTCGATGGTCGTGAGATCACCGGCGGTTCTCGCCGGTGATCTCACGCTATGACCGGTCGGCGGGAGTCGGCTTCTCGAATCCTGACCGGTTGCTCCGGAGGTGACAGCTCAGCCGGTGAAGATCTCGACGGTTGACCAGACGGCGAGTCCGAGCATGCACAGTCCGCCGGCCCGCTGGACGGTCTTGAGAGGGATCCGCTTGGCGATCAATCGGCCCGCCAGCAGGGCGAGCGTGGAGACCGACATGAGGGCGGCCGCGGAGCCGATGGCCACGGACGCGGCGCCGTTCGTGGCCGCGAGATTGGCGGTGGTGATCTGCGTGAGGTCGCCCCACTCGCTGATGAACACGGCCGTGAAAGCCGTCGTGAAGACGGGCCAGAACCCGGTGACGGCCCCGCCGCCCGCGTTCTCCTCCGCGTCGTCCCCGACACCGCGCAACAGCATGAAAGCGCCGAACGCGAAGAGCACGGCCGAGACGGTTTTGACGCTCCAGTCGGGGAGCAGGCCGATGAGGCTGCCGGCACCGACGGCGATCGCGACGTGCACGGCGAACGCGGCTGACGTGCCGAACCACACGTACAACGGCCGCATACGGGTACCCATGGCCAGCGATGCGAACATCGTCTTGTCGGGCAGTTCGGCGAGGAAGATCAGCCCGAAGGCGGTGATGACCGCCAGGGGGTCGAGAGACATCCGGGTGGCTTTCTGTACGGGCCGGGCCTCCGGATCTTCGCGAAACGCCCTCAGCTGGGGCGACGGGAGAACCGATCGGCCCGGCATGACGGGTGCGTCGCACGCCGTGCGACGCATCATGCCTGGCCGAAGGTCTCGCCCACCCGTGTGTTATCGGGCCCGGCCACCGGGAACCCGTGGGTTCCAGTGTGTCGACGACCGGTTCGCAGAGCTACTCCCCTTCGCGGGGGCCTAGTTTACCGGTCCCGTTGCCGGTCGTGCGCGCGGGCCTCGCATGAGCGTGCGATCGAAGGGTAGGCGAATGACATCCCCAACAGACGGAATCTCTCGCCCGTGGGGTACGGAAGAAAACGCACCGCCATGACCATCAACCCTCCCGACGAAGACACGTCCACCGTCATCCTGCGCGCCCTGGGCGTCCTGGCGCACAACGGCCAGGACAGCGACGCGCGGGCTCTGCTGGCGGGGAGTCAGGTGCTGTTGCCCGCCGCTCCCGCCGACGACACCACGGACGCGGACGCAACGGACGCCGACGCCACGGACGCGGAGGGCGCGCTGACACTGGACCTTCCGCTGACGGGCCGCACCGTGCAGGTCTTCACCTCGGAGGCGCGCATGGCCGAGGTGCTGCCGGACGTCGAGTGCTATCGCCTCGTCCCCCTGGGTCTGCTCCCGGCCCACTGGCCCGATGCCGGCCTCTCGCTCACCATCGACCCCGGTTCGCCGGAGACGCTGACGCTGTCGGTGGACGGCGTGCGATTACTGCTCGGCGAACAGTGAAGCCCATGAACCCCTTGACCCCATGTACCCCATGACCCCATGCACCCCATGAAGCCCCGTGCCCCTTTGTCTCATGTCGACCGGCGCTTCACCAGCTCCGTCGGCAGTATCACCGCCGCCGGGTCCTCGCCGCTGATCTGGGCGAGGAGTACGCGCACCATCTCCGCACTGATGCGGTCCCAGGGCTGACGGATCGTGGTCAGCTCGGGGCTCGCGGCTGTGGCGGCGGGGGAGTCGTCGAATCCGCCGACCGCGACGTCCTCGGGGACTCTGCGTCCGGACCGCTGGAGCACGGTCAGCACGCCCTGGGCCATCAGGTCGGAGGCGACGAAGACGGCGTCCATGTCGGGCGCCCGGTCGAGGAGCCGCTCGGCGCCCGCCTCACCGCTGGAGCGGCTGTAGTCGCCGGAGACGATGAGCCGTTCGTCGACCTCGATGCCCGCCTCGGTGAGCACCTCCCTGTAGCCCGCGAGCCGTTCGACACCGCCCGGTGTGTCCAGCGGACCGGTCACCACGCCGATGCGACGGCGGCCGAGCGACAGCAGATGACGCACCATGTCCCGTGCGCCGTCCCGGTCGTCCGCCGCCACGTAACTCACCTTGGACCCCAGGCCGATGGGCTTGCCGCACGCGACCAGCGGCACCCCCGCCTTCCGCAGCTGTTCGGCGACCGGGTCGCCGGAGTGACTGGAGACCAGCAGCACTCCGTCGACGTGGCCCGCGGTGATGTACCGCGCGATGCGGCGCCGTTCGTCCTCCGTGCCCGCCAGCATCAGCAGCAGCGGAATGTCGTGCGCGGCCAGCGCCTGGGTGCAACCCCGCAGCAGGACGTTGAAGTTGGGGTCCTCGAAGAGCCGCTCCTGCGGTTCGGTGAGGAGAAAACCGATCGAGTCCGAGCGCCCGGTGATCAGTGAGCGGGCGTGCCGGTTCACCACGTAACCCGTCTTGCGGATGGCGGCGTTGACCGCCTCCTGCGCCGAAGGGCTCACGTAGTGCCCGCCGTTGAGCACGCGCGAGACCGTGCCCCGCGACACGCCCGCCTCGCGCGCGACGTCGTGGATCGTCGGCGGCCTGCGCCGGCCACCCGAGTGGTTCATAGTCATGACTTTACGGCTCCGGACAGCAGATCGAGACTCCAGAACCGCTGGATGACCAGGAACAGCGCGATGAGCGGGATGACCGCCAGCAGGGCGCCGGTGATCACGAGCGTGTACAGGGCGGGGGCGTTGGCGCCCTGCTCGAGGAGCGTGAACAGACCGAGTGTGATCGGGAACTTCTCGTCGTCGCTGAGCATGATGTACGGCAGCAGGAAGTTGTTCCACACCGCCACGAACTGGAACAGGAAGACGGTCACCAGACCGGGGATCATCATCGGCAGCGCGATCCGCGTGAAGATCCGCCACTCACTCGCCCCGTCCATCCGCCCCGCCTCGACGACATCACCGGGAACGGCCGCCGTGGCGTAGATCCGCGCGAGATACACGCCGTACGGCGAGAGCACCAGGGGCAGCAGCACCGACGCGTACGAATCCGTCAGGTCGGCCTTCGCCAGAAGCAGGTACTGCGGGATCGCCAGGATCACCGGCGGCATGAGCACGCCCGCCAGCAGGACGTTGAACACCGTCTCGCGGCCGCGGAAGCGGTAGATCGCCAGAGCGTAGCCGCTGAGCGCCGAGACAGCCGTCGACAGGAGGGCGCCGAGGCCCGCGTAGAGGGCCGAGTTGCCCATCCACTTCCAGTAGACGCCGTCGCGGTAGGCGTTGAGGTCCTTGAGGTTCTCCGCGAAGCCGGTGCCCGGCAGGAACGTGAACGTGGAGAACAGCTCACGGCCGGACTTGGTGGCCGCGATCGCCACCCAGGCCACGGGCAGCAGGCAGTAGAGCGCGCCGAGCAGCAGGGTGAGGGTCGGCACGAAGGCGATCCGGCGGCGCAGCGGCGGGCCCTGGGCGGTGCCGGGTGTCGTGCCCGCGGCCGGAGCGGCCTTGCGAACGGCAAGAGAACTCATCGTGCTTCCTCCTGCCTGGTACGGGAGTTCGCGGTGCGCAGGAACCCGAAGGACAGCGCGAGCGTGACGAGGGCGATGATCACGGCCGTGGCGGCCGCCGAGTGGATGTCGCTCTTGCCGAAGGCGTCCTGGTACACCTTCATCAGCGGACTCCAGGTGGTGGAGACGGAGTTGGTGAGCGGCTTGAGGGTGGTCGGTTCGCTGAACACCTGGAGGGTGGCGATGATCGAGAAGAAGAAGGTCAGCACCAGCGAGGGCGCCACCATCGGGATCTTGATCCGCAGTGCGATCTGCAGGGGAGTGGCACCGTCCAGCTTCGCCGCCTCGTACACCTCGGCCGGGATCGCCCGCAGCGAGGTGTAGATGACGATCATGTTGAAGCCGGTGCCGCCCCAGACGGCGATGTTGGAGAGCGCGAGGTACAGCGGTCCGCCGTCCAGCAGGTCCGGCTGCGGCATGCCCAGCTTGTCGAGCACGAAGTAGAAGGGGCTGACGTCCGGCAGGTACAAAAAGCCCCACAGCAGTGCCGCGACGACGCCGGGAATGGCGTACGGCAGGAAGATCGCGAGCCGGGTGAAGGGCGCGAGGCGGACCCGGTCGGTGTCGAGCATCAGCGCGAAGAGCAGGGCGAGGCCGAGCATCACCGGGATCACGATGGCGCCGTAGCCGAGCACGCGCAGGGCGCCGTGCAGCAGCTCCGAGTCGGTCAGGGCGTCGGTGTAGTTCTCCAGGCCCGCCCAGACCTCGCTGCGGGCGCCCGAGCCCAGGCCCAGGCCCTTGACCTGGACCTTGTGGAGGCTGAGCCAGATCGCGTAGCCGATGGGGAGCGCGAAGAACAGGGCGAACAGGATCGTCGCCGGGAGGAGGAAGGCGTACGGGGCCCCCTTGACCCCGTACGCCTTCCGGCGTGCGCTCGTCACTCCGCGACCTCGAAGCCCTGCTTCTTCATGTCGGCGACCGTGTCGTCCTGCATCGTCTTCAGGGCGGCACCGAAGTCCGACTTGTTCTTGGCGGCCTTGCCGAACGCGTCCTTGAAGGTGGTGTACGCGACGTTCACGTTCGGGCCCCACGCAGAGGGAGCGGTGGTCTTCGCGATGTCGGCGGCCTTGGTGTAGAAGTCCGGCTGGTTGGAGAAGAAGGCCGGCGGCTCGGCGAAAGCGTCACTGGTCTGCGCGGTCGTGGCCGCGGGGTAGATGCCGCCCTCCTTCGCGAGCGCGGTCAGCGCCTCCGGGTCCGTGTTCAGCCAGGAGGCGAACTTCGCGGCGGCCGCCTTGTGCTGGGAGTCCGTGGTGACGGCGGTGGAGGAGCCGCCCCAGCTGCCGGTCACGTTGTCGCTGTCCGTCCACTGCGGCAGCGGGGCCATGGCCCACTTGCCCTTGGTGTCGGGAGCGGCGGTCGTCAGTGTGCCGGGCGCCCAGACCGCGCTCACCCAGGCGATCTGCTTGCCGGTGTTGAGCGCCTTGTTCCAGGCCGGCGTGTACATCGGCTGGTTGTCGATGGCGCCCTCCTCGACGAGGCCGCCCCAGAAGTCGGCGACCTTCTGCGAGGCCGCGTCGTCGATGCCCACCTTCCACTTGTCGCCCTCGGTGGTCCACCACTTGGCGCCGGCCTGCTGAGCGAGACCGGCGAAGAGCCCGGAGTCGTTGGCGGAGAACGTGGTGAGGTCCGTGTCCGGGGACTTCTTCTTCAGCGCGCGGGCGGTCTCGGCGAACTCGTCCCAGGTCTCCGGGACCTTGAGGCCGTACTTCTTGAAGAGGTCCTGGCGGTAGTAGAACATCATCGGCCCGGAGTCCTGCGGGATCGCGTACACCGCGTCCGAGCCCAGAGTCGTCTGCTGCCAGACGCCCTCGGCGAACTTGTCCTTCACCCCGCCCGCCTCGCCGGCTATGTCGGCGAGCGCGTCATTGCTGACCAGGGTCGGCAGGGCCTGGTACTCGGCCTGTACCAGGTCCGGGGCCTTCTTGGCCTTGTGCGCGGTCAGGATCTTGGTGACGAGCGTGTCGCCGGACGCCTGCTTCTTCACGGTGACCGTGATCTGGTCCTTCTTGCCCGGGCCCTTGTTCCACAGGTCGGCGACCTTGTCCATGCCCGGCGTCCAGGACCAGTACGTGAGCGAGACCGGCCCCGAGTCGGCCCTGCTGTCGTCGTCCGAGGAGCCACAGGCGGCGAGTGCGGTGGCACCGAGCGCGACGGCCACCGAGGTGGCCACAAGACGACCGAGCTTCGTGTTTGGCATGGATCTTTCTCCCTGACCTGGGCCTCCGCTCTGCTGCGGCGACCGTGCCATGCTTCTGTGAGCGTTCACAGTAGAGAAACATCCAGGACACTTGTCAATGGTTGTTGCTGTGCGGTTATGTTGGCCTCGCGCCGACCGCGCTGTGTGTGCACGTTCCCAAATGATCGACTCAAACGGGAGAGATCCATGCCGGAGACCATCCCCAAGGGCCTCACCAGGCTCGCCTTCGGCGGGGATTACAACCCCGAGCAGTGGCCGGAATCCGTCTGGCACGAAGACGTCAGGCTGATGCGCGAGGCGGGCGTCACCATGGTGAGCGTCGGAATCTTCTCCTGGGCGCTGCTCGAACCCTCACCTGGGGAGTACGCGTTCGGCTGGCTCGACCGGCTCCTTGACCTCCTGCACGCACACGGGATCCGAGCCGACCTCGGCACGCCGACCGTGGCGCCGCCGGCCTGGTTCTACCGCGCGCAACCCGAGGCCCTGCCGGTGGCCGCCGACGGGACGCGGTACGAGTTCGGCTCGCGTGGCGCCATCTGTCACAGCAATGCCGACTACCGCGAGGCCGCCGCCGCCATCACTACGCGGCTCGCCACGCGGTACGCCGACCATCCCGCGCTGGCGATGTGGCATGTGCACAACGAATACGGCGTTCCGGTCTCGGCCTGCTACTGCGAGAGCTGCGCAGCCCACTTCCGCCGCTGGCTCCGGGCGACGTACGAGACGGTCGACGCGGTCAACGAGGCCTGGGGCACCGCGTTCTGGGGCCAGCGGTACGCGGACTTCAACCAGATCAACCCGCCCCGCGTGACTCCCACCGTCGGCAACCCGGCCCAGGCGCTGGACTACAAGCGCTTCGCCGACGCCACCCTGCGCGAGAACTTCGTGGCCGAGCGCGACATCCTGCACCGCCTCTCACCCGGCGTACCGGTCACCACGAACTTCATGACCGCCCTCAGCCAGTGCGACTCCATCGACTACTGGGCCTGGGGGAGCGAGGTCGACCTGGTGACCAACGACCACTACCTGATCACCGACGGCCGGCGTACGCATGTGAACCTCGCGATGGCCGCCGACCTCACCCGCTCCGTGGCGGGCGGCGCGCCCTGGCTGCTGCTCGAACACTCCACGTCCGGCATCAACTGGCAGCCCCGCAATCCGGCCAAGGCCCCCGGCCAGATGGCCCGCAACTCCCTCGCCCATGTGGCCCGCGGCTCCGAGGGCGCCCTGTTCTTCCAGTGGCGGCAGTCCCGGCGCGGCGCGGAGAAGTTCCACTCGGCGATGCTGCCGCACGGCGGCACGGACACGCGGGTGTGGCGCGAGGTGGTCGAACTCGGCGCGTCCGTCGACTCGTTGAGCGAGATTCGCGGCACCCGTACCGTCGCCGACGCGGCCGTGCTCTGGGACTGGCAGTCCTGGTGGGCGCAGAACCTCCAGTGGCGCCCCAGCGAGGACCACGACGCGCGCGAGCGCGCCGACGCCTTCTACGAAGCCCTCTACGACCGTCACCTCACGGTGGACTTCGCCCACCCGGAAGCCGACTTGTCGGCCTATCCCCTAGTCGTCGTGCCCGCGCTGTATCTGATGACTCAAGCCGCCGGGCGGAATCTGACGGAGTACGTGGAGAACGGCGGAACCCTCGTCGTCTCGTACTTCTCCGGCATCGTCGACGAGCACGACGCCGTGCACGACGGCGCGTACCCGGGACCGCTGCGGGACGTACTCGGCCTGACCGTCGAGGAGTTCTCGCCCCTGCTCCCGGGCGACCGGGTCCGCATCGCCGGCCCCGAGGGCTCCGAACTCACCGGCGACGTTTGGACCGAGTTCGTGGTGCCGCGTGGTGCGGACACCGTGTGGACGTTCGCCGATGGGCTCGCCGCGGGCCGTCCCGCCATCACCCGGCACCGGCTCGGCGAGGGCTCCGCGTGGTACGTCGCCACGCGCCTGGCATCCGACGGCCTGGACGCCGTCCTGGGCTGGGCAGCCGACGACGCCCGGATCGCACCGCGCGCCGAGCTGCCGCGCGACGTCGAAGCGGTGCGCCGCACCGGCGAGTCCGGCACCTACCTCTTCGTGATCAACCACACCTCGTCGGACGCCAAGGTGCCGCTGGAGGCGCACGGCACCGAGCTGCTGACGGGCGACCGCGCCGCGGGCCGCCTCGCGGTACCCGCGGGGGCCGTCCGGGTCGTACGACTCGACGGCTGAGCCGACTCCCTCCGCCCGTGCGAGCCCTACGAGCCGCGGGCGGAGGGGCACCCCCCATCCCCACATGTCGAAGGGACGACGGACGACGATGTTCCATCCCAGACGCACGCTCAGAGCCCTGCTGCCACCGCTCGCGGCCGGACTCGCCCTCACCGCCCTGCCCGCACAGTCGGCGCAGGCGGCGAGCACGCTCACCAACACCGGCTTCGAGGCCGACGCCTCCGGCGCCGCCACACCCAGCGGCTGGTCGGAGTACGGTTCCACCGCCGCCTCCTTCACGGAGTCCGGTGGCCGCAGCGGTAGTTACCGCCTGACGCACTACTCCTCCTCCGCGTACAAGGTGGAGACCTACCAGTACCTCTCCGGGCTGACCAACGGGAACTACACCCTCAGGGCCTGGGTGCGCTCGGGCGGCGGCCAGAAGTCCGCCTACCTGGCGCTCAAGAACTGCGGAAGCGCCGAGCAGCGCACCGACCTGCCGGTCTCCAGCAGCGGGTGGATACGGATCGTCGTCCCCATCAGGGTGACGAACAACAAGTGCACGATCAGCATCAACTCCGATGCGGGCGCGGGCAACTGGATCAACGTCGACGACATGACGTTCACCTCGGGCACCACGCCCGGACTGGCCGTCAAGGGATCTGACGTCTCGTCACTCGCCAAGAGCGAGGCCCGGGGCGGCGTCTACCGGACCAGCTCCGGATCGACCGGGGACGCGCTCGCCATCCTCAAGTCCGCCGGGCACAACTACGCCCGCCTGAAGGTGTGGGTGAACCCGGCCGACGGCTACAACAACAAGGCGCGCGTGCTGGCCATGGCCAAGCGGGTCAAGGCGCAGGGGATGAAGCTGCTGGTCGACTTCCACTACTCGGACACCTGGGCCGACCCCGGCGCCCAGTCCAAGCCGTCCGCCTGGGCCGGCCACTCGTACAGCCAGTTGAAGACGGACGTCTACAACCACACGTACGACGTGCTGGGCGCGCTGAAGGCTCAGGGCACCACGGCCGACATGGTGCAGGTCGGCAATGAGATCAACGGCGGCATGCTCTGGAACGAGGGCTCCACCAACAACTGGTCGCAGCTCGCCGGACTGCTCAACTCGGGCTACGACGCGGTCAAGGCGGTCAACTCGTCCACGACCGTGGCGCTGCACCTGGCCAAGGGCGGTGACTTGGCGGGCACCCGCTGGTGGTTCGACAGCGCGGTCAACAATGGCGTGAAGTTCGATGTCATCGGGCTGTCGTACTACGGCTACTGGCACGGCTCGCTCTACGACTTCCAGACCACCCTCGACGACGTGGCGACTCGGTACGGCAAGCCGGTCTACGTCGCCGAGACGGCCTATCCGTTCCGGCTGGGCAGCGAGGACGCGCACGAGGACATCATCAACACCACCGGTGAGCTGGTGTCCGGATACCCGGCCTCGACGGCCGGGCAGACCGCCTGGCTGCGGGACATCATGAACATCGTGGAGGCCGTCCCGAACGGCCGCGGACTGGGCGTCTTCTACTGGGAGTCCACCTGGACCGCGGTCAGCGGCAACGGCTGGGACCCGAACGACCCGTCCTCCGGCAACGGCTGGGAGAACCAGGCACTGTTCGGCTACGACGACCGGGCGCTTCCGGCGATGTCACTGTTCAACCGCCGGTGACACGCTGATCGGCACCGACTGATCCGGAGCCCGCCCACGCGCCGAACGTGGGCGGGCTCTTTCGTCACGTACCGCCGCTACTGCCGACTGTCGCCCCCGCCGTGCGTCCAGAACGGCTCGCGCAGCTTGAACTTCTGCAGCTTCCCGGTGGCCGTACGCGGTAGCGACTCGACGAAGTCGACCCGCTTGGGAGTCTTGAAACCGGCGAGCCGGGTACGGCAGTGGGCGATCAACTCCTCGGCCGTGAGACCCGATCCGTCCGTCACGACGAGCGCCGTGACCAGCTCGCCCCACCGGGCGTCGGGGATCCCGATGACCGCCACCTCGCGCACGGCCGGATGTGAGGTGATCACGTCCTCCACCTCGATCGACGACACGTTCTCGCCGCCGGAGATGATGACGTCCTTCTTGCGGTCGGAGATCACCAAGTAGCCCTCGTCGTCGACGTATCCGCCGTCCCCGGTGTGGAACCAGCCGCCCGCCTGTGCCTTCGCCGTCTCCTCGGGCTGGTCCCAGTAGCCGTCCAGGTTGTGGTTCGAGGCGGTGAGTACCTCGCCGTCCACGTCCACGTCCACGCGTACACCGAGCGCGGGCACGCCCGCCCGGCCCAGCCTGCGGGCGCGTTCGGTGGTGTCCAGGTCGTCCCACTCGGCGCGGCCACGGTTGACCGTGACGAGCGGGGAGGTCTCGGTGAGACCGTAGATCTGGATGAACTCCCAGCCGAGCTCGCCCATCACGCGCTCGATGGTGCGGGTCGGCGGCGGCGCGCCGGCGCAGACGATGCGGACCCGGTCGCGTCCGGGAATCTCACCGCCGAAGTCGGCCGCCGCGTCGAGCACGGCGTTCAAAACGGCGGGCGCCGCACACATCAGGGTGACACCGTGCCGCTCGACACGCCGCAGGATCTCGGCCCCGTCGATCTGGCGGAGCACGATGTGGCGGCCGCCGACACCCGTCACGCCGTACGGCATGCCCCAGCCGTTGGCGTGGAACATCGGCAGGGTGTGCAGATAGACGTCACGATCGCTGATCGTGGTGTGCAGACCGAACACGGTCGCGTTCAGCCACAGATTGCGGTGTGTGAGCTGGACTCCCTTGGGCCGGGCGGTCGTTCCGGAGGTGTAGTTGATACTGGCGGTGGCGTCCTCGGCCGGCTCGGCCCACTCCTGCGGCGCAGTGCCGTGTAGGAAGAGCTCCTCGTCGTCACGGTCGCCGAACACGAACTTGTGTTTGACGTCGAGCGTGTCGAGCACATCCGCGCAGGACGCGTCCGCGTAGACGACGGAGGCGCCCGAGTGCCGGACGATGTAGTCGATCTCCGGCTGTGTGAGGCGGAAGTTGACCGGCACCAGGACGCGCCCCCAGCCGGAGACACCGAAGAACGAGGTCAGCAGCCGCGCCGAGTTCTGCGAGACCACCGCGACCCGGCCGCCCACGGGGACGCCGAGACGGTCGAGCCGGGCGGCCTGCGCACGGGCCAGCGACGCCAGCTCCCGGTACGTGAGCTCTCCCAGGCTCGGTCCTGGCTGCTCCGGTTCGTCCACGACGGCGACGCGGTCCGGATACACATGGGCCGCGCGGTCGAGGAAGTCACGGACGGTCAAGGGGTAGTACACGACAGCACCTCCGGGTCGGTGTTCCTACGTATGTACCTCGGTCGTCACCGGCAAGTACGTACCCCCGCCGTCACCGCGACGCGCGCGCCGCCGCCCGCCGCTCCAGGATCGTGAGCACCCGCTCGCCCCAGCGGACGTTCCCCGACTCGAATGCGATGCCACCCAGCAGAGTGAGATACGGGCCCACCCGCTCGGCCCCGGCCAGGAACTCCTCCTCGCCGCGCCCGTCCAGCAGCCGGAGCCGCAGCCGCTCGTACCGGGCCAGCTTCGCCCGGGCCCACTCGACGCGTTCCTCGACGGACGCCCGTACGGCCGCCTCGTCGCCCTCGTCCACGGCCTGCAGCTTGACCAGCAGCTCGTCGCGGATCGCGGTGGGCCGGGGCGGCTCGGCGGTGAAGTCGCGCAGCGCGCGCCGGCCCGCCTCCGTCAGTGCGAAGAGCCGCTTGTCCGGCCTGCGCTCCTGCCGTACGACCCTGGCCTCGACCAGACCCTCGGACGCCATGCGGTCCAGCTCGCGGTAGAGCTGCTGGGGCGTCGCCATCCAGAAGTTGGCCACCGACGCGTCGAAGTTCTTCGCCAGGTCGTAGCCGGACGCCTCGCCGTCGAGGAGTGAGGCCAGCAGAGCGTTGCGCAGTGCCATGCGGAGAGCGTACTCTCCGACACACCTAATCAACAAATTGACTATGAGGAGTGTCATGAACCCCTTCCGCAAGGCGGTCGAGGACGGCGATCACGCGGCAGTGGTCGACCTGCTCGCCGAGGACGTCGTGTTCACCAGCCCGGTGGTCTTCAAGCCGTACGCCGGAAAGGCGATCACCGCCGCGATCCTGGGCGGCGTCATGCGCGTCTTCGAGGACTTCCGGTACGTCCGGGAGATCGCCGACGCCGACGGCCGCGACCTGGCCCTCGTCTTCGAGGCGCGCGTCGGGGACCGGGAGATCCAGGGCTGCGACTTCCTGCACTTCGACGAGGACGGCCGGATCGACGACCTCGTGGTCATGGTCCGTCCGCTGTCGGCCGCCCAGGCACTCCAGCAGGCGATGGCGGCCCAGTTCGACCGCATCGCGCAGGAGGCGGCGGGCGCCTGATCAGCGGGCGGAGTTAGCCTGATCTCCTGCCGCGACCAGGAGAGGCACGCCCATGACAGCTCCCCACTCCGAGCAGGTGGACGGACCCGGGGAATTTCGCGTGCCTGCCCCGCGTCCGTCGGTGTGGCGTGGGCAGGGCCGGGTCGTGGCGGTGGTCGCGGCAGGCGGCGCGCTCGGCGCGAGCGCCCGGTACGCGGCGTCGCTGATCTGGCCCGCGCAGACGGGCGCGTTCCCGTGGGCGACGTTCTGGGTCAACGTCTCCGGGTGTGCCGTGATCGGTGTCTTCATGGTCGTGATCACTGACGTGTGGGCGGCCCATCGGCTGGTCCGTCCCTTCTTCGGCACCGGGGTGCTTGGCGGCTTCACCACCTTCTCGACGTATGTCGTCGACATCCAGAAGCTGGTCGACGCGGGCCGTCCCCGGGCCGGCCTCGGATATCTCGCCGCCACCCTCGTCGGCGCGCTCGCGGCGGTATGGCTCGCGGTGACGGCGACGCGCCGGGTACTGGAATGGAGACGGCGATGACGAGGCTCACCGGCAGCGCCCTGCGCCTGACGATCTTCATCGGCGAGAACGACACCTGGCACCGCAAGCCGCTGTACTCGCAGATCGTGCACCGGGCGCGCGAGGCAGGGCTCGCGGGCGCCAGCGTGTTCCGGGGCGTCGAGGGATTCGGCGCGTCCTCACTGATCCACACCTCGCGGCTGCTGTCGCTGAGTGAGGACCTGCCCGTGGCCGTCGTCATCGTGGACACGGAGGAACGTGTGCGGGCCTTTCTGCCGGAGCTCGACGAGCTGGTGGGGGAGGGGCTGGTGATGCTCGACGACTGTGAGGTCATCCGGTATGTCGGCCGTGAGGAAGGTAAGAAGTCCTCGTGAACTGGCTGTTGGTGATCGCCGGCGGAATGGTCGGCGCACCCCTGCGCTATCTCACCGATCGGGCGGTGCAGTCCCGGCACGACACGGTCTTCCCCTGGGGCACCTTCACCGTGAACGTCGTCGGCAGTCTGATCCTGGGTGCACTGACCGGTGCGGCCGCGGCGGGAGCGGCCTCCTCGCACCTCCAGCTGCTGCTCGGCACCGGTCTGTGCGGAGCGCTCACCACGTACTCGACCTTCTCGTACGAGACCCTGCGGCTGGCCGAGGACGGGGCCCGCTTCTACGCCGCCGTCAATGTGATCGCGAGCGTGGTCGCGGGGCTCGGCGCGGCATTTGCCGGGGTTTCGATCGCTGAAGCCCTGTGGGCGTAGTCCGCGGGCTCACCTGCGCGTAGTACGACTGGCTCCGCCGCCCTCCCCGCAGCAGAACTGGATCCCATGAGCGCCATCTCCGTCGGTCAGGCCGTCGTCCTCGGAGCCGTCGAGGGGGTGACCGAATTCCTCCCCGTTTCCTCCACGGGCCATCTCAAGATCACGGAAGGACTCATGGGCATCCCCGTCGACGACCACGCCGTCGTCGGCTTCTCCGCCTTCATCCAGGTCGGCGCGATCGCCGCGGTGCTCGTCTACTTCTCCAAGGACATCGCGCGGATCGTCTCCGCCTGGTGCCGCGGCCTCACCGACCGCGAGGAGCGCCACCACCACGACTACAGGTTCGCCTGGTGGGTGATCTGCGCGACGATCCCGGTGGTCGCCGTCGGCCTCGCCGCCAAACCGCTCATCGAGGGGCCGCTCGCCTCGCTCTGGGTGGTCGCGGGTTCGCTGATCGTCGGCAGCGGGGTGATGTGGGCGGCGGACCGGACGGGCCGGCACAAGCGGGGCGAGGATGACACCTCGTTCAAGGATGCGATGCTGGTAGGCGGTTCACAGATCCTGGCCCTGCTCTTCCCGGGCTTCTCGCGCTCCGGCGCGACGATGTCCACCGCGCTCATGCTCGACCTCGACCGGGTTGCGGCCACCCGGCTCTCCTTCTTCCTCGGCATCCCGGCACTCACCGGCGCCGGCCTGTACGAACTCAAGGACGCCTTGGGCGCGGGCGTGGGCACCGCTCCACTGGTCGTGGGCTCGGCCGTCTCGTTCGTGGTCGCGTACGCCTCCATCGCCTGGCTGCTGAAGTTCGTCACCAGCCACTCCTTCAATGCCTTCGTGGTCTACCGACTCGCGACAGGAGTGGTGCTGTTCGGGCTCTTGGCCGCCGGGGTGCTCTGACCGTCCGGGGTGGGTTGCCCGCGAACCCTTGACAGTCACCTCCTATTCCCCCCAGGATCACCTGCGTGAACCTGTCAGACAGCCAGACAGGTGGCTCGATGCCGCGTCGCGTCAGTGCGATGGAAGCGGTGCTCAGTCATCTGCGCAGTGCGATCGAGCGTGGCGAGTACGCCGTCGGGGACAAGCTGCCCTCCGAGGCGGAACTGTGCCGGAGCCTCGAGGTGAGCCGGCCCGTGCTGCGGGAGGCTCTGCGGGCCCTGCAGACGATGGGCCTGACCGTCTCCCGTACCGGCAAGGGCACGTTCGTCGTCTCCACCGGGCCGGTCGTGGACCCCACCTTCGGCGACTACGCGGCCAGCGATCTCATAGAGGTCCGGCGCCATGTCGAGATCCCCGTCGCGGGCTACGCCGCCGTGCGCCGCACGCCCGAGGACCTCGACCACCTCGCCCACCTGCTCGACCGGATGGAGCGCGAGACCGACACCACCGCCTGGGTGGCCATGGACACGCTCTTCCACCTCGCCGTCGCGCAGGCCGCGCAGAACCCGGTCTTCCGGCGCGTGATCGAGGAGATTCGCGACGCGCTGGCCCGCCAGTCGGCGTTCCTCAACGAACTCGGCGGCCGACGCGAGCAGTCCAATCGCGAACACCGGGCCATCGTCGAGGCGTTGATCGACAGCAGCGCACATGACGCCACCGAGGCCATGGCCCATCACCTCGACCGCGTCGAGACGACCCTCACCGCGATCGTGCGCCCTGAGGGTCTTGACCGCCCCGAAAACACGAACCCGAACACGAACACGAACACCCCCACAGAAGGCGAGACCCCGGCGTGAGTGAGCAGTCCCTCCACGAAGAGCTAAGGAAGCCGGCCAGTCACGTGGACGCCGGAGACGAGGGGTACAGCAAGTCCCTGAAGTCCCGGCACGTCAACATGATCGCCATCGGCGGCGCGATCGGTACCGGACTCTTCCTCGGCGCCGGCGGCCGCCTCGCCGACGCCGGCCCTTCGCTCTTCATCGCGTACGCCGTCTGCGGTGTCTTCGCCTTCCTGGTCGTCAGAGCCCTCGGCGAACTCGTCCTGTACCGGCCGTCGTCCGGCGCCTTCGTGTCGTACGCCCGGGAGTTCCTCGGTGAGAAGGGCGCGTACACCGCGGGCTGGATGTACTTCCTGAACTGGGCGACCACCGGCATCGCCGACATCACCGCGGTCGCCACCTACACCCACTACTGGGGCATGTTCTCCGACATCCCGCAGTGGGTGATCGCGCTCATCGCGCTCGCCGTGGTGCTCACCGTGAACCTCATCTCGGTGAAGATCTTCGGCGAACTGGAGTTCTGGTTCGCGATCATCAAGGTCGGCGCGCTGGTGGCCTTCATGCTCATCGGGATCTTCCTGCTGGTCACCCAGCAGCCCGTGGACGGGACCACCCCCGGCCCCTCGCTGATCACTGACAACGGCGGCATCTTCCCCAACGGCCTGCTGCCGATGCTGCTGATCGTCCAGGGCGTCGTCTTCGCGTACGCCTCCGTCGAGCTGGTCGGTGTCGCCGCGGGCGAGACGGAGAACCCCGAGAAGGTCATGCCGAAGGCCATCAACTCCATCATGTGGCGCGTCGGTCTCTTCTACGTCGGCTCGGTGCTCCTGCTGTCGATGCTGCTGCCCTGGAACAAGTACACCGCCGGGGAGAGCCCGTTCGTCACCGTGCTCTCCAACATCGGCATCCCGGCCGCTGGCGGTGTGATGAACCTGGTCGTGATGACCGCCGCCATGTCCAGCCTCAACTCCGGGCTCTACTCGACCGGCCGCATCCTGCGCTCCATGGCGATGTCCGGCTCCGCGCCGAAGTTCACCGGGGTGATGAGCCGCAGCCAGGTCCCGTACGGCGGGATCCTGCTCACCAGTGGCATCTGTGTGCTCGGTGTCGGCCTGAACTTCGTCGTCCCCGCGGACGCCTTCGAGATCGTGCTGAACTTCGCGGCCATCGGCATCCTCGCCACCTGGGGCATGATCATGATCAGTCACCTGGTGTTCTGGCGGAAGACGCAGGACGGGCAGTTGGAGCGGCCGAGCTACCGGCTGCCGGGCTCGCCCTGGACGGAGCTCGTCACGCTGTTCTTCCTCGCCTCCGTGCTCGTGCTGATGTACGCCGACGGAGGACCGGGACGTACGACGGTGCTGTGTCTGCCGATCATCGTGGCGGCGCTGGTGGCGGGTTGGTACGCGGTGCGCGGCCGGGTCGCGGCCGTACGAAAGCCGGAGGTGGACGCTTGAGCCTCAACACGCTCGCCGAGTACGGCAGTTCACTCGCAGAGGCGCCCGCTGTCCGCGAACCGCTGCACGCGCCCGTCGCGCATCTCGTGCGCAGCGGTGTCATCGAGGGCATCCACTACGGCTCGGTCGTCGTACTCGGCGCCGACGGAAACGTGGACCTGCAGATCGGTGACATCGAGGCGGCCTTCTATCCGCGCTCGGCGCTCAAGCCCGTACAGGCCGCGGCGCTGCTGCGGGCAGGACTGCCGCTCGAAGGGGAGCTGCTCGCGCTCACCGCGGCCAGCCACTCCGGCGAGGAGCGGCATCTCGCCGGAACCCGGCGGATCCTGGAGCTGGCCGGGCTCGCCGAGGACGACCTGCGCAACGTGCCGGACCTGCCCTTCGACCCGGTCGTCCGGGACGACTGGATCCGCGCGGGGCGGCTGCCGTCCCGGCTCGCCCAGAACTGCTCGGGCAAGCACGCGGCGATGGTGTACGCGGCGCGGCTGAACGGCTGGTCGCTCGACGACTACCTCGATCCCGCGCATCCGCTCCAGCAGGCGATAGCGGAGCTCGTCGAGGACCTCACCGGGCAGGCCGTCGCGCATGTGTCCGTCGACGGCTGCGGGGCGCCCCTGTTCTCCGTTTCGCTGCACGGGCTCGCGCGCGCCGCGGCCCGGATAGCCACCGCCCCGCCCGGCACCCCCGAAGCGCGCGTGGCCGACGCGATGCGCGAGCACGCCGAGATGGTGTCCGGCTCGGGGCGCGACGTGGCCGCGCTGATGCGGGCCGTGCCGGGGCTGCTCACCAAGGACGGCTTCGAAGGCGTACACGTCGCGGCACTGCCCGATGGCCGTGCCGTCGCCGTGAAGATCGCCGACGGGGCGGACCGGGCCCGTGTGCCCGTGGTCGCGGCGGCCCTGGCGCGCTGTGGCGTCGACGCGGACGCGCTCGCCGAGTTCGTTCAAGCGCCGTTGCTCGGGGGTGGCGCGGTGGTCGGGAGCATCCGGCCGGCCCGTGCACTCGAACCGCTCCCGCAGGTCTGATCGTCCCCACCTTCAGAAAGAAGAGGTCGCAGCATGACCCTCCGCAGAGAGCACGACCTGCTCGGCGACCGCGATGTTCCCGCCGAGGCGTACTGGGGGATCCACTCCCTGCGCGCCAAGGAGAACTTCCCCATCACGGGCACTTCCATCTCCGCCTACCCGCACCTCATCGTGGCACTGGCCGCCGTCAAGGAGGCCGCCGCCCGCGCCAACGAGGAACTCGGCCTGCTGGAGCCCCGCAAGGCGGCGGCCATCATCGAGGCCTGCCGGGAGATCCGCGACGGGAAGCTGCACGACCAGTTCGTCGTCGACGTGATCCAGGGCGGCGCGGGGACCTCGACGAACATGAACGCCAACGAGGTCGTGGCCAACCGGGCGTTGGAACTGCTCGGCCACCCCAAGGGCGAGTACGAGTTCCTGCACCCGAACGAGGACGTCAACCTCGGCCAGTCGACCAACGACGTCTACCCGACCGCCGTCAACGTCGCCACGGTCTTCGCGGTGCGCGGCCTGCTCCAGGCGATGGCGGTGTTGCAGGACGCCTTCGCCGCCAAGGCCGTCGAGTTCCGCGACGTACTGAAGATGGGGCGTACGCAGCTGCAGGACGCGGTGCCGATGACGCTCGGTCAGGAGTTCTCGGCGTACGCGGTGATGCTGGAGGAGGACCGCAGCCGGCTCGCTGAGGCCGTCGAGCTGATCCACGAGATCAACCTGGGCGCGACGGCGATCGGCACCGGGCTCAACGCGCCCGCCGGGTACGCCGAGGCCGCGCGCCGGCACCTCGCGGACATCACCGGGCTGCCGCTGGTCACCGCGGTCAACCTCGTCGAGGCCACGCAGGACTGCGGGGCCTTCGTCCAGATGTCCGGGGTGCTGAAGCGGATCGCGGTGAAGCTCTCGAAGAGCTGCAACGACCTGCGGCTGCTGTCGTCCGGACCACGCGCGGGCCTGAACGAGATCAACCTGCCGCCGGTCCAGGCGGGTTCGAGCATCATGCCCGGCAAGGTGAACCCGGTGATCCCCGAGGTGGTCAACCAGGTCGCCTTCGAGGTGATCGGCAACGACGTCACCATCACGATGGCCGCCGAGGCGGGTCAGCTCCAGCTCAACGCCTTCGAGCCGATCATCCTGCACGCCCTGTCGGAGAGCCTCACGCATCTGCGCGCCGCCTGCCTGACGCTCGCCGAGCGCTGCGTCGCCGGTATCACGGCCAACGAGGACGTGCTGCGCGAAGCCGTCGAGAACTCCATCGGGCTGGTGACCGCGCTCAACCCGCACATCGGGTACGAGGCGGCCACCGGCATCGCGAAGGAGGCCCTCGCCACCGGTCGCGGCGTGGCCGAACTCGTCCTGGAGAAGGGCCTGTTGCCCGCCGACCGGCTGGCCGCCCTGCTGCGGCCGGAGGTGCTCGCGGGTTCACGGGCCGGCTGAGTCGCGCGGGTGCCCGTGGTGCGCAGGGTCGGGCGCACGATGATGGCGCGGGCACCCGTGCTCACCCATGGGTCTGCGTAAGGGACCGGCATCGCGCTTCGCGGGGCGCACGCTCTCGCGCTTTGCCGGGATCGGTGTGGGCTTCGCGGGGCGCCGGCTCTCGCACCCCGTCGGGATCGGTGCGGCCGCGGAGACGCGCGCCGCGCTGCCCGGCTTGGTGGCTCGGAGCGGTATCGGCTCGTTGGGATCGTCCTCGGCGCCGAGGCCGAGGGGCAGAATGGTGATCATGGCAGAGGTTTCGTCGTCCCCGACCTTTCAACCGGTCCTCGAACGCATCGCGGCCGAGATCGAGAACACGCCCGGGCGTGGCCGACCCGCCGACTACATCCCGGCGCTCGCCGCGCGCGACCCGCGCCGGTTCGGCATGGCCGTCGCGGAACCGGACGGCACGGTGTACGGGGTGGGGGACTGGCGGCAGCCGTTCTCCGCCCAGTCCATCACGAAGGTCTTCACTCTCGCGCTCGTTCTGGCGGGCCAGGGCGATCCCTTGTGGGAGCACGTCGGCCGCGAGCCCTCCGGCAACGCCTTCAATTCGCTGGTGCAGTTGGAGTACGAGAACGGCATCCCGCGCAACCCGTTCATCAACGCCGGCGCGCTCGTCGTCACCGACCGCCTCCAGGCCCAGACCGGCGACGCGGTCGGCGCTCTCCTCGGCTTCCTGCGCGCGGAGAGCGGCAACACACACCTCGCCATCAACAAGGACATCGCCGCCTCCGAGTCCGCCCACGGCGACCGCAACGCCGCGCTCGGCCACTTCATGGCGGCGTACGGAAACATCGTCAACCCGGTCCCGGTCCTCCTCGACCAGTACTTCCACCAGTGCTCCATCGAGGCCTCCTGCGCCGACCTCGCCCTCGCCACCGGCTTCCTGGCCCGTCACGGCATACGCGCCGACGGCACCCGCCTGCTGACCCGAAGTCAGGCCAAGCAGATCAACGCGATCATGCTCACCTGCGGCACCTACGACGCCGCGGGCGAGTTCGCGTACCGGGTCGGCCTGCCCGGCAAGAGCGGCGTCGGCGGCGGCATCATCGCGGTTGTGCCCGGCCGCTGCACCCTGTGCGTGTGGAGCCCTGGCCTGGACGAACGGGGCAACTCGGTGGCCGGCGTCGCGGCCCTGGAGCGCTTCACGACACTGACGGGACTGTCGGTGTTCTGACGGTCGGCCCACGTCGTCCCACGTGGCGGACGTCCGGTAACACGGCGGACATGCTGTGGCTGCCGCTCAGAGGGGCGTGCGTCGCTTTCCGGCCACCCGGCGTTGACAGGCTGCCCGAGTGTTGGCCATGGGTTCCTCTGTCGATGTGCGTCGTTGCCAGTTGCTCGGGCTCGCGGGTTCGGGCTTTCTCGTGGCGGGAGGCAAGACGGCCGGTGCCCTGCCGGTGCGCGAGCTGCCGTCCCCGGCGTCGGGACAGGCGGCGCTCGGCCTGGTCGGCGTGTACTTCGGGCTGGTGCTGCTCATAGCCGCCTGGGCTCTGCTGGGCCGGGTGCTCCGAGGGCCCGAGCCGCCGAGTCCGCGGCAGCTGCTCGTGGTGCTCGCGGTGTGGGCCACGCCGTTACTGATCGCGCCGCCGCTGTTCAGCCGGGATGTCTACAGCTATCTGGCCCAGGGCGCCATGGTCGACGCGCACATCGATGTCTACACGTACGGGCCCGCGCGGCTCGGCGGGCCCCTCGCGGACGAGGTGGCGCCCGTGTGGCAGCAGACGGCGACGCCGTACGGTCCCGTCTTCCTCGCCGTCGCCTCCTCGCTGTCCGCTCTCACGCGGGGCGAGGTGCCGGCCGGGTTGTTCGGGATGCGGGTCGTCGCGCTGCTCGGAGTGGCGCTGATGGCGGCGGCGCTGCCGAGGCTGGCCCGGCACAGCGGCGCCGACCCGGCCGCCGCCCTGTGGCTCGGAGCGCTCAACCCGCTCGTGCTGCTGCACCTCGTCGCGGGAGCGCACAACGACGCCATCATGCTGGGGCTGCTCGGGGCCGGTCTGGTGGCGGCGCTCGGCCGGTGGCCCATCCTGGGCGCCGTGCTCGTCACGCTCGCCGCCCTGGTCAAAGTGCCTGCCGTGCTCGGCCTCGCGGCCGTCGTGGCACTCCAGGCGCGAGCGGGCAGAAAGGTGTGGAAGGCGACCCTGACGACCACGGCGGTCGCCCTCGCCACGACCGTCGTGGCCACGGCCGTCGCCGGTACGGGGTATGGCTGGACCGGTGCGCTGAAGACGCCTGTCTCCCCGCACAACTGGTCGCCCACGAGTGTTCTCGGCCGGGCCACCGCATCCGTTCTCAAGGATCTCGGCAGCGGCCTCGCCCCGCTCGCCCTGCCCGCCTGGCACGCCCTCGGCCTCGCGGCCACCGCCGTCGCCCTACTCGTCATATGGCTGCGCCGCCCCACCCCCAGCCCCGTCTACGCGCTGGGACTCAGCCTGGCCGCGGTGGCCTTCCTGGGCCCGGCGGTCCGTCCCTGGTACGCGCTGTGGGGACTGTTCCTCATCGCCGCGGCCGCGCCCAGCACCTCGGTACGGCACCGGGCCGCAGCCGTGACCGGGGTCCTCGCGCTCGGCGTCCTGCCCAGTGGAGACCCGCCGGACGCCGGGCAGTTGGTCCTGGCCGTGTCGGGCGGAGTGCTCGCTGTGATCGTGCTCTGGCAGGCCCGTCAGGCGCGTCAGATGTCGAACGCACCGGTGCTGGAGCGGACGGCATGAGGCTTCCGCGTACCGATCGCGGGCGAGCGCTGTGCGTGCTCCTGCTCGCCACCGCCGTGGCCCTGTTCACCGCGACGGTGCCGCTGCTGCGGGACTTCTTCGACCTGCGCGTGTACTACGGCGCCGTCGACGCCTGGATCCACCACGGTGGCCGCATATACGACTACCGGGTGCCGGGAACGACGTACGGCTTCACGTATCCGCCGTTCGCGGCGGTCACCATGCTGCCGATGGCGCTGTGCGGACTGCACACCGCGATCGCCGTCGGGCTGCTGCTCAACCTCGCGGCGACCGCCGTCGTCCTGCGCATCCTGGCCCCGCTCGGGCTCATGCGGCACGGCTGGTTCGGCTGCGCCGTGGTCGTCTGTCTGCTCGCCCTGCTGGAACCGGTCCGCGACACCTTCAGCTTCGGCCAGGTCAACCTCCTGCTGCTGGCGCTGGTACTCGGCGACGCCTGGCTGCTGTCCACCGGCCGCGGCCGGTGGGCGGGCGTCGGCATCGGGCTCGCCGCCGCGATCAAACTCACGCCCGCGATCTTCATCGTCCTGCTGCTGCTCGCCCGACGCCCGCGCGCCGCCGGCATCGCCACGGCTGTCGCCGCGGCCGCCACCGCCCTCGCGGCCTGGACCGCGCCGGGCGCCTCCCGCTTCTACTGGACCGAGGCGGTCTGGGACACCACCCGCATCGGCCGCCTCGCCTACGTCTCCAACCAGTCGCTGCAAGGTGTGCTGGCCCGGCTCGCCGAACCCGCCGAACCGAGCCGCACCGCCTGGCTGTTGGTCGCACTCGCCGTCCTGGGCATCTGGGCATGGCGCGCCCGCCGCGCAGCCGCCGACGACGACCTGCTGGGCGCCTTCGCCCTCACCGGACTGGCCGCCTGCCTCCTCAGCCCGATCACCTGGGTGCACCATCTCGTGTGGCTGCTGCCGTCGCTGGCGATCCTGACCGAGTCAGGTCTCCGGCGACGGCGGCTGCTGTGGGTGGTGGGCGTCCTGTACGTGCTGCTGTGCAGCAGCGTGGTGTGGCTGTGGTTCGACGACGCGTCCGGTGTCGACGGGTTCCTCGGGAGCAACACGTACGTGTGGATCACCCTCGGTCTGCTGCTCGGGCTGCCCGTGGGTCACTCCCAGGTGAACCGACCGCGCAGGAGCCTCAGGACCAGTGCCACGGCCCCCGCCCCCAGACCGGCCGCGCCCGCGACCGCCCCCGCATCCGTCCACGAGGCATAGCTCGCACCGACCGCCGCCGTCGCCGGCCGCGCGGTCGCGGTCGGGCCCGCTTGCGCCACGGCGCGCGGCGGGTCGAGCGATGCCACGGGGTCGACGCGCCCGGCTGCCCGGAAACCCCAGTCGAGCAGCGAGCGCGTTTCTTCGTAGACGGCGAAGTGCTCGTTCGACTGAGGGTTCATCACCGTGACGACGAGGGTGCGCCCACCGCGGCGCGCGGCGGCGACCAGCGTGTTGCCCGCGTGGGAGGTGTAGCCGTTCTTGACGCCGAGGAGCCCCGGATAGGGCTTGACCCCATCGGCCCCGGTCAGCAGGCGATTGGTGTTCTGGATGGCGAAAGGCCGCCCATCGCCCGGGAACTTGGCCTCCACGGTGGCGCAGTACCCTGCGAAGTCCGGATTGCGCAGCCCGGCCCGCCCGAACACCGCCAGGTCGTACGCCGAAGAAACCTGCCCGGGCGCGTCGTAGCCGTCGGGCGAGACGACCCGCGTGTCGCGGGCACCGAGCGTACGGGCCTTGGCCTGCATCTGGGCGGCCGTCGCACGCCAGCCACCGTTCATCGCCGCCAGCACGTGCACGGCGTCGTTGCCGGAGTTCAAGAAGACACCCCGCCACAGATCGGACGCGCGGTAGGTGTTCCCCGCCGCGACCCCGACCCGGCTGCTTCCGTCGCCGACTCCCGCCAACTCCCGCTCCGTGACGGTGTGCCGGACGGCCGCGGGCATCACCGGCAGCACGGTGAGGGCGAAGAGGGTCTTCAAGGTGCTGGCGGGCGGCAGCTTGAGGTGCGCGTTGTGCGCGGCCAGCACGTCACCGGTGTCCGCGTCGGCGACAAGCCATGACCGGGCGGAGACATTTTTGGGCACCTTGGGTGCTCCGGCCCGCGGATGGACGTGCGTTCCGGGCCGGTACAGCGCCGAGGACCGGGAGGCCGAGGGGCTCGGTGGGAGCGGCGAGGCCTGCGCGACCGACTCGGCGTCGGTCTGTGCGACGGCCGTTTCGACGTCTGCGGCCGCTTCGGCTCCGGTGCGGGCCAGGGCAGGGCTCGGCGCGAGGGCCAACGCACCGACCACACAGGCGGCGGAGCAACAGATGACGGTGCGGGATGAAAATCCGATAGTCATATCGCAAACGTAGGAACGCGCAGGTCACATCGCCGGGTGTCAGGGCCGAGTGGCGGCATCGAGCACCCGGATGCCGCAAGCTGCCCGTCCGGTCGGCGGCGCGGGCCGCCCGGGCCACTGCGCGCGGGCTGCTGGGCGCAGTGGCTACCGGGCGCCGGGCACCGTCGACTGGACCTGCCGAAGGAACGCCGCGTTGTCCGGGGTCTGCCGCATCCTGTCCAGCAGGGATTCGAGTCCGGCCTGCGCGTCCCCGCGGGAGTGCAGGGCCCGCCGCAGTGCTCGTACGGCTGTCAACTCACCCGAGGGGACCAGCAGTTCCTCGCGACGGGTGCCGGACGGTGTGATGTCGACGGCCGGATAAGTCCGCCGGGCCGCGAGCGTGCGGTCCAGGCGCAGCTCCATGTTGCCGGTGCTCTTGAGCTCCTCGAAGTAGAAGTCGTCGGCGCGGGAGCCGGTCTCCACCAGGGCCGTGGCGAGGATGGTGAGGGAGCCGCCCTCCTCGGTGAGGCGCGCGGCACCGAAGAGCCGCTTGGGACCGTGCAGCGCGGCGGCGTCGACACCGCCGCTGAGGGTACGGCCGCCGGCGGCGGCCGCGTTGTTGTGCGCCCTGCACAGCCGGGTCAGCGAATCCAGGAGGATCACGACGTCCTGGCCCGCCTCGACGAGCCGCTTGGCGCGCTCCACGGCCAGTTCGGCGAGCGCGATGTGCTGCTTCGGCGCCCGGTCGAAGGTCGAGGCGAGCACTTCACCGCGTACGGAGCGCCGCATGTCGGTCACTTCCTCCGGGCGCTCGTCGAGGAGCACCACCATCAGATGGCACTCGGGGTGGTTGCCGGCGACGGCGGCGGCCAGTTGCTGGAGCAGCACCGTCTTGCCGGTCTTCGGCGGGGCGACGATCAGGCCGCGCTGGCCCTTGCCGATCGGTGTGACCAGATCGATGACCCGCGTGGTCAGACCGCCCGCCGGATGCTCGAGCCGCAGCCGATCATGTGGGTGCAACGGGGTGAGGTCACGGAAGTGCGGGCGGCCGCGCAGCTCTTCGGGCGTGCGGCCGCCCACGCGCTCGATCTCGGTCAGCGCACGCTGCCGGCCGCGTACGCCTTCGACGAGATCTCCCTTGCGCAGGCCGTATCGGCGCACCAGCGCGGGGGAGACCTGGAGATCGGTGGGCTCGGGCAGGCAGCTCTCGGTCCGCAGGTGGCCCTGCCCGTCGGAGGAGATGTCGAGTACGCCGGTGGCCCGCTCCTGGGTGAGCGAGGCGGGAAGACGTTCGAGTGTGGTGGTCACGTGTGGGGAGTCCTTTCAGGGGACGAATTCATGAGGTCATCAGAGAAGGAAGAGAGGGAGGGGAGAGGCCGGGAAGGGGCGGCATGGTCACGCCCCGGCACGGCGGAGACATCACCTCGCGCACGCCGGACGGAAAACGCCCACGGCCGTACGTCAGGAGGTGGTGCTGAGAAGCTGCTTCGCCGGTCAAGAGAAGACCGCGGATCAGCTGAGTGAGGTGAAACCGGCACTGGCGCCCGAGAACGGGCGTACACAAGTGCTGAGGTGACTGTACCACTGTCCGCTGTTTCGGGCGGCTCATATATCGTCACCCGAAGCATCGAGGCCCATGGGCTGAGGGCTCGCACAGTCGAGGGAGTGGGACATGAGCAGGCCGTCGACCGCCGCGACGCCACAGGAGTTGCAGCGGCGGCTAGGGGTGCCCGATGCGGTCGTGATCGGTCTCGGGTCGATGATCGGCGCGGGTATCTTCGCCGCGCTCGCTCCGGCCGCCCGCGCGGCCGGGTCCGGTCTCCTGCTCGGCCTGGCCCTGGCAGCGGTGGTGGCCTACTGCAATGCCACGTCCTCGGCCCGACTGGCCGCCCGCTACCCGGCCTCCGGCGGTACCTATGTCTACGGCCGCGAGCGGCTCGGTGACTTCTGGGGCTACCTGGCGGGCTGGAGTTTCGTGGTCGGCAAGACCGCCTCGTGCGCGGCGATGGCGCTGACCGTCGGCTCGTACGTCTGGCCCGGTCAGGCCCACGCGGTCGCGGTCGCCGCGGTGGTGGCGCTGACCGCGGTGAACTATGCCGGGGTGCAGAAGTCCGCCTGGCTCACCCGCGCCGTCGTCGCCGTGGTCCTGGCCGTGCTCGCCGCCGTGGTCGTCGCCTCCCTCACCTCCGCCGAGGCGGACGCCGCCCGGCTGGACATCGGTTCGGACGCCGCATTGGGCGGAGTGCTCCAGGCCGCGGGTCTGCTCTTCTTCGCCTTCGCCGGATACGCGCGGATCGCCACCCTCGGCGAGGAGGTACGCGACCCCGCCCGCACCATCCCCCGCGCCATCCCGCTCGCGCTCGGCATCACCCTGGTCGTCTACGCCGTCGTCGCCATCGCCGTCCTCGCGGTCCTGGGACCGCAGCGACTGGCGGACGCGACCGCGCCGCTGTCGGACGCCGGACGGGCCGTGGGCGCCGACTGGCTCGTGCCGGTGGTCCGGGTCGGAGCCGCCGTGGCCGCGCTCGGCTCGCTGCTCGCGCTGATCCTGGGTGTCTCCCGGACGACCCTGGCCATGGCGCGCGACCGCCACCTGCCGCATGTACTGGCCGCCGTCCACCCGAAGTTCAAGGTGCCGCACCATGCCGAACTCGCGGTCGGCGCGGCCGTGGCCGTGCTCGCCGCGACGGCCGACGTGCGCGGGGCGATCGGGTTCTCCTCCTTCGGCGTTCTCGCGTACTACGCCATCGCCAACGCCTCGGCCTGGACCCTCAGCCCCGACGAGGGGCGCCCGGCGCGGGTCATTCCGCTGTTCGGACTGGGCGGCTGCCTGGTACTCGCGTTCGCCCTGCCCCTCTCCTCGGTGGTTTCCGGGGCGGTGGTGCTGGTGGCAGGCGCCGCCGCCTATGGCATCCGGCGCAGGGTGACCGCCCATCGGGGACGGTGACGCCCGCGCCAGGGCCACCTGGGGTGCGGGCGCTGCCGCCCGGGCTCCTCGGACGCACCTCGGAGCCCGGAACGGTCAGCGGGTGAGGAGGAAGAATCAGAGCCGATCGAGGATGCTACGGAGCTGCTTGACCTCGGCCGACTGGCCCTTGACGACGTCGCCGGCCAGCTGCTTGGCGTCGGCGTTCTTGCCGTTCTTCTGTTCGTCCTTGGCCATGCTGATCGCGCCCTCGTGATGGTCGATCATCATGTCCGCGAACATCCTGTCGAACTCCTTGCCCTTCATGGCCTTGAGCTCCTTCATGTCCCCGTCGGACATCATGCCGTCGCCGCCGTGGTCCATCCCGGGCATGGACTCCATCTCGGCCGGCTTGCCCCAGGACGTCAGCCATCCCTTCATCGTCTTGATCTCGGGGTCCTGGGCCTTTTCGACCTGCGCCGCCAAGTCCTTGACCTCCGAGTCGGAGGCGCGGCCGTCGGCCAGCTTGGCCATGGCCAGGGCCTGTTCGTGGTGCGGGATCATCATCTGCGCGAACGTGACGTCCGCGTCGTTGAAGTCCTTGGCTGCAGCGCTCTTCCCCGAGCCGGTGGTCTCCTTGGCCGACGACTTGCCGCTGCCGTGGTCCATGCCGCTCATGTCGTCGCCGCCACAGGCGGAGAGCAGCAGGGCTCCCGCCGCCACGGCGCCCACGGCGGCGATAAGGCGGGCGGACTTGCGGGGCGACGACTGGCGGGCGGGAAGGCGGCCGGGCTCGTGGCGCTGGGCACGCGTGAAGGCAGTCATGGTCGATTCACCTCATGTGTCTGTTCTTCTGGCTGTTTTGGCGTACGCGAGACCGCGGGAACGCGCGTGAAAGCGCGCCCGCGAGGGCGTCTCGGCCTACAGCCGAAGGACCGACAACTGAGTGAGATCGGGGCCGCGCGGCGGAGGGTTGGGCCGCGAGAACGCGGCGACCTGGGCGAGAAGGTTCGCCAGCCAGTCGGGCCGGCGGGCGAGAGCCGAGCGTACGAGCGCGGCAAGCACCCAGGCACCGAGCAGGACGGCCACGCACAGCGACATCATGTCCATCGCCATGACGGGCATATCGGCGGACGACGAGCGTGCGGAGGCAGTTGTGTGCTCCGCCCTCATGGGGGCTCGAGCAGCGGCAGGTTCGTCGCTCCCGGCAGCCGAATGCACCGTCGCCGGTGCATGGGATGCCGTGCTCATCTCATCGGCATGCGAGTCGTCGGGGTGTCCCAACGTGTGCATGACGAACACGCCGAGCGCGAGCACGACGACGAGCAGCAAGTGCCCGAGGGCGCCTGCTGTTCGAACGTATCGGCTCACGTTCAATGCCCGACCTTCCGGATCGCCGGCTGCTGATCTCCGCTCTCCGACGGTACCTAACGATCGGGGAGCCCGCTGGATCGGGGTCAATTGGGGGCGTCCGGCGCCCGCATCGAGCTCAGTGCCTTGCGCAGGGCGCCGACTTCCTCGGGAGACATCTGCTCGACGAAGTGGGCGAGGGCCGCGGGCCGGTCCTCGCTCGCGCCGAGCGCCTCCTCCATCAACGCGGCCGAGTACTGTTCGCGCGTGCGGACCGGTGTGTACACCCAGGCGCGGCCCTGCTTCCCGCGCAGCAGCCAGCCCTTGTTGTAGAGGATGTTCGCCACCGTCATCACGGTGGTGTAGGCGAGCGGCCGCTGCGTGTTGATGTCGTCGACGATCTCCCGCACCGTCGCCGGGCGTTTCCATCGCCACAGGCGGTCCATGATCTCCGCCTCGAGTTCCCCCAGCCGCCGCATGGTCGCTCCCGCTCCCTTATTCACCTCGATACGCAGGCCCAATGGTAGGACGTGGCCTCGAAGGAGGGATGACGGGTCGCGAGCGGATGGGCGGCGCACAGCGACCCATCCTCGTCAGCCCGCCTTCCCTCGAGCGGCCGGTGAAGCGCGCCAAATCTTGCTCAACTGTCCTATGGACTTGCTAATTTTAGCAATTCTTGACATCGTCACTCGTTGTCGTCCTTGGTCCCGGGCGGCCCGCTGTTGTGCGATGCCCGTCTGGCTCGGGTCGCACGCAAGGATGGGCCGTATGTCTTCGACGGGTGGGCGGATGCGACGGGGCGAGGTTGGGCAGGGGCAGCCGTTGAGGCCGCGGTCCTGTGCCGGGGAGGGGGTGGCACAGTGACCGCGCCCCTGTACCAACTGAAGGCCGAGTTCTTCAAAACGCTGGGGCATCCCGCCCGTATCCGCGTCCTCGAACTGCTGAGCGAGCGCGAGCATTCGGTCGCCGAGATGTTGCCCGAGGTGGGGATCGAGCCCGCGCATCTGTCGCAGCAGCTGGCGGTGTTGCGGCGGGCGAACCTGGTCGTGACCCGCAAGGAGGGCTCGACCGTGTACTACTCGATGACCACTCCGCATGTGGCGGAGCTGCTCAGGGTCGCGCGGACGATCCTGACCGGAGTCCTGGCCGGGCAGGCGGAACTGCTCGCCGACCTGCGGGCCACACAGACGCAGACCCAACCGCCGTCGTCTCCTGGCGTTCGTTGACGGCACCCGGTGTGGGTGGCGCACAGCGTCCACGGCTTCAGCGCTCCGGCGCAGGCAGGAGTAGAAAAAGAACCAGAGGACGGTGAGGACGATGGAGCTGCCCCTGGTCGTGGGCGTCGACGGATCCGAAGCCGGTATGCGTGCCGTGGACTGGGCGGCGGACGAGGCCACTCTGCACGGGATACCGCTGCGCCTGGTGTACGCCTCGCTGTGGGCGCGGTACGAGGGCGCGGCGCTCGCCGAAGGACTGGACGCATCCTCCGAGCGGAAACTGCCCCACGACATCGTCGAGGTCGCCGCGCGCCGCGCCCACCGCCGCGCGACGGACCTGAAGGTCGCCACCGAGGTGCTGCCCGAGGAGCCGGTGCCCGCTCTGCTGCGCGCGGGCCGTAACGCGTCCGCGCTGGTCGTCGGCGCGCGCGGCCGCAGCGGCATCGCGGAGCTGCTGCTCGGCTCGGTCGGCCTCGCGGTCGCCGCCCGGGCCCACTGCCCGGTGATCGTGCTGCGCGGCAGCCACGACAACCAGGCCAGGACCGGAATACGGCAGCGCATCGCGCTGGGCGTCGGCGGGGAACCGCACCACGCGGCGGCCGTGCGCTTCGCGTTCCGGGAGGCGGAGGAACGGCGCGTCCCGTTGGAAGCCGTACGAGCCTGGCGCCGCCCCGCGCACGAGAACGCCGGCCATCCCCTGCTCGCCGGAGCCCCCGCCCGTCTCCACGAGGAGCGGGCCGCACAGACCCCTGGAGGCGGCGCTGCTCGACGCCGCCACCGACCCCACCCGTCGGTGGAACTGCACCGGCGCACGGTCGAAGGGACCGCCCGAAGGGTGCTCCTCGACGCCTCGGCCCATGCGGATCTGCTGGTCGTCGGGGCGCGGCGGCGCCACGGGCACTTCGGGCTCCAGCTCGGCCGGGTCGCCCACACGGTCCTGCACCACTCCGCCTGCCCCGTCGCCGTCGTACCCCAGCCGGCATGAACGCCGTGACGCGTCCCCGAGGCTCTCGCCGAGGGCGGCTCAGAGGCTCGCCGCGTGATCGGGCACGTACGTCTGCAGGTCACGCGGTGGGCGCTCATAGCCGGTCGACGCCGGCCGGTCCGGCAGCTCGAGCACCGGCGGCGGCACCTCGTGGTAGGGCACGGAGTCGAGCAGGTGAGCGATCATGTTCAGCCTGGCCCGGCGCTTGTCGTCGCTCTCGACGACGAACCATGGCGCCTCCGAGATGTCGGTGTGCACCATCATCTCGTCCTTCGCCCGGGAGTACGCCTCCCAGCGAGTGATCGACTCCAGGTCCATCGGGGAGAGCTTCCAGCGCTTCGTCGGATCCTCCAGCCGGCGCCGGAACCGCTCCTGCTGCGCCGCGTCGCTCACCGAGAACCAGTACTTGCGCAGCAGGATCCCCTCCTCCACCAGCATCCGCTCGAAGATCGGGCACTGGCGCAGAAACAGCTGGTACTCCTCCTTCGTGCAGAAACCCATCACGTGCTCGACGCCGGCGCGGTTGTACCAGCTGCGGTCGAACAGCACGATCTCCCCGGCGGCCGGCAGATGCTCGACGTACCGCTGGAAATACCACTGCGTGCGTTCACGTTCCGTCGGCTTGGGGAGGGCCGCGATCCGGGCGACCCGCGGGTTGAGGTGCTCCGCGACCCGCTTGATGGTGCCGCCCTTGCCGGCCGCGTCCCGGCCCTCGAACACGACGACGAGCCGGGCGCCCTCGACCCGGATCCACTCCTGGAGCTTCACCAACTCCGTCTGAAGGCGCAGCAGTTCCTGCTCGTACACCTTGCGCGGCAGGGTTGCCGCCTTCTTGTCGGCCATGCCGCCTCCTCCGCTCGATGACCTACGTCGATGACGTACGGAGCCACCATGCACGGGGTCGAACACCTGGACAGCACCGTACTGACCGACCAGGACGCACGCACCCCGGACGACCAGGTACGTGTCCTGCGTATCCGCCTTGCTGCCGCGCAGGTCCCTGTGCCGTTGTCCGCGTCGGCTCCGCTGAAGAGGGAACAGGGAAGGGGAAGGGGGAGAGAAGGAGGACCACCATGCCGAACAACGTGTTGGTCGCCTACGGAACGACGAACGGATCAACCGCGCGCATCGCCGAGGTCATCGCCGAGGTCCTGCGCAAGGACGGAATGACGGCCGAGGCGCTGCCCGCCCGGTCCGTGACAAGTGTGGAGCCGTACGACGCCGTGATCGTCGGCGGCGGACTGTACGCCGGGCGCTGGCACAAGGACGCCCGCCGGTTCGTCCGCCGTCACCACACCGCCCTGGCCGAGCGCCCACTGTGGTTCTTCAGCAGCGGCCCGCTCGATGCCTCCGCCTCGGAGCGGGACATCCCGCCCGTGCCCGGCGTCCATCGGGCCATGGTCCGGCTCGGGGCCGAGGGGCACGTCACCTTCGGGGGCTGCCTGGAGGAGGGCGCGAAGGGGTTCATCGCCCGCAAGATCGTGGCCTCCGGGAAGGGCGGGGACTTCCGTGACTTCGAGCAGATCGAGCGGTGGGCGGCGCGCACCGCCGGCGAGATCGCGGGCGCGTCCGCGGTGCGCTGACGGCGGTGCGCTGACGGCGGGGGCTCAGCGGCTGGGCGTGCGCGGATCGGCAGGGCCGGTCAGCTGCACGATGTCGTCGGAGGCGACGTCGTGCAGCCGGATGGCCAGATCCTCCAGGGCACGACTGGCCGCGAGCTCGTCGCCGATCTCCGGAATGGGGCGATCGATCGGGTTGCGCCGCGCCTCGCCCCTCCCCGTGACCGTCGACGTGTCCTGGGTGGTCAGGACAGCCCGTGCGCGGGTGTCGTCGCCTTCTTCAGTGATGAAGATCTGAACGGTCCACTGTTTGGCTTCCATCATGATCACTTCCGTGCGGCAGAGGCGCGCCAGGAAAGGAAAGGACGGGAAGGGCCCTATCCACTTCTCGCGGATCCCGATTGCGCGGTGCACGGCTCTGGGCCGCTTCCCCGCGTCTTTTGTCGAGTCCTTCCCGCCACATCCAGCACACCACACCGCCCCCGCAACCGCCAGGGGCCGACCGGCCCAAGCTTCGCCGGTCCGGCGACGGGACCGACCGGCCCATGCCGATGTCGTCTGTTCGGGTCAGGATGGAAGGTGAGGCTGCTCCGCCCGAGGAACCGAGGAAAGGGCATCGTCGTGAAAGCACTGGTCTTCCATGGCCCCGGAGAGTCCGCCTGGGAGGACGTCGCGGACCCGGGCCTCCAGGACGCCACGGACGCGATCGTCCGCGTCGACACCACCACGATCTGCGGTACCGACCTGCACATCCTCAAGGGCGACGTACCGGAGGTACCCCCCGGCACCGTCCTCGGGCACGAAGCCGTCGGCGAGGTCGTCGAGATCGGCAGTGACGTACGCACCGTCCGGCCAGGCGACCGGGTCCTGGTCTCGTGCATCACGGCATGCGGCCGATGCCGTTTCTGCCGGGACGGCGCTTACGGTCAGTGCCTCGGCGGCGGGGGATGGATCCTCGGCCACCTGATCAACGGCGCGCAGGCCGAGTACGTCCGTGTGCCCCACGCCGACCTGTCCGTGCACCTGCTGCCCGGCGCCGTGGACAGCAAGGACGCCGTGCTGCTGGCCGACATCTTCCCCACCGCCTACGAGGTGGGGGTGCTGAACGGCTGTGTACGGCCGGGGGACACCGTCGCCGTCGTCGGGGCCGGTCCCATCGGGCTCGCCGCGATCGTCGCGGCTCAGCTGTACTCGCCCGAACGGATCATCGCGGTCGACCTCGCGCCCACCCGGCTCGACGCGGCCAAACGCCTCGGCGCGGACGCCGTGGTCGACGCGATGGAGGAGCCCGAGCTGCTGGTCGCCGACCTCACGGAAGGGCTTGGCGCCGACGTGGTCGTCGAAGCGGTGGGAGTACCGGAAAGCTTCGAGGCGTGCCTGCGCATGGTGCGCCCCGGCGGGCGCGTGGCCAATGTCGGCGTGCACGGCAAGCCCGTGACACTGCACCTCGAAGAGCTGTGGATCAAGAACGTGACGATCACCACCGGACTGGTCGACACGTACTCCACGCCCATCCTGCTGCGCATGATGGCCGCCGGCCGGCTTCCCGGGTCGTCCCTGGTCACCCACATCTTCCAGCTGGAGCAGATGGAGGAGGCGTACGACGTCTTCTCCCGGGCGGCCGACACCGGCGCGATCAAGGTCGTCCTCGGCGGGCAGCCGCATGATGTCGTGTCGGTGAGGGCGGCCTGACCGCAGCGGCACGCCTCTTCACATCACCAGGCCGTAGCGGGCAGATACCCGGGGCTGGAACTCACGGGCCGGGGGAGCCGGGCGGTGCGGACGGAGGAGGTGTGCTGGGCTGAGCCGAGGCGCTCGGCTCGGCCAAGGCGGCCTGGGCGAGGAGCCGATGGGCCAGATCGCGTGCCTCGGCCGCGGTCAACGAGGCCCAGAGGCCATGCTCACCGGACCGGTCGGGGCCCACGTCCAGAGCGATCCGGTTGATCGGCCGTTCCGAGATCTTCAGCCGCAGGCACTTCACGGCGATCCGCCGACCGCAGGACGTCACCAGCGGCGCCTCTCCTGCCGGACGAGCTCGCCCTTGCCCTGACGTCGTCATCGGTCTCACACCCTTCCCGGGCCTCTGCGTCGGGCTCCGACGAGAGGTTCTGCCCCTTTTGATCCCTGCGGCGGTATTACGGGCAGCGCTGTCCGGTCCCGGTTTGTTCCCGGGTGCCGCGTCCCGGTGGAGTGCGGCGTGTGGCGTGCGGCGGTCGTGCCCGCCCAGAGGTCCCGGAAGGCGTTCAGCGGCGGGCCAGGAGCCCGTACAGGAGAGGGATGCGTGGGGAGCTGTCCGGCAGGCGCCACCAGCCGGACGGGGTGCGGTGCATCTCGGGCCAGCGGGGCCACGGCAGTTCGTCGCTCTCCCGGAGCCGCTCGATCCGCAGGCCTGCCCCCACCAGGGCGTCGACGACCTCGCCGAGGCCATGCATCCACTCGAAACTGTCCGTGGCGCCCGCCACTGCCGGGCCGTCCGTGTACGTGTACCTGGCGTCCCGGTGCACGGCCGTCCCGCGCCCCAAGTAGTCGTGGCGCAGCACGAGTTCGGAGCCTTCGCCCTCGGCGGGCTTGGGCCCCAGCGAGTTGAGGAGCGGATGGAACTCGGCGATGTACAGCCGACCCTCCGGGCGCAGGAGCCGAGCGACCGTCGCGGCCCAGCGGTCCAGGTCGGGCAGGTAGCACAGCGCGCCCTTGCCGGTGTAGACGACGTCGAAACGCCGCTCACCGAGAGCCTCGACGGCGTCGTACACATTGGCCCGTACGTACTCGACCTCGGCGCCCGCGCGTTGGGCGATGCCGGCCGCTGCCCTCACCGAGGCCTCGGAGATGTCGAGGCCGACCGCTCGGGCCCCGCGCTGAGCGAAGGCGATCGTCTCGGTGCCGAGGTGGCACTGGAGGTGCACCACATCCCGCCCGGACAGTTCGCCGAGGTCGTCCCACTCCCAGTCGGCGAACCAGCGGGCCGGGTCGAGGGACTGGTCCAGGCCGTAGAACCGGCTGACCAGGTGGATGGGTGTCCGGGCGTCCCAGTTCGCTTGGTTGGCCCGCATCATCCGCTCCGCGGCCGGGTCCAGCGGCTCCTGTCGCATGCTCGCATCGGTCATGAGGACATCCCATCGCAACGAGGCGTGATCAGGGCACCGTACTGCCGCGATGAGGTGGCTCGAAGTAGTGGCCCAACTGGCGTTCCAGGATGGTTGGTTGATCGTACGATCGCAGCGGCCATCGTTCGTCTCGCAGTCAGGAGGTCCCGGTGGACAGTACGCCCGCCACTCCGTATCGGATGAACCCGACCGGAGGCTGCCCGCACGCCGACAACGCGCGGCTGCTCGCACGCGGTGCTGTCGCGGAGGTGGTGCTGCCCGGTGAGGTGGAGGGCATGGCGGTGCTCGGGCACGAGGCGCTGAAGGAGTTCCTCGCGCATCCGGATGTCGCCAAGGGCGCGCGGCACTTCACCGCGCTGCGGGAGGGGCGGATCGCCGAGGGCTGGCCGCTGACGACCTTCGCCACCGTGCGGGGGATGACCACCGCCGACGGCGACGACCACCGGCGTCTGCGGTCCCTGGTGAGCAAGGCGTTCACGGCCCGGAGGATGGAGGAACTGAGGCCCCGCGTCGAGGAGTTGACCGACGAACTGCTCGACGGTCTCGGCCGCGCCGTCGAGGACGGGAACGGGGTCGCCGATCTGCGGCAGCACTTCGCGCTGCCACTGCCGCTGGGGGTGATCAGCGAACTGCTCGGCGTCGATGTCGAGCATCGGGACCGGCTGCACCACCTCTCCAACCAGGTGGTCGCCACGGACATCGCCGCGGAGAAGGCGGTCGCGGCCAATCGCGAACTGGTGGCCGTCCTGGGCGCGATCGCCGCCGCGCGGGCCGAGCGGCCGGGCGACGACCTCACCAGCGCGCTGATCGAGGCCCGCGACGAGGGCGGCGACCGGCTCAGCCAGGAGGAACTCATCGGCACCCTGGTCCTGATGATCATCGCCGGTCACGAGACCACGCTGCACCTCATCACCAATGCCGTCCGAGCCCTGTGCGGCCACCGCGACCAGCTCGACCTCGTACGGAAGGGCGATGCGAGCTGGGCGGACGTCGTCGAGGAGACACTGCGCTGGGACGCGCCCGTCAGCTACTTCCCCTTCCGCTATCCCGTGCGTGACCTGACCGTCGACGGCACCGTGATCCCCCGAGGGACACCGGTGCTCGCCGGTTACTCGGCCGCGGGGCGCGACCGCGCCGCGCACGGACCGGACGCCGACCGGTTCGATGTCACACGGCCCGGCCGCCCCGGCACCGTCCGGCACCTCTCGCTCGGGCACGGCGCCCACTACTGCCTCGGAGCGCCGCTCGCGCGCCTGGAAGCCACGATCGCCCTGGAGCGGTTGTTCGCCCGCTTCCCCGGCCTCGACCTCGCCCTGCCCGAAGCGGAGCTCTCCCGTCACTCCAGCTTCGTGGGCAACAGCGTGCGGACGCTTCCGGTGCGGATCTGAGCCTGCGGGCCCTGTCTCCCGCACGAGAAGGTGGAAGGGTGTCGATTCGGCGCGGGCCCGTTCGTCGGTGGGGTGCAGGGATCCCATGAGCACCAGGAGGAACCATGAAGTACATGCTGCTGGTCTGCGGCGACGACACCGCCGACGCCTCCGGCATGGCGCCCGTCGAGCCCTGGGTCGAGGAGCTGGGCGTCCAGAAGGGCGTACGGCTGCACGGCCACCGGCTTCGGCTGCCCGCGGAGGCGGTCACCGTACGGGTACGTGACGGCGAGGTGTTGCGCACCGACGGGCCGTTCGCGGAGACGAAGGAGTACATCGCCGGGTTCGACATCCTCGAGTGCGACAGCATGGAGGAGGCCATCCAGGCGGCCGCGAAGCATCCCGTGGCGACCATCGGTGCCATGGAGGTGCGCGCGTTCTGGTACGACGAGGACGCCGAGGCCGAGATCCGCCGCGTCGACGCCGACATCACCCGGGCCACCCGCGACCGGGACATCGACCGGCTGGTGGCCGCTTACGCCCCGGACGTCGAGGTGTTCCACCCCATGAGCGGTCTGGAGCAGCGCGGGATCGACGCCTTCCGCAAGGCTCAGGAGTGGTGGTTCTCCACCGTGACCGGCCCCGTGAGCCGTGATGTGCTCGACTTCCGCGTCCGGGTGGACGAGAGCGTCGCGTTCAGCCACGCGCTCGTCCGGATGCGCGCCACGCTCACCACCGGCGAGCCGCTGGACAGCACGGTGCGCGTGACCACCGGCTATCGTGCGGCGGGCGACCGCTGGCAGATCATCCACCAACACCTGTCCGTCCCGTTCGACGCCGGACTCACCGACGGCGCCGCAGGCTGAGGAGGATCGGTCATGAAGTACGTGTTGTTCATCTGTACCCCCGTGGGCGGCGAGGAGCTCAGCCCCGAGGAGATCGCCAAGGACCCCCGCTTCACCTCGTACATCGACGAGATGCGAGGCAGCGGCGTCGTCAAGGGCGGAGCGCGGCTGCGGCCGTCGACCGACGCCACCACCGTGCGCGTGCAGGGCGACGAAGTGCTGCTCAGCGACGGGCCGTTCGTGGAGTCGAAGGAGTATGTCGCGGGCTTCGACATCATCGAGGTGGCCGACCTCGACGAGGCCCTCGGGATCGCGTCGCGGCATCCCGCCGCACTGGGCGGCGGCTCGGTGGAGGTGCGGCCGGTCTGGGAGTGAACGACGTGGAGGCGGCGGTCGCCGCCGCCTTCCGTGAGGAATGGGGTCAGGTCGTCGCCACCCTCATCCGGGTGACCGGGGACTGGGACCTCGCCGAGGAGTGCGCGCAGGACGCCTTCGCCCAGGCCCTCGACCGGTGGCGGCGCGACGGAGTGCCGCGTCGCCCCGGCGCCTGGCTGACCACGACCGCGCGCAACCGAGCCCTCGACGTACTGCGGCGCGAGGCGGTGGGGGCCCAGAAGCTGCGGGAGGCGGCTGTGCTGGCGCGGGACGAGGGACCGTACGACCCCGATGACGAGGACGACAGCGGCGTCCGGGACGACCGGCTGCGGCTGATCTTCACCTGCTGCCACCCCGCGCTGCCCATCGAAGCCCGCGTGGCCCTGACACTGCGGACGCTCGCCGGGCTGACCACGCCCGAGATCGCCCGCGCCTTCCTCGTACCCGAGGCGACGATGGCGCAGCGCCTGGTGCGGGCCAAGCGGAAGATCCGCAACGCCGGCATCCCGTACCGCGTGCCGCCCGCGCATCTGCTGCCCGAACGCACCACGGGCGTGCTGGGCGTGGTCTACCTGCTCTTCAACGAGGGGTACGCCGCCACGTCCGGCGCCGATCTGGTGCGGACGAACCTGTGCGCGGAGGCCATCCGCCTCGCCCGCGTTCTGGCCCGGCTCATGCCCGACGAGCCCGAAGTACTCGGCCTCCTCGCGCTGCTTGTGCTGCACGACGCCCGCCGGGACACGCGTGTGGACGCGGCAGGGGAGCTGGTGACGCTGGAGGACCAGGACCGTACCGCCTGGGACCGCGCCGCGATCGATGAGGGCGCGGCCCTGCTGGAGACCGCCCTGCGCCGCGGCCGCGTCGGCCCATACCAGATCCAGGCCGCCATCGCGGCCTGTCACACCACCGCGGCCACGGCCGAGGAGACGGACTGGGCAGATATCGCGGCGCTCTATGGGGAGCTGGCGCGGTTCGTGCCGTCCGCTGTGGTGCGGCTGAACCGAGCCGTGGCGGTCGGCATGTCCGAGGGCGAGGAGGCCGGACTGGCCCTGGTGGAGGAGCTGGAGCAGGAGGGCGACCTGTCCGGCTACCACCTGCTGCCCGCCACCCGCGCGGACCTGCTGCGCCGCATGGGGCGTGCCCACGAGGCGGCCGAGGGCTACGCGCGGGCACTGGAGCTGGTGGAGAACGACGCCGAGCGACGGTTCCTCGAAAAACGGCTCGCGGAGTGTCGATCGGCTTAGAGGCCCTTCGTCGGTGGGGTGAAGGTACCCCTACGACACGGGAGAGGCCCATGACCGCCATCGTTCCCGCACGCCGCACCCGGACGGTTCTCCGGCTGCCGCGCCTGCTTCGCCTGTCGCACCTGCTTCGCCGGTCGCGCCTGCCACGCCTGTCGCACCCGCACCCGCACCCGCGTCGGCAGCCGTCGCCGCGCAGCGAACCCGGCGCCCCGGCCGACCAGGGGCCGGGCACACCGGACGTGTGGCTGGCCGGCCCCCGGCTGGGGGGTTGAGCAATATGACTGCCGGCACATCCGGAGCCCCACCCGTCACCGCCCCCGATCCCCGCCGTTGGCAGGCCCTCACGCTGCTCTGCCTGGCCGGGTTCATGGTGATCCTCGACGCGCAGATCGTCGTCCTCGCGCTGCCGTCCATCGCCGACGGGCTCGGCTTCTCCGCGGGCGGTGCCCAGTGGGTGATGAGCGCCTACCTGCTCAGCTTCGGCGGGCTGCTGCTCCTCGGCGGCCGCACCGCCGACCTGCTGGGGCGCCGTTGCGTCTTCATGACCGGCACGCTGCTGTTCGGAGTGTCCTCGCTGCTGTGCGGCTTCGCCTGGACGGCGGGTGTGCTGGTGGCGGCGCGCGCCGTGCAAGGCGTCTCGGCCGCCGTCATGGCGCCCACCGCGCTGTCCATCCTCCTCAACACCTTCGAAGAGGGTCCCGAACGCAACAAGGCCCTCGCCATCTGGTCGGGCAGCGGTGGCTTCGGCGCCACGGCCGCACTATTGATCGGCGGACCGCTCACCGATGTGCTGGGCTGGGAGTGGATCTTCTTCCTGAACGTGCCGGTGGCGCTCCTGCTCCTCTCCCTGAGCCCGGTGCTCCTGCGCGAGAGCCGCACCGAAGCACGCACCCGCTCGTACGACCCCGGTGGCGCCCTCGTCGCCACCTCCGCGCTCGTCGCGTGCGTGTACGCCGTGGTCGAGGCGCCCCGCGCCGGATGGCTGTCGGTCCAGACGGCGGGCCTGCTGATCGCCGCCGCCGCGCTGGCCCTGCTCTTCGTACGCATCGAGGCACGCTCGGCGTCACCACTGGTTCCGCTGCGGCTGCTGCGCTCCAAGTCCGTGAGCGGCGCTAACCTGGTGGTGTTCCTGCTCGGCAGCTCTGCCTTCGGCATGTCGTACGCCCTTTCCCAGTACGGACAGGGCGTTCTCGGTTACTCGCCGCTGCGGTTCGGTCTCTACAACGTGGTGATGCCCGCGACGGCCGTGATCGGCTCGTACGCCGGCCAGGCCCTGGTCACCCGCATCGGGCCACGCCCGGTAGCGGCCGGCGGCCTCGCGCTGGTCGGCGCGGGCAGCCTGCTGCTGGCCGGAGTGCCGGTGGACGGTGGCTTCGTCCGTGACCTCTTCCCGGGACTCCTCATCTTCGGACCCGGGCTCGGCGCCTGCGCGGTCGCCGGATCCATCGCCGCACTGACCGGGGTGGGGGAACGGGAGTCGGGCGTGGCCTCCGGCATCAACACCGCGGCCTTCCAGATCGGCGGTGCCTTCGGAGTCGCCGTCGTCGCGTCCGTCGCCCTCTCGTACACCGGCGGCGCCGATCGGCTCGCTGCCCTGACGGAGGGCCACCAGGCGGCGTTCACCGCGTGCGTCGTCCTCGCGGCGGTCGGGATGGCCTGCGCGCTGCTCCTGCTGCGAGGGCCCGGCCGCCCGTCGAAGCGGCGCACGGCGGCCGGGCGCGAAGCGGTGGGGCGCGAAGCGGTGGTCGCCTCGCGCCCGGAGCGTTCGTGACGGGCTACGAGAGCGTGACTTCGCGGTCCTCGGCGAGCTCGAAGATCCCGAATCCGAACCCGTCCGCCGTGATCGTGCCGCCGTCGACCGTCACTCCCGACACTTCCAGCGGCCGGCCGACGACGGGGCCGTCGTATGCGTGCCTCACCTCGTCCCGCTGTGGGTTGACGACGACGAGACAGCGTCCGCCGCGTACGTACACGAAGGGATATCCGGAGTGCAGGACCTCCACCGCTGCGCCCGAGCCCAGCTCCGGTGTGCGGGCGCGCAGGGCGATGAGGCGGCGCACGCGATGGAGGAGGGAGGTCTCGTCGGCGCGCTGGGCGGCGACGGTGGGGCGGTCGGGGGACGGGTCGAGCGGGAGGTAGAGGGCGTCCGCCGGGGCCGTGGAGAAACCGGCGTTCGGGCCGTCGTCCCACTGCATGGGGGTGCGTGAGCCCGCGCGGTTGTAGTGGGGGCCGATCACGCTGCCCTCCTTGTCGGGGAGGTTCGGGACGTAGCGCATGCCGATCTCGTCGCCGTAGTAGATCGCCGGAAGCGTGGGCCAGGTCAGCTGGAAGGCGAAGGCGACCGGGAGCTGTTCGGCCGTGCGCGGTCCGCAGTTGAGGCGGGAGAAGTCGTGGTTGGCGGTGGGCAGGGAGATGAACCCGCTGGAGCCGAGCGAGGTGGATGCCTGGTGATACGCCTCGATGAAGGGGCGAGGCGAACCCCTGCCGATCGCGTCGAAGAAACAGTCGAGCGGGTCCCAGTCTTCGTTGACCGTGCCCTCGCGGTTGCTCCACAGCGAGCGCAGGGCGAGCCCGTCGGCGGGGCCGCCGAAGTGGAGGAAGAAGTCCGCGTGGAAGCCCGCTGGTACGGAGACATCCGGTTCGCCCCACTCCGCGAGGAGCACCGCCTCCGGGTGCGTACGGTCCAGCCAGTGGCGCAGCTCCGTCCACAGCGCGCTGGTCGCGACCTTGCCCGGGTCGTCCTTGACCAGTGACGCGGCCATGTCGACGCGGAAGCCCGACACACCGAGCCGCACCCAGTGGTCCATGATCGTGCGCAGTGCCTCGCGGTTGGCTCGCGGGCCTTCGGCGTCCACGGGCAGGCGCCACGGCTCGGCCGGGTTCTCGCGCGCGTAGCCGAAGTTGAGGGCCGGCTGGGAGTCGAAGAAGTTCGGCAGATACGCGCCAGGGCGGCTGCCGGGGGAGGGGACGAAGCCGTCGGGGCAGCCCTGGGACGTCCAGATGTAGCGCTGGTCGTCGCGATCGTTCGCCGAGGCCGTGAACCAGGGGTGCTCGTCGGATGTGTGGCCGGCGACGAGGTCCAGCAGCACGCGGATGCCGCGCCGGCCCGCGAGATCGACGAGCTTGGCGAGATCTTCGCCGGTGCCGTAGCGGGGCGCGACGCTCAGGTAGTCGGAGACGTCGTATCCGGCGTCACGGAACGGTGAGACGAAGCAGGGATTGATCCACACGGTGTTGACGCCCAGCCACGCGAGGTGGTCGAGGCGCTCGGTGATCCCGTTGAAGTCGCCGATGCCGTCGCCGTTCGAGTCCGCGAACGACTGCGGATAGATCTGGTAGAAGACGGCGTCGGCCAGCCAGGCGGGTGCGGGACGGAAAGAGGTCATGAGGTTGACTACGGCCTTTCCTGAGGAGCACTTCGACATGGAGCGGCGCGGCCGACGAGATCTGGGGACCCACGCCGACACTTTCGAGGGTGACAGCCCCGGGGCACGTCCGAAAAGTCCGCCTCATGGCAAGGGCTTCGACATGGCTAAGCTGACCATGATGTTCACCCCTGAGGGCCCTACCTTCCGCGAGCTCGCCGTTCAGGCGCTGTCCTCCGTCGAGCACGGCTACGACCTGCTCGCGCCGAAGTTCGACCACACCCCGTTCCGTACGCCGGACTCGATCCTGCGCTCCGTCGCGCGGGCGCTGGACCGGATCGGCCCGTTCGACCGCGGGCTCGACCTGTGCTGCGGCACCGGTGCCGGCATCGACGTGCTGCGCGCGGTGTGCCGCGAGCATGTCATCGGCGTCGACATCAGCTCGGGCATGCTCGCCGTGGCACGGGACAACGCACGGGACAACGCAGCGGAAGGGGCACGGGAACGTGGGCGCCCCGGCGGGCCTCCGGTCGCGTGGGTGCGCGGCGACGCCCGCGCCCTGCCGTTCGGGCCCGCCTTCGACCTGGTGGTCAGCTTCGGGGCGTTCGGGCACTTCCTGCCGCGGGAGGTGCCGGGGCTGTTCGCCCAGGTGCACTCGGCGCTCCGCCCCGGCGGGCGGTTCGCCTTCCCCGTCGTGGCCCCCGCCCGGCCCGGCTCCCTCGGTTACTGGGCTCTGCTCGCCTTCGACACGGCGATGCGCGTACGCAACGCGGTGTGGCGTCCTCCCTTCGTCATGTACTACCGGGCGTTCCGGCTCAGCGACGTACGACGCGAACTGCTACGGGCCGGGTTCGAGGTGGACCTGCACACGCTCCCCGAGTTCGGCCACAGGAGCGACGGCAGCCCACGCTGCCGGATGGTGGTGGCCACGCGCCCGGGATGGTGAGCCGGTGAGTGAGTTTGCTTTCCCAACCCACATGACCATAGTGAGTCTGCCTCCGGAAGCGGTGGAGCCCGCCCCGTGCGGGCCCTGACCGCGAACTTCCTCGCGCCCGCCGCGGCCGGCTCCCTGCACCTGTCCGTCGCCGTACCGTCGGCCCGGCGCCGCGCCTCCACCCCCCCGGACCGGAGGACCGCAAGCTCCTCGAATCGCCCCTGGCGGTCGCGATCCTCACCGACGCCCTGCCGCCCGGGCTGTACGCCCGCTGGCGCACCGCGCGTCCCGTACCGACCGCGGAGCTGACCGTCCACTTCACCGACCCGCTGGACGGGTCCGGCGGAGGGCTGGGCGCTGGTACGGATGCGCACCGAACAGGCGGGCCACGGCTGGGCGCTCGACGAGAGCGAGGGCTCCGCCGACGGACGGCTCCTGGCCCTCGCCCGCCAGGCCCGCGTGGTCCAGGCCCCGTCGGGACACCAGAACCGGCCCGGAAACGAGAACCGGCCCGAACACTAGAACGCGCCCGGCCGGTCAGAGGTCCGCCTGGTCCTCCAGGGCGCCGCCCAGCGCGAGCCGCATCGCCTCGTCCGGCCCCAGCTCCTGTCCCGCGCGCACCGCCTCGGCGAACGCGGTCTCGCCGAGCACCGTGCGCAGATGTCGGGCGTACTCCCTGCGGAAGACAGTGGCCTCGCAGTCACCGAGCTGAGGCAGACCGGCCGCGTACCAGAGGCGTGTGCCGACGCCCAGGAGCCGCGCGGCGGTTTCGGGTTCGCCGCGGGAGGCCTGCGCGGCGACCAGGAGATCGGCGACGGCCGCGACACCGAGGCGGTCGTGGACGCGCCACTTGGCGGCCAGCGCCTCCCGCGCGGAGCGCAGCCCCTCGTCCGGCAGCCCCAGGCCGATCCCGGCCAGGGAGACGAAGAAGTCGGCCCAGGCCCGCATCCACACCTCGCCGCGCTTCGCGCAGTCGGCGCGCAGCCGCTCGGCCACGGTCGCGCACCGCTCGAACGCCCCCTGCCCGGCCAGGAGATACGCCTGCAACGCCAGCGTCAGCAGCTGGAAGAACTCCGCTCCGCCCCCGCCGCCCGGCCCCCGCGAACTGCTGCCGTACAGCACGGCGGAGCGCGCGGACTCACCGCGCACGGCGAGACTCGCGCCCGTCAAGGGCAGTGCAGGCACGGGCAGTTGGCGCTCCTGAGCGAGCCATACATACGCGGCGCTGACGGACTCGGCCGCGTCCAGATCGTCCGGGACGACGGTGACCAGGCGGTGCGCCCAGATCGCCAGGGCGTGCTCGGGACCCGGGTCGTGTGCCCGGCGCAGCGCCCGCTCCAGATAGCCGCGCCCCTCCTCGGCGAAACCACAGGCGAACCAGAAGTACCAGAGTGTCCCCGCCAGTTCGAGCGCCGTCTCGGGTGCCGGCGCCACCAGGCATTCCTCCAGGGCGAGCCGCAGGTTCGCGTGCTCCACGGTCAGCCGCTCGGCCCACATCCGCTGCCCGGGGCCCAGCCACTCGGCCTCTCCCTGACGGGCGATCCAGCGGAAGTAGTCACGGTGACGGCGGCGCACGGCGTCCCGTTCGCCCAGGCCCTCGAGCCACTCGGCGCCGAAGGTGCGCACGGTGTCGAGCATGCGGTAGCGCCCGGCCACACCGTCACCCTCGCGTGTCACGATCGACTTCTCGGTGAGGGAAGCGAGCAGCGCCAGGATCTCCTCGGCGTCCAACGGCCCGCCGTGGCAGACGAATTCGGCCGCTTCCACGTCCCATCCGCCAGCGAAGACCGAGAGGCGGGCCCACAGCAGCCGCTCCAGCGGAGTGCACAGCTCGTGGCTCCAGCCGATCGCCGTACGCAGCGTCTGGTGCCGGGCAAGCCGCGGCCGGGCAGGCGAGACAAGCAGGTCGAAACGGGAGTCGAGACCCTCCAGGAGCCGGTCGAGCGGAAAACCGCGCAGCCGTACCGCCGCCAGTTCCAGGGCCAGCGGAATCCCGTCGAGGCGGGCACAGACCGCCGCCACGTGCGTCCGGTTGGCGTCGGTGAGTGCGAACGACGGCACGGCGGCCGTGGCGCGCGCCGCGAACAGCGCCACGGCGTCGTCGCGTTCCCCGAGCGGCAGCGGCGCCACGGACAGCAGATGCTCGCCCGGCACACCCAGCGGCTGCCGGCTGGTGGCCAGGATCCTCAACTCCGGTACGTTCGCCAGGAGTTCCTGCACCACGCGCGCACACTCGTCGAGGACGTGCTCGCAGGTGTCCAGGACGAGCAGCAGCGGCCCCACGGTGAGATGCTCGCAGACCGCGTCCAGCAGCGGCCGCAGTGTCTGCTCGGTCAGCCGGACCGCCTCGGCCACCGCGTTCGTGAGCAGGTCGGGGTTCTTCAGCTCCGACAGCTCCACCAGCCACACCCCGCCCCGGAACGCGTCGCTCTCGTCATGCGCGGCGCGCAGCGCGAGCCGTGACTTACCGACACCCCCGGGGCCGGTGAGGGTGACGAGCCGTGCCGTGCCCAGCAGGCCGGCGATTCGGGTGAGTTCGGATGCGCGTCCGATGAATGCGTTGGCCTCGGCTGGAAGATTGCCGGTGCTGCCGTTGCGCACTGAGGACGCCATCGCTCCCCCTCAACCGACCGATGGCGGTCACCTTAACTCCGTTACGAGCCCATGTCTGACCCCCGGTCGGGTGACCCTGAATCGGACACATCCCCTCACACCGAGCCCGCTGAGGGCGTAGCGTGGAAAGAACCCGGCACGCCGAGCGGCGATCTTGGGAGGTGCGGGGGAATGGAAGCCGTGCCCGCCCTGAGAGCAGTGGGACAGATGCGCGCCGGAGACCATCTGTTCCTCGGTTATGACACGGACGAGGAGCGGGAGACCGTACTCGCCGCGTTCCTCCTCGACGGGCTGGCCAGCGGGCACCGCGGGCTGGTCCTGCCGCCGGCCGACCTGCCGGCGAGCCTCGCCCTCACCTTCCTGGAGGCGCACGGCTGCGCCGTCGACGACGAACTCGCCGCCGGGCGGCTGGCCGTGGACCCGCACCTCGCGACGCCCGAGGGCCTGTGGGACCTGGACGAGATGATCCGTCGCGAGGCGCGCCGCGCGGTTGCCGAGGGTTACCTCGGGCTGCGCGTCAGCATGGAAATCCTGCGACGCCACGCGGGCAAAAGCCTCAAGACGCTGCACGACAGCGAACTCCTCCTCGACCCCGTCTTCGCGTCACTGCCGGTCCTAGGCATCTGCCAGTACGACCGCCGCGTCTTCGACGAGGGTGAACTGGCCCCGCTCGACGGGCTCCACCACGGCCGGGTCGCCGCCGACCTCGTCTGGCAGGACGAACTCCTGTCCATCACCCGCACCTTCGCCCCGCCCGGGCTCGCCCTGGCCGGAGAGATCGACGACACGAACGTCACCGCCGTGGCCCGCGCCCTGCACGCCGAGACGACCCGAGCCCTCGCCCGCCCCGCGAACGGCGTGCGCACCCGGCTCGACCTGCACGAGCTGCGCTTCGTCGACGTCGGCGCGCTGCGCCTGCTGGTCTTCTCGGCGCTCAGCCTGTACGAATCCGGCGGCACCCTCGTGCTGCACGGCGTCGCCCCCCATGTGCAGCGGCTGATGCGGGTCACGGGGTGGGACCGCGTACCCGGTCTGCGCGTGGAGAAAGGGAAGCGAGGGGAGACGGAAGCGTCGGGGGAGCGGCGGGCCAACGGGGAAGAGGAAGGGCCGTGACCCGCGCCGGGTTCGTCCATCAGGCGCTGTGCTACGGCTCGGACGACGAGTTTCTGGAGGGGACCCTCACCTTCGTCCACGACGGCCTGGACGCCGGTGACGCGGTGCTCGCCGTCGTGAAGTCCCGCAACATCACCCTTCTCGACGAGGCGCTCGGCAACCGCTCCCGCGACGTCGAGTTCATCGACGCGGACGACTGGTACGGCTGGCCCTCCCGCACCATGGGCCAGTACAACGCCTACTGCGCCGACCACGGCATCGGTCCCTCGGGCGCCTCACGCCGGGTCCGCATCATCGGCGAACCGGTCTGGTCGGGCCGCACGGACTTCGAGGCCCGCGAGTGGATGCGCTACGAATCGCTGCTCAACGTGGCCTTCGCCGAGACAGGTCACTGGATCCTGTGCCCCTACGACGCCGGTGACCTCCCGGCCGGCATCGTCGGCACGGCGATCCGTACCCACCCCGAACTCGCCCTCGGCGCAAGAGAGTCGGCACTCAGCGGACTCTACGCCGCCCCGGCCGAGTTCTACGCCGAGTGCGACGCGGCCCGGCCGTCCGGGATGCCCGCGGGCACACCCGCGAACCACGACGGCGACATCCCCTTCGCGCGCGGCCGGTCGGCGGCCGTCCGCCGCGCCCTCACCGCATACGCCCACGGTCTGGGGCTGCCCGAGCAGCGGACGTACGACTTGGTGGCAGCCGTGCACGAGGCCGTGGTCAACGCCGTACGGTACGGGGGCGGGCGCGGCGTGGTGCGTCTGCGCAGCGCCCCCGACTACGTGACCTGCGAGGTCTCCGACGAGGGCACGACCGTCCCGCCCGCACCGTTCCCCGGGCACCTGCCTCCCGAACCCCGCGGCGTGAACGGCCACGGGATGTGGGTCGTGCGGCAGTTGAGCGATCTGGTCACCGAGGAACTCGGTCCCGAGGGCTCCGTCGTGCGCATGTACTTCCGGCGTACGCGTGCACTCACCGGGCCCGGGCCGGACGGGCATTGAGCTGCCCGTCAGATCAGTCCCTCGGAGGACAGCCAGGTCTTGGCCACGTCCAGCGGGTCCTTCTTCTTGTTCTGCACCTCACTGTTGAGTTCGATCAGGGTCTCCGTGTCGAGCTTCGCCGAAACGGCGTTGAGCGCGGAAACCCCCTTGGCCGGGAGATCGCTCTTGTACACCAACGGCGTCACGTTCTCGAAACCGAAGAGGTTCTTGGGGTCTTGAAGGACGAGGAACTGGTTCTTCTCGATGCCGGGGTCCGTGGTGAAGATGTTCCCGGCCTGGATGTTGTTGCTCTTGAGGGCCGCCACCGTCAGCGGACCGCCCGCGTCCAGTGCCTTGAACGACTTGAACTCGAGGCCGTAGTCGTCCTTGAGCCCCGGGAGCCCGTGGTGCCGGGTCTGGAACTCGGGCGATCCGCCGATGACCAGCTTCGGCGCGATGTCGGCGAGGTCGGCGATCGTCGACTTCTCCGTGAGGTTGTACTTCTTGGCCGTGGCCGCGTTGACGGCGACCGCGTCCTTGTCCTGAGCCTTCGACGACTCCAAGAGGGTGAGTTTCGAGTCGAGTTCCGCCTCGATGCCCTTGGTCGTCTCCTCGGCCGTCTTCGGGTCCGCCTTGGAGTTCAGGTAGGCCAGCAGCGCACCGTTGTACTCGGGCAGGACGGTGAGCGTACCGTTCTTGATCAGACCGTAGGTCGTCTCGCGGCTGCCGATGTTCAGCTTGTAACTCACCTTGACGCCCTTGGACTTCAGGGCTTCACCGTAGATGTCGGCGAGCAGGATGCTCTCGGGGAAGTTGTTCGAACCGACCACGACCGTGCCGCCGCCTTCGGCGTTGCCCTGCAGGGGGTCGTCCTTGTCGGAGCTGTCGGAGGAACCACAGCCCGTGAGGGCGACCGCGGCTACAACGAGCAGGGATACAGCGTACGTTGCGGACGTTCGGGTGCTGCTGCTGGCGATGGTCACGTTGCTCATCCAGACTGGGTTCGGCGGAGAGTGCCCGGTAGACACGGACAACGATCCAAGCGAGCCCGGGAACGAGCCGTCAAGGGGAATAGATCACCTGTTGAGACAAGTGCGGCAGTCCCACGTGTTCGCAACGTGCCTGAAATCCCACGTCACGCAGCCCGCCGCCTGCGCACGCCCGGGGACACGGCCCCGCGGCCCACGGCCCAGAACACCACGAGGACCAGCAGCGCTAGGACCGCTGTGAGGGTGGCTCCGCCGACCACCTTCTCGTAGTTCCGCTGGTACAGGCCGTCGACGATGTAGCGGCCGACCCCGCCCAGGCTCACATAGGCGGCGATCGTCGCCGTGGACACGATCTGGATCGCCGCCGAGCGCAGGCCGCTGAGGATCAGCTGCAGCGCCGCCGGAACCTCGACCTGGAGCAGGATCTTCCCCTCGGACATGCCCATACCTCGGGCGGCGTCGACGGGGGAGGGGTCCACGGTGCGCACCGCCTCGTAGGTGGTGATGAGGATGGGCGGGATCGCCAGCACCACGAGCGGGACCATCACGGGCAGCACGCCCAGCCCGAGCCAGACGAACATCAGCACCAGCAGCCCGAAGGTCGGCAGGGCCCGGGCCGCCGCCGACACGAAGGCCAGCGCGTTGCCGCCCCTGCCGGTGTGCCCGGTCACCAGCCCGATGGGCAGTCCGACGGCCGCGGCGATCGAGAGGGCCGCGACGGAGTACTGAATGTGCTCCCACACGCGCTGCGGGATTCCGTCGTAGCCGCGCCAGTGCGCGCTGTTGGTGAAGAAGGACTCGATGAAGTTCAGTACGTTCACGAGACGTGCTCCGGTGCGCGGGCGGCGCCCGCCGTAGGGGAGGTGCGGGTCGCCCCGGGGGCATCGGCGGCACGCGCGGCCGTGCGCCGGACCTTGCGGTCGGAGGGCGGCTGCCAGGGGGTGAGCAGCTTGCGCAACAGCACGAGCAGGGCGTCGACCAGCACCGCGAGGACGGCGGTGGTGACCACCGAGTTCACGGCGAGCGCGGGGCGCTGGTAGAGCATCGCGGTGGTCAGCAGATTGCCGAGCGCGCCCTGGTTGCCGATCAGCGCGCCGACGCTGACCAGGCTGATGCTGGAGGCGGCGGCCACCCGCAGCCCCGCGATGATCGCGGGTACGGCGATGGGCAGTTGGACCTGGACATAGCGGCGTACGAGGCCGATGCCCATCGCCGCGGCGGCGGCGTTCGTCTCCTCGGGAACCGACCGGACGCCGTCGACGACCGACGGGACGAGGATCACCAGGCTGTACAGGGTCAGCGGGATCATCACGGTGAGCCGGCTCAGCCCGGTGTAGTCGATGAGCACCACGAAGAAGGCCAGCGACGGGATGGCGTACAGCACCGTGGTGATCCACAGCACCGGCGGGTAGAGCCACCTGACGCGCACGCACAGCAGACCGATCGGCAGCGCCAGCGCGAAACCGACGAACACCGGGATCAGGGCCTCCTGCAGGTGCGTGGAGACCAGACCGAGATAGCTGCTCTGCAGGTCGCTGGGGATGTCGAAGAACCCGTTCATCGGACGGCCTTCACCTGCGCGGAGTCCTCGGACGGGTCGTCCGGGGACTCCGCGGCCCGCCGCTGCCTCGCCGCGCGTATCGCCGCGCCGACCCTCTCCTGGCCCGCCGTGCCCAGCACCCGGCCCGCACCGTCCACGGCGACCGCATGACCGGTGGGCGACAGGACCGCCCGGTCCAGGGCGATGCGCAGTGAGTCACGGCCCACCTCGAAGCTCTGCCCGTACGGCGTCAGGGCCTCGACGTCACCGTCCCACACCGAGGGGTCGGCCCAGCCCAGCGGCTTGCCGTCGGCGTCGGTGATCAGGACGTGTGGCTGCGGGCCGGTGCTCTGGGCGAGTTGCTTCCGGTCGGTGCCCACCGGGAAGACCCGGGAGCGGTCGAGTTCGAGGTCGCGCGTGGACAGGAACGACAGACCGCGGATGCCCCGGTCGCCGCCCAGGAACTCCTCCACGAACTGATCGGCGGGCGACGACAGCAGTTCGTCGGGGGCGGCGAACTGTGCGAGCTTGCCGCCGGTGCGCATCACCGCGATACGGTCGCCGACCGTGATGGCCTCGTCCATGTCGTGGGTGACGAACACGATCGCCTTGCCGAGTTCGCCCTGAATGCGCAGCAACTCCTCCTGGAGGCCGCGGCGGACGACCGGGTCGACCGCGGAGAACGGCTCGTCCATCAGCAGGATCGGTGGGTCCGCCGCCAGAGCGCGGGCCACCCCGACCCGCTGCTGCTGGCCTCCGGAGAGCTGATACGGATAGCGGCGGGCCATGACCGGATCGAGGCCGACCCGTTCCATGAGCTCGGCCGCCCGGTCCCGGGCGCGCTGCTTGGACCAGCCGAGCAGCCGCGGCACCGTGGCGATGTTGTCGAGGATGGTCCGGTGCTGGAAGAGCCCGGCGTTCTGGATGACGTAACCCATGGAACGGCGCAGGGCGTTGACCGGCTTGTGCTGGATGTCCTCGCCATCGACCCGGATCGTGCCGCTGCTGGGTTCGATCATGCGGTTGATCATGCGCAGGGTGGTGGTCTTGCCGCACCCCGAAGGCCCGACGAGCACGGTGATGGAGTGGTTCGGTATCTGCAGGGACAGGCAATCGACGGCCACCGTGCCGTCGGCGTACCGCTTGCTGACCTCTTCGATGGCTATCAAGCGTCGTAACCCTTCGGGAACGGGCGTTCTCGGCGTGGCACGATCACGTGCACGAGGCTGCGTAGTCTAGCCAGTTGACGCTTGGCCACGGTCCGGCAGGTGGAGCGGTCGGTCGAGAGGGACGTCCAGGTCAGGCAGCAGAGAACGCGACGCCGGGAGCTGTCGGCGCGTCAGGAGAAGGAGACGGGAGGCAGCGTGACCGTGGGGTCACCGAGCAGGACCAAGCTTTGACGGTCCAGCGCCGTAAGCCTCAGCCGGGTCATCGACTCGCGAACCTCAGTGTTGCCTTTGGCCAGCTGGATGTAGTGGTTGGCCCACTGGGAGTGCAGCTCCCCCACATCCGCTCGGTACTCTCCGAACGCCAGACCCAGCGGTCGTCCCGCATAGAGCTGAGACGACAGCGCGGAGACAATGCGTCCCCCCAGCCCCTGGCCGGTCTCCGCCACACGCAGTGTCCAGTCGAAGGTTGGTTCCACATGGCCGAAGACAGCACGCACAGGATCGGGTCGACCGAGCAACCGAACCGCGGCCGGGGCGACGGTCTCACCCAGAGCTGCTACGGCCAGCACCGTCACGTGAGCCGAAGTCCCGGGGCGTAGCAGGCCGGAGTAGTGACTATGGCTGTCGCTGCCCGCCGAGCAGCACGCCTGGGCGTACCAGACAGCGCCGCCGGGCATCGCCTCGCAGAACTCGGTCAGGGGGATCGGAGTGTGGTCGGCGTCGACGGGAAGCCCCAACGTGGCTCTCATCTGGGCGTCGTCGTCCAGCGGCCCCGTGCGACCGTGGCTGGATGTGACCAGGAGACCGGGGCGGGTTGTGATCAACTCGCGCAGGAGTGCGGCACCGGTGGCTTCGGCGGCGCTCAGATGGCACAGAGCCGACAGGGGAGGAGGCGTCAGGGCGTCGGCGAGCGGTTTCGAAATCACCGTGCGCATCTCGCTCGTGATGTCCGAACCCCCGTGGTCGACAGTCCACATCAGGGCTCGCCGGTGGTCCAAGGTGGCGTCGGGACGTGACCAGTCGGACAGCATGGCCGCCACATAGGAGCACAGCTCGTCACCACTCAGCGGGAGGCGGCCGACGGCATGCCTGGTGCCCAGGGCGTACTGCACCGACCACGGGACGACGTCCGGCCCTCCGACGATCAGCACGTACTTGGGCAGACGTCCCTTGCCCACACCGAAACTCGACAGCCCCACGGTGGGGTCCTGCGACGACCCGTCCGGGAAGTAGCGGCGAACAAAACGGTCCTTCAGTTCCGGTCGCCATCGCAGGATCACGCTTCCCGGCCGTGCCGCGATCAGGGCGCGCACCGCTTCCGGGGCGTCCTCGCCGGCGGCCTTTGCCGCGCAGGACAGTCCGCTTTCGTCGCTGTCGGGGAGCAGAATGCCGTAGCCGACGTCTGGGTGATCCCATCGAGCCAGGTCGACCGGCGGCTGGAACGGCAAAGGTGCCTGAGGGTGCGGAAGACCCTGCCTTCGGGCACCCCACTTCGCCGCCTGGTCATCCAGTCCGCCGGACGCCGCACGGTCGCCGGTCCACGCATTGAGCCGGAGCGTTTCCGGAAGGGTCATCCGCTCTCCCGGGGCAGCTGACTACGGAGTTCCGCTATCCGGGCTCCGACATGCTCGAGTACGGCTGGTTCGACGGCCAGTGGGTCGAGAGTGGCGAGGTAGCCCTCCCAGAAGTCCAGATGAGCGCGAAGGCGGGAGTAGTCGACAGTCGACAGTGAGGGAGAACCCGGATAGACCCGCAGCGGATCGTCCTGGACATACAGCACGGGGTCGGACCATGAGTCCGCCTCCGACGGATGAGCCCCGCCCATGGAGACGCGCGGCGCGGTCAAGCTCGTCGCCCAGTCGATCTCGCGCACTTCCGGCACCTGGCTGGGGCCGACGGCACCTCTCACGGCGGCCAGTACCTCCGGATACATGGCCTCGCAAAAGCGGTTGGTGTCGGTGAGGTCCACCAGACGTCGCATTCCGACCGCGGCGGGTATCCCATGGCACACGATCTCGTGCGCCAGTGCCAGGGAATCCGTGGCCTCGGCCGTCTCGCAGGCACTCAGAACGACGAGCCAGGGGTCGCAGGACAGGAGGGCGGACACCAGGTCAGCCACCTTGAGACGCAGCGACCCCGTGTCGTCCTCGGCGTCGAAGTCGGGCAGCGTCGCGAATGCCAGAGTCCGCACCCCGGCAACGGCCCCGCCGTGGCAGAGCAGATGGAGGATGTGAGGCTTGGCCTGCGAGATCTGCCGGGCGAGTTCCGGTGAGGTCGGGGCGATCAGTTCCGCGCTGACATTCGCCCGCCCCGCGGCGTTCGCGGTATCCAGTACGGCCTGTTCACCGCTGATGACGTGCACATGAACGTCGATCGCCCGGGCGTCTTCGGATCCAAGAGCGTCGAGCAGCGCGTTGAGTTGCGGTACTCCTGACCGGCCGGCCGCTGACAAGACGGCGACTATGCGTAGCGGCGGGACGAACGCCCGTGCCTTGACCGGACGGCGCCGTTTGGCGATCCGTCCGATCGGCCATCGGCGGTCAAGAGCGCAGAAGCCGTGGGTGTCGTCATAGAGCTGTTCCCAGGGCAGCTCGTCCGCACAGGCGGCGAGGACGTGAAAGTACAGCGGGGCTGGTTCGGCGGTCAGCGGCAGGGAAAGAGCCGCGCCGAGTCCCGCCTTGACGGGGGGATGAAGGCTCAACTGCTCCAAAAGTGCCCGTCCCCGCTCGACGAGTGTGCCATCGGGCATCGTGAGCCGGGCGATGGCGTTTTCTCCGATGCCGGGGATGTCTGTCGGCGCATCGACGAGTTTGAGAACCGTCTGATCGCCGAGAGGTTCGAAGCCGACAACCGTACGTTTCATGACGGCCTCACGTGGCGGGCGACGAGGTCACGCAGTTCGCTGAGCGCCTCCGCGGTGCCCAGGTCGTACGACTGCTTCGCGGCGGGGGCGACGTCCGGCGGGGAGGAGGTCTGCACCAGGCGAGCGACTTGGGCGTCGATGTACCGCTCGGACGCGGCCACCCAGCCCGGCACTGACTCCGATGACGCGTAATACGCTCTCACGGCGTTCCCGGGCGACACATCGGGAGCCTGAGCCATCAGCGCGCGATCCATGGCCTCGTCGTCCGTCGGCGCTGCGTCAGCGGCCAGCCACGGTTGAACGGGGCCGTCGAACCCGATCCAGGGCCTCCGCAAGGGGCCCTCCACGTGTTCGGGTTGCAGGTACGCGAACAGAGACGGATATCGCGGAATCGGCGTCCGTCCTCGGGGGTCAGCCACGAAGGCGTGGGCGTGAGCGAGATGTAGGCCCTCGGGATCCAGCGTCAGGGAACTGTAGAAGGTCGGCCCCGATCGCTGCAGGCCGATTCCGTCGGCCAGGACGCGCGTGGCGGCATCCCCCGGATTGTCCGGGGGAGATCCGAAGGACAGAACGGAGGCACCGATCGTGTCGGCCAGCAGCCGTACGCGGTCTCCCGTCACGTACGTGCAGTGGGACGGGCCGGTCCGTATGCCAGGATCCGGACTCAGCCTCAGCAGCGGGCGATCCCCGTCGAACACGGCGTCGGTGATCACGTGCAGTGCCCTCACGGCGCGGCCGTCCAGTCCTTCCGCGATCCAGTCCGCCCACACCAAGCCGTTCTGAGGGGAAGGTGCTCGGCCCCGCGCGCCCCGTCGCGGACGGAACTGCGGCACGCCCCGTTCGGTGCGTTCCTCATGGGCCTGCCACGCACCGCTCGGGTCGTGCAGATGAATCTGTGGATCTCCCTCGGCCTCCGCGCGGGGAAGCAGCTCCCTGAGCTTCTCGTAGGTGGTGGCGTCGGCGAAGACGTGGACGTCGATTCGAGCACGGATATAACGGACCGAACGGTGGAGGGCATCCAGGAAACTTTCCACATACGGCGCCGACCAGACAGATTCCGGCGCCGCGTTGACGGCGATCGCCAGGCTCCACACCCTCCCTGGGTCCGCTGCCGCCGGAAGCCGGTCCGGCACCCGCATCAGGGGCGTACGGGTCGCGCGAGCCAGTTCCTCCTCCCAGGGCGCCGCGCCGAGATAGCCGTACGGTGGCACCAGCCGAAGCCACAGAGCGGCCGTGTGGTGAAGCCGGTTCCATTCGTGCGCGACGGCTCCGACCAACGACCTCGGCACCTTCAGCGCGGTTGGGGCCTCAGCGCCGTGGCCGAGCCCGAACGCGTGGGGGGAAAAACGACCATGCCACATGATGTCGCCTGTCCCATGGGGGTAACTCACCAACTGGACGTCAACGGCGGGCTCCCGCTCCGACAGGTCCAAGCGCACCCGGAGCACGCCCAGTTGCCAATCTCGTATGAGTCTCTCGGCCATGGACGTCCCCCAAGCGCATACATCACAGGAATCAGTCGGTTCTGGTCAGACAGTGCAGAGCCCACCATGTGGTGGCGTTGCTGATATCGCCATGCCCGGAGATCGCCGGTTTCCCCTCGATCCGCGTTCCGCCGTCGATGACGATGACGCGACGGCCGCCGTCGAAGTCGTAACCCTGCGCGCCGGGAATGGCTGCCGGCTCGGTGCTCGAAAGGTCACCGAGCCCAGCGGGACCGAATCCGCCAAGGGCTCCGTACAGGTGTGGATCGCCGACCGCGGCGGTCGACGGCTCTCCGAGGTGCCTGCCGCGCAGGGCGAGATGGAAGAAGTGCGTCAGCGGCCCGTCGTACGACGAGAAGGTGGTGAGCACTGGCTTCTCCACCCGCTCCAGCACCGGCCGATAGCCTCCGCTTCGGCCAGTTCCAGCGACGTCCTGTGCGAAACACCAGCGGTTGACGGCGGCCTGAAGCAGCAGCATCGAATGCGCCGGACGAGACGGAGCCTGCGACGCCAGTGCGGCCAGCACCACTCGGGCACCGAACGAATGCCCGATCAGATGCAGCCGCGCGCCGCTGTGTCGCAGGATGTGCTGGATGAGCGGACCCACCCCCGTCACCCCGACCACGCCGGCGCGGTTCTTCATCTTCCACACCGTGGCCGCGCGAAGCAGGCCGCGCGGATCGAACGAGTAGCCGCCCGCCACCCCAGCCTCTGATTGCGCGTTCGGGGCTCGGACGGTGCCGAAGTTGTCCACGCCGATGCGTGAGGGAGTGTCACGGCCATCCAACTGGGCCCAGGTGGTGAGGAACTCCTCTGTCTCCGGCGGTGCTGTGCCTGCGTCCGGGTCCGTTTCGGACCACAACACGTTCAGCGTGATCTGTGCCGCCTGACGGGCCTCACCCCGATCGAGCGCCGCACGGCCGTCAATCAGGCGCGACAACCGCCCACCGGTCTCCGGGTCGACGGCGTCCGTCACAAAGCGCAACAGTTCCTCGTCGAGGTTCACTTCCGCGCTACTCGCATCTGGGGCCCCAGAAATTTTCGGGCCCATCTCCCACGGCATGACGTAACTTGTCGACGGCCACACCACTCCGACCAGTGTCGGCCGATATCCCGCCGCAGCGCGAATTCCGAACTTTCGGCGCTGTTCCTGATAGCCCAGAATGAATCCACGATAGCGTTCAAGTGCCGTGGAAAAGGTGTTGTTCCAACCGTGCGAGAAGATGAAGACGTCACTGGAGTCGACCAGACTGTTCCTTAGAATCTCAGCCGTCTGTGGACTGAGAAGCTGCCCGTTCGCGCCGTAGCGCAGAATGAACAGATCAGTGGTCGAACCGTCATCGAGCCGGATTTGCTGAAATGGGCCTGCAGTCATCCGCCGTCCTTATGCCGATCACCCGCCACCCCGTCGAAAGACCCGTCACCCATGGTTCACCCGCCAACATGGGCTGGTCAAGGCGAAAGAAATTTTTGCGAGCGGAATTCTGTATCGACAGAGCTGACGCCGGCGACATGTGGTACTTCAAGTGCCGGCGGTCAAGACGGCCACCCTCCGCCCCATCAAGCTCGGAAAGCCCTTGACGGACCGGACGAATGAGGGCGACCGCGTCAAAGGGCGCTGTACAGGGCCTCTATGAGCACCATCTTCCGCGGGTCGTCGGCGATGTGTGAGCCCATGCGGTTGGGGACGTAGCCCAGGGAGACGCCCGCTTCCGGGTCGGCGAGTCCGCAGGAACCGCCGTAGCCGTCGTGCCCGAAAGCTCTCGGGTTGGGGCCGTACGAGCCGCCCGGGCCGCTGAGCCAGAGGCCGAGCCCGATCTCCGTGTCGTGCTGGAAGCCGGCACCGAGGACCAGATCCCGGCAGACGCCCTGCCCTTCGCGGACCCGCTCGGCGGCCTCCGGCGAAAGGACGCGGTGCGAGCCGTACGACCCCCGCCCGGCGAAGATCCCGTACAGAGCGGCGACCGCGCGTGCCGTGGCGTGCCCGTTGGCGGCCGGGATCTCGGCGGCACGCCACTGCGCGGTGTGGGCCTCGTCCACACCGATGGGAGGATTGGCCAGGGCGGCCAGTGCCGCGGGCGTCAACTGGGCGAAGATCGCGGCCTGTTCGCTGCTGTCCGCAGCCGGCGGATGCACCAGCTCGGCCGCCCGCCCGGCCTCCCTCTCCGGCAGTCCGAGGCGGAAGTCGATACCGAGCGGCCCGGTGACCTCCCGCTCCAGGAACGCGCCCGGCAGCAACCCCGAGACGCGCCGCACCACTTCACCGACGAGGAAGCCGTACGTCAGCACGTGATACCCGGACACCGTCCCGGGCTCCCACCACGGCTCCGTCTGCGCAAGCCGCTTCGTGGTCAGCTCCCAGTCGTAGAGCTGCTCGATCGAGTGCGGTTCCCGCAGTCCGCACAGGCCCGCCCGATGCGACAGCAGATGCCGTACGAGGACGGATTCCTTGCCGGCGGCCGCGAACTCCGGCCAGTACGCGGCAACGGGCGCGTCGAGGTCCAGCAGCCCGCGGTCGGCCAGAATGTGCGCGCACAACGCCGTCGGGCCCTTCGACGTCGACCACACGTTGGCCAGCGTGTCCCGCTCCCAGGCGCGGGTGCGAGCAGCGTCCGCCCAGCCGCCCCACAGGTCCACCACCGTCGCGCCGCCGAGGGTGACGGTCACCGCCGCGCCCAGCTCACCGCGGTCGCGGAAGTTCTCCTCGAACGCGTTCCGCACCGCCTCGAAGCGTGCTTCGCAGTGGCCTAGAACCTGGGACATGGGCCCTCCGTCGTCGCCGGAAAGACCGGGTCCGCGGAAGATCGGTCCGGCCTCCCTGAACATACCGACTGGTCGGGCCGGTTGGAAGTCGCCGGATACGGGTCATTCGAGGAACAGCGAACCGGTGGGCTCCTGATGGCCGGAGACGGTGTGCCAGTAATCGCGGGTCTCCACGGCCAGACCGGCCGTGTCGAAGCGTACGAAGACACAGCCGGCCAGCGTCGAGGGGTCCTCGCCCTCCTGGGCGAGGACCCGGAACTCGGCGACCGCGAGGCCGTGCCCGCCGATCACCGGTGGACCGAACCGCACCTCGACGACCCGCTCGTCCGCGAAGGACCAGCGCAGGTACTCGGCGAGCTCGGCACGTCCGCGATGCGGCTCGCGGAACGGCATCGACCGGTGGACGCAGGCGTCCGCGTACAGCGCCAGCAGCGCGTCCACGTCGTGCTCCGCCCAGGCCCGCTCCCAGACCCGTACGAACCGTTCGGCCGCCTCGCTGGTCTCCATCGAGTTCTCCGTCAAAGACGCGAGGGCAGCCAGCTGAGCTTGGCCGCCTCCTGGTAAGGGCCCCCGCCCTCATGGTCGTTGAACTCGTAGACCTCGATCTCCTTGTCGTCGTGCGGCCACGCGTTGAACGCGGCGAACACCGTCGACGGCGGGCAGGTCTGGTCCTCCAGGGCCGCCGAGAACAGGGCGGGCGCCCGGCCGCGCGCCGCGAAGTGCACGCCGTCGAAGTAGGAGAGCGTGCGCCGCACCTGCTCGGTGCGGCCCCGGTGCGTCTTGAGGTAGTTGCCGATCTCCCGGTACGGGTCCCGGTCCGTCAGCGTCGTCGCGCGCGGGAAGTCGCACAGGAACGGCACGTCCGGGGCGACCGCCGCCAGGTCGGGTACGAGACCGCCGACGGCGATCGCGATGCCGCCGCCCTGGCTGGAGCCGATCGCCGCGGTGCGCGAGGCGTCGACCAGCGGATGCGACCGGGCCGCCTCCACGGCCCGTACCCCGTCGGTGAACACACGCCGGTAGTAGTAGCCCTCGGGGTCGTCGACACCACGGGTCATGAACCCGGGATACGCGGGCGAACTGCCCACCGGATCCGGTGTCCCGCCGCCACCACCCCAGGCACTGCCCTGACCGCGGGTGTCCATCACGAAATGCGCGAAGCCTGCCGAGGCCCACAGCAGATGGGTGTGCGGCAGGCCGCGTCCACCTCCGTACCCTATGAACTCGACGACGGCGGGGCGCGGCGTGTCCGACCCGGCAGGCAGAGTCAGCCAGCCCTTCACCGGGTGACCGCCGAACCCGGCGAACGTGACGTCGTACACCTTCACGGTCTTCAGGTGTGTCTCGACCGGCTCGAACCGTGCGTCCAGCTCATGCTCGCGCGTCCCCTGCAGGGTCTTGGCCCAGAAGGCGTCGAAGTCCTCGGGCTCGACGGACGCGCTGCGGTAGCTCCGGAGCTGGTCCAGGGGCAGGTCGAACAAGGCCATGAATGACCGCCTTTACGGATCAAGGTCAAGGATGCGGATGATCACACGGTACGGGCGGTGTCGGCGGGCCGCCAGGCCTTATCCGGGCGGGTGGGCAGCTCAAGCCCAGCGCCGCTGCCACTCGGGTCCCGTACGCGCCCACTCGGCTTCCCACTCGGCCATGCGGTGCCGGAGGGCCACACGGCCGACCACGAAGTGCGCGGCCAGGACGACGGCCGCGGTGCCGCCGGCCGCGCACGCACCCGCCGCCACCGTGCGCTGCCAGATCACGGTGCTGTCCGCCGGGGCCGCGACGATCCGGCCACGGGCGTCCAGCCAGACATCGGTCCGCTCGCCGGCGCGTGTGCCGGCCGGAACCAGAGCCTCGCCGGTGCGCGGCCGCTCGCCGGGTTCGGCCCAGCGCACGGTGACCTGGGAGGTGGGCTGTTTGTCGCCCTCAGAAGTGGGCACCGCGGTCGACGCGTGCTCGGTGACCTCGGCCGACACCCGATGGCGTTCGGCCCGCTGCTCCTCGGCCGCGGCCCTCGCTCCGTCGTACACGTGCCGCCCCGTGGCAAGCCCCGCCAGCGGGGCGCCGACGCACAGCAGCACGGCGACGACAAAGGTCGTCCACGCCTTCACCACGTCGCAGCGGCGGCGCAGTGGATTGCGTCGCCGGCGCCGGCCGCGGATCCGCGTGACCATGCCCCTGCCTCCTCATCGCTCGTCCCCGGCCGGCGTCGTTCGTCGTGCCGCGCCGGACCGGGCAGTCAGCCTTCGTACGCCGCCCGAGTTCCCCGCAGGGGCGGAGGGACTCGGGTGAGATGTGTCCGATTCCCGGGGGTGGTGTCCTCCCGGGCGGGGCCGCTGGTCAGCCGAAGCGTTCGATCCGGATACGGTCCACCGGCTGACCTGCGGCGACCAGCAGTCGTGAGGCGTGCTCGGCGAACCCGTTGGAGCCGCACACGTAGGCTTCCCACCCGCGCTCCGGCCGGTCGGCCAGGAGCGTGGCCACCTGCGCGGCCGACAGGCGCCCCACGGGTACGCCCCGGGGAGCGCTGCGGGTGAACACGGGTGTGGTCTCGGCGCCGTACTCCGACGCGTAGATCAAGTCCTCGGGGCCACGCGCCGAGACGAGCAGGCGCAGCGGAACGGACAGCTCGCGCGCGCGATGGTGGCGGAGCATCGACATCAGCGGTACGACGCCGGAGCCCGCGCCGACGAGCAGGGCGGGCCGGTCCCCGGTCCAGGCGAAGAAACCGCTGTGCGGCCCGCGCACCTCGACCGTGTCGCCCGGCTTCGCGACCGTGTGGAACCAGCCGGAGACCTCGCCGCCCTCGACATGGTCCAGGGTGAGCTCGATGTGCCCGGCGTCGTCGGGCGGCGACGCGACCGAGTAGTGCCGCTGGGCGACGTAGCCGTCCTCCGCCGTGAGCCGCAGCATCAGGTGCTGGCCGGGCACATGACCGTGCCAGCCGGGCACGGCGAACCGGAAGGTGGCCGCGCGAGGAGTCTCGCGGCGGATCTCGGTGAGCGTGGCACGCTGCCAGGTGGTCGCCGTGTCCGTGTTCACAGCGATCCGGCCGGGCACGGCGAACCGGGTCGGGGGCGTGAAGGTCTTGGTCGGCTCGGTCTCAGTCACCGGAGTAGCGCTGCTCTTCCCAGGGGTTGCCGCGGTGGTGGTAGCCGTTCTGCTCCCAGAAGCCCGGCTCGTCGTGGTCGAGGATCCTCAGGCCCGCGATCCACTTGGCGCTCTTCCAGAAGTACAGGTGCGGCACGATCAGCCGCGCCGGACCGCCGTGCTCGGCGGGCAGTGGCTCGTCGCCGTACTCCCAGACGATCCAGGCCCGCCCACCGGTCAGATCGGCCAGCGGCAGGTTCGTCGTGTAGCCGGTGTGCGCGTACGCGACGGCGTGCGTCGCCTCCGGGGCAGGGCGTACGAGATCGAGGAACGCGTCCACCGAGACACCCCCGAAGCGCACCCCGAACTTCGACCAGCTCGTCACACAGTGGATGTCGCCCTCGTACGCGGAAGCGGGCAGCGCGTGTGCCTCGTCCCAGGACCAGCTGCGCGGCTCCGCCACCAGCCCGTCGACGGTGAACGTCCAGTCCGCGGGCGCCAGTTCGGGCGTGACCTCGGCGGACAGGACCGGCCAGTCGTCGCCCGCGTCGTACTGGCCGGGCGGCAGCCCCGCGTTGGAGACGCGCGGACGGCCGGTGAAGCCTCGGGTGACATGCATACGGGTGGGTGCCTCCAGGCCGCGGGCAGCGGCCCTTGATCGCTGTGTACGCGTTCCACGGTACCTGCCCCGGTGCGGGGAATAGCCGCCCGGCGATCTTCCTTGGAAGCTGGTGCCGGGTCTGTGTGGTCTGCCCGGACGGCCCCACGGCCGGCGACAGTTCAGGAGAGTGAGGAAGCAGATGCCCAAGGCGTACGTCTTCACGCGGTTCGGCGGCCCGGAGACCGAGGCCCTTGTCGACCAGGAACGGCCGAGTCCCGGGCCCGGCGAACTGCTGGTCGCCGTACGGGCGGCGGGCGTGAACCCGGTCGACTGGAAGCAGCGCAGCGGCTACGCCCGCCCGGGCCAGGTCGCGCGCGAGCTGCCCGCGGTGTTCGGCAACGAGGCGGCCGGGGTGGTGGAGGAGGTCGGCGAGGGGGTCACCGGTTTCGCGGTCGGCGACGAGGTCTTCGGCAACCCGGTCGCGGGCGGATACGCCGCGTACGCGCTGCTGCCCGTCGCGGTGACCGCCCACAAGCCCGAGGAGATCTCCTTCACGGACGCGGCCGCCCTGCCGGTCGCGGCGGCGACCGCGTACGACGGCATCCGCCAACTCGACCTGCCGGCCGGCGCGACCCTGCTGATCACGGGCGTGGGCGGTGGCGTGGGAGTGGCGGCCGCCCAGATCGCGCGCGCCTTCGGGCTGAAGGTCGTGGGGACGGCGAGCGCGGGCAAGAAGGACTTCGTCGAGTCGCTCGGAGCCGTGCACGTGCCCTCGGGACCGGACTTCGTGGCGGGCGTAAGGGCCGCGGCACCGGACGGCGTGGACGCGGTCTACGACCTGATCGGCGGCGAGGTGCTCGAAGCCGCGGCGGAACTCCTCGCCGACCGCACGAAGTTGATCACCGCGGGCGGCAAGGACATCGTGGGCCGACTCGGAGGCGCCGCGGTCGCCCGGGCCCGTACCGCCGCGATCCTCGACGAGGTGGCACGACTCGTGGTCGACGGCAAGTTGAACCCGTTGGTCACCCAGACGTTCCCCTTGGCCCGCGCCGCGGAGGCGTTGCGGACCGTGGAGGACGGCCACGCACGCGGGAAGATCGTGATCGAGGTCGTCGGCTGAGGCTGTGGTGGGGCGGTCCGTCGGGCATCCGGTGGGACCAGGGCCTGTCCGGCGCATCAGGTTCGACAGGCCCTGCGTGACGGTGCCTGCCACCGTGTAATGTTGCCGTCCGGCTGGCGCGGACCGCCCCAGCCCCGCATGGACCGAGGAGGTGAGCCCCATTACCGCTGTGTCAGTTCGGGTGCTCTCGCCTCGAGGTGTCGCCGTCGCCAGGTGACCCGGAGAGTGCCCTTCGGGTTCCGAAAGGCTCTCGGCTTCCATGCTCTGTTCTGATGTTCCGGACATTCCAGATGTCGTCGTCGCCGCGCTCCGGTCCGCGGGCTGTGTGTTCGCCGAGGACGAGGCGCGGCTGATCGTCTCCACCGCCCGTACTCCGGCCGAACTCACCGCCATGGTGGACCGCCGCGCCGCGGGCCTGCCCCTCGAACACGTCCTGGGCTGGGCCGAGTTCTGCGGTCTGCGCATCGCGGTGGAACCCGGCGTCTTCGTGCCCCGCCGTCGTACCGAGTTCCTGGTTCAGCAGGCCGTCGCACTCGCCCGCGAGGCCCCGCTCGTCGTGGACCTCTGCTGCGGCTCGGGTGCTGTGGGCGCCGCGCTCGCAGCGTCCCTCCCCGGCGCCGAACTGCACGCCGCGGACATCGACCCGGCCGCGGTGCGCTGCGCACGCCGGAACGTCGGCGAGGCCCACGTCTATGAGGGCGACCTCTTCGCGCCGCTGCCGAGCGCCCTGCGCGGCCGCGTCGACGTCCTGGCCGCCAACGTGCCGTACGTCCCCACCGAGGAGGTCGGCCTCCTGCCTCCGGAAGCCCGCGATCACGAGCCCCTCGGCGCGCTCGACGGGGGAGGGGACGGCCTCGACATCCTGCGCCGGGTGACTGCCGAAGCCGCACGGTGGCTGACCCCCGGCGGCGTCCTCCTGGTCGAGACGAGCGAACGCCAGGCGCCGGCCGCCCGCCAGGCCTTCGCCGACGGCGGCCTGGTCCCGCGCCTCGCCGTCTCCGAGGAGCTGTACAGCACGGTCGTCATCGGAACGAAGCCCTGGTCACAGAACGAGGCGCAGAACGAGGCAGAGAACAAGGCACAGAACGAGGCCCTGGTCACATCGCCCCCTCCATCATTGTGCAACTAGTTGCATAAAGCTCGGCTCCTCGTCTACAACAGACGTGACGACACCGCGCACGGAGGGGCCCATGAGCCGTTACCCGCACCTGATGAACCCGCTCGACCTGGGCTTCACCACGCTGCCCAACCGCGTGCTCATGGGTTCCATGCACGTAGGCCTCGAAGAGGCCGAGCGCGGCTTCGAACGCATGGCGGAGTTCTACGCCGCCCGGGCGCGCGGCGGAGTGGGACTCATCGTCACCGGCGGCATCGCGCCCAACGAGGCGGGACGGCCCTACGAGGGCGGCGCCAAGCTCACCACCGAGGCGGAGGCCGAGCAGCACACCGCCATCACGGACGCCGTACATCGCGAGGGCGGCCGGATCGCGATGCAGATCCTGCACTTCGGGCGGTACGCCTACCACGCCGACCTCGTCGCCCCCAGCGCCCTCCAGGCCCCGATCAGCCCCCACGTCCCGCACGCCCTCACCGGCGAGGAGGTCGAGCGGACGATCGACGACTACGCCCGAGCCGCCCGCCTCGCCCGGCAGGCGGGCTACGACGGCGTCGAGATCATGGGCTCCGAGGGCTATCTGATCAACGAGTTCATCGCGGCCAGGACCAACCACCGCGAGGACGGCTGGGGCGGCTCGTACGAGAACCGCATGCGTTTCCCCGTCGAGATCGTCCGGCGCGTACGCGAAGCGGTCGGCGAGGACTTCGTCATCATCTACCGGCTGTCCATGCTGGACCTGGTGCCCGGTGGCTCCTCGCTCGACGAGGTGATCACACTCGCCAAGGCCGTCGAGGCCGCCGGGGCGACGATCATCAACACCGGAATCGGGTGGCACGAGGCGCGGATCCCCACGATCGCGACCTCCGTGCCGCGCGGCGCGTACGCCTGGGTGACCAAGAAGGTCATGGGCGCCGTCTCGATCCCGCTGGTGACGACCAACCGCATCAACACCCCTGAACTGGCCGAGCAGTTGCTCGCCGAGGGGTACGCCGACATGGTGTCGCTGGCCCGCCCGATGCTCGCCGACCCCGACTTCGTCAGCAAGGCGCGGGACGGGCGGCCCGAGGCCATCAACACCTGCATCGGCTGCAACCAGGCCTGCCTCGATCACACCTTCAGCGGCAAGATCACCTCCTGTCTGGTCAACCCGCGCGCCTGCCACGAGACCGAACTGGTCCTCATGCCGACGCGGCGGCGACTGCGCGTCGCCGTCGTCGGCGCGGGCCCGGCCGGACTCGCCTGCGCCGTCTCCGCCGCCGAGCGCGGCCACGACGTCACGCTCTACGACGCCGCGAGCGAGATCGGCGGCCAGCTGAACGTGGCCCGCAAGGTCCCCGGCAAGCAGGAGTTCGACGAGACGCTGCGCTACTTCCGCACACAGCTCGAACTGCACGGTGTGGACGTGCGGTTGAACACGCGGGTCACGGCCGACGACGTCGCAGGCCACGACGAGATCGTCGTCGCCACCGGTGTCACCCCGCGCGTCCCCGAGATCCCCGGTGCCGACCACCCGAGCGTCGTCGGCTACCTCGACGTGCTGCGCGACGGGGCCCCGGTCGGCGACCGCGTCGCGATCCTCGGTGCGGGCGGTATCGGCTTCGACGTCGCCGAGTACCTGACCGACAGCGGCGACAAGGCCAGCGAGGACCCGGCGACGTACTTCCGGCAGTGGGGCGTCGACATGGACTACCGGGCACCCGGCGGCCTCGCCGCGCCCGAGCGGCCGGCCCCGCCGCGCTCCGTCCACCTGCTGCAACGCAAGCCGTCCAAGGTCGGCGCCGGGCTCGGCAAGACCACCGGCTGGATCCACCGAGCAGAACTCAAGCACCGCGGGGTCACCATGGTCCCGGGCGTCCAGTACGACCGGATCGACGACGCGGGCCTGCACGTCACCGTCGACGGGCGGAGCACCGTCCTGCCGGTCGACACCATCGTGCTCTGCACCGGACAGGAGCCACGCCGCGACCTGTACGACGAACTGCGCGCCGCGGGCCGCAGCGTGCACCTCATCGGCGGCGCGGACGTGGCCGCAGAGCTGGACGCCAAGCGCGCCATAAAGCAGGGCACGGAGCTGGCGGCGGCTCTGTAGCCGCCCCGTAGCGGTCCTCCGGTCCACGAACGCACGCTCTTCGGCGGCACGAGTGTGCCCTCGCCGGCGTACCTAGGATGACTCCATGTCACTCCCGCACGCGATCCTCACCGCCCTGCTCGAAAAGCCGTCGTCGGGCCTTGACCTGACCCGGCGTTTCGACAAGTCGATCGGCTACTTCTGGTCGGCGACGCATCAGCAGATCTATCGCGAGCTGGGCAAACTGGAGGCCGAGGGCTACATCCGGGCCCTCCCGTCGCAGCAGCCGGCCCGGGGGCAGAAGAAGAGCTACGAAGTCCTGCCCGCGGGCCGCGCAGAACTCGCCCGCTGGACCGCCGCGTCCCAGGACCCGAAGCCCCTGCGCGACACGCTGCTGCTGCGCCTGCGCGCCGCGGCGGTGGTCGGCACGGAGGGTATCGAGGCGGACCTGCGCCGCCATCTCGAGCTGCATCAGCGGCAGTTGGCGGAGTACGAGGAGATCCAGCAGCGGGACTTCCCACCGGGACGAGACGCGCCGCAGGATCGCCTCCAGCACCTCATCCTGCGCGCCGGGATCGACCTGGAGACCTTCTGGACCCAGTGGCTGACCCATGCGCTGGAGGAGTTCGGCCGGCTGGCCGCGGAGGGTCCGGCTTCCTGATACGCCGCCGCCCTGAAGGGAGCGGGTTGCCCGGCTCCCTGTCCGCGACAGGGAGCCGGGCCTCCGGCGTCATCAGAGGCGGTGAGGCTTGGACCGGCGGCGCAGGACCCAGACCGTGGCCACGACCCCCGTCGTGACCAGGACTCCGCCTGCCACATAAGTGATCGTGCTGAAGTCCTTGAAGGAGCCGCCCACCCCGCCCATGATTCCGCGCGTCGGCGAGGGCGAAGGCGACCGCGTGGCCGTCGCGGAGATCGTGGGGCTCGTGGTGGGGGAGACGGTGATGGACTGGGTGCCCGCCGTCGTGCCGTTCGCACAGACCACGATGACGGTGTACGTGCCCGCGCTGACCCCCGACCAGGAGGCGCTCTGGCTGCTGCTGCCGCCGGAAAGCGGCACCTGGCGCCCCTGGGTGAAGTTGACCTGGCCGCTGGAGAGCAGCGAGGCACTGCCGCCGGTGGTGCACACGGTGGTGTTCACCTGGACCGTCGAGCCGTTGGCGGTCACGGTGATCTGCGTGTTCACCGCGGCGGCGGGCACGGCGGTCAAGGTCAGCGGCAGCGCCGCGGCCGCCACGGTCAGGCCGGAGCGGACGAGCATCTGTTTAGTACGCATATGACTGCCCTCCGACGGCACGGTTGGCGGTACATCCCATGCGCCGCCGAGGGTTGGGAAACGCCCGTGCTGCCTTCGGAACGAGCCAACGTGTCCTTGCCCGGCTCCGCATGCGGGCCGGGACCGGGCAGGTGACGGATTCCTTCGTCCGGCGGACCATGGATGGCGTGTGGCGGCACCCGTGACCGCCTCACTCACACCTTCCGATAGGCGTACGCCTCCGAAGCCGCCGCCTCCACCGCCGCCAGGTCCGCTCCCGCCGACGCGGTGACGACCGCGGCGACGGCGCCCTCGACGAACGGGGCGTCCACGAGGCGGGTGCGGGCGGGGAGCTCGTCGCCTTCGGCGAGGAGCGTCTTGACCGTGAGGACGGCACTGCCGAGGTCGGTGAGGACGGCGACACCGGCGCCGCGGTCCACGGAGGCGGCCGCGGCGGAGATCAGCTCGGCGCTGGTGCCGAAGCCCCCGCCCTCGATGCCGCCCGCCGGGGCCACCGGAGCGGTCGTGCCGCCGCCGGCGAGCCCGGCCGCCAGCTCGGCGACCGAGGCGGCCACCGCGGCGCTGTGCGACACGAGCACGATCCCCACCAGCTTCTCCGCGCCCGCCGAGCCCCTCGCCGCGTCACTCATCGGCCGCCTCCGCGAGCGCCGCGAGAAGGAGCGCCGAGGAGGTGGCACCGGGATCCTGATGCCCGATGCTCCGCTCGCCCAGATAGCTCGCCCTGCCCTTGCGGGCCTGCAGGGGCGTGGTGGCGAGGGCGCCCTCCTCGGCGGCGGCCCGCCCCGCGGCGAAGGACTCGCCGAGCGCGTCGACCGCGGGAACGAGCGCGTCGATCATGGTCTTGTCGCCGGGCGCCGCCCCGCCGAGCTGCATCACCGCCTCCACGCCGGTGCGCAGCGCGTGCGTGAGCTGTTCCTCGCTGACATCGGCCGCGTCACCGAGCGCCTTCCCGGTGCGGCGCAGCAACGTGCCGTACAACGGACCCGACGCACCTCCCACCGTCGAGATCAACTGCCGTCCGGCCAGCGTGAGGACGGCGCCGGGCGTGTCCGGCGCCTCCTTCTCCAGCGCCGCCGCCACGGCGGTGAAGCCGCGCTGAAGGTTGCTGCCGTGGTCGGCGTCGCCGATCGGTGAGTCGAGGGCGGTGAGCCGTTCCGCCTCACGGTCGACGGACGCGGCGGTCGCCGCCATCCAGCGGCGGAAGAAGTCGGCGTCGAGCACAGGATCTCCTCGCGTGGTAAGGAAGTTGACCAGTCTCACATGCCCCAGCGCAGGCCCGCCGTCCGCACCGGAGCGTCCCACAGCCGCAGCAGGTCCTCATCGACCTGACACAGGGTCACCGAGGCTCCGGCCATGTCGAGCGAGGTGACGTAGTTGCCGACGAGCGTGCGCGCCACGGCGACACCGCGCTCGATCAGCACGCGCTGCACCTCGGCGTTGAAGCCGTACAGCTCCAGGAGCGGTGTCCCGCCCATGCCGTTGACCAGGACCAGGACCGGACTATCGGGGTTGAGGTCCTCCAGGACCGCGTTCACCGAGAAGTCGGCGATCTCCCGCGACGTCATCATCGCGCGCCGTTCCCGGCCGGGCTCGCCGTGGATCCCGATGCCCAACTCCAGCTCTCCGGCGGGGAGATCGAAGGTGGGGCTGCCCTTGGCCGGAGTGGTGCAAGCGCTCAGTGCGACGCCGAAGCTGCGGGAGTTCTCGTTGACCTGACGGGCCAGCGCCTCGACGCGCTCCAGCGGCTGTCCTTCCTGGGCCGCGGCGCCGGCGATCTTCTCCACGAACAGCGTCGCGCCGGTGCCTCGCCGCCCGGCGGTGTAGAGGCTGTCGGTCACGGCCACGTCGTCGTTGACGAGCACCTTGGCCACCTGGATGCCCTCGTCCTCGGCGAGTTCCGCGGCCATGTCGAAGTTGAGCACGTCACCGGTGTAGTTCTTCACGATGAACAACACCCCGGCACCGCTGTCCACAGCGGCCGCCGCCCGCACCATCTGGTCCGGCACCGGGCTGGTGAACACCTCGCCCGGACAGGCCGCGGACAGCATGCCCGGTCCCACGAATCCGCCGTGCAGCGGCTCGTGCCCCGACCCGCCGCCGGAGACGAGTCCCACTTGTCCGGCCACCGGAGCATCGCGCCGTACGATCACCCGGTTCTCCACATCCACGGTCAGCTCCGGGTGGGCGGCCGCCAGCCCCCGCAGCGCGTCCGCGACGACCGTCTCCGCGACGTTGATGAGCATCTTCATGGGTGCCTCCTGGTGAGATGAGCCTCTGACATGTGTTTTTCGCGGGTGCAGACCTTGACGATGGGGCGTCAGATGCGGCTGACGTGTGGGGTTCCGGAAGTCTGCTCTCGGCAGTATCGATGCTGAGTGAGCGCGGGTCACGTGTGCGGACGCAGGCGGGCGTGCTGGAGCGTCAACCGTCTCTGCTGCCCAAGCCGCGCGTCCAGTAGAACTACGCGTGCCGGTGCGGGGAACAGCGCCCGGCGCGGCTTCGCCAACTCGTGGAGTGGAATTGAGATGCCTGATGGATGGCAGTGGGACAGCACCCTGTTCCAGGGAAGCGCGGCCTACTACGAGCGCGGTCGCCTCCCGTACGCTCCGGGCTTTGCCGAAACACTGGCCACGGCCCTCGGCCTTGACGGCCGGGGCAGACTCCTCGACGTCGGCTGCGGCCCGGGCACCGTGCTGCTCGCGATGGCACGGTTCTTCACCGAGGCGGTTGGCGTCGACCCGGACGAGGACATGCTGGCCGAGGCCCAGCGACAGGCCAGGCGTCGCGGGGTGACCAACGCACGTTGGGCAGCCGCCCGCGCCGAGGATCTACCGGCGGGGCTGGGTGAGTTCCGGGTCGTGGTGTTCGCCCAGTCCTTCCACTGGACGGATCGCGATCGTGTCGCGGCGACCGTGCTGGAGATGCTGGAGCCGGGAGGCGCGTTCGTCCACATGGGCGACCTCAAGAATCCGCCCGCCGAACCGACGCCGCTGCCGTTGCCCGCACCCCCGTACGAAGAGATCAGCGATCTGGTGCGCCGGTACCTGGGCCCGGTGCGCCGCGCCGGGCAGGGGAAGCTCGTCAACGGCACGCCGAACCGGGAGGACCTCGTCGTGGAACGGGCCGGATTCGAGAACTTCCAACACCATGTGGTGCCGGCCGGGGAAGTGGTCGACCGCACCACGGACGACATCGTTGCGTGGGTGTTCTCCCGATCCGACTCCGCGCCGCACCTGTTCGGCGAAAGGCTGGAGGATTTCGAGCGGGAGCTGCGCGCGGTGCTGCAGCAAGCGGCATCGGAGAACCGCTTCGCGGAGCGTCTTCCGGCAACCGAGATCATGACCTGGCGGAAACCACATGGTGAGCGGTGACGCTCTCGGCCGGGATCATCATGTCGAGCCTGTCGGAAATCCTTCGCAATCCTGCTCCGGATGTCGGTTTTCCCAGTTCTGGAGGCTGTGGCTGGCTTCGAAGGAAGGGTGGCCGAAAGGTGTCGGCGTGTAAGCCGAGTGCGGCGTCGCCGCGCCACAAGGGAGTGTTCCGTGAACGTCACGCCAATGGTGAACGAGCCTCGAGAACGGCGAGGGGCCACACTTGTCATGGCCTGTCTGGGTGTGTTCGTCGCCTATCTGCCAGTGACCACCGTGTCGGTGAGCCTGCCTGCCATTCAGGGCGCGTTGCATGCGTCGACCTCCCAACTGGCGTGGGTCCAGTCCGCGTTCGTGCTTCCCATGGCAGCTCTCATCCTGACCGCCGGTGTCTTCGGCGACGTACACGGCCGCAAGAAGGTGTACCTGGCGGGCCTCGCCCTGGCCGGTGTGGGAGCCGCCATCGCCCTCGGGGCTCACTCGATCGAGGTCCTGTGGGTCGGCCAGGCGGTAGCCGGTCTGGGCGCGGCGGCGTTGCTGCCCTCGACGCTTGCGCTGATCAGCCATGCCGTGCCCGACCCGCGCAAGCGCGGCACGTTCGTCGGGCTCTGGGCGGCGTCCCTGATGGCCGCGCTGGCGGTCGGCCCCATGATCGCCGGCGTGATCCTCGAGCACTTCGACTGGCGCTGGATCTATCTGCCGTCCATACCGGCGGCGATCGTCAGCCTGGCGGTCGCGGCACCGCTGGTGACCGACTCCCGCGCCCCCGGTGAGCGCCGACTGGACTGGCCCGGCCAGATCACCGCAGCGGTGACGATCACCGCGCTGGTCTACGGCGTCATCGAGGGCGGTGCCGCCTCCTTCTCCGAGGGACGGGTGATCGCGGCCCTGACGCTGGCGGGTGTCAGCGCCGTCACTTTCGTCCTGGCCGAGCGACGCAGCCCCAGCCCGATGCTGGACCTGTCGCTCTTCCGCAGCGCGGCCTTCAGCGCGACCACCCTCATCGCCATGATCACGTTCCTGGGTCTGATCGGTTTCTTCTTCGTCCTCAGCCTCTACTTCGGCATGGTGCAGCGCCTCGACACCCTGCACGCGGGCTACCGGCTCCTGGTCACCTCTGTGGTGTGTCTGGTCGTGGGCGCGCTGGCAGGCCGCTTGATGCACCGGATATCGCCCCGAGTCATGATCACCACCGGCCTCCTGGCCACCGTGGGCGCGCTGTTCTCCTTCACCGCGGTCGACGCCGGCACCGCATTCGGTCCGCTGGCCTGGCGGTTGGCCCTGCTCGGCCTCGGCCTGGGCTTGGTGATCACCCCGATGACCGCCACCGCCGTCGCGGCGGTGCCGCATCACCTGGCCGGGATGGCGTCGGCGGGCAACAACGCCTTCCGGCAGGTCGGCGGCGCGCTGGGCCCGGCCGTACTGGGCACCCTGCTGACGACCAAGAGCACCGACGTCCTGCCCGGCCACCTGCGCGACGCCGGCGTCACCGGGCCCGCGGCACACCGGATCACCGACGCCGTGACCGCCGACGGTCTGGGAGCGGTGGCCCGGATGAACCTCGGCAAGGACACCGGGCGGGCCATGGGCGCGTTGTCCGAGTCCTTCCTCGACGGCCTTCAGCTGTGCCTGATCGTGGCGGCATCCCTGGCCCTGCTCGCCGCACTCGTCGGCGCCGTACTGCTGCGACGCCCCCAGCACGCTACGACGCCTGCCGCGAGTGCTGCGGATCACGTGGCGCGCGAGGACGCCGAGCCTTCCGTGGAGTTCGAGCCGGAGCCGGTGCTGGTCGGTGCGCAGGCTCGGGGGCGGTCGGGGGAGAGCGGCCAGTTGACGGGGGAGAGCGGGCAGTTGCTGCGCGCACCCGGCTCCGCAACCGGCGGGGGCGGTGTCGTGTCTGACGGCCGTTCGGGTCCTGTCCTGTACGGCCGGATACGCGACGCGGCCGGGGATGCCGTCGAGGGAGCCACGCTGACGCTGATCTCGCTGACCGGGCGGCAGCTGGGCCGGGCCGTGGCGCGTGCAGAAGGCCGTTACGGCCTGGCCGCGCCGGAGGCGGGTTCGTATGTCCTGATCGCGGCGGCGGAGGGCCACCAACCGCAGGCATCCACCGTGATGGTGGGTGAGGAGCCGCTGTCCCACGACGTCCTTCTCTCCGTGATCAGCGGCTTGGCCGGCACGGTGGTCACGGCCGGGGACGGGCTGCCCGTGCAGGGTGCGACGGTGGCGGTGACAGACGTGCGGGGAGAGGCACTGGCCGCCGGAACGACCGACGCATCCGGCGGGTTCGCGTTCGGCGAGCTGCCGGAAGGCGACGTCACGGTTGTGGTGAACGCCGCCGGATTCCGGCCTGTAGCCCTCCCGGTGCGGGTGTCCGGGCCTCGGCTCGCCCGTCTGGACGTGTCGCTGTGGCCGGGGGCAGTGCTTCGGGGCACCGTGCGGGCGGGCGCCGAAGCCCGGCCGCTGTCGGACGCGCGGGTGACCCTCGTGGACCAGGCCGGGAACGTGGTCGGCACCGCGACTACCGGGCCGGACGGTGTCTATGCCTTCACTGACCTGGACACGGGCGACTACTCGCTGATAGCCGGCGGCTATCCGCCCGTGGCCACACCCGTCGCCGTGGACGGCCCGGGACGTGAGTTCGACGTGGAGCTGGCTCATTCGGAGAGCTGAGCGGGCCCCTGATCACGTGCCGCGGTCAGCGGTTCGGTTCGGTTCGTAGGTGAGTTGCTTGATCTGACGCAGGATGAGGGCCGACTCGACCGCTTGGATGCCGTCGAGGACGCCGATCTTCTCGCTCAAGTACGTGTACAGCTCGTCGGGGCTTCGGTGATGGGTGGCGACGACGATGTTGGCCTGGCCGGTGGTGGCAGAGGCGAAATGCACTTCCGGGTGCGCGGCCAGGCTACGGCCGGCGTCGGCGAGGGCGCGAGGCGCCACAGTGAGCCAGAGCATGGCGCCGACGCCGTGTCCGAGGGGCGCGTGGTCGCACTGCACGTCGAAGTACAGCACGCCGGTGGAACGCAGGGCCTCGAGCCGCCGTTTGACCGCCGGCTCCGATTGGCCGATGGCCCTCTGCAGCTCAGTGAGGGTGGCCCGGCCGTCGCGGCGGAGCACCGCGAGGAGCGCCTCGTCGGCCGTGTCCAGGGTGACGGGAGCATCGAGCGGCACCGGAGTCGGCAGTCGCAGAGCGGCTTCCTGGTCAGGGGTCAGTGCGTTGGATTTGTTGAGCCAGCCGTGGGGGCCGCCGTAGAAGCGGTGCAGGAGGCAATGGGCGGTCACGGTGACAATCTGCGGGGTGCGTTGGAGCCGGTCGAACAGCAGCTCGTCCCGCTCCTTCAGGCTGCGCGGTTTCATGCCGCAGAAGACCTCGGTGCCACCGGACATCAGGCTCACGTAGAGGGTGTCGGGGCGCTTGGCGAGTGCGTCCGCGAGCTGCTCCGCCACATCAGGGACGCAGTGCAGTCGTACGATCCAGTTCTGCCGGCCGAGCAGGCTCTCGTGCGTCATACCGAGCACACGCACGTTGGCGGTCGTGCGCAGCTGTCGGTACCGCCGGGCCACGGTCTGGTCGGAGACTCCGAGGGCGGTCGCGATACGGCTGAACGGTGCGCGCCCGTCGAGCTGCAGCGCGTGCAGCACTTGCAGGTCGAGGCGATCGAGCGTGGGGAACTCCACCGGTACTCCTTGGGACTGGAGCGGTATGCGTCGCCGTACGCGGTCAGCGGCATGGGCGGTGAGAGGGACACCCCCGACGACGGGATGTGCCGGTACGTCGGACTGGTCACGCCTCCCGGACAGCATCGGCCACCTGATCGAGCAGCGCCGTCAGCCGTGTGCTGTCCTCGGGGCCCAGCTTCTCGGCGATCCGTTGTTCGATCTCGACGATCACGGCATCGGCCTGGCGCAGGGCGTCGCGGCCGGCGTCGGTGAGATGGAGCTCCTGCACGTGGCCGTGGCGCGGGTGCGGTTGGCGTTCCAGATGGCCCCGCTGCTCCAGCCGGGCCACGAGGGAGGCCACGGCTTGCGGGGTGACGTTCAGGCGGCGGGCGAGCTCCGCGCCCGTCAGGCCGGGATCGGTATGGACGGAGATCAGCAGGGAGTACTGCGCGGCCGCCATGCCCAACGGCCGTAGCCGCTGCTCTTTCAGGGCCTGCACGGCCCACTCCGCCCGCCGCAGCGCCCAGCTCACCCGGTCCATTGCGTTCGCGGCGATCGGCCCCTCGTCATCCTGTCTCACGCCGCGAGAATACGACACCTGGACAACTGTCAACATGCTTGACATGAGACAAGCGCCTGAATAATTAGTCGGCGGCTACGCCCCGCTCGTCGACGTCGCCCATCTGCGGGCCGTCATCGGTTGCCTGCTCCGCATTGACGCCCTCCTCCGTCTTGCGGCTGCACGCACCAGACCCCGCTCGGGTCGGCCAAGAGGTACCGCACCTCACAGCCGGGCTGATCCAAACGACGGCCCTTGTGCTGCGCCGTGGAAGTTCCGCCGATGAGTTTTCGGCAGTTGTGCGGTCTACCAGTCGACGAAGGGAGCGCACCATGCGCGAGATCATCGTTTGCACGTTCCTGACGCTGGACGGCGTCATGCAGGCGCCGGGCGGTCCGGACGAGGACGCTGAGAGCGGCTTCGAGCACGGCGGCTGGCAGAAACCGGTGGCCGACGACGAGGTCGGCGCGGCCATCGCCGGTTGGTACGAGCACTCCGACGCGATGCTGCTCGGCCGTAAGACGTACGAGATCTTCGCGTCGTACTGGCCGACCGCCGATCCCGACAACCCGTTCACCCATCGGATGAACGGCATGCACAAGTACGTGGCGTCTCGGACCCTGACGTCCGTCGAGTGGCAGAACTCCACGCTGCTGGAGGGCGACATCGTCGATGCCGTACGCAAGCTGAAGGCGTCCGACGGCGGCAACATCAACGTCGTCGGCAGCGGCGACCTCGCCCAGACCCTCATGCAGCACGGCCTCGTCGACGAGTACCGGCTGACCATCCATCCGGTGATCATCGGCACCGGCAAGCGGCTGTTCGCCGACGGAGCGATCCCCACTGCGCTGGAGCCGGTCAGCGTCTCGACGACGAAGGGCGGCACCATCGTCGGCGTCTACCGGCCGAACGGTAAGCCCAGCTACGACAGCTACTAGGGGACGTGGTCCCCGACCTGCTCGGCCGCCGACCTGACGGGCCCGATGTGGTCGATAGTGAAGACCACGTCGTGCCAGGACTTGTGCTGCTCGCCGTGATCTCCGACATGACGTGCTTGACGTTGGTGTACTCGTCGAAGGAGTAGGCGGACATGTCCTTGCCGAAGCCGGCGGCCTTGTAGCCGCCGTGCGGCATCACGCTGATGATCGGGATGTGGTCGTTGATCCAGACGCAGCCCGCCTGGATCACGCGGCTCGCGCGTCCGGCGCGGAACACGTTGCCGGTCCAGGCGGAGGCGGCCAGTCCGTACGGAGAGTCGTTGGCGAGCCGGATGGCGTCGTCGTCGCCGTCGAACGGCAGGCAGACGAGGACCGGACCGAAGATCTCCCGCTGGACGACGGGGGAGTCCTGTGCCGCGTCGGTGATGAGGGTGGGCTCGTAGTAGGCGGCCCGGCCCAGCGGCCCGTCGGGGATCCTCCCGCCGCGCACGATGGTGGCTCCGGCCTGGCGGGCGGCCTCGACCATGGCGGCGACCTTGTCGCGCTGTGGCAGGGAGATCAGGGAGCCCATGTCGGTGGCGGGGTCGTCGACCGGGCCCAGGCGCACGCCGTCCATGAGGGCGGCCACCCGCTCGACGAACGCCTCGTACAGGGGCGTTGGACGTAGGCGCGGGTGGCGGCGGTGCAGTCCTGGCCGGCGTTGATGAGGGCTCCGGCCACGGCGCCGCGGGCGGCGGCTTCCAGGTCGGCGTCGTCGAACACGAGGAACGGGGCCTTGCCGCCGAGTTCGAGGTGGACGCGCTTGACCAACCCGGCCGCCTGCGCGGCGACTCGGCGGCCGACCGCGGTGGAGCCGGTGAAGGACACCATGGCGACGTCGGGGTGGGTGACGAGGGCCTGGCCGGCGACCGGTCCGCTGCCGGTGACGATGTTGATGACGCCGTCGGGGATGCCGGCCTCCTGAGCCGCCTCGGCGAACATCACTGAGGTGAGCGGGGTGAGTTCGGAGGGCTTGAGGACCACGGTGTTGCCGGCGGCGACGGCGGGCAGCGCCTTCCAGGCGGCCATCTGCAGCGGGTAGTTCCAGGGGGCGATGGAGCCGATGACGCCGAGGGGTTCGCGGCGGATGGTGGAGGTGTGTTCGGCGGAGTACTCCGCCGAGGCGCGGCCTTCCAGGTTGCGGGCCGCCCCGGCGAAGAACCGGACGTTGTCGATGGTGCCGGGGACGTCGAAGTCGCGGGTCAGCCTGATCGGCTTGCCGCCGATGCGGCTTTCGGTGCGGGCGAGTTCCTCGCCGCGGTGCTGGAGGATGTCCGCCCAGCGCAGCATCGCCTCGGAGCGCTCGGCGGGGGTGGTGCGCGACCATGCGGCGAAAGCGGCGCGGGCGGCGGCCACCGCCTCGTGCACGTCGTCCGGGCCGGCCAGGGTGTCGGTGGCCAGGACCTCGCCGTTGGCCGGGTTGGTCACCGAGTACTGCTCGCCGGACGTGCCGGAGCGGCGCTTGCCCGCGATGAACTGCTGTCCGGTGGTCTCCATCAGTCACTTCTCCGATCGGGTCTCGGGGCCGGAGCTCTGCTCGCCCCACAGGTCGCCGAGCGTGTAGCCGTGCGGGAAGGGGTCGGTCTCGTCCAGGACGTACTGACTGAAGGCGGTGATCCATCCGCGGCCGCTGATCGTCGGCAGCACGGCCTCGTAGGGGCCGATGCGGGTGGTGTCCAGGAGCGTGCCGGTGAAGGTGGTGCCGAGGATCGACTCGTGGACGAACGGCGTGTCCAGGGGGAGTTCGCCGCGGGCGTGCAGGGCGGCCATGCGACCACTTGTGCCGGTGCCGCAGGGAGAGCGGTCAAGCGTGCCGGTCCAGGTCGCCGGGTCGGCAAGGTCCACCTCGCCGTTCGGCAGGACGACCACGTTGCGGCCGGAGGCACCCGGCGTCGCGGACGGGGCGTGGATCATCGTCAGGGAGATCCGGTTGACGCCGGGGTTGAGCGGGTGGCTGACCGGGAACTGCTGCTGGGCTGCGGTCCGCAGCACCGCTCCGGCGCGGGCGATTTGTTTGGCGGCGGAGGGATCGAGTCGGATGCCGAGGTCCGCGGCGCGCGCCTGGACGTAGAACTGACCGCCGAAGACAATGTCGGCCTGCACGGGCCCGTATTCGGGCAGCTCCAGGACGTGGTCGAGGGCGATCGCGAAAGCGGGCACGTTGGCGAAGGTGACCCGGGTGGCCCTGCCGCCCTCGACATCGGCGCGGACCCGGACGAGGCCGACCGCGGTGTCCACGGTGAGTTCGGTGACCGGCTCGGTGACCGGGACCGCGCCCGTCTCCACGAGGGCGGTGACGGCGCAGATCAGGTTGGAGCCGGACATGGGGCGGAAGCCGCCCTGTTCCAGCACGACCAGGCCGAAGTCGGCTGCCGGGTCGGCCGGGGGCAGTACCAGGGCGCCGCACAGGGCCGGGTAGCCGCGCGGCTCGCGCAGCAGGAGCCGGCGCAGGTCGTCGAGGTGTTTCTCGCAGTACCGCAGCCGTTCGGCCATGGTGGCGCCCCGGACGTGCAGGTGGCTGCCGATCAGCACACGCCCGGGTTCGCCCTCGGCGTGGACGTCGATCGCGTGGATGCGGCGGTGCGCGGCCATTACGCCGCCACGGCGGCGTCGACGGTCTCGACGCCGGCGGCGGTGAGCAGGGTGCGCAGCTCCTCGCGGTACTCGGGGGCCAGCGGCAGGACGGGCCGGCGGGTGGGGCCGGCGCTCACGCCGACGAGGTCGAGCCCGGTCTTGATGCCGCAGGCGTAGTTGTGGGACTCCAGGAACCGGCAGATCGGGAAGATCTTCGCCCACAGCTCGCGTGCGGCGTGCAGATCGGCCCGGACGGCGAGGGCGTCGTACAGGCCGGCGCACAGCCGGGGGATCACGCCGGCGGTGCCCCACACGCCGGCCTTGGCTCCGCTCGCCAGGGCGGCGAAGGTGAGGGTGTCCCAGCCGTTGAGGGTGGTGATGTCCTGTGCGTGCTGCTGCTGGACGGCGGAGAGCCAGGCGAAGTCGCCGCCGGTGTCCTTGTAGGACGTCACCGCGGTCTCGCGGGCCAGCTGCGCCAGCTGCTCCGGAGTGAGCTGAACGCCGCTTGCGGAGGGGATGTTGTAGTACATGATCGGGATGCCGACCGCCTCCGAGACCGTGCCGAAGTAGGCGAGGAGTTCCTCGAAGGACGGGGCGTCGTAGAACGGCGGCACGATCATGACGGCGCACGCGCCGGCCTTCTCGGCGTGAACGCTCAGCTCCACGGTCTCGGCCGTGCTCAGCGCGGCCGTTCCGGCGACCACCGGGGCGCGTCCGGCAGCGGCCTCGACATACAGCTCGGTGACCTGCTTGCGCTCGTTCGAGGTCAGCGTGGTGAACTCGCCGGTGCTGCCGCCGGGGACGAGACCGTGGATGCCGCCGGAGATGATGTGGTCGACCTGGCGCTGGACGCCCGTGGCGTCGATGGCGGAGCCGTCCGCGGTCAGCGGGGTGACGGCGGCGGCGAGGATGCCGGTGAACTGCGGGGCGCTCATGGGAGATCTCCTGAGATCGGAACGAAGGGATGCTGCGGAAGGAAGGTCACCTGCGGGTGAAGCGGCGGGGGGGAGACCGCCTCGGCGGTGGCCGGGAGGTGCTGCCGGGTGATGGCCTCGGTGATGATCTCGGCGGTCGCGGGGGCCAGCGTGAGGCCCAGCATGCCGTGGCCCGAGGCGACGTAGACGTTGGGCAGCGGGTCCAGCCGGCCGATGACCGGCAGGCTGTCCGGGGTCATGGGCCGCAGGCCCGCCCAGGGGGCGGCCTCTCCCGGAGGGTTGTCCCAGCCGGTCAGGGAGTCAGCCGCGGCCTGCTTGATGGCGGCGACGCGCCGCGGGTTGACGCTCTCCTCCAGGCCGCCGAACTCCATCGTCCCGGCCAGGCGCAGGAATCCGTTCAGTGGGGTCACCGCGACCCGGGCGTCCTCCAGGGTCAGGGGAGTGCGCAGCGGCACGGGCGCGGGGGAGTAGTCGACGCTGTAGCCCTTGCCGGGGCGGATGGGCAGCGACACGCCGAGGGCCCGGGACATGCGTCCGGCCCAGACACCGGACGCCAGCAGCAGGCTGCCGCCGGTGAACTCGCCTTTGTCGGTGAGAACTCCGGTCACAGTGCCGCCCCGGCGCAGGAAACGGCGTACCGGTGTGTGCTCGTGGATCCGCACGCCCAGCTCCTGGCAGCGCTTGAGCAGGCCCTGGGTCAGGGAGTCGGGCTCGACCTGCCGGTCGTCCGGGAAGAACAGGCCGTGGCGGATACGGCCGTTCAGCACCGGTTCCCTGGCCTGGACGGCGTCCCCGTGCAGGTGCTCGGGCAGCATGCCGAACCGCTCGAAGACATCCAGGGAGGCACACTGCTCCTCGTAACGGTCCCGGGTCTCGAAGGCCAACAGGACGCCGGCCTTGTGCATCTCGAAGGAGACGCCGTCCCGGGTCCAGTCGTCGAGGAGGTCCATGGTCCCCTCGGCAAGGCGCAGTTGGATCTCCAGCCCGCGGCGGAAGTCCCGGGCCGTGCAGTGCCGGGCCATGCTCAGCATGAATTTCACGAAGCCCGGGGCGAGCGAGGGCTTGACGTACAGCGGGCTGTCCGGCTTCAGCATCCACTTCAGGGACTGCAGGATGACTCCGGGGGCCGGCACCGGTCCGCTCTCTGCCAGTGCGATCTTGGCCGCGTTGCCGTGCGTGGCGGCGGAGCCCGCGCGCCGGGCGTCCAGTACCACCACTTCGCAGCCGCTCTTGGCCAACCGATAGGCACTGGCCAGGCCGACGGCCCCGGCGCCGACGACGATGATGCGCATGGAGTCGTGTACCTCCTGACAGGGCGCGACCGGCGCCTCTTGCAGCGGGGCGGCAATCCCGAGGATGGTTCGCAGATTGTCAAACAATCTGCGCCTGGAGGTGACGCTAAGCTCGGCGCCCGGCGCAGTCAATAAGCCGCGGTGAACTTGTTCCGAATGAGCTTGCTCCTGCCTCCCGGAGGCTGCATCCCGCGGCCGCCGCGCACATGCGCGAGCGCACACGCAGAAGGGCCCCCACTGAAACGGGGGCCCTGAGCTGCGGAAATGACCACTATGGAGCGTAGATCTGCCCGGTCTGGGCGCCCTCGACGGAACGGACGTACGCCTGGGCGACGTCGGCGAGATCGACCGACGCCATGCCCGGGAAGTAGTCGCCGTAGTCGGCGAGGCTCTCGGTGAAGACCGTGGGGCTGATCGCGTTGATGCGCTGCGGGGCGATCTCGATTGCGGCGGCACGCACGAATGCCTCCAGGGCGCCGTTGGCCATGGAGGCCGCACTGCCGGTGGGGATCGGTTCGCGGGCGAGTATGCCGGTGATCACGGTGAAGGAGCCCCGCTCCGCGATGTGGGGAACCCCCTGTCGCACCAGGTCGATCTGGCTGAGCACCTTGCCCCGGAAGGCGGCCAGGTAGTCCTCGGGCGTCATCTCGGTGACCGGCTTGTACGGCACGTCACCGGCGGCGCTCGCCACCGCGTCCACCCGGCCGGCCCGGTCGTACAGTTCGGTGATCTGTACCGGGTCGGTGATGTCGTAGCGCAGGTCACCGCCACCGCGTCCCACGGTCAGGACCTCGTGTCCGCGATCGCCGAGCGCCTTGTGGACGGCCGTACCGAGTGTGCCGGTGGCGCCGATGAGAAGAATCTTCATGGCTGCGACGCTAGGCCCGGTCGGCAGTGTGCGGGAAATGCCTTCTGTAAAGCACTTATGCTCCAGGGTTATGAATGTGGAGCTACGGCACCTGCGGGCGCTGGCCGCGATCGGCGACGAGGGCACCATCACCGGTGCCGCGGCCGTGCTCCACATCAGCCAGCCCGCTCTCTCGCGCACTCTGGAGCAGTTGGAGAGCCGGGTCGGCGTGCGCCTGGTCGAGCGCACCACCCGCGCCCTGGCCCTCACCGAAGCCGGTCAACGGCTGTACGAGCGCGCCCACCTGATTCTCCATCAGCTGGACGACGCGCTGGCGGAAGTCGCGGCGGGGGTGCGGCCGCTGCGTATCGGTTTCGCCTGGGCCGCGCTCGGTGACCGTACCGTGCCGCTGCTGCGTACCTGGCGCGAGGAACACCCCGGCACCCCGCTGCGGGTGCACCGCGGCGACGACCCGGAGGCGGCTCTGCGTCGCGGGGAGATCGACGCGGCACTCCTGCGCACCATGCCCGCCCCGGGCGCCGGGCTGGAAGTGTGGCCGCTGTACCGGGAGAGGCGCTTGGCCGCCGTACCCGAGGATGATCCGCTCGCCCGGCGCCCAGCCGTGCGCCTGGCCGATCTCGCCGACCGGTCGGTCGTGCTGTGTGCCACCGCCGCCACCACGGCCGGTCTCTGGCACGAGGGGCGACGCCCTCGGACGTTCGAGGTGGCCAACGTCGACGAGTGGCTCACCGTGATCGCCACGGGAGAGGCGGTCGGTGTCACCGCCGAGGCCACCGAGCACAGCCATCCGCATCCCGGCGTCCGCTACCTGCCACTCTCGGACGCACCCCCTGTGACGGTCCGCCTGGTCTGGCCGCGCACTCCCGCGCATCCGGCCACCCTCACTTTTCTCGATCATCTGCGGGACATGGCCCACGATATGACCGGCGCCGAGAGTCTGGAGTCGTAGCCACCGCCAGGAGAGCAACGGCCGGGCACGAACGCCGGCTTGCGCAAGAGAACCAGCGTGCTGGGTCGCCATGCTGTGCCGACGCGCCTGCGACCATCGTCGTGAAGTCGAACGGCACCTGCACCGAACAAGTAGGACGCCCTGCCCAGCGGGGCCTTCACCCATCCCCGTACACCGGGCCCCAGGGCGTTCATCGACGCCATCCGGTTCTGAACCGCGCCGCGTGCCCGTCGTCCCTTCCACCGCTCCCATAGAATGCGGTCTGACAATCTGCGGAGGATGCATGAGCGAGCACGCAGCGCAGGCCGCCGGTCCTAGGCCGGTCACCACCCAGACGCGCCGCGATGCCGTGGTGGACGAGCTCCGCCGCGCCATCATGGCCGGCGAGCTGGAGGCCGGCCAGCGGGTGCGCGAGGTCCACATCGCCCAGCAGCTGGGCGTCAGCCGCCCGACCCTGCGCGAAGCCATCTACCAGTTGATCCACGAAGGGCTCCTTGAGCAGCAGCCTTATCGCGGAGTCGTCGTCACGTCGATCGACGAGAAGTTCATCACCGACATCGCGGCCGTCCGCGTGGCCCTGGAGACACTCGCGGCGCGGGCGTTGGCCGACGACCCCGACGGCTCCCGGAGGGCAGCGCTGGAGGCCGCGTGGCAGGAGTACCGCGACGCGCACGGATCGCAGGACGCCGCACGCCTCCACCAGGCACACATCGCCCTGCACCGCACCATCTGGGACGGCTCCGACAACACCATGCTGAAGAGGCTCTGGCCCACCGTGGAAGCCCAGATCAACGTCGCCATCACGGTCGACGAGAGCACGCGGTCCGATCCCGACCGGGCCCTGAACGTCCACGAACAGCTGATCGACGCCATTCTCGGCGGCGACCCCGCAGTCATCGAGGCCGAAGTGGAACGTCACACCCGGGCGAGCGCCGACGAGCTGATCGAGATGATCGCCGAGCGAAAGCGCCGCGGAGAGGGCTCCGAGGCCTGATCAGTTCCGCGACCGTCCGTGGCCGCGCCCAACGATCCGCGGACCCAAGGTCGGGGTTCCCCGGACCGCCGGGCCCGGGTGCACGGGTGCGGATGCACGGGTCCCGGGACGGCCGGTCATCCACCGGCGCCTCCCGGGACGTTCGCAGGCTACTTCTGCGTGAGCGGTGTGACGGCGACCCGGTCGATGACGGGTGCGTACGGGGATCGCTGGTCGTACTGGTTGTGGGTGTCGCCGTTGAAGTCGGGGAGTTCCTCCGCGGTGAAGGTGAGCCGGTTCGTGCCCTTCTCCAGGGTGACCGGGACGGTCAGGTCCCAGAAGTTGTTGAAGTGGAAGGTCGTCGGGAAGAGGACGCGACGGGCCGGTCCGCCGTTGACCGAGAGGTCGGCGTGACGGGCTACCGGGTCGGGGTTGTAGTGGGTGGCCGGGGCCTGTTCGGCGTTGGAGTAGCGGATGGTCAGCGCGTGCCGGCCGGAGCGCTCGGCGACGACGTCGAGGGTGAGGCCGTTGGCCTTGCCGTCGCCGACATCGGTGACCGCCTTCCCGCCGGAGGCGAAGCCGTAGGCGTCGGTCACCTTGGCGGCGCCGCTGACTGTGCCGTCCTCCGCCTGGTAGACCGTCGGCACCAGGGTGCCGTGGGAAGGCGTGACGCGCAGGCGGTCCAGGGCCAGTTCGCGTGAGGCACCGGTGACGGTGATCTTGTTGACGCCGCCGGACAGGAACACCCGGATGTCGTCCGTGCCCTTCTTGCCGCCCCCGACCTTGGGAACGTCGAGCTCCTCGCCGTTGAGGGAGAGGCCCGCCCGGCCGCCGCCGAGATGGTCGACGGACACGGTCGCCTCGCCGTCGGAAGGCGCGTGCACCCAGAAGGTTGTCGAGGCGTCCTTGGGCAGCGGCACCGTGCCGGGGCCGGACGCGCCGGAGCGGCTGTAGTCGGGCCGGGCTCCGGAGAGGGTCGCGTACTCCGCCTCGTAGATCGCCGGCGCGGTCACGCGCTCGTCGCGCAGCGACAGGTCGATCTTGTCGATGATCGCGTCGCCCTTGGTGACGCCCAGGTCCGGGTCCTTCGCGGCGAGCGTGATCCGGTGCTTGCCGGCAGTCAGCTTAACCGAAGTATCGGTGTGGCCCCAGACCACCCACTTGTAGCCGAGCGGCAGCCGCAGCTCCTGCGGATCCTTGCCGTCCACGCGCAGGAAGACATTGGTGGGGCCCTGTTCCTTCACCCGGTCGTACAGGTTGTAGGAGTTGGCGAACACGCTCAGGTCGTACGTGCCGTCCTGCGGGACCTCCACGTCGAAGGCGAGCACTCCGTCGGAGCCGGTGCGCAGGCCTCCCACGTTGTAGGCGCCCGAAGTCGCGAACTTCCCGACCTGGCGGGGCGATCCCTCAGGGCCGTTCTTGGAGTAGCCGCCGCCGGTGTAGGCGGCGTTCTCCGCCTCGTACGTCTTCCGCCAGCTCACAGAGGGTTCGGCCGGTGCTCCGCCGTTTCCGCCGGGGGAGAGGATGACCTGGTACGCCGACATCTCGTTCATACCGGTCATCGGGAGGGTGACGGTGCCGTCGGTACCGACCTGGATGTCCTGGTCCGCGAGCCGCAGCGGCTGGGCCGAGTCGCCGACCTGCCCGGTCCACGGGATCTCCTGCACGGTGGCATGCACCGTCGTGCCGAACAGTTCGGGGTCGATGTTCTGGAAGACGACGTCCGCGTCGCCGCTCTTGCCGCCGAAGATGGCCCGGGACTGCTTCTTGCCCTCGTCGAGCGTGGCGACACCCTGGAGGGTGTACTGCACGTTGGGGTGCGGGGCGGTCACCTCCACGGTGTGTCCGGTCATCTGGCCATAGGCATTGAACAGCCACCACTGGCCGTTGCCCTTGTTCGCCTCCACCGCCGAGTCGTTGAGGTTGCCGTCGATGTTCCAGTACGCAAGGTCGGCGTCGATCTTGGACTCCTCGATGGCGGAGACCCACTGGACGACCTGGCCGGGCACGGACAGATGGTAGTTGTGGCCGTACTCGTTGACGTTGATGGGCAGCGGCTCGATACCGACCTCCTTCTCCCACTGCCGGTACTTGGCGACACTCGTCCGGACCGCGGCGGGCGACGACAACTCGTGCCAGGTCATCACGTCAGGGACGACGTCGTTGGCCTTGGCGTACTGCAGGAAGCCCTTGACCTGGTCGTAGAGCACGCTGGTATTGGGTCCGGCGATGCGCGCCTTCGGGTCGAGGCTCTTGATGAGCTGGTAGGTCTCCTTCCACGCCGCGAAGTAGTGCTGCGGGTCCTTGAGCCAGGAGACCTTGTTGTAGCTCCAGTCACCGGTGCCGAACATGTTCCCTTCGGGTTCGTTGAAGGGCACGTAGACGACGTGGTCCTTGTAGTCGCCCATGGTCAGGACCTGTTCGACCTGTTTCTTGATCTTCGCCTTGAAGTCGGCGAGCCGCGCGGGGCCGTCCGCGCCCGGCCACTGGTAGGGGAAGCCGCGGTAGATGTCGGTCATGTAGATGTAGACGTCCTTGCCGCCGGAGTCCACGAACGGCGGCAGGACCTCGAGGGCGTCGGCCCCCGGGTGCTGGGGCCCGTCCTGCGCCTTCGTCGACACCGTACGGACGTGCATGCCCTCGAGGAGGTTGCGGCTCGGCACTCCGTCGCCGTAGATGCCGTACAGCGAGCCGGAAGCCCCGCCGTGGAAGGGGCCGGTGTCGGTGGCGAGGTCCACGACGAGCCGTTCCGGCTCCGCCGCCCCGGCACTGCCGGCGGTGGTTGAGGCGAGAACGGTGGCGAGGACCGTCACCGCCGCGGCGCCTGCTCCTGCTGTTCTTCTTCTGCGTGGCACTGAAGTCTCCGTGTTGTCCCTGGGGGCGCAAAGAAGGGGGTGGTTCGGCGGCCTGGTCTGTCTCGATCGCCGATTCGAACCGGTTCGACACATGCTGCGCACATGGCTCGCTGTCATGGGGGAGGTGTCTTTGACGGCGGAGTGGTGTCCCGCGCCCTTGTCGAACCGGTTCGCCGGAAGCTAGCACCGGTGAATCGGGCCAGCAATACTCCCGACACGATCTCTCCGCCCCGGTGCGGGCGGACCTCCGGTGCGGCGTGGGCCGCAGGAGAGATCAAAGTTGGCGGTCAGAGCGATGGCACGGGATATGGACGGTGGTTGTCGCGTGCGGCGCGTCGGGCTTCCCGAGTGTTTCGGAAAGTGTGCGCAAGGCATTGACACCTGCCCGGTCGGCTTCTTACCTTCCCTTCATGCGAACCGGTTCGACAACCGGGATCATCGCCCTTTCGTTCCCTCAGCACCCCCGACCGGTACGATCCTCTCTCTCAGGGATCAGCGAACCGGTTCGACGAAGGAGTTCCGTGAACATCGGTGAGATTGCCAAGCGGGCCGGTGTCTCGCGGAGCACCGTGTCGTACGCGTTGAGCGGCAAGCGTGCCGTGTCGGACCACACCCGAGAGAAGATCCAGCGCGTCATCGACGACCTGGGCTACCGGCCCAACGCGAGCGCACGCGCCCTGGCCAACGGCCGGACCAACACCATCGGTCTGGTCTTCCCGCCGGCCGGCGACCACTACACCGGAATGCAGCTCGATTTCATCGGCAGCGTGGTGGAGGCCGCGGCTGCCCACGACTACGACGTACTGCTCTCACCCAGCGGTGTGGACAGCGACCGCTCATTCCAGCGGCTTCTGGGCGAGCGACGCGTCGACGGCGCGATCCTGATGGAGATCAGGCTTCAGGACGACCGGGTCGACCACCTCCTCGCCGAGAACTTCCCCGCCGTCTGCATCGGCCGTACCGCGCAGCCGGAGAGCGACTGGTGGGTCGGCCTGGACCACACCGCGCTGGCGGCGGCCTGTGTCCACCACCTCGCGGACCTGGGCCACCGCAGGATCGCCTTCGTCAACCGGCCCGAGCGGCTCCTGCGCGCCGGGTACGAATCCGCGCACCGAGGACTCGACGGCTTCACCAAGGCCGCCGCGGAGCGCGGGCTCACCGTCCGCACGTACACCTGCGGGGACGACGCTCCCTCGGGCCAGGCCTGCCTGGAGCGGATCCTGTACGACGACCCCGCCACCACGGCCCTCGTCACGCTGAACGAAGCCGCACTGGGCGGCCTCTACCGCGGCCTGGCCCATGCGGGCCGCCATGTGCCGCGCGACTTCTCCGTCACCGGCGTCGTGGCCGCCCGGTGGGCCGAGACGGTGACACCGCAGCTCACGGCGGCCGACATGCCGGCGGCGCAGATGGGGCGTCTGGCCGTCGAACTGCTCGTCGAGCGGCTCGACCACCCTGACGCACCGCCTCGCCACCACCTGCTCGCTCCGCCGATCTCGCTCCGCGCCAGCACCGGACCCGCCGGCACCGCTGCGCCCGCGACCCCCGGCTCCGACTTGAACGCCTGACCGGCTGCCCCGACCGGCTGCCCACTGTCGGAGCCGCAACTGTCCGCGTCGGAGGCGTTCTTCGCCCCCGCCGCCCCTACCCTCCCCCAAGCTCTCGGCTTCGCTCGAGCAGGGGGACCCCCCTCATCCCCGGGGCTTCGCCCCTTCAACCCCGTTTCGGGGCCGGCCCCCGGACCCCGCTCCTCAAGCGCCGGAATGGCTGAGTTGTGCGCGGCTGTATCGCGCGCAGTCATTCGTGTGCTTGGCATGCCCACATCCAAACCTGACCCGCAACAAGAGGAACGTCCCATGAACAGACCCACAAGACGCCGTGTCACCGCCACCGCCATGACCGTCGTCGCCCTCACCGCCGGCACCACCGCCTGCTCCTCCGGCGACGACACCCCGTCCGCGAAGGCGGCGGACGGCGGCAACTACACCATCTGGGACCCCTATCCGCAGTTCGCCAAGGATTCGGACTGGGCGAAGCTGCTGGACAGTTGTGGCAGCAAGGCCGGGGTCAAGATCAAGCGGACGGCCTTCGACACCAGCGACCTGACGAACAAGGCACTGCTGGCAGCCCAGCAGGACAACTCCCCGGACGTCCTCATCCTCGACAACCCGGTGGTGTCGACCCTCGCCGAGGCCGGGGCGCTCACCACCACCGACGAGAACAAGGTGGACACCTCCAAGGCGGACCCCAACCTGCTCGCGGCCGGTCAGGCGGACGGCAAGACCTACGGCACGCCCATCGGCGCCAACACCCTCGCCCTCTACTACAACAAGGACGTCCTCAAAACCGCGGGCGTGGACATCGCCTCGGTCAAGGACTGGAAGTCACTGACGGCGGCGCTGGCGAAGGTCAAGAAGGCGGGGAAGAAGGGCGTCACCTTCTCCGCGATCGGCACCGAGGAGGGCAGCTTCCAGTTCCTGCCGTGGTTCTGGGGCTCGGGAGCGCAGCTGACCGAACTCGACTCCTCCCAGGGCGTGTCGGCGCTGTCCCTGTGGAACGACTGGCTGAAGAAGGGCTACGCGCCCAACTCGGTCATCAACAACACCCAGACCACCAGCTGGCAGGAGTTCGCGAGCGGCGACTACGCGTTCGCCGAGAACGGCACCTGGCAGCTCGCGGGCGCCGAGAAGGCCGGGTTCGACTACGGCGTTCTGCCCATCCCCGGCGCCGACGGGGGCAACGCCGCGGCCCCGACGGGCGGCGAGTTCGTCACCGTCCCGGTCCAGAGCGACACCGGTCGCTACGCCACCACGCGGAAGCTGGTGTCCTGCCTGACCAGCACCGAGAACCTGTACGACACGGACACCACCCTGTCGTACGTGGCCCCCACCGGCGAGGTGCAGGACAAGCAGGTGGCCTCCGACGCCAAGCTCAAGCCCTGGGTCGAGGCGGTCAAGGCGGCCAAGGGACGCACCAGTGACGACCTCGGCACCAAGTACCCCAAGATTTCTGAGCAGTTGTGGAAGGCGGTCCAGTCCGCCCTCAGCGGGTCGCAGTCGCCGAAGGCCGCTCTCACCGCGGCACAGGACGCCGTCAAGTAGCCCGAAACCAGGTCTTGTTGTGAACCGAACGACGCAACTGCCGGACCGCCGGCCGGTACGCGAACGGAAAGGGGCGGCGGCCACCGCCGCCTCGCCCCGGGCTCGCACCGCCACCCGGCGCCGTCCCAGATCCCAGCAGTGGGCCGCCTGGGCATTCCTCGCCCCCGTGACCGTCTACCTCGCCCTCTTCTACGCCTATCCGCTCTACCGCAACGTCGACCTGAGCCTGCGCAACTACACCGTCCGCTCCTTCGTCCAGGGCAACGCGCCGTTCACCGGTCTGCAGAACTACCGGACCGTCTTCGACGACCCGGCCTTCGGCCCCGCCCTGATGCACACCGTGGTGTTCACCGCCGTGTGCCTGTTCTTCCAATACGCCATCGGCCTGGCCCTCGCGGTCTTCTTCAACCAGCACTTCCGGCTCTCCGCGACGCTGCGGGCCCTGTTCCTGGTGCCCTGGTTGCTGCCGCTCATCGTGTCGGCCTCCACCTGGTCGTGGATGCTCAACAGCGACTCCGGTGTCGTCAACTCCGCCCTGCACGCCTTCGGTATCGATCCGGTGAACTGGCTGACCTCACCTTCGTGGTCGCTGACCTCGGTGATCATCGCCAACATCTGGATCGGCGTGCCGTTCAACCTGGTCGTGCTCCACAGCGGTCTGCAGTCGATCCCCCGCAGCCTCTACGAAGCGGCCGCCCTCGACGGCGCCGGCGCCTGGCGGCGCTTCAGGCACATCACCTTCCCGCTGCTGCGCCCGGTGTCCGCCATCACCCTCCTGCTGGGCCTGGTCTACACGCTCAAGGTCTTCGACATCATCTGGATCATGACCAAGGGCGGTCCGGCGGACTCGTCCACCACCTTCGCCACCTGGTCCTACCGGCTCGGCTTCGGCAACCTGCTCCCCGCCTTCGGCCCCGGTGCGGCCGTCGGGAACCTGCTCGTCGTCGCGGCCCTCGTCCTCGGCCTGGTGTACCTGAGAGTCCAGCGAAAGCAGTACGCCTCATGACCAGTCTCATGACAGCCCCCAGCACACACCGCCGGCGCCGCGGACGGGCCGGCTGGTGGAAGACGGCCACGGGCCTGTTGCTCACGACGGTCATGCTCTTCCCGGTCTATTGGATGCTCAACGTGTCCTTCACCCGCGACCAGGACATGCGCAAGTCGCCGCCGGACTGGTTCCCCGTCCACGGCACCCTGGACGGCTACCGCGCCGTACTCGACCAGCAGCTTCCCTATCTCGCCACGAGCCTGGTCATCGGTCTCGGCACGGTCGTGCTGACCGTGGCGCTGTCCGCGCCCGCCGGCTACGCACTGGCCAAACTGCGGCCACGCGGCGGCGGCGTGATCGGCTTCCTCTTCCTGGTCGCCCAGATGATCCCCGGCATCATCATGGCGATGGGCTTCTACGCCATCTACCTCAGCCTCGGCCTGCTCCAGTCGGTGCCCGGCCTGATCGTCGCGGACTCCACGCTGGCCGTCCCGTTCGCCGTCCTGATCTTCACCGCGTTCATGTCCGGCATCCCCGGCGAACTCCTCCAGGCGGCGAAGACGGACGGAGCCGGTGCCCTGCGCACCTTCTGGTACGTCGTCCTGCCCATGAGCCGCAACGCCGTCGTCACGGTGTCGCTGTTCGCGTTCCTCTGGTCGTGGTCGGACTTCGTCTTCGCCAGCACCCTCGCGAACGGCGGGGCCCACGAGCCGATCACCCTCGGCATCTACCAGTACATCGGCAACAACAACCAGGAGTGGAACGCCATCATGGCCACCGCCGTCGTCGCCTCGCTGCCCGCCACCGTGATCCTCGTCCTCGCCCAGCGTTACGTCGCCGCCGGCGTCACCGCCGGAGCCGTCAAGGACTGACGTGACGGACCGACTCCCTCCTGGCCACCGCATGGCCCATCGCCGGTGACCCCCGCTGAAGAAACGAGTGCCCCTTAATGACCGCCGTCCGATCCGGCCCGGCCTTCTCCATCCATGACATTCCGTTCAGCACGCACGGCTCCTGGTTCGGCATCTCGCCCGTGGTGGCGGAGAAGACGCACGCCGAGGACCTCCACCTGGTCTCCCACCAGAACGGCATGCACGCCGTCCTGCGCTTCGTGCCCCTCGACGCGATGACGGGCGACCGGGCCGAGACCCGTGTCGAGGCGACACCGAGCCGGCTCAGATGGGTCCATGACGGCGGACGCATCGGCCTCGTCTACGCGTCACCGGACACCGTCCGCCTGCGCGGTGAGGGGCTGGGCCTGCGCATCACCGCGGCGGCGCAGACCCTCACGCCCTTCACGGGCACGTACTTCTACCGCGACCCCGTGGACGGGGCGTACATGTTCACCTCGTACGAGACCGGACGCCGCTACCGGGTGACCGTACTGTCGGGCGTGGGCGAGGCGTCCGGAGGTCAGGCGCTGGGCAGCGGCGACCGCGCGCTCACGATCACCGCGGACGCCGGCGGAGTCTGGGAAGCGGCGGTCGAGGAACTGGACAGCGCACGACGCCCCTACGCCTCCCGCATGACGTTCGGCGAGGTCGTGTTCGCGCAGGAGGGGGCCTTTGCCGCCTTCGTCGAGGCGGTGGCCCCCTGGCGCTCCTCCCGTACCCCGGCCGCCGAACTCGCCGCGTACGTCCTGTGGTCGGCGACGGTCCGCCCGGCAGCCCTGGTCACCCGGCCCGCGGTGCTGATGTCCAAGCACTGGATGGACAAGGTCTGGAGCTGGGACCACTGCTTCAACGCCCTCGCCCTGGCGCCGGGAGCACCCGATCTGGCCTTCGACCAGTTCTCGCTGCCGTTCGACCACCAGGACGAGAGCGGGGCGCTGCCCGACTCGGTGACCCACTCGGAGGTCCTCTACAACTTCGTCAAACCACCCATCCACGGCTGGACCCTGGCCCACCTGCGCCGACGGCTCCCCGAGTCCCTCGGACGTACGGAACTCACCGAGATCTACCGCCAGTTGCGACGCTGGACGGACTTCTGGCTCACCGCACGCCGCGCCCCGGGTGCCGCCCTGCCCCACTACCAGCACGGCAACGACAGCGGCTGGGACAACGCCACGACCTTCGACCCCGAGCGCGTGGTCGTCAGTGCCGACCTGGCCGCCTTCCTCACCCTCCAGCTCCATGAACTCGCGGGCCTGGCCGCCGAACTGGGCCGTCCCGACGAGGCCCGCCACTGGACCCGCACCGCCGAGGCGACCCAGGCAGCGATGCTCGACGAACTGTGGACGGGCGAGCGGTTCGTGGCCAGGGGCGTCGACAGCTCTCAGACCTGGAGCAGCTCAAGCCTGCTGGACCTGATGCCGATGGCACTGGGGGAGCACCTGCCGGAAAGCGTGAGCAGCGTCCTGGCGGCCCGTATCGAGGCCCACCTGACCCCGTACGGACTGGCCACCGAACTGCCCGACTCACCCCACTACCGCGCCGACGGCTACTGGCGCGGCCCGATCTGGGCGCCCGCCACCGTCCTCATCGAGGACGGCCTGCGCCGCAGCGGCCACCACCGTCTCGCGGACGAGATCAGCGCCCGTTTCCGGGCCCTGTGCGAAACCCACGGCTTCGCGGAGAACTTCGACGCCCTCACCGGCACCGGCCTGCGCGACCGCGCCTACACCTGGACCGCCGCCGCCTACCTCCTCCTCGCCGAAGCCCACGAACTCCGGCGCACGGCACCCACATCCGCCGCACACACCGGCGGCTGAACGACCACCTGGGCCCCACCCAGGCAACACCCACTTTCTCGGGAGACCACATGCGTATGTCCCGCATCCTTCCTCCGCCCAGACGCAACGGCAGACCTGGCTCCGCAGGCGGCCGCCGCCTGCGCAGGACCACCGCGTTCGCCGCGCTGCTGGCGTCGGTCGCGGCCGTCGTCCTGCCCGGCACGTCGGCCCAGGCAGCCGACACCACCGTCGCCGTCGACTTCTCCACCGCTGGGGGCGCCCCCACCTACCGGGCCTCGGGCACCATCTACGGGATGACCGAGAACGGCTCGCTGCCCCAGGACCACTTCTACAAGGACATCAAGTGGAAGTTCATGCGGGCCGGCGGCGCCCAACTGGACAACCCGGGAGGGTGGGTCGCCGGCAAGTACGACCGCCGGTGGAACGCCACGCTCGCCCAGTACAAGCGCACCAAGGCGCTGGGCGGAACGTTCGTCATGCTGCCGCACGACCTGTGGGGCGCCGACGGCACCACCACCCCCACCTTCCCGGGGGACAACGGCGACTGGTCCCGCTTCGACGCCTTCTACGACCGCCTGCTCGCCGACGTGCGGGCCGCGGGGATGACCGACATCCAGTGGGACATCTGGAACGAGCCCGACTGCAGCGTGTTCTGGGGTTCCGGCCAGCCGCAGTACCTGGAGATGTGGAAGCGCGCCTACCAGAAGATCCGCGCCGCCATCCCGGGCGCGGTCATCGTGGGGGCGAGCACCTGCGGCAGGCCCACGAGCACCAACACCTGGTGGAACACGTACCTCGACTACGTGAAGTCGAACAACGTCGAGCCGGATGTCTACAGCTGGCACGATCTCCCCGGTGACCCGGTCGCCGACAGCGGCTCCCTGAGGTCCAAGCTGTCGGCACGGTCGATGACGACGAGCCGTTCGTTCCAGGTCAACGAGTACGCCAGCACCAACGAGCAGAACCCCGGCCGTGGCGGCTGGTACATCTCGCGCCTCGAGCGGGCTGGAGCGGACGGTCTGCGCGCCAACTGGGCGTCGGGCGCGAACCTGCACGACTTCCAGGCGAAACTGCTCACCAAGACCGGCAGCCAGTACCTGCCGCTGGGGGAGTGGTTCCTGTACCGCTACTACGGCTCGCAGACCGGGAACATCGTGAAGTTCACGGCCGGTACGAACACCGACGGGCTGGCGACGAAGGACAACTCCGCGCGGAACGCGAAGATTCTGCTGGGCAGCAACGGCAATACCGGCACGGTCACCGTCAACCTCGACCGCCTGGACACCACCTCGGTGGTGGAGAACGGCCGGGTTCGCGCGGTCCTGCAGCGCATCCCCAACAATGGTGGCGCCGCGGTGACGGGCCCGGTCACCGTTTCAGATCAGCTTCTGACGGTCAGCGGCAACTCGGCCTCGGTGAGCGTGCCGTGGACAGACGCCTCGGACGCCTACACCGTCACCCTCCTCCCGCCGTCCAACACCACCGTCTCCACCGTCGCGGTGGCCCAGCACAGCGGTCAGTGCCTGGACGACACCAACCTCAGTACCGCCAACGGCACGCAGTACCAGCAGTACCACTGCGAGGGCGGCTACCAGCAGATGCTCGACTTCAAGCCGGTCGCCGGCCGCGCGAACACCTACACCGTGGTCAACGAGCACAGCGGCAAGTGCCTGGACGTTTCCGGCGCCTCCACGGCTGATGACGCGGCCGTCCAGCAGTACACCTGCAACGGCCAGACGAACCAGATGTTCACCCTCAGCCCCGTCACAGCACTCGGCAACAGCAAGGACTACCAGCTGGTCGCCGTGCACAGCGGCAAGTGCGTCGACGTCAGCCAGATCTCGACCGCACCCGGCGCGAAGATCCACCAGTGGCCCTGCGACCCGGCGAGCGTGCTGAACAACAAGAGGAACCAGATCTGGCGCCTCCAGGGCATGGGCTGACCTGCGTTCCTTCCATGGGGCTCCCGGCCACAGCAGGGAGCCCCATGGGCTGCCGTCTCCCTGTTCCTGGACGGCTCGGCAGCCGGACTCCGCGAGCCACGGGGCTCACCGTGATGCGTTCCGGGGCCCTGCGGTCACCGTGCGCCGTTCCTTTGCCGCACCGGGCGCCGTGTGGACCGGCGAGGGGCCAGCACCGGCTGCACGAGCCGACGCCGGTCCACACCGCTGCGGGCGTTGATGAGAGCGATCAGCAGGTCGACCGCTTCGTCGCTCACCCGGTCCGGACGGAGGCTGATCGTGGTGACGGGCGGGGTCGTCATCGCGTAATCCGGATCCTCACTGATGCACGCCACCAGCAGATCCCGCGGCACCCGAAGCCCGTGGTCCCGGGCGGCGGCGAGGATGTTGTGACCGGAGTCGGAGTAGATGCCGATGACGGCGTCCGGTCGTGGATCGCGGTGGAGCAGCCGGCTGACCGCGTCCCGTTCAGCCGTGAAGTAGTCGGGCATGGAGGCGTACTCCTCGACGAGGGCGGGCATGTCGCGTTCGGCGCACCAGGACGCGTAGGCGCGTCCGACCTGGCCCGGGTACTCGTCGTCGTGAAGCGGCTGGGAGAGCCCGATCCGCCGGGCGCCGGCCTCAGCGAGGTGGTCGAGCAGGAGGCGCAGGCCCGCCTCGTGGTCGGTCTCCACCCACGCGTCGCCCCAGCGCGGCTGGGGCGGCCGGCCCTCGCTGACCATCGGGATGCCACGCTCCCGCAGGAGGGAACGCACCGGGTCCTCGGCGCGCGGTGCCACGTGGATGACGCCGTCCATCGGCGTGTTGAGCCACATCCACGGTGACAACGAACTCGGCATCACCATGAGCATGTAGCCGCGCTCGTGCGCCGCAGCCATCGCGCCCAGCGCCAGCTGTGCGTAGTACGGGATCTCGGTGTACGGGACGGGAAGGTCGCCGTACGTGGTCATCGTCAGGCCGAGCACTCCGCTGCCGCCGTGGGCCAGGGCCCGGGCCGTACTGGCCGGGGCGTAACCGAGTTCGCGTGCCGCGGCGAGCACGCGCTGCCTGGTCGCCTCCGACAGCCGCCCGGTGCTGTTGAGTGCGTTCGACACCGTGGCCGTGGACACCCCGGCCCGTGCGGCCACGGCGCCGAGCGTGGGACGGCGCCAGACGTGCGTGCTCTTCATGTGTACCCCGACAGCCCTGCGACCGCTTGTGGTTAAGACGTTAATCACTCAACGTACCGGGCGACGGCGGCCGGGACGGCCGTCGGGCGAGGTTCGCGGAACAAGAACGGTCGAGGCCAAGTAGAGCCCTCTCTACGTCAAGTTCCGTAATCTTGCCGCGGCCGGGGCCGTATCAGGTAGGACGCTCGGCTCCTCGCGACCTCGCGGGTTCCGGGCGCGAACGCGTCACATGGACATAAGAAGGGAAAGCGGTGGAGGCGACGAGTACACAGGTGCGGACAGGCACCATACCTCCGGTCGTTGCGGCGCGCTGGGCGCTGTGGATGTTTGTCATCGTCAACTTGTTGATCGTCGAGGCCTTGTTCCTCACCGCCGGGACCGGCAAGAACGGGGTGCTCACGGTCGCCAAGTTCTTCGGCCTGCACGCCGCCGTACTGATGCTGTTCCAACTGCTCCTGGTGGCCCGGCTGCCGTGGCTCGACCGCCGTATCGGCATGGACCGGTTGACGGTGTGGCACCGGTGGGTCGGCTTCACCCTGCTGTGGACCGTGCTCACCCACGCCGTGCTGGTGGTGCTGGGCTACGCGAGGCTCGATGACGCGTCGATGACGAAGACGTTCTTCGCACTGGCCGGAGTGCCCGCCTCGCTGCTCGGGATGGGGGCCGCGGCGATCATCGTCGTGGTCGCCGCGGTGTCCGCCCGGAATGTCAGACGGCGGCTTCGGTATGAGACCTGGCACGGCCTGCATCTGCTGCTGTACCTGGCGTTGGGGCTGGCATTCGTCCACCAGTTGCAGGAGACCACGACCTTCAGCTCCTCCGCGCCCGCGATGATCTACTGGTGGGCCCTGTGGCTGTTCGCGTTCGGTGCCCTGGTCACGGGCCGGATCGTCATGCCTGTGTGGCGCAACGCCTATCACCGATTCGAGGTCACGGCGGTGGTGCCGGAGTCGGACGAGGTGGTGTCGGTGCACGTCACCGGCCGCCACCTCGACAGGCTGCCGGCCCGGGCCGGCCAGTTCTGCATCTGGCGGTTCCCCGGGCACAACCACTGGTGGCTGGCCAATCCGTTCTCGCTGTCGGCGGCACCCGACGGACGAACGTTGCGCCTGACCGCCAAGGCGGTCGGCAGCACCAGCGCCGGCCTGCGGCACATCCCGGTCGGAAGCCGCGCGTTCGTCGAGGGGCCGTACGGGGCGTTCACCTCGTTGCATCGAACGCGGCCCGGTGCACTGCTGATCGCCGGAGGAGTGGGGATCACGCCGGTTCGAGCCCTGCTGGAGGAGGAACCCGCCGGGGACGTCGTCGTGCTCTACCGGGTGCGCAGCGAGAACGACGCCGTGCTGGTCGACGAGGTACGAGCCCTGATCGCGGACCGCGGCGGGCGGCTGCACCTGCTCACCGGACGTACAGGGGAGACGAGCCCGCCGTTCGAGCCCGACAGTCTCGTCGCCCTGGTTCCCGACATAACAGAACGCGACGTCTACGTCTGCGGCCCGCCCGCGATGACCTCGACCGTGCTCAGCACCCTGCGCAGGCTGAAGGTTCCCCACCGGCAGGTGCACGCCGAGCGGTTCGGCCTGGCCTGACGCGCGGGGGCCCGACGGGCGCGATCGAAGCCTCAGCGCAATCCATGGGCCCCGCCCCGCTGCCGCCTACCGTGCCGTCGTCGCGGACCGTTGATCGTCCTACCTGGGCGAGGCTGTCCCGCACCCGGGCCGTCGGCCTGTGATGGCTGTGCCGGCGCGCCGCGGTTTCTCCGTCGTCCGGTGCAGGGGCCGCCAACCGTGCCCGTTCCTGCGGCACCTGTGCGCCGCAACCGCCTCAGCGGTCACCAGGCTGCGTCGTCCCATGAGGGACAGGCCCCCGGCGTGAGCCGAGGGCCTGCGGTCGGTCAGCAGGTGGAGTTGGTCTGGGTGAGCAGGCCGAGCCGCCACGGGAGGGTGTTGTAGTCGCCGCCCGCGTTGGGGTTCATGCCCTGGTAGAGGTACTGGAGCCGGCAGGCGGGAATGGTGAGTGTCTGGTCGTAGCCGGCACGGATCATCTCGCCGTGGCTGATGTCCCTGGTCCAGGCTCCCGACGGGAAGGTGACGTTGTTCGCCCTGGCGAAGGGGTTGTTCTCGGATGCGGCCAGGGGTGTCCAGGAGCCGGCGAGGTTGCCCGTCGTCCAGGAGCGGAAGTAGCGTCGGCCGTCCGATCCGATGGCCTCGACGAGGAGCAGGTACTGGTTGGAGCCCTGCACCTTGTACACGTTGCTCGCTTCGAAGAGGGCGTACTTGTTGGAGTCCTGCAGCGCGATGACCGTGTTCGTGAAGCCGTTCGGGAACTGGCCGGCGGTCGTCTGGGAGCGGTACAGGTGCCCGTTGTCGTCGGAGGAGAACAGGTAGCAGTTGGCGCTGTCGCAGATCACCCACATGTCGACCCAGTGGCCGTTGCCGATGTTCTGCCTGATGATGTCCGGCATCGACGAGTAGAAGTTGCGCGGCGCGCTCCACCCGTTGGGGTTGCTGATGTCGGGGTTGGTGGAGAACGAGGCGTTGCCGGTCTGGTACACGAGGTACCACAGGCGTTGCTGCGCGTGGTAGAAGACCTGCGGCGCGGCGCGGTACCCACGTCCGATGGCGCTGCGGTCCAGGTAGTGGTGCGTGGCCGAACCGGCCTGCGACCAGTCGCTGAAGTTCAGGTACACCAGGTTGTATCCGGAGGAGCTCGCGGTACTGGCGAACACGTGGTACTTGCCGTTGTACCGGACGACCGTCGGATCCTTGATGCCGGCGATGTTGTGGGTGGCGTCCGACTTCGGTGAGATCAGTGTCCCGCTGGAACTCCAGGAGAAGCGGGAGGGCAGCGCGGCCGGCGCGGCGGCGGACCGGGGCGAACGGGCGGTGGTGGCCTGCTGTGTCGCGGCTGTGCCGCCCAATGCCGACAGCGTTGCTTGGTAGGCCGGTTTCTTGTTGCCGTTGCGGTCGAACAGCAGCGGGTTCTCCCCGGCGCGCCAGGAGTCGCTGTCGCGGATGCCCCAGACGGTGATGCCGGTGCAGCGCGCCACGTTCATGCAGGACCTGACGGTGTTGGCGTACGCGTTCGGCGGTGCCTGTGCGATGTCCAGCTCGGTGATCTGGACGTCCACGCCGAGGGCGGCGAAGTTCGACAGCGTCGTCTGGAAACTGGCGGGCGGGCCGCCGGTGCCGAAGTGGGCCTGGAGGCCGACGCAGTCGATGGGCACGCCGCGCGCTTTGAAGTCGCGCACCATGCGGTAGACGCCCTGGGTCTTGGCGTCGTTCCAGTTCTCGATGTTGTAGTCGTTGTAGCAGAGCTTGGCCGCCGGGTCGGCGGAGCGCGCGGTGCGGAAGGCCTGCTCGAGGAAGCCGTTGCCCAGCACGTCCCGGAAGACCGAGCTGCGCAGCTGGCCGCTGCCGCCGTCGGCGAAGGCCTCGTTGACCACGTCCCAGGAGTGGATCCGGCCCTTGTAGCGGTTCATCACCGTGGTGATGTGGTTGTTCATCACGCCGCGCAGCGTGTTCGCGTCCCTGATGGAGCTGACCCAGCCGGGCAGCTGGGAGTGCCAGACCAGGGTGTGGCCGCGCACGCGCTGACCGCGGGCCGTCGCAGGGTTGACGATCTGGTCGGCGGCGCCGAAGGTGAACTGTCCGCGGGACCGCTCGGTCGCGTCCCACTTCATCTCGTTCTCGGGGGTGACCGAGTTGAACTCGCGGCCCAGGATCCCGGTGTACGTTCCGTCGCCGAGCCGTCCGGCGGCCACGGCGGTTCCGAAGTAGCGTCCGGACTGGGCGGCTTGAGCGCCGAGTGTGGAGGCCCGGGCGGCGTCGGGCGCGTCGGGCGCGGCGGTCGCGGCCTCTGACGTCACCAGGGCGGCCACGGCCAGCAGGGATAACACCGAGGCTCGGCGACGGCCGAGCCGTTTCAGCGGGTTCATGGTTCTCCTCGTACGGTTGGCGGGGGGTTGGGTTGGTGCGGTCGGTGGGATCGGTTCAGGGCACGGACAGCTCGAACCGCATGACGCGGACCGCGCCGCCGAGTGCCTGTGTGGCGTGGTTGAAGAGGGCGAATCGGTAGCCCATGAAGAACCGCCAGTCGTTGCCCATGGAGAAGGCGGATCCGAGGCGGGTGAAGGTGGTGCCGTCGGTGCTGTAGGAGAAGGTTCCGGGGCGTGCCGCGCCGGGGCGGATGTCCGCGGCAGCGCGCAGCCAGATGCGGCCGCCGGAGACGGTCGCGCTCGCGACCTCGGTGCCGGTGCCGGTCGTGTTCCAATTGCCGTCCATGGTCAGCCCGTTGACCATCGCCACCCGCGTCGCGCCGCCGTCGCGCTTGACGCCGATCCACGCGGAGGAGTCACGCAGCAGCGCGAGTCCGGCCCGGTCGCCGTCCCGTATCGCCGAGTGGTCGAGCTGGACAGTGGCGGTGGAGGTGGGGCCCTGGATGCGGTGCGTGAGGGTGTTGCGGGCCCAGTACAGGTCGTTGGTCACGGTCGCTGTCCGCAGGGTCAGGCCGTTGTTGACCGACCACTTGGTGTTGTCCGGGTTGTGGTTCCACTCCCACCTCGGCTTGAGGGCCGTGCCATCGAAGGTGTCGACGCCGACCATGGGGGTGACCGGGCGGGGCGGAGTGGGCACGGCCGGACTGGGATACGAGGTGCCCCACGCGCCGTTCACGAGTTGCACGACGGGCCAGCCGTCCGAGGTCCAGGTGACCGGCGCCAGGGCAGGCACCCGGCCGCCGGGGTAGGCGTCCACGAAGGCCATGTAGTACCAGGCGCCGCTCTGCGTCTGCACGAGCCCGCCCTGGTGCGGGACGCCACCGCCGGGGATCGGCCCGCGCAGGTCGAGGAGGACCTGCCGCATCGTGTACGGACCGAAGGGGCCGCTCGACGACTTCAGGATGTACTGCCCGTTGGCCGGGCGGGTCAGGAAGATGTAGTACTGCCCGTTGATCTTGTAGAAGCGGGCCCCCTCCAGGGTGCCGACACTCGACGGGGTGGTGAACACCTGCTGCGTGCGGACCTGGGTGCGGCCGTCGCGCGAGAGCTGGGCCACGCTGATGGTGGTGTTCCCGTACGCCACATACAGGGAGTCGTCGCTGTCGACGAGCAGCCCCGCGTCGTAGTACGGCGTGCTGATCGTGGTGAGTCTGCTCCACGGTCCCTCGACCGCGGTGGCGGTGTAGATGTACGTCCTGGCGAAGTCGATCTGGCCGAGCCAGTAGAAGGTCCCGTTGCTCGGGCGGTGAGCCAGCGACGACGCCCAGATACCCCGGACGTAGCCACGGGCACCGTTCAGGTCGTACTTGGCGCCGAAGTCGAGGACCGGCACCGAGTGACCGGCGACCTCCCAGTTCACCAGGTCGTACGAACGCAGGACGGGTGCGCCTGGCGAGTAGTGCATCGTCGAGGCCGAGGCGTAGTAGGTGGCGCCGACGCGGATGACATCGATATCCGCGAAGTCCTGCCAGATCACCGGGTTCGTGTACGCCGCGGCAGCCGCGAGGGCCGACCCCTGGGCAGGAGTGGAGGCGGCAGTGCGGGTAGCTCCAGCCAGAGGAAGGAAGGCGCCGGTGGCCAGGCCGGTGGCGGCCGCCAGCGCGCGGCGACGGGGCATGTGCTGATGGGGGCATGACAAATCCATGTGTGGCGTTCTCCTTGTGTAGCCCGGCCGTTGCGGTTGGTGCATGTCGCCGCCGCAGGCCTCATGGCTGCGGAGTTCCTTTTGCCGGCGTGCGTTACGCGGGAGTGTCTTGCCTTGTCCATGCGGCGCGGAGTGACCCGATCGATCCATCAAGTTCGTGATGTCGAACGCAGATTGGCTTGTCGAGCACCCTGGATAATAGGAGGTCGGTGGATCCCGTCAATACTCCCCGCATCGTGAGCTGCATCGAAAACATTCGGGATCGGGTTGGTGAAGCTGCATCGAAAACATTCGGGATCGGGTTGGTGGCAGTCGCCGCAGGACCGATGTCCGAATGTCGCAGATCGGCGTGGGCTGTTTCGGTCGTCGGTGGCCGCAGGGCGGAGTGCGGAGGTCGAATGGTGTTGACATGTTGGGACGTTTATCTAGTATCCGTGGCGCCCTGACTTTCTGAATTGCGTTCGAAATTGCGAACCCCTGGATCTCCATTTCTTTGTGTCATGAACGTGACATCTGCTGCGCATCACCCGCCCGTGGTGCCCTTCCGGGAAAGGAACCCCGGTGCCCAGACGATCAGGCAGACGACTGCTCCACCTCCTCGCGGCCGCCGCGCTGACGGTCACCGCGTCCGTGACGGCCTCCGCCCACTCCACCGCTTCGGCCGCGCCCGGCAGTCCGGCGCTTACTCCACCGCTGGGGTGGAACAGCTGGAACAGCTTCGGGTGCTCGGTCACCGAGGCACAGGTTCGCCAGGCCGCCGACGCGATGGTGTCCTCGGGCATGCGGGACGCCGGCTACCGGTACGTGGTGGTCGACGACTGCTGGTTCGACCCACAGCGCGACGCGGCAGGCAACCTGCGGGCCAATCCGGCCAAGTTCCCGAGCGGGATGAAGGCCCTCGGGGACTACATCCACAGCAAGGGCCTCAAGTTCGGCATCTACCAGGTGCCGGGCGCACGCACCTGCGCGCAGACCACCGGCGCCTATCCCGGGTCGACGGGCAGCAGGGGGCACGAGGCCCAGGACGCCGCCACGTTCGCCTCGTGGGGCGTCGACTACCTCAAGTACGACTGGTGCTCCTCCGAGGGCACCCGTGACGAGCAGGTCGCGCGCTTCTCGCTCATGCGCGACGCCCTGCGCGCCACCGGGCGGCCGATCGTCTACAGCATCAACCCCAACAGCTTCCACGCCATCACCGGCGCCACCTACAACTGGGGCGAGGTCGCCGACCTGTGGCGGACGACCGAGGACCTGCTCGACATCTGGCAGAACGGCAACACCAACAGCTATCCGATGGGCGTCGGCAACGTCCTGGACGTCACCGCGCCGCTGGCGGCGCAGTCGGGCCCGGGACACTGGAACGACCCGGACATGCTGGTCGTCGGACGCCCCGGCCTGTCACTGACCGAGTCCCGTTCCCACTTCGCCCTGTGGGCGCTGCTGAGCGCACCGCTCATGGCCGGCAACGACATCCGCACCATGTCCGGCGACGTGAGCGCGATCCTGCGCAACCCGCGTCTGCTGGCGGTGAACCAGGACCCGCTCGGGGCGGGCGGGCGCAGGGTGCGCGACGACGGCAGCACCGAGGTGTTCGCCAAGCGCCTGTCCGACGGCTCGGTCGCGGTGGGCCTGTTCAACAGGGGAGGCAGCACCTCGACGGTCACCACCTCGGCCGCGCAAGTCGGCCTGTCCGGTGGGCAGTTCACGCTCACGGACCTGTGGACCGGCGGCACGTCGAGCACGTCCGGGCAGATCTCGGCGAGCGTCCCCGCCCACGGCGTGGCCGTGTTCCGGGTGACCGGAGGCAGCCCGCAGACCGCCACCACCTCGCGGCTGCGCGGCAACGCATCCGGCCGCTGTCTGGACGTGGACAACGCCTCCACCGCGGCCGGGGCCACAGCACTGGTCTGGGACTGCCACACGGCCGCCAACCAGCTGTGGACCACGTGGGCCGACGGCGAGATCCGCGTCTTCGGCGACAAGTGCCTGGACGCCTACAACCAGGGCACCACCAACGGCACCCGGGTCATCACCTGGCCCTGCAACGGCCAGAACAACCAGAAGTGGACCGTCGGCTCCGACGGGTCGATCCGCAACGTCCATGCCGGGCTGTGCCTCGACGTCAACGGGGCCGGCACCGCCAACGGGACCCCGCTGGTCCTGTGGACCTGCAACGGCCAGGCCAACCAGAAGTGGACCCGCGTGTGAGGGATGCCGCACACCGGCCGACGGCTCAGGCGCCTCCTCCTTCACCACACGCGTGGCCTCAGCCGCCGGCGGCAGCGGCTACTCGTCGCGACCTCGCGCGTCGCGCACTTCAGATCTTTGTCCGCACATGGCGATGTTCCGGCAGGAGAAGGGGAGTTGCCTGATGAAAAGGTCCTCAAGATTCCATTTATGGCCCCCCGTGGTCGCGGTGCTGCTCGTCCTGACCATGGGAGGCACGGCGCTGGGCAGTGACCACCGAGAGAACACGCCGCTCACGGCCTCCGGCACGGCTGCCGCAACCGTCGGTACCGCTGCCGCGAGCCCCGGATGCGGCAAAACCCCCACACTGACGAGCGGTACGCACACGATCCAGAGCAACGGCAAGAACCGGAGCTTCATCCTGCGGATCCCGGACGGCTACGACCGCAACCGCGCCCACCGGCTGGTCTTCGGGTTCCACTGGCTGGGCGGCACCTCCACTGACGTAGCCACGGGCCGCACCGTGGAAACGGGCACCTGGGCCTACTACGGGCTCCAGCGACTGGCGAACAACAGCGCCATCTTCGTCGCACCCCAAGGACTCAACAACGGCTGGGCCAATGCCGGCGGGGAGGATGTCACCTTCGTCGACGACATGATCAGGCGGATCGAGGCGGACCTGTGCGTCGACACGACACAGCGCTTCGCCACGGGCTTCAGCTACGGCGGCGCCATGTCGTACGCCCTCGCGTGTTCCCGCGCGACGGTCTTCCGCGCGGTCGCGGTCCTGGGTGGCGGACAGCTCAGCGGGTGCAGCGGCGGCACCCAGCCGATCGCCTACCTCGGAGTGCACGGCCTCAGGGACAGTGTCCTCGGTATCTCCGGCGGACGGGCGATGCGGGACAGGTTCGTCAGGAACAACGGCTGCACCCCTCAGAACCCGCCGGAGCCGGCGCAGGGCAGCCTGACGCACCGGGTCACCACCTACTCGGGCTGCTCCGCAGGACATCCGGTCGCCTGGGCCGCGTTCGACGAAGGGCACATCCCCGCTCCACAGGACGGGGCCGCCGGTGACAGCGGCTCCAGGACCTGGGTGCCGCAAGAGGTCTGGAAGTTCTTCACGCAGTTCCAGACCTCCAACCCGCCGCCGGGGACGGCGACCTGCCGGGTCACCGGCACCGTCAGCGCCTGGAACACCGGCCTGACGTCGAGCATCACCATCGCCAACGTCGGCACCACCGCGATCGACGGCTGGTCCCTCGTCTTCACCCTGCCCGACGGCCAGACCATCACCTCCGGCTGGAACGCGGACTACTCCGCCGCCTCCGGCCGGGTGACGGCCCGGAACGCCTCCCACAACGCCACCATCGCTCCAGGCGCTTCGGTCGACATCGGCTTCCAGGCAGCCCACACCGGCAACACCGCCCCGCCCACCTCCTACACCCTCAACGGCACTGCCTGTGCTGTCACAGGGAGTGCACCGAAGTGACCAGGTGGTTCGGCCGGAGACATCGGAGCCAGGGGCGCCGCCGGCTGTTCGGCCAAGGTGTGTGGACTTGAGCAGACGGTCTGTCTTCCTGGTGCCATCCGCGGCGAGGGCCGTCGCCGCGGATGGCTGTCATGGGGCCGGACGGCACGCAAGCGTCCGGTGCCGGTCACGTCACGTCCTGGTGCAGGTGGTCCCGTTCAGGCTGAACCCGCCCGGCGCGGCGAAGGCGCCGCTGTAGGTGCCCTGGAACCCGAACGTCTGGCTGCCGCCGGGGGCGATGCTCGCGTTGTGCGTCAGGCCGCTCGCCGTGACGGATCCCGAGGACGGGGAGACGGCGGCGTTCCAGGCGCTGGTGATGCGCTGGCCGGAGGGCAGGGTGAAGGCGAGGCGCCAGCCGTCGACAGGTGCCGAACCGGTGTTGGCGACGGTGACGTTCGCGGCGAAGCCTCCCTGCCACACGTTCGTGGCGTACGACACCTCGCAGGTCGTGGCGCCGCCCGGGCCGCCCGGTCCACCACCCGTGTTGACGGTCGACAAGAACGAGTTGACGGTCAGCCCGGTGCCGTTCTGCCAGGGTTCGAAGCCGGCCTGAACGCTGGTCAGGTACCAGCTGCTCTGTGCCAGTCCGCGGGCTACGGCCTGCCGGACGAAGTCCATCACGTCGAAGCTCCAGCTGCCGATCGCCGACGGGGCGACGAAGGACAGCACGTCGTTGGAGCCGTTGCTGCCCGACCACACCTGCCAGGTGCGTCCGCCGACGGTGGCCGTGCCGACCTGGGAGCCGATGGGCTGGATCGGGCCCACCTTGTTGAACCAGATCATGATCTCGGTCCGGTTCACGCCGTCCGTGCGGGGCGTCGGGTCAAGCCAGATGTCGTACGAGGCGTTGTACACGGCGTCGCCGACGTAGCCGTACGAGATGCTGCTCGGCGCGCTGGAGATGTCGGCGAGCCGCGCGGGGAGGTTGGTCCCTGGCGAGCAGTTGGTGTAGTGGCAGCCGTTGAAGAGGGACGGGTACGACTTCGGCGCGCCGTTCGTGGGCACGGAACCGTCGGCCCGGGTGAGCCGGAAGCCGGTGTCGGTGGAGGTGACGCACTGGGGCTCGTTGGTGCCCCAGCGGTTGTTCTGGACGACGTATCGCCCCTGGATGACAGTCGAGCCGAACTGTTCGCAGACCGTGGTGTCGGCCTGGGCCGGGGGCGTGGCGGCGAAGAGCGCCCCGACGGCGGCGAGCGCGGTGACGAGCGTGCCCAACGTGCCGCGCACGGTGCGGGGAAGGTGCGGTAACGGTCGCATGCGGGGCCCTCTTCCTGAGGTACGGCCGGAGATGGGGGTAGGGGCGCTTCCCCTCCCTACGCTGGGAGCGCTCCCATACCCTGTCTCTGACGGACTGTAGGACGCATGCATGTCCCTGACAACTCTGTGGTGGCGTCGTGTCCAACGCACTGCGTGGCTTCCACCGCCAGGTGCGAATGGCGGCGGCGGCAGGCGAGGGGATGAGGAAAGGCGACAACGTGCCGTGAGGGTGAGCTGGTTGCCGGAAACGGTGTAGTTCCTGTCCTGCGACACCCCCGCTGGGTGAGCGAGCAGCACGGCTTCCACGCCCTGCCGTTGCCGGCCTGCCCGGCTCCGTCATCCCTTTCGCCGCCGAAGGCCAGCGTCCGGTCTCAGCCTGGGCCGACGGCGTCGAACTGAGGGTGTATGCCTTAGTGGACGGCGCCCGACGCACGGTCGTGATGCGAAGACGGCGAGCCCGCGGGCGAGATCCACCCCGATCAGCCGGCCGGCCGAGGACTCCCCGCCCTCTGGCCTGGGGACCCGTGAGGGGGGCAGTGGGCGCTGTGACGTCTGCGTTCTGTGTCATGCCTCCAGGCTGTGGATCGCTCAGGTGGGCCGGTATCCGACACAAGGAGGCACTGCCCCGCCGGGCGGTGGGGCACGCCCCGCCGCCGCCCGGGGGGTTGGAACGCACGCGAGCGCGAACGGCGCTACAGGGCCGCCAGCAGGCCGTCGAGTGCGGCCTGCTGGCGTGCGGGCGTGGTGGCGTGCGGGACGAGCAGCGCGTTGACCTGAAAGCCGGTCAGGGCGGCGAGCAGGGTGTCAGCGCTCTGTTCGTCCCGTGGATCGTCCGCGATCTCGCCTGCTGCCCGGGCCTGGGCCAGGCATTGGCTCATCCGTTGCCGCCACTGGTCCATCGCGCTCGCGTGGACGGCCGCCATCCGCGGGTCGTGCAGGGCCCGGTCCCAGAAGGCGACGACCACCCGGGCTTCCAGCAGGCGTCTCTCGTCGAGCGGCATGATCTCGTGGCACAGGCGGCGCAGCGCGACGAGCCCGGTGGCATCACCGATGGCCTTCTCGGCACGGACGTTGGTGCTCTCGACAGCGTGCTGAAAGGCGGCCTGCAGGATCTCGTCCTTGCTGTGGAAATACGGTGCGAGGGCACCGTTGGCGTACCCGGCCTCGGCGGCGAGATCGCGCATGGTGACGGCGCCGAGACCGCGGCGGGCGATCAGTGCCCAGACCGCCGCGACGATCTCACGACGGCGTGCGTCATGGTCGACGATCTTCGGCATGGGCTCGGGATCTCCCTCCCGGTGATGTGATCGGCTCCCCCCGACGGCAGTTCAGAATGCCATGGCGGTCATCGTCGCGACCATGACCAGGGCTCCGGCGTCCTGTTGCCGGGCCACGGCGCCGTCTGCGCCCCGCAGCTGCGTGACCATGATTCCTCCGGCCCGCGTCACCGCCCAGCAGGCGACTACGAGCAGGGCGAGACCGCCCGCTCCGGCTCCGGCACCGGCACCGGCACCGGCACCGGCACCGGCACTGTGGTGTTCCATGGCCATTCCCATGGGTGCGGTGGCTGCCGTCAGGAGTGCCATGGCGGCGAGGTCTGCCGTCTCGGCGGATCTGCCGCGACCCGGGCACCCGGCGCACACCCGCCACACGCAGGCCGATGCCACGGCGGCTGCGCCGATCAGGAGTGCCTCGCGTGATCGCCCGATCGGGATGACCATCACCGCCATCACAGCCATGGCGACGGCGTGCGGCCCCCAACCGCGTACAGGCCCCGGTAGATGACCGGCCAGGCAGACAGCAGCTGCCGCCAGGCCCGCCACAGCGAGCAGCTCATGCATCACAGCAGCCATGTGAGCTGCCGGCGTTGGAAGGAACGTCCAGTGTGGGGTTGCGGTCGAAGAAACCGGCGGGCTTGAGCTTGAAGCCGGTGTAGTCGACGGGCATGATCGGCCAGTCCTCGGGACGGGGTGCGTGGGTGAGGCCGAACGTGTGCCAGACGACGAGCGAGTGACCGTCGAGACCACGGTTGGCACCGGCATAGGCAGGCAGGCCAGCGCCTCCGGGATGCTGGTTGACGAAGTCGCCGGCGGGGTAACGCTCGGCGGAGTCGTACGCGGTGACCCACAGATGCTTGGCGGCGAAGGCGGCGCGGGCGGCGATGGACGAGCCGGGGTCGGCGAGCAGCGTCGGCCTGCCCTCCGGGTAAAGGGTGTAACCCACTGGTGAACCCACGGAGTTGAGCGATTCCGGGTTCGATATGTGCCAGACACGGTCGACACTCATGTCGGCGGTGCGCTGGGCCTCGGACTCGGTCCGCAGCGGCGTGCGCCGGAGGGTGAACGCATTTCCTCGCGGGTTGTCCGGGCCGATCGGCACGCGTACGACGTCGACCTCTTCCACCAGGTTCTTCGAGCCGTCGACGGCCATGTCCAGGCGGGCACAGAACAGGTGCTGGTGGTATGGGGCGCCGACTCCGGGAGCGACCTCCGTGGCGTAGGGGTAGTCGCCTCCCGGGTAGGCGGAGGGGAACACGATGCCGGTGGCCTTGGCCTCGAACTCAATGGTGCCGTCGAGGTAGAGATACCAGTAGAACCCGTAGTCGTAGTTGCCGATGGTGGTGAAGAAGGAGAGCACCATCCGGCGCTGGCGGCGGGTCTCGGCGGAGCCGGTCCACAGGTCGGTGTGCTTCCAGAGGATGCCGTAGTCCTCCTCGTGCAGGCAGATCGCGTTGGTGAGGGTGCGCGGCGCGCCGGATTCGTCGGCGATGACGGCGTCCAGGTAGGTGATCTCGCCCAGGCAGTCACAGCCCAGTTCCAGGGCGTTGGCCATGCGGCCGATCAGGAACTCGCCGGTGTCGAAGTAGTTCTGCCAGGAGCGGACCGGCGAGGGGTCGGCATAAGGGACGACCATCTCCGCGATCGAAGCGCGATGGATGATGGGACGGTCGCGTCCCTGGTCCCGGTCGTGGAACGCGATCTGATGCAGAATCAGGCCTTCACGGGCGTCGAAGCCAATACGCAGGGACCAGTTCTCCCACTGCAGGAAGCCGCCGTCGAGGGTGAAGCTCGGCCCCTCGGGCTGGGTGATCTCCAGGGGCTTCTGGCTGCTGCGTGGAGGGCCGGTGACGGCCAGGTCGTCGAAGTTGGCGGACACGTCGGGAACCGGGACGGGGCCGATGTCGATGACCCGGTCGACGGTCTTGTTCAGTACGTCGACGTAGGCGACGAGGCCGTCGACGGGACGCCCCCAGGCATGATCCTTCGCGTGTTCCTGGACGAAGGCGAGGCCGCGCAGGATACGGCGTCCGGACTCGTCGGGGTACTCGTCCGCGTACACACCCGCGGACAGTGGAGCGACGCGCACCCGTGCCCCGTCCAGACCACGCCTCCTTAGCGCCGCGACCCACTCCTCGTCAGTGGCCAGAATCTCCTCGATCAGGTCGAACTCCTCCTCGAGCACGGGGAGTTGTCCGTCCTTGGTGGCGTCCAGAGTCCGATCGGAGTCGATCGTGCCGCGGGTCAGGGAGAGGACGACGTCATGTGCGGGAGCGCCCGCGGCGTCGTGCAGCATGACCCGTACGCGGCGGTCGATCGCGTCGCCGGGGGCATGGGTCATCAGGACATCCTTCTCCGGCTCCTCCAAGCCGAGGTATGCGAAGCGGCTGGTGTCGGCCAGCAGGCCGGCTTCGGCGAGGATCGTGCGGGCGGCCGTGATCTCACTCGGTGTGAGCGGCGCGAGAGGGTGCTGAGTGTCGGAGGTCATGGCGTTCCTTTGAGTGAGGCGACTGCCGTTTTTTCAACGTGTGTAGATAAAAAACGTGGGACCTGTGTCCCGTCCAGACCCCGGGCAGGTCTTTTCGGCCCGGGCATCGCGCTCCGCAACGTCCGTGCACCCCACGCCACATCTGTGTGCACGGACTGGAGACGGCCGTGGATCGGGGGATCGGGCCCTGCATCTCAGTGACTCCGTGCGGGTGCCTGGGTGCCATGTCTTGGGCCCGGCCCGGAGGGCTGGGGGAGTGTCACGGCCGGTCAGGTAACTCGTCGAGCGTCGCTCCGCGATGTGCGGTCAACCACTGGTCATGGGTGCTCGCGCGGACGTCGGGTCCACAGTGGCCCGGCGCCGGTAGTCCCGTGGGGTTTCGCCGTAGGCCGCTTTGAAGACGCGGGCGAAGTGACGGCCGTCAAGGAGTCCCCAGCGTGCGGCGATGGCGGCCACCGGCTGATCCCTGGTGGCCGGGTCGGCCAGGTCGCGGGCGCAGCGCTCCAGCCGCCGGGTGCGGATCCAGCCGGCGACCGTCGTCTCCTCCTCCGCGAACAGCTTGAAGAGATACCGCCGCGAGATCGCGTGCGCCCGGGCGATGGCATCGGGAGTGAGATCCGGGTCTGCGAGATGACGTTCGATGTAGTCACGGATGCGCAGCGTGGTCGCAAGGTGAGGCGCGACCGGTGTCGTCCGATTGAGCCGCTCGCACAGCAGAGCCGTGACCAGGGAAACGGCTCCGTCGGCCAGCCGTGACACCTCGGGGCCCGCGCAGTGCGCGCTCTGCTCGGTCAGCGACTGCAGGAAGGGCGCCACGACCGCTCCGACGCCCTTGTCGGCAGCCATGTTCTTCCCGGTCACAGCGCGCAAGGTCTCGGGTCGCAGAGGGATCAGCGAGCGCGGCAACAGCATCAGGACCGTGCTGAAGTGACTCTCGTAGGTGAAGCTGTACGGGCGCGACGTATCGCACAGCGCCAGGTCACCCGGCGTCAGCCGACTGCGCATGCCGTCCTGCTCGATCACCGCGGTGCCCGAGACCTGCAGGCTGAGCTTGTAGAAGTCCTCTTCGTACCGCGCGGCGAGCGACGCGGTCCGACGTACACGGAGGGGTCCCGCACTCAGCGAACTCAGCTGCAGAGCGCCGACACGCCCGTCGGTGGCCGTGCCGTGGAAGATGTCGGCAGTCGTCTGCGCGGTGTCCAGCGGCACGAACAACAGACGGGATATCTCGTCGACCCAGAAGTCGAAGCGCTCACCCGGGGAGACATTCTCGGTCGTCACGACGGTTCGCATGGACGCGCTCCATCTGGTCGGTGCTGTACCGCCACGGTACCGACAACTCGGCTTCACCGGTGGGACGTTCATGCCCTCGTGGAGGAGCCGTCGGAGCACATGCCCGCGTGGGCTCCTGTGCATGCAGTGGCGAAAACACGTGCACGGTTCCGCACCCTCCCGCGGCGCGGTCCGCAGGACAGTGTCCCTCACAGATCCGCACGGCGGTGTCACACGGGAACCGACACGGGAACTCCGCGAAAGTCGGCCTCAGCCTGGACGCCCTCTCCCGCGCGGCGTTTCCCGTCCGGGCCGCGGTCCGTACTCATCAAGGAGTCCCATTGTCCCAGCAGTCACACGATCCGGGGCACCGCACGCACCTTCGCCGTGGTGCGGTCGGTGTGGCCGGAATCCTCTTCTTCGTCCTGTCCGCGCAGGCCCCTCTCACCGGCATCGTGGGCACACTGCCGGTGCCGCTCGGCCTGGGCAACGGTGGCGGAGCACCGGCGGGCTATCTGGTCGTCGGCGCCGTCATCGCCGTATTCGCCGTCGGGTTCATCACCATGAGCCGGCACGTCACGGACGCGGGAGCCTTCTACGCCTACGTGTCACGCGGGCTGGGCAGGGTCGTCGGAGTCGGTGCGTCACAGACCGCCTTGCTCTGTTACGGCGCCACTCAGGCCGGCATGTACGGCCTGTACGGTGTCGTGGTCAAGGGCCTGTTCCAGCAGTACCTGTCCCTCGACCTGCCTTGGTGGGTCTGGGCGGTGGCGACGATGATCCTTGTGCAGATTCTGGGCTCGCTCAACATCGAGCTGGGCGCCAAGCTGCTGGCGGTTCTGGTCGTGGCCGAAAGCTCGCTGCTGGTGGCGTTCGCGTTCCACGAGTTCGTGAGCGGCGGAGGTCCTCAGGGACTGGACTTCGCAGGCAGTTTCGCACCTTCCGCGTTCTTCGCCGGCGCGCCGGGAGTGGCACTGACCTTCGCGATCGCCTCGATGATCGGCTTCGAGTCCGCGGCCATCTACTCGGAGGAGGCCAAGGATCCCGCCCGCACCGTGCCGAGGGCCACCTATCTCTCCGTCGTTGTGATCTCGGTGTTCTTCAGCTTCGTCTCCTGGATGGTCGTGAGTCACTACGGCGCGGACAATGTGGGAGGCGCGGCCCGCAGCGCGCTGCAGAACGGCGAAGCCACGTCGGTGGTGCTTGCTGCCGTGACCGACTCCCTCGGCCCGTGGGCCACCGACACGATGGCCGTACTGCTCGTCTCCTCGCTGCTCGCGGGGATACTCGCATTCCACAACGCCATCAATCGCTACCTCCACTCGCTCGGCACCACGGGAGTCCTGCCCGCCTGGCTGTCGCACACCAACCGTCAGGGGGCGCCCCACACCGCCAGCCTGACGCAGACCGTCCTCGCCTTCTGCATGGTTGTGCCGTTCGCCCTCGCCGGCGCCGATCCGGTGGTGACACTGCTCACCTGGGGTGGTGGAGTGGCGGTTCTGTCCCTGCTGGTGCTGTACATCCTCACGTCGCTCTCCGTCGTGGTCTTCTTCCGGCGGACTCGCCTGGACACCCGCTCGTGGCACACGCTGATCGCGCCGAGCGCCTCCGTTCTGCTTCTGCTCGGCGTCATGATCATGGCCATCGCCAACTTCCCCACGCTGATCAGCGCTTCCGGCGACACCGCTTTGCTCCTGGAGCTCTGTGTCCTACTGGTGTTCGTCGCGGGGGTCTTTCTGGGCCTCGTGCAGCGCGGCCAGGGTGCTGGAAGCAGTCCGGCTCACGCTCAGGCAGCGGTGCAGACGGACGAGGTGTCCTCCTCTCTCTGACACATCTGCGCCCGCTGCCCGGGGAACCTATGACGGCCACGCGGTCCGCCCGCCAGGCGGCAGGTCAATCACCCGGACAGGCCCGGGCTCCGGCAGAGCTCCCGTCGCCGCGAGCAGTGTGGACACCGACCAGGAGCTCCTGACGGATGATCACCGCAGCCCGTCACCGAAGCGCGGTTGTCCGGTTCCTGTACCGCTTGGCAGGCGCAACCCTCCGCCACCGGCCTCTGGCCGGGCACGCCAGGAGGGGCGGTCTCCTGGAGACCGCCCCTCCTGGCGCTGCAGCACCGGGATCCGTGCCGCTCACTCCGTCGTGCCGGAACCGCCCTCGTGAACGGCGGCCCTCGGCTCGATTCCGGTGGCACCGACCGTCTCCCGCCAGGCCTCCAGGCCTGCCTGGAACGCGACGATGCCCGCCTCCGGGAGGGCGATCTCGATCGCCTCCAGGATCTCCTGCGGCGTGACCCCGAGGTCGAGGGCCACCCGGATATGGCTCTGGATGTGTCCCTTGCCGGCCCTCATCACGGTGAGGCTGAGGATGAACAACAGCTCCTTGGTACGGCGATCCAGCGCACGGGGCCTCAGATAGGCCGCCTCGACCAGGCCGTTCGTCGCCTGCAGGACATCGAAGTCGTGCCGCGCCATGACCTTGTGGTAGTCGAGGACGTACCCGCGGTCGCGGGCCATGGCGTCGATGTACTCCTGTGCGGCCTTCGCGGGGGCCGTGTCGGCGGTCATCCTCGGCCTCCTTCGTGCAGGACGGTACGGATGTGGGCTGTGGCGGGGCTGAGGAGGCGGTTGGTCTGGCGCACGAGCAGCTCGCGCACGCGGCCTCGGAAGGCCGCGAAGTCGTCGTCGTCCGCCAGTTCGGCACGCCTCTTGGCACGGTCTTCCAGACTCTCGAAACCCCAGAAGTAGACCAGCGTGTTGAGTTCACCGACCTCGGTGGTGCAGCAGCCGAGCAGGTTGCCGAGGATCCGTTCCTGGGGCTCGCGGCCGTACTGTTCCCACAGCCGGACGTACTTCGCCGCCGCCCCCGGCTTGAGAAGGTAGTCACGTTGCTCGATGATCACGACGCCTCTCCCTCCGCAACGGGAACCGAGCGCCAGGCATCCTTGAACTCCGCGGACCGCGAAGGCGCGACCAGTCGTTCGAAGGCGTCGCTCACCGCCGCCAGGTCGCGGGGATCGGTCAGGGCCGCGAGATAGCGATCGGGGCGGACGACGGCGACGGTGCCCTGGTGCTGTGCGAACCAGTCCCGCAGCGTGCCGTCGACGTCCTCCACCGTCACCGAGTCGGTCATCGACGTGCGCCGCTCGGTACGGGACCGACCGGAGCGGGATTCGACGACGGTGATGTAGCGGGTGCCGATACGGTCCCAGAAGGCACGGGAGCCGGCATCCAGATGTACGAGCGGATCAGTGCCGTAGCCGATGAGGGCGAACCACTCGCCGAGTGTCTCGTCGAGCGGCAGCACCCGCCCTTCGGCGATCTCGACCCTGGGCTGGATGAGCATCCGGCCCGTCGGCGAACTCTTCCGCACGGTCCCGTGGCGGTGCAGCATGATGCCCTCGCTGTACCGGGGTACGGGCTTGAACCGCATCTGTATGACCCAGTCGCGCACTGACGGTGCCACCGTGAGCCCGCGCAGCAGGGTGTCGCGGGCCCGGGCCACGGTGGGGCTCGTCGGTGAAAGGAACCGGCCGAGGGCGTCCGACAGTTTCACCATCGTCCTGGCGTGCTCGCGCCGCTCGGTGTCGTATGTGGCGAGAATCCTCGGATGGGCGCGGCCGGTGACGACCGCCGCCAGCTTCCAGGCCACATTGGTCGCGTCCCGTATGCCGGTGTTCATGCCCTGCCCTGCCCATGGGGGCATGAGGTGGGCGGCGTCGCCCACGAGGCAGATCCGGCCGTCCACGAAGCGGTCGGCGACCCGCGAATGGTGCGTGTAGACGCGGGCTCGGATGATGTTGAGCGCCGTGGGGTCGGGCACGTGCCCGGTGAGGAGTTCGCGCACCTTCTCGGGCCGGAGCATGGCCTCGGCGTCCTCGCCGGGGAACAGCATGAACTCCCAGCGGCGGTAGTTGTAGGGCAGGTCCAGGCAGACGTACGGGCGCCTGGGGTCGCCGTGCAGCCCGGTGTACGGGGCGTCGAGTGGATCGTTGTCGCACTCGATCACCACCCACTTGCGCGGGTGGGTGTCGCCGCTCAACGGGATGCCCAGTTGCTCGCGTACGGTACTGCGGCCGCCGTCGGCGGCGACCACGTACTCGGCGTGGACGAGTACGCGTTCGCCCTGGGGGCCTGTGACGTGGAGCCGTGCTTCGGTGCCGTCCTGCTCCACACGTATGAGTTCGTGCCCCAGCAGAGGCCGGACGTGGGGATAGCGTTGCAGGCCGGCGCGCAGCGTGCGCTCGGCGAGTTGCTGCATGAAGATGTTGCGCCGGGGCCAGCCGTACTCCTTGGTTTCCGGCCGGATGTCGGCGAGACAGACGCCGTTCGCGGCGAACATCCTCAGCGGAACGTTCTGGATCATGTCGGCCAGCATCTCGTCGGCGAGCCCGATGCCCTGGAAGCTGCGCAGGCACTCGTCGTCCATGCCGACCGCGCGCGGGTAGTCGACGATTTCCTCACTGCGGTCGATCAGCAGGGTGCGCACACCGTAGAGGCCGAGGTAGTTCGCGACCGTCGCTCCGACGGGCCCGGCGCCGACGACGGCGACCTGGGTGCGGTGTTCGACGGGTTCGGTCATCGGACAACCTCCGAACTCCTGAGGAATCTTGTGAGGCGGTGATGGAAGAGATCCGGGGCGTCGTCGTGCACGTAGTGGCCTGCCCCGGGGATCTCCACCGTGTGGATGCGCGTGTTGCGCTGCGCCATCGCGGCCATGGTGGTGGCGGGGAGGAAGTCCGACTTCCCGCCCCGGACGACCAGGGTCGGGCACCGAAGGGACTCGACGTACGGCCACAGGTCCACCTGCCGGGCCGGATCCGGGTCGAGGCGGGCTGCCGCGATGCCCGCCAGGTCGAACTTCCAGCGCCACCGTCCCTCGTCGTCCGGAGCGAGCGTGTGCCGCACCCTGGATTCGAGGGCGTCTTCGGAGATGTGCGGACGGATGCCGCGCCAGTACGCGCGGGCCGCCTCCCGGCTGGGGAAGTCCCGGGGAGTGTTGGCCACTTCGCGTTTGATGCGCTCGGCTCCCTCGCCGGACTGCGATGAGCCGGGTCCGATGTCCTCGACGACCGCCGCGCCCACCCGCTCGGGGTGACGCGCGGCGTAGACGTACGTGGTGGTGCCGCCCATGGAATGGCCCAGCAGCACGAACCGGTCCAGGCCGAGGCGGTCGGTGAACTGCTCCAGATCGGCGACGTAGGACTCCGGGTAGTACTCGCCTCGCGGATCCCAGTCGCTCTCACCTCGCCCACGAGCGTCCGGGGCCAGGACGCGGTAGCGGTCGCCGAGCCGCTGCGCCAGAGGCTCGAACGTCCGGGCGTAGCTGCGCAGTCCGTGCAGCATGACGATCGCGGGCAGGTCCTCGTCGCCCCACTCGACATAGTGCGTGCGCAGGCCGTTGAGTGTGATGAAGCGGTCCTGCCCCACTGCGGTGGTGTCGGCGGCCATCTCAGTGCAGCCCGTCCTGGCCCTGCACCTCGTCGGCGCTGATGCCGCCCAGCCGGGCGTGCAGCCGGCCACGCGTGGCGAACGCGAACACGACGACGACCTCGTCCGGGTTCGGGGTGTCGGAGAAGCTCACCGTGACGGTGTCGTAGTGCGAACGGACGTAGAGAGCGTCCTTGTGGGCCAGCGGAACGTCGAGGACGGTACCGGGCCCGCCCCGCTTTCCGGTCGAGGGCACCCACGCCTTCCCGCCGCCGACCGCCTCGCGCACCGGGTCCGCGAAGACCGCTGTGAGGAAGGCGTTGCCGTGTTCGTACTCGCCGGCCGTGCCGACCAGGCACGCCTTCCCGTAGCTCTGGACGGCACGGCCGCCGGCCGCCTCCTGGATCCGTCGGCCGAACTCCTCACCCAGCTTGGGTGAATCGGCGACGATGTCGCCGAGGTCCTGGCTGAACCGTCCGGCGTAGGGATTGTGGATCGCCGCCGCGATGACGATCTTGCTTACGGGCTCGCCGTCCGCGAGGACGCCTGTCTCGTTGGCGAGGGTGTCCTCGGTCTGGGTGAACCACTTGCGGATGTGGTAGCCGGCGAAGTTGGGCTGGGGCACGGGTGTTTCCTCGGGGTGCGGAGGGCGATGGGATACGGGCATGGGGGCTCCGTGAAGAGGCGGGGCGGGACGGAGGCGGCAGCACTAACCGCGGAGCGGTTCGATCTCCACCGGTTCGCTGGGTGCGCCGTAAAGACCGAGGACGCGCTTGCCCTCCTCGTCGTCGGTGACCGTCTCGTGGAAGAACTCGAAGCGGTTGCCGTCCGGATCCGTGAAGTAGAGGCCGAAGCCGATCTTGTGATCCGTGGTCTTGACCACGGGCACGCCCTTGGCCAGCAGCATCCCGTACAGCCGCCGCCACTCGTCGAGGTCGCCCTCCACCTCCAGACCGTAGTGCTGCAGGCCGAGGCCTCCGGCGGCGGCGCCGTCCTCGGCGCGGATGAGGGCGATGTCGTGGTGCTTCTTCCCGAAGGACAGAAACACCCACTGCGGGCCGCGTGCGGTGACCTCCATGCCGAGGACGTCCTCGTACCACTTGGCCGAGGCCTCCGGGTCACGGACGAACAGCGACAGATGGGTACGGCGTACCCGCGGCTTCGGAGCGTCCTGCGGGTCGGCGGGGATCGGCGTGGGCTCCTCGTTCGGGTCGAGTATGCGCTCGTCGGGATCCAATGTCAGTGTCCTTCCGTGGCGGGTGCTACTGCCGGAGTCCAGGTCACGTCGGTGATCTCGCTGAACTCGCGCCACTCCTTGCGCCAGGTGCGACCGGCGTCGGTGGAGCGGAAGAGATGGCCGTACTTCGTTCCCGCGAAGACCAGTTGTGGGCCGGCGGCGTGGGTGCCGAAGGCCCAGACGGTCGAGTTGGCGGGCGTGTCCAGGGCGGTGTCCTGCCAGGTGCGCCCCAGGTCCTCGGAGCGCAGGATCCTGGTGGTGGTCCCGGGAGTGCCGTCGCCGATGCCGAGCAGCAGGTCGTCGGTGCCGGGGAGCTGCTTGACCAGCCGGGTGTAGTAGATGCCGAACGTCTTGCGGGAGTCGGTACGGGTCCAGGTCGCACCGTCGTCCTGGCTGACGAAGAGCGCGTTGACGACGGCGACGACGATCGTCTTCGGCGGGCCCTGGAGAACGAGCACACAGTGGATGTCGGAGTTGGTGACGCCTTGGGGCAGGGTGGCGGGTGTGCCGTCGATCCGCTCCCAGGTGTCGCCCCGGTCACCGCTGCGCCACAGGCCGCCCTCCTCGATGCCGAACCACATGTTCTTGGGTTCGTAGCGGTCGACGACGCAGGTCAGGATCCTGGGACGGTTGACGCCCGCGCAGAATTCCGGGATTTCAGGGGGCAGTTGTTCCCAGGTCGCCCCGCCGTCTGTGGTGCGGAACATGGCGGCCCGGGAGGGGGCGCCGGTTCCGACGAGCATCGTGTCCGGGTTGGTGGGGTCGATCGCCAGCGACCAGATGGTCCGGTCGTTCATGGGCGAGTCGACGCGGCGCCAGGTGACGCCGGCGTCGGCGCTGCGCACGAGTCCCGCGTCGGCGCCGGCGAAGACGACGTCGGGCTGTTCGGGGTGTACGGCCAGGCAGCGGACGACGGCGTCGAATTCCAGGTCCTGCCCGAGTCCCAGACGGGACCAGGTGGCGCCGTCGTCGGAGGAGCGCAGAACGCCCTGGCCCGCGGTGGCGACCAGGATGGTGCCTTCCATGTCGTGGGTTTCCTTTCGGAACTGCGGAACGAACGGGTGGGTTGAGGGGGTGGTGGCCGTGGGCTAGAGGAAGATGCCGCGCGTGAGACCACCGTCGACGCCCAGTGACTCGCCGGTGATCGCGGCGGCCCGCGGCGAGGCGAGGAAGCACACGGCCTGGGCGATCTCGTCGGCCTCCAGAACCCGGCGGATCGGTGTGCGGGCGACGAAGTCCGCCTCGACCTCGGCCGCGGTGATGCCGCGCTTGGCGGCCTCCTTCTCGTAGAGCTCGTGGATGTGCTCTGTTTCCACCACACCGGGATGCAGGGTGTTGACGGTGATGCCGGACGGGCCGAGCTGGTCGGAGAGGGCCTTCGTCAGATGGACGATCGCGAGGTTGCGCATGCCGGAGAGCGCGTGGCTGGAACGGCCGGTCAATCCGCCGATGTTGACGATGCGGCCGTAGCCGCCCGCCTTCATGTGCGGGGTGACGGCCTGCGCGCAACGGAAGTAACCGACGACCTTGGTGTTGATGTCGGCCAGCAGCAGTTCGGGGTCGGCTTCCTCGACCGAGTTGCGCACCAGCCCGGAAGGGGCGGCCGCGCCGTTGACGAGGATGTCGATCCGCCCGAGGTCGTCGGCCACGCGCCGCACCATGGCGCGTACGGACTCGGTGTCGTTGGTGTCCGAGACGTAGGGAACGACCCGGCCGCCGGTCTCGGCCTCGAGTTCCTTGGCGGTGCTTTCCAGCAGGGGCAGCCTGCGGGCGGTGATGACGACGGTCGCTCCCTCGGCGGCGAGTTCGCGGGCGGTGGCTTTGCCGATGCCCAGGCTGCCGCCGGTGACGATGGCGGTCCTGCCGCCCAGTTCCAGGTCCATGCGTGTCTCCCACAGAGGCGATTGGCGATGAGGGGCTTCAGCGACAAGGTGTTTCGGCGACAAGAGCCCTCGGATGTCAGCTGAGGTTGACCCAGACGCTCTTGACCTCGGTGTAGTGGTCGAGCACGGTCCGGCCCATCTCCCGGCCCCAGCCGGACTGCTTGAACCCGCCGAAGGGCGACGCGGGATCCGTGAGGTTGTAGCAGTTGATCCACACCGTGCCCGCCTGCAGTTCGTCGGCGATGCGGTGGGCGTGGCCCAGGTCGGAGGTCCAGATGCCGGCTGAGAGTCCGAAGGGGGAGTCATTGGCCCGCTCGACCAGATCGTCCACGTCGTCCCAGCTCATCGCCGCCAGCACGGGACCGAAGATCTCTTCCTGGACGATGCGCAGGCCGTCGTCGGGCGCCACGAACACCGTCGGCTGGACGAAGTAGCCGCCGTCGTACGGCGCGTCGAGGTCGGGCCGCCTGCCGCCCGCGGCCAGCCGGGCACCCTGCTCCCGGCCGGCGGCGATGTATCCGCTGACCCTCTCGTGGTGTCTCGCGGAGACCAGCGGCCCCATCTCGGTGGCCGGGTCGCTGCCGGGCCCCACGACGATGCCGCGGGCGCGCTCCGCGACGGCGTCCAGCACCTCGTCGAAGATCTTGCGGTGCACGTACAGCCGGGAGCCGGCCGTGCAGACCTGGCCCTGGTTGAAGAAGACGGCCTGGGCGGCGGCCTCGGCGACGGCCTGCGGATCGGCGTCGGGAAGCACGATGTTCGGGGACTTGCCGCCGAGTTCGAGGGAGACCTTCTTCAGGTTCCCGGCGGCGGCACGGACGATCGCGCGGCCCGTCTCGGTGGACCCGGTGAAAGCGATCTTGTCGACTCCGTCGTGCGCGGCGAGGGCGGCGCCCGCCGTGGCACCGCGCCCGGTGACGACATTGACGACACCGTCCGGCACCCCTGCCTCCTGGAGCAGCTCGGCGAGCCGCAGCGTGGACAGCGGGGTCTCCTCGGCCGGCTTGAGGACGACCGTGCAGCCGGTGGCCAGTGCGGGCGCGAGCTTCCAGCAGGCCATCGACACGGGGAAGTTCCACGGCACGATCAGACCGGCCACGCCCACCGGTTGCCGCGTGGTGTAGTTCAGCACCCGCAGCCCGCCGCGCGGCGAGACGGGGATCGTGCTGCCTTCCAGCTTGCTAGGCCAGCCCGCGAAGTACCGGAACAGCTTCACACTGGTGCCCACGTCCACGGCCCGCGCCACCGAGACCGGCTTGCCGTTGTCGCGTGACTCCAGCAGGGCCAGTTCGTCGGCGTGCGCCTCGACGACGTCGGCGACACGGTTCAGCAGCGCGCCCCGCTCCATGGGGCTCATCCGACGCCAGCCGGGGTCGTCGAAGGCGTGGCGCGCCGCTTGGACGGCCCGGTCGATGTCGGCGGCGTCGCCGTCGGGAACGGTGGTGAGCACCGTACCGGTGGCGGGGTCGATGCTCGCGAACGAGCGGCCGGAGAGGGCCCCGACCCAGTGGCCGCCGATGAACATGGTCCGCGGCTCGGCCAGGAACCGACTCACTGAGTCTGTCGCGCGGGTGACCGGTTCTGCTGCGCTGTGCATGGCGGCTCCTCTCACAGGGCCATCTCGATGAGCTGGGGACCGTCGGCGGCGAGTGCGCGGCCGAGTTCGCGCCGAAGCGCCTCGCACGTCTCCACCCTTGTGCCGGGCACGCCATAACCACGGGCCAGCGCGGGCCAGTCGAAGGCCGGTCCGTCCAGGCTGGTGAGCGCCGTCGCGTTGGGGCCCGGACGGCTCTGTCCGTGCCGGCCGAGTTCGGTGCGCAGCACGTTGTAGGCGCGGTTGGAGGCGATGAGCGTGACGACGGGCAGCTGCTCCCGGGCCATCGTCCACAGCGACTGGATGGTGTACTGCGCGCTTCCGTCGGACTGCAGGGCGACGACCTTGCGGTCGGGTGCGGCGATCGCGGCGCCGACGGCGGCGGGCAGGCCCTGGCCGATGGCTCCTCCGGTATTGGTCAGTGCGGTGTGGCGGGCGGCGCGCGACGACGCGGTGAAGAAGGGATAGCCGCAGGTGCCGCCCTCGACCGAGACGATGGCCTGTTCGGGTAGCAGCACCGACACGATCCGGCCGACCGACTGCGGCGTCAGCGCTCCGTCCGGGAGTCCTTCGTCGTCCGGTCGGGGCTGTGGTGCGGGTTCGGGAGCACCGAGCGCGTCCGCGAGGACTTCCAGTGCGAGTGCGCCGTCCTCCTCCGGGGTGCTCAGCACCTCCACGGTGCCGGAGGGAGCCAGCAGGCTGGGAACCCCTTCGTAGCCGAAGTACGACACAGGCTCCAACGCGCCGGCCAGCACGACCAGTTGAGCCCCGGCGAGGGCCTCGATCGCCTTCTCCGGGAAATACGGGAGCCGGTCCAGGTCGGGAAGGCCGCCACCGCGCTCGGCGGCGGCCGGGAAGGTCTCGCTGTACAGGACGGCCCCGGTGGCGGCGGCGATCCGGGCCGCCGCCCGTTGACCGCGCTCGTCGAGTGCCGCACCGCCCAGCAGGAGGACAGCCCGCTCGCCGGCACGCAGCCGCTTGGCGATGGCGTCGATGACGTCCGCCGCCACTTCCGGCCTGCTCCGGGGGTGGGGCAACTCGACGTCCACGGGGGCCGTGAGCACTTCCTGCTGGAAGTCGGCCGGGGCGATGAGCGTGGCCCCGCAGCCGGGTGCGGCGGTGGCGGCCGCGATGGCGCGGGCGGTGAGCTGGGCCAGGCCCACGCCGGAGGCGGCGGTGCCGACCCAGCCGGAGACAGGGCTCGCGAGGGAGACGATGTCCGAGGTCAGGGGAGCGTCGAAGGCGAGATGCCAACTGGCGTGATCTCCGACGACGTTGAAGACGGGGGAGTGGGCCCGCCGTGCGTTGTGCAGATTGGCGATGCCGTTGGCGAAACCGGGACCCAGATGGAGCAGTGTCATCGCCGGCCGGTCGGCGATCCGGGCGTAGCCGTCTGCCGCTCCGGTGCAGACACCCTCGAAGAGCCCGAGCACCGCGCGGGTGCCGGGAACCGAGTCCAACGCGGCAACGAGGGGCATCTCCGTGGTCCCCGGATTGGCGAAGCAGACGTCGACTCCGGCGGCGAGCGAGGTCTCGATCAAGGCCTCGGCCCCCGTCAGGCCGCCGGATCGGTTCGCCTGCCAGACGGTGGTGGCGTGGGTCATGGACGTTCCTCCGTGCACTATGCGCACCATCCGTGCGTATAGTGCACAGCATCAGCATGGGACGACTCCGGCGTCAACCCCCGGGGCCAACAGACCCGTGCCATACGCTGAACGCGTGAGCGGACCTCGGAAGGTGGTAGGCGGCGTGCGGGCAGAGGCCGTGAACGGCGCGGAGAACGGAGCAGGGGGCGAACGCGAGGAGAAGGCGAAGCGTCCCAGTCAGCCACCGTCGCAGACGCTCGTCCGAGGCCTCGCCGTCCTGCGGGCCGTCGCTCACCAGCCCCGTGGCCTGACGGTCGCCGAGATCGCTTCCAGGACGGGGTTGCACCGGACCGTCGTCCACCGCCTCGCGGGCACGCTGGCCGCGGAGGGATTCCTGGCGAGGACCGCGGACGGCGCGTACGTCCCCGGGGGGGAGCTGCATACGCTCGCGGGCACCTCGCGGCCCACCCTCGCGGAGTTCATCCAGCCACTGCTGCAACAGCTCGCGGACCAGTACGGCGGTACGGCGATCCTGTTCTTCCCGGAACCGGACTGTGTCGTCGCCGTGGCGACGGCCGTTCCCCAGGACGCCGACTATCACCTCGCCTACCGCAAGGGCTCTCGCCAGCCGCTGGACCGGGGGGCCGCACCGTGTGCGATCCGGGCCGGACGGGCGCCTGCTGACGACGACTCGGACGCCGTCCGTGAGGCCCGCCGCAGGGGCTGGGTCACCAGTCATGGCGCAGTGGAACCGGGAGCCCACGCGGTCGCCGCTCCGCTGGCCCGCGACGGAGACGTACTGGACGCCTGCGTCATGTTCGTCTCGCACCGGCAGGACCGCGTCGACGAGGCAACACCGGAAGTGGTCTCCGCCGCGCGAGCGGCCCGAGCGTTCCTGCTGGGCCCGAGCTAGAGCCGCCCGTCCCGCATTCCTCCCTGGTCAACCGCCGCCCCCGCCAAAAGACTTCGGCGGGGGCGGCCGCGTTCTGTCCGCCGGGTGGCCGACGTGCCGTGTCTTCGCCGGCGGTCGGGTTTGGTCGACGCCGGGCCTTGACACCCACCGCAGGCCACCACACCATGTGTTTTCAACAAACGTACACCATGTACGAATATCGCACAGCGGTGAAAACTGGAGGCTGATCGGGATGACAAGCCCTGATCGCACCACCTTGGCCCACGGCCGCCTTTCACTGATCGGCGTCCTCACCCAATCACTCGGCTTCATGGGGCCGGTCTTCTCTGTCGCGGCCCTCCTGCCCCTGATCGTGGGCCTGTCGGCCACGGGACGCGGCGCCGGCGTCGCCACCCCGATCGCGATCGTCATCGCCGGCATCGGCATGTGCGGCGTGGGATGGATCATCGCCCAGTACGCGAAGCGCATCCATCTGTGCGGCTCTCTCTACGAATATGTGAGTGACACCGCCGGACCGCGCATCGGCGTGATCGCTGGATGGCTCTACTACGGAGCCATGATGGTTCTGGGAGCCTCGACATACCTCGTCCTCGGCGGACTCACACAGGCATGGCTCAAGAGCGCCATGTCCGTGGACGTGCCCTGGTGGCCGCTGTCCCTGGGATACGCCGCCGTCACCGCCACGATTCTCGTGGTGGGCGTTCACGTTTCGATCCGGGCGCAACTCATCCTCGCCCTGGGCGCCATGATCGTTGTCCTCGCTTTCTCGCTGTTCATCATCTTCCGCGGCGGCCAGAACGGCGAAAGCTGGTCCGTCGAACCCTTCAATCCCTTCTCCGTGGGGAGTCTGAATCTTCTCTTCGGCGTTCTGTACGGCATCAACATGTTCATCGGGTTCGAGTCGGCGGCCAATCTCGCTGAGGAGACCTCGGATCCCAAGCGCCATGTGCCGCGGGCGGTCATGCTGTCGCTGGGCATCGTGGGGGTCTATTACGTGGTGGTGGCCTACGCACAGGTCATGGGTTTCGGCCTCGACGCGGAGGCGTGGAAGAACAGTGTCTTCCCGCTGGAAACGCTCTCGTACGGTGGGGAGTTCGGGTCTGCCGCGTTCGGAAACTTCCTGGCGCTCTTGATCATTCTCGACATCCTCGCGGTGGCAATCGGAGTCGGCGTCGCATCGACTCGAGGAATGCTCTCGATGGCCCGCAGTGGCCGGCTGCCGTCGAAGCTGGCGGTTCTGCACCACCGGTTCCGTACTCCTATATGGGGCGCCGTACTGATGGGCGCTGTTTCGTGTGTCGCCATCGTTGGTGTGCGCATGGGCGGCGACCGGATGTTCGGCCAGGCGGCCGGTCAGCCGCAATGGGCGTCGGCGTTCGGCTGGATGGCCGGCTTCGGCGGAACAGGCATGGCGATCATGTATCTCGTCGTCGGTGCCGCGGGGGTGAAGGGCCTCTGGAACCATGTCAGCCGGACCAAACTGCTCATCGCGGGAAGCGCCGGTGTAGCAGTGGCGGCCGGGGCGGTGTTCGGTTCGTTCTACGAGGCGGCCAGCCCTCTCGACACCGTTCCCTGGGCTCTGCTCGTGTGGGTGGCACTGGGCGCGGTCTGGTCCTTCTTCGCGCTCGGCCGGTCCTCCCACCAGGGACAACCCGTGACGGACCAGGCGGCGGAAGGCACCAGTGAAGTGACCCCACTTTGACGACAACCCGGACCACCACTCACCTCACCCTTCACCGCCCATGCCATCAGGAGGAAAGGCAGTGACCACCACCACGGCACACCCGTACGATCCGCTGACCGCCGAGGAAATAGAAATGGCCGTGGGTGTGGTGCGTGCCAGTCACCCTCAGCGGCGGGCGATAAAATTCCCCCTGGTGCGTCTGGACCTCCCGGACAAGGAGCAGGTGCGGGCGTACGACCCTTCGAGCCCGATCCCCCGCGTGGCGTTCCTCGTCGTCTACGACCCTGAGGCCAGCGCCATGTTCGAGGCCCGGGTCGATCTCACCGACGACAGCCTGGTCTCCTTCAAGCACCTCCCGGGCCTGCAGCCGCCGATCATGATCGATGAGCTGATGGCGCTCGACGAGATCGTGAAGGGCGACCCGGCCGCGGTGGAGGCCCTGGCACGGCACGGAGTCGACGATCTCTCGCAGGTGCAGTTCGACCCCTGGTCGACCGGCACCCTGCCGATCGAGGGTGTGGACGCGCGACGACGCGTGATCCGCGCGACCGCGTACGTCCGGCACTTCACCGCGGACAACGGCTACGCCAGACCCGTAGGGAACCTCGTCTTCGTCATCGACTGCGACACCCGTTCGGTGGCGGCCATCTCGGAGGGGGATCCGCTGCCGCTCCCGCCGGAGAGCGGGAACTACGACCCGGGCAGTGTGGGACCGCTGCGCGACGACCTCCGCCCGATCGAGATCACGCAGCCGGAAGGACCCTCGTTCACGGTGTCCGGCAATGTCATCGAGTGGCAGCGATGGCGACTGCACGCGCACATCGACGTGGTGGAGGGACTCGTCATCAGCGATGTCTCCTACCTGGACGAGGGGCGTCGCCGCTCGATCGTGCACCGGGCCGGCATCAGCGAGATGGTGGTGCCCTACGGCGACACCAGCGACGACTTCTACTTCCGGAACGTCTTCGACGCGGGCGAATACAGCCTGGGGAAGACCGTGGGGTCGCTCAGTCTCGGATGCGACTGCCTCGGGGAGATCCGGTACCTCGACGCGGTGCTCTCCGACGAGTCGGGCACCCCGCACACCATCACCAACGCCATCTGCCTGCATGAGGAGGACTACGGAATCCTCTGGAAACACTGGGACTTCCGCTACGTCCAGCAGGCGGAGGTCAGGCGTTCCCGGCGTCTCGTCGTCTCCTCGATCCACACGATCGGCAACTACGAGTACGGCTTCTTCTGGTACTTCTACCTCGACGGGACGATCCAGTTCGAAGCCAAGCTGACCGGTATCGTCCAGACACGGGCCGTGGCTCCCGGCGAGAAACCCGCCTACGGAACGCTCGTGGCGCCCCAGTTGGACGCGCCGAACCACCAACACCTGTTCAACATGCGACTGGACATGGAAGTCGACGGGCCGCGCAACACGGTCGTGGAGGTCGACGCGGTGGGTCCCCCGATGGGGCCGGACAACCCGTACGGAAACGCGATCGTCGCCCGCCGCACGGACATCACCAACGAACGTGACGGCCGCCGGATGTGCGACCCGCTCACCGCGCGCACCTGGAAGATCACCAATCCCGGCGTGCGCAATCGTTTCGACGAGCCTGTCGCCTACAAGCTGGTCCCGTTCGTCGGCCCGACCCTGCTCGCCGCTCCCGAGAGCGATCTGGCACGACGCGCCGAGTTCGCGCGGGCGCATCTGTGGGTGACCCGGTACAGCCCGGACGAACTGCACGCGGCCGGCGACTACCCGAACCAGCACCCCGGGGGCGGGATCGGTCAGTGGATCGAGCAGGGTCGCGATCTGGTCGACACGGACGTGGTGCTGTGGCACACCTTCGGCACCTCGCATCTGCCACGGCCGGAGGACTGGCCCATCATGCCGTGCGAGTACGTCGGGTTCGCGTTGAAGCCGGTCGGATTCTTCGACCGCAACCCCTCGTTGGACGTACCGCCCCCACCGGGGCATGGAGCGATGCACTGTCACGCCGTACCGCAGCAGGGTGACCGGGTCGACGAGTGACTCGTGCCGGGCCCGCACCCGTACATCGGACGAGTGCGGGCCTGCGGCTGTCTCGCTGGGTCGTCGCACCGGCGGGACAGCCGGACGCTATCGCTCGACCACTTCCGGGCCGGCCGCCCCGACCAACTGTGTCGCGGCCGTTCCGGCGGCCTCCATCACCAGGTGGGGAACCTGTTCGTCGACGAGTTTGAGACCGAGTTGCACCACGCCCAGGCTCGCGGTCGACCAGTCCGAGACCCGGATGGGGGCGGCGATGCCGATCGCGCCCTCCTGGATCGAGCCCACGCTGACGGCGTAACCGCGGCGACGCGCCTCGCGGACGTCGGCGGTGTCCTCGTCGCCCTCCGGCCTGCCGGCGAGGATGGCGATTCCGTCCGCGCCGACGGTCAGGGCATGCCGGGCGCCTTCCCGCATGGCGAGGTGCATGGTGGAGTTCGATGGTTCCGCCGTCAGCAGGATCAGGGCCTGGTCGCCGTCGGCCACGCTCAGCAGCGCCGTGCTGTTGGTCTGCTCGCTGAGCCGTCGCAGAATCGGCAGGACGGTGGCCTGCAGCCGTGGTTTGAGTTGACCGGCCAATTCGGCCACGCCGAACCCGAGGATGTATCGCGTGCCGATACGGGCGACGAGGCTGTGAGCCTCCAGCGTGCGCAGAAGACGGTAGACGGCCGCCCGAGCGATGCTCAGCTGCTCGGCGAGCTCTGCCGCCGTGAGACCGTCGGCGTTGCGTGCGAGCAATGACAACACCGTCAGCCCGCGGTCAAGAGTCAGGGACGTTTCCCCACCGGTCGCCGCCACGATCTTCTCTCGCCTCCTGCCTAACCGTGCCGCTCATCATGTCACGGGGTCAGAACGGTCCTATCGCGCCGACCCCTTGACCCGGCGTCACCCTCATCCCTATGGTTTCGAATATCGTCCATAGAGAACGGTAATCGTACTCATGCTAGCACGCACAGAAGCCGAACAGCTGGTCAGCACGGTTCCGACGGAGCCCTACTTCGCCGGGCGATGGGGCAGCGGTCAGAGCATCGACACCTTCGACGTGATCGACCCGGTGACCGAACGACGGCTCACCACCGTGGCCGCCGCCGGGGCCCGGGAAGTAGACGAGGCCGTATCCCACGCTCGGTCCGCTCTGGATGAAGGTGAGTGGGGGAGAACGGACGGAAGCGCCAGGGCGCTCCTGCTGCACCGTCTGGCCGATCTCATCGAGGCCCGGAGCGAGGAGTTCGCGACGCTGGAGTCGCTGGACATCGGCAAGCCCGGCTTCGAGCCGCGGGCCATCGACCTGCCCCAGGCGATCGGGGCCTTCCGGTACTTCGCCGGCTGGGCCGACAAGGTGGAGGGCCGCTCCGTCCCGACGCCCTCGTACATGGGCCGGCCCACCCACAGCTACACCGTGCGCGAGCCGGTCGGAGTCGTCGCGGCCATCACGCCCTGGAACTCGCCGACCATGATCGGATCGTGGAAGATCGCGCCCGCGCTCGCTGCGGGGTGCGCCGTCATCCTGAAGCCTCCGGAGGACGCGCCCCTCACCTCTCTTCTCCTCGCGTCACTGATCGAGGAAGCCGGGTTCCCGGCCGGGGCGTTCAGTGTCCTTCCGGGGCTCGGAGCCGTGACGGGCCAGGCGCTCATCGATCACCCGGGGGTGGACAAGATCTCGTTCACCGGAAGCCCCGAGACGGGATACAAGGTGGCCGTGGCGGCCGCGAAGGGATTTCGGCGCACGACCCTGGAACTCGGCGGCAAGAGCCCCCAGATCGTCTTCGGGGACGCCGATCTGGACGAAGCCGCGCTGGGAGTGGCGGTCGGAATCTTCGCCAATCAGGGCGAGGTGTGTGCCGCGGGCAGCCGCATCCTGGTCGCTCGTTCCGTGTACGCCGAATTCGTCGAACGTCTGGTGGCGCGTGCCCGCGACATCAAGGTCGGCGACCCGTTCGACGAAGGCACCACGATGGGCGCGTTGATCAACGCACGGCAGTTGGAGCGCGTTTCCCAGTACGTCGCGACAGGAATCGACGACGGCGCCCGCCTGATCGCCGGGGGCGGCCGACCCGACGGCAAGGGGTTCTTCATCGAGCCGACACTGTTCGCCGACGTGGACAACACCATGACGATCGCCCGGCGGGAGATCTTCGGGCCCGTGGGTGCGATCATCGCGTTCGACTCGGAGTCCGAGGCGGTCGCGATGGCCAACGACAGCGATTACGCGCTGGCCGCCACCCTGTGGACGTCCGACGTGAGCAGGGCGCATGTGGTCGCTCGCCGAGTGAGGGCCGGGGCTGTCGCGATCAACGGCTGGGCGCCCCTCGACCCCCGCCTGCCGTGGGGCGGTTCCAAGCTCAGCGGTCAGGGGCGGGAACTCGGCTGGGCCGGTATCGAAGCGAACACCGAGGAGAAGACGGTCACCGCCGTCCTCTCGTACGCACCGGACAAGTAAGTGAACGGGCGCCAGGCGCCTACTTCGTGATCGAGCATCATCCCTCGGGAAGGGGTTTTCCGTGTCAGCACACGTGTTGGTCGTCTACTACAGCGCGACGGGGTCCGTGCATCGGCTGGCGAAGGCAGTGGCCGAAGGAGCTGAATCCGCGGGCGCCGAGGTACGGCTCCGCAGGGTCGCCGAACTCGCTCCCGCCGAGGCGATAGCCGCGAATCCGGACTGGGCCGCGCATCGGCAGGAGACGGAATCGACCGTCGAGGTGGTCGAACTCGCCGACCTGGAGTGGGCCGACGGTTACGCCTTCGGCACACCGACGCGTTACGGCGCTCCGGCGGCGCAGCTGAAGCAGTTCATCGACACCGCCGGAAGTCTCTGGCAGGCGGGGAAGCTGTCGGACAAGCCGGTGACGACATTCGTCTCCTCGGCCGAGCAGCACGGCGGCCAGGAGTCGACGATCCTGTCGCTGAACAACGTCTTCTACCACTGGGGCGCGGTCATCGTCCCTCTCGGCTACACGGACGACATCGTCTACGCCGCCGGTGGAAACCCCTACGGCACATCGTGGCCCGCAGGATTCCCCTCGACGGCCCCGGACGAGGTCACGCTGGATTGCGCCCGTTTCCAGGGCACCCGGTTGGCGCGGTTCGCGACGCTGCTCGCGGCGGACAGGGCGCAGGCGTCCGCCGCACAGAGCTGAGCGGGCAGTCGCGGAGTGACCATCACTCCTGGACGTTCTTGTCGTTTCCGCAACCCCTGGGCTTTTCATGTCACTCTTCGGAACCCGAGGACTAACCAGACCGCGCCTGCGTCCGGAACTCGACGACGAGCCGCTGGGCAAGATTCGCAAGCAACTGGAAACTTCGCCGGTTCCCGGCGCGCCGGACGTGGACTTCCGGGCAGCACAAGTCTCGCGCGTACTACGGGACGCGGAAGGTGACTGGGACCGGTGCACACACCGGATATCGGTACTCGCCGAAAGTGCGGTACATTCCCGCTTCTCGCATTCCTGGTCGCATCGACAGCCGAAGGACCCCGTTGCCTTGTCCTTCCGGTTGTGGGTGGACCTTTCACGCGCCTGTATGGACCCAACAGCGGTGGAAGCCCGCTCGTCCATCGATCTCTGTTTGCGCGCGGCGCGACTGAGGCAAGACGATCCGATTCCCTGGGTCGGGCTGCTCGGGATTCTTCGGATGCTGCGCAGTCACTCACATGACATGTTCGCGGTATGGAATGAGGTGACGTCCCGCGACGCCTGGAACCGCGAAGCTCATCTGCACATGCTCGGCTACCTCTCGCCGGACGAGTGCGGATCCTCCGCGCAAATGCTCGACTTCCTCGACGGCCGGCGGATACGGATGCCCGCCGACTCACCGGCGACGGGGGTGGAGTTGGCGGGCGTCATCGGGTGCCACCAGCGAACGCTTTCGGGCGGTGGCGTCAATGCGAAGCTCACTCGCCACTGGTGGTCGCAGTCTTCCGCCGCAGCGACACTGGAGCGATCGTTCACGCTCTGGACAAGACCTGGTTTTCTGAGGCATGCGGCAGCCCTTGCGGATCTGAACGCTCTGGCCTACGGCCTGGTGCAGGCCTACCGGCTCTCGGACTCCGCGAAGGTATTCCGGATGACGGGTGGGACAGTCACACGCTGGCCCTGGGGGCTGGCCGGGGATCCGCTCCAGCAGTACAGCTATTGGCGCAATCGGGCCCTGCGCCGGTAGGCGGTGATTGACCGGCGAGGGATGCCGGGATGGCGAGTTCACCGAGCCGGTCGAAGCTGCCCCTGCTCGCCACGCCCCGCTCGCCGAAAACCGCCCCCACCTCAGCGCCGTACTCGACCACACCCCCACCGACCCCCGCCGGGCCGAGCTCGCGTTCGACGCCGGTCTCCGTGCCCTGCTCACCGGCTTCCGGGCTTCTTGCCCGGTGACCGGCTTGCACGGCCACACACACCCATCACCCGAGGAGTCCGTCATGACCGCCTCGTTCCGTGTCCTGACCACCGGCTACGCCGACGCGCGGGTGGCAGGTACCGTCACCCTGGTCATCGACGACGAGACCGTGGCGATCGTCGATCCCGGCATGGTCGCGGATCGCCGGCTCATCCTGGATCCGCTCGCGCACAGCGGACTCGCCCCTGAAGACGTCACCGACGTGATCTTCAGCCACTACCACCCGGACCGCTCGCTGAACGCGGTCCTGTTTCCCGAAGCCCGCTTCCACGACCACATGGCCGTCTGTCACGAGGACATCCGGGAGAACCGGAACGCCGACGGATACCGGCTTTCCCCGTCGATCACGCTCATGACGACGCCCGGCCACACCGCGGAGGACGTCAGTACTCTGGTCACGGCCGTCGAGGGCCTGGTGGTCCTGACTCATCTGTGGTGGTCCGCCCAGGGACCGGCCGACGACCCCTTCGTGCTCGACCGCGAGCAACTGCGGGCATCCAGAGAGAAAGTCCTGGCTCTAGGCCCGGCCCTGATCGTGCCGGGACATGGGGCACCCTTCGTGCCGTCGTCGTCCACTCCCGTCTAGCCTGGCCTGATCTCCGTGGCCTGCCCGCCGGAGTGCCTGGTGCGGCCGGTTGAGCGGGGTGTGCCGCGGCGGGATGCTGGAGGCAGGACCCGTGATGGGTGACACGGCGCCGTACCGGGGCGCGGCAGGTACGAGGTCGGGATACACCCATGAGAGGTGGCCGCTCACGATGCCCCTCGCCTGCGCAGTCCGTGCCCGACGCCCCTTGGTTCTGCTGGTGGGAAGTGCAGGAGCCGGGGCACCGGATGGGGCGCCGACGTGGGAAGCAGGCTCGGAGCGCTGCGTCGACGGGCCGCGGAGCGCTCCGAGCGAGCCGGTCAGAACTGGCAGGTGTCCATCCAGCGCGTGACCAGGGAGGTGTTGTTCTTGTCGGCTTCGCGGGCGGGACCGCACAGGAACTGACTGAAGCGGGTATCGGCACGCAGCCAGAGGCTGAAGAACGACACGATCCACTTGCCCTGCTTGGCCTTGTTGCCGTAGCCCGTCATCGGACACAGATGGTCGCCTGGAACCTCGATGTACAGCTTCTCGGCCTGGGACATGGAGTTGTACCAGGGCACCGCGTAGCTGTTGCCGCCTGCGACAGGGTCGCTCTGACAGGTCAGGAAGAAGGTGGGCTCGGTGACTCCGGAGAAGTTCGCGTTCACGTAGTACGGGGCCGTGGGCACGCCCGCCCGGAAGCGCGAGTCGTCCCGGAGGGCCGCCATGACACCACCGCCGCCCATCGAGTGACCGGCCGCGCCCAGCGTGCCGTTGACCTTCCCCGATATCGGGTTGCCGGTGGCGTTGCCGAGCGCGAGTAGCTGGGTGCCGGCGGCGGTGATCTGGCGGCCGCGCGATTCGGGATCGTCGGTGAGTGTGTTGGTTCCGACGTTGATGACGACGAAGCCCCAGGTGGCGAGGCGGGGTGCGAGCCACTGCAGGTTCTGCTGTGTGCCCTGATAGCCCGGCATCAGTACGACGCCCGGGTACGAGCCACTGGCGGTCGGGTACGTGACCGTGCCCGAGCCGTACCCGCTTGGGTTGGGAACGGTGTAGGTGGCGGTGGTGAGTGGCCCGTTGGTGGCCTCGAGGGAAGCGGTCGTCGGGTCCGGGATCCCGGTGCCCGGCGGGGTGCCGCCACCGGAGCCGTACACCTGGAACTCCCACAGCGAGTAGCCGTAGGCGGTGCCGCGCTGGGTGCCGTAGACGCGGACGTACCGGCCGCTGCCGTTCACGTCGAGGGTCTGCACGCCGCCGGTGCCGGTCGTGGTCGAGTAGATGGTGGTCCAGGCGGTGCCGTTGTCGGAGGTCTGGATCTGGAACGCGCGGGCGTACGCGGCCTCCCAGCGCAACACCACTTGGCTGATGGTGGCGGTGGCGCCAAGATCCACTCTGAGCCACTGCGGATCACTGAACGTGCTCGACCAGCGCGTCCCGGTGTTGCCGTCCACCGCCGCCGACGCGGGGGCGGATGCGTTCTCGGTGGACGAGGAGGTCGCGGGCTTGCCCTGGGACAGCAAGTCGGCGGCGGCCGCCGGCGGGGCGGCGGCTGTCAGCAGAGTCAGCGCCAAGCCGATGGTGGTTGCCAGCGCGATCAGTGCCGTCATGGCACGGGAGCGGGTCCGTAACGGCGCGGTCGTGTCGGTTGAACAACTGGATGGACGCATTGATTTACCTCCGGAAAGCGGTGAGAGCGCGGTAACCGGACAGCGAGGTGCGCCCGCACTGTAAGCGTTGCCGGAGTTCGCCAGAAGGTGAGCTCGCACAGTGCGGGAGGAAAAAGAACGGACCGGGTGACCGCCGCGTGCGGCCGGCTACCGGGACTGTTCGAAGAGCCAGTCGATGACCACGTCGTTCTCGTACGTCTGGGCCCATGCGAGGTGTGGGTTCACCGGTGTCGTTCCGGGCGTGTAGCTCGTGAACAGGACGTGACTGCGCGTGGCCCGGGCCTGCCGCAGGAGCGCCCGGGAACGGGCCTCGAACTGTGTCTTCGGCAGATCGTTGGCCCAGTCCCCACGGGTGACCCGTGCACCGGCGGTCTCCAGCGCGTTCATCAGTGTCCAGGTGCCGGGATTGCCGAACCGGCCCTCCCGGTAGGGGACGACCGGGTCGTCGACGGAGTGGTCGGCCCAGATCGGGATGTGCGTGATCCTGTCCATGGCGGCCGTGTCGCCCCAGCCGGCCGTGGGCAGGGCTGCCGCGAACACGTCGGGTCGCTTCGCCAGCAGACTGAAGATACCGCGCCCACCCGAGGACAGGCCGACGAGATAGAGCCGGGCTGTGTCCACGTTTCGGGAGTGCTCGCTCACGAAGGTGTCGATGAGTTCGGCCAGCGCGGCCTGGACCTTGGCGTCGGTCCAGTCCGTGCCGTCGGGTCCGTCCATGGGACGGGGCAGGGGGATCTGCGGAGAGAGGACGAACGCGGGGTTGCGGCGCTGTCGCTGCGGTTTGGCGAACGTGACCGCGATCCGGTTGGAGGTGAGCTGGGTCATGTTGTTGTCCGCGACTTCACCACCGCCGTGCAGGGTGACGACGAGCGGGTACCGCGTGCGAGTCAGCGGGTTCCGTACGAATCCCTCGGGCTGGTACAGCCGGAAGTCCAGTTCGAAACCTGCGGAGTCGGTGAAGGAACCGGCGGCGAAGTCGTCGACCACGGGAGTGATGACGTCGTCGTTCCGGCTCGCGAACGGACCAGCCTTGAGTACCAGTTCACCTCCCGGGGTGCGCACGTCCTCCACCTGTCTGACGGAGTACGCGCGGTCGAGCGGAAGGGGATCGGTGCCGGCGGCCCGCGCGTTGGAGTCGTTCGGGTCGAGTTCGATGATCAGGCGGTCCCCTGGCCGTCCGGGGTGAGATCGGTCGTCCACTTCGGCGGTGGTGTTGGAGTAGACCCGGGTCACCGTGCGAGCCGCTGTTTGCCCGCCCACGGTGGCCTTTACCTGGAAGGCCGAGGGCGGGATCACCCTGCCGCGTAAGTCGATGCGATGCGAGTACTGGATGGCGACGGCTGTCACCAGCCAGTTGTTCCTCGGCGTCACCCGGGTGACGAGGTCCGTTCGCAGGACCGGATTGAGTCCAAAGGCCGCTTGTCGTCCTTCAGATGTGGCTGTCGTGGTGTCGGCGGCCGCGGGGGTTGCTGTGCTCACGGCCGGCGCCGCGACGGCACCTGCGGTGACGGCGAGCACCGTACGTCTGGTGATCCGTCTCATGGGTCCTCTTCTCGGTCGGTGGGGCACCCGCACCAGGTGCCTTTGTGTGTGGATCCGGTCGCCCGGCTCGGCCTCCCGGAGCGGGCGGCACGTTCGAGACTTGAGCGGCATGTGCGGTGGCTGCCGGCAGTTCGCAGTCGGCGGGACCCCGGGACACCAGCCACAGGGAGAAGGCGCCGGTCACCAGGGCGCCGACGGTCATGACGAGTGTGGTGGCGATGGCCCAGCGGAAGATGAGGCGTTGGTGTTCGCCGAGCGACACACCGCTCTCAGGCGTACGGGGTGAAGACCCGGCTCAGCGGCATGCCGGTGACGGCCGCCGCGAGGGGCAGGTGCGACCCGAAGGAGTCGGGGGCCATGGCGAGCAGGAGATTGCAGATGTTCAGCCAGGTCCGCGGCAGCGGCGGGACCCGGACAGGGCCGGGCCCGTCCCCGGGGGGATCGGAGGGCCTGACGCTTCTGCCCGTCGGCCCTCGTGGGAGTGACCTGCCGGCTCGACTCGGCTGTCGCGGCAGCCGTCGAAGCGGCCGGTTCACGGTCGTTCCACTCGACCTCGCCCTTGCGTACGTCCGTGGCAGGACCCCGCGGGGACAGCGCGCCGAGACGGTTGCGCGCCCGGCGGCCGCGCAGGTAAGAGGCCACCAGCGCCCAGGCGACGCCGAAGCCCATCGCGGGCAGCACGAGGTTGAAGACCTCGGAACTGTCCAGCTTCAGCGCCGCCGTGGTGCGTACTTTCGGGCCACGCCAGGGGATCATGTCGTCCACCATCAGGCTGAAGTACACGACCGCGAAGGCGATCATGATGCCTGTGGCGGCCACATTGGACAGCCCACCGAGAATCAGCTCGCCCAGATCGCCCGCGATGCCACCAGTGAGCGCCGCCAGCACCGGAAGCAGGATCAGAGCGACCAGCACCGAGGCGCGTTTGACCATGGTGAGCAGCAGTAGGACGGCGATCGTAGCGAAGCCCAGGGCTGCCGGCATGGCGGCGCTCGCTTTCTCGGGGACGGCCCTCGGCGGCGGTGGGCGGGGGCTGTGCGGGGGCAGGCCGAGGTGTTATGCGAGAGTTTCGGAGCACTGGCGGATCGGTGTCCAGCATCAAACCGAGATCTGTCCATGCGATAAGCGCATCAATGCAAGCGGGCGCGCCCTATGTGAGGTGAAGGACGAGAACCTCCTTAAGGTCGTACGCGCGCTTGAGTGCCTTCTTCAGCTCCGGCCGATTCTTTTCTCGGGGGCTGATCTTCTGGGGAGAAGATCCGTTTGCAGTCGGCGCGGGCGAGGGCGCCGAGCCGGCTCCGGAGTTCCTGATCGGCGGTCGAGCAGCGGGCGTAACCGAAACGGATCGGCTTGGTCGCCGCGGCGGCCGGTGTGGCCGGGCTCGGCTTCCACGGCCGACCCAGGCCGCGGTCGTCCGGCACCGGCACCGGCACCTCCAGCTCCTCCCGCGGTGTGGGGACGAGGAGGAAGCGGGCGGTGTGGTACTTCGTCGCGGTCTTCCCGCCGCGGGTGCGGCAAGGGCTCCCGGGCGGGGCTTCACACTCGGACAGTCGTTCCGTTCCACCACGCTTGCGGCTTGATCATGCGTCAGATCCACCCCGAGGGACTCCGCGATCGGTGACCTGGGGAGACGTGCCCTCAAGGAACTGCCCCTGGAGTGCCTGGAAGGCGAGGGCACGCGCCGGGGTGGTGCCCTCACCTGCCACTCCACGCCCGACGACGTGATCAACGAACTGTTCGCGGCAGCACACAACGGCGGAGTGAACGGCCAGGGGCAGGGTGGCGCGCACGCCCGGCTGCACGCCTGGAACAGCCTGTACGCACTGATGGGGCTGCCCGACGACATCCCGTTGCCGGAGACGACGCGGCGCGCCGCCGACACCGGTGGCTGCGCTTCATGGCGTTCACGGACTGGTTCCACCACGACACGTCGGACGCTGCTTTCGCCGTACTCGATCCCACCCGCAACCGGGTGGCGTGCTGGCAGCGACCGACACGGACGCCGACACCCGCACCGACTCCTGTACCGCCGTCCACTGAACAGACGGGTGACCGCGTCGGAGCCTCTGGCGGGTTTGGCGCGCCGCTGTCCGGCTACCCGGACAGCGTGTCAGCAACAGATCAGCAGGAACTCGTCCGTTTCCTCGAGGACCGGTTCGCCTGCGCGCAGGCCTGTACCGAGTGTGCGCGCATGTGTGCCCTGCGCGCGAGCCTCGCCGATCTCGACGGTCCGGAGAACCAGCAGCAACTGCGGCGCAAGGGCATCCTGTGCGCGGAGGTCTGCGACGCGACGTGCCGCGTCCTGGCCGATCAGACCTGGCAGGAGGAGACCGGAACACGTGCCCAGGTCGAGTGGTGCCGAGCCGTCTGCCTCGAGACCGCGCACGTCTTCGACCGGAACCCCGGCGCCGAGGACGGCGCGAAGGCCTGCCGCGACTGCGCACGCGCCTGCACGGAGTTTCTCGCCGTCCTGGTCTGAGGGTGTGACGAGGCGAAGAGGGTGATGGGAGTTGCGGGAGTAACGGGAGCGACAGGTTGAGGTGATGGGTATGAGGGGGGCGGGTTATCGCGTCGTCAGCCCCCAAGCGCCTGTCCCACCCGGATATTCCAGCGCCCGGCCCGCCCACTGAGCTCCGTGCCGGTCAGCGGCGGCACGTCGATGCGCCAGAACGCCGACTCCGGAGCCCCCAGCGTCCGTACCACCACGGCCCGTACGATCTCCGGCTCGACGACGGCGACGATCCGCCCCGAGAACTGGCCGGCCGACTCCAGCCACTTCTCGACCCGGTCGCACAGCCCGTGCAGCGACTCGCCGCCGTGCGGGGCACACGACGGGTCCGTCAGCCACCGCGCGACCGCCTCCGGTTCGTCGGCGCTCACTTCGGCCAGGGTCGCGCCACGCCAGCGGCCCACGTCCAGCCCCGCCACCTCGGGCTCTGCCGCGGCGTCGAGGCCGAGGGCGGCGGCGGTGTCGCGGCAGCGCACGCCGGGGGAGAACAGGGCCCGATCCGGGGCGGGCAGCGAACCCGCGGCCGCCTTCGCCTGCCGCAGCCCGGCGGCGTCGACCGGGCATCCGTTGTCGAAACGTGCTTCCCGCAGCGCCGCACTGATCGCTGGTGAGATCAACATCACTCGGCTCGTCATCGGCCCCCCTCTCGTGCTCAACGGAGCTCAAAACCCTTGCCAGCACCCGGAATTGACGCCGTGACCAGGACACCGGCGCACGTCCCGGACTCCGTGCGCCCTTGGCCGCGTCCCCGGTTCGCGGTACGTTCTCGTCGATATTGACGACGGTTCGACGGAAGCCGGTGAGAATCCGGCACGGTCGCGCCACTGTAAGCCGTACCGATCGCCTCCACCCAGGAGCGGTGCAGGTCGGGCAAGTCAGACCCGTGGCCGTCGTCCTGTGCACCACCGAGTCGGGACGCGAGTTCCCCCAGGAGGTCCTGCCATGGCCCACTCCGTCGCTCAGCCGAGCGCAACCACCCCCGCCGCACCGGCCGCCGTGCCGGCCAAGCTGCCGATCGGCGCGATCGCCCCCTGGGCGGTCTTCTTCGGCATCCTGATGCTGGTCCTGCTCTACTTCGTCGGCGCCGAGCAGGGCGCCACCTCCGTGGTCTCCGGTGAAGGTGTGCACGAGTGGGTGCACGACGCCCGCCACCTGCTCGGCTTCCCCTGCCACTGACGGCGAAAAGGATGCAAACGAGCGTTCCCATGAACTCCGTCACCGTCAGAAACCTCCTGGTGCGTGGCATGCTCGCGGGTCTCGCCGCGGGTCTGCTCGCCCTGGTCGTCGCGTACTTCCTGGGTGAACCGCGCGTCGACGCGGCGATCGCATACGAGGAGGCCCACTCCCACGAGCACGGCGGCACCGAACTCGTCAGCCGCACGATGCAGTCCACCGCGGGCCTGTCCACCGGTGTCCTCGTCTACGGGGTCGCCTTCGGCGGGATAGCCGCGCTCGCCTACTGCTTCGCCCTCGGCAGGATCGGCCGCTTCGGTCCGCGCGCGAGCGCCCTGCTGCTGGCGACCGCGGGCCTGCTCGCGGTGTACGTCGTGCCCTTCCTGAAGTACCCGCCCAACCCGCCGGCCGTCGGCAACCCCGACACCCTCGACCAGCGGACCACGCTGTACTTCCTGATGGTCGTGCTCGGCGTTCTGCTGGCCGTCGGCACGGTGATCCTGGGCAAGCGCCTCGCGCCGCGCCTGGGCAACTGGAACGCCACCGTGGCGGCCGGCGCCTTCTTCGTCCTGCTCGTCGGTTTGGCGTACGCGTTCCTGCCGTCGTTCAACGACGTTCCGAAGGGCTTCTCCGGCACCCTGCTGTGGCAGTACCGGCTGGCGGCACTAGCCATCCAGGTGACCCTGTGGACCGCTTACGGCCTGGTCTTCGGGCTCCTGGCGGAGCGAGTGCTGGCACCGCGTACGGCTGCCGCTCAGCAGAACGGGGCCGCCGCACAGGCAACTCCTGTCGCACACTGAGAGGTTGAGCGCAGAAAGGGCCCCCGGACAACCGGGGGCCCTTTCTGCGCGCGCCCGCTGTTGTGTGTTCCCAATTTCTGGAACACGTTCTACGGTGTCCGCCGTCAGGTCCGGGTGGCCGGAGCAGCAGGCCAGTGGAGCCCCGTGGGAGCCAGGAGGCGCCGTGCATCTCGAATACACGCCGGAGCAGCAGCTACTGCGCACCGAACTGCGCGCCTACTTCGCCGAGTTGGTGCCGGACAACGTCCACACCCGATACGGCGACCCTGTGGCCCAGAAGCGGTTCTACCGCGAGACCATCCGCCGGCTCGGCACCGACGGCTGGCTGGGGGTGGGCTGGCCGAAGGAGTACGGCGGGCGCGGGCTGAGCCCGATGGAACAGTTCATCTTCTTCGACGAGGCCGCCCAGGCGGGCGTACCCCTGCCGCTGATGGCGCTGAACACGGTCGGCCCGACGATCATGCAGTTCGGCACGGACGAGCAGAAGGCGTACTTCCTGCCGAAGATCCTCTCCGGCGAGATCGACTTCGCGATCGGCTACAGCGAGCCCGACGCGGGCACGGACCTGGCATCGCTCAAGACGCGGGCCGTGCGGGAAGGCGACGAGGCCACCGGCCACTACACGGTCAACGGGCAGAAGATCTGGACGACCAACGGGGACACCGCCGACTGGGTCTGGCTCGCCGTCCGCACCGACCCCGATGCCCCACCGCACAAGGGCATCACCATGCTGCTCGTGCCGACCTCCCACCCCGGCTACTCCTGCACCCTGATCAACACGCTCGCCTCGCACGACACCACCGCGAGCTACTACGAGAACATCCGCGTCCCCGCCTCGCGCCGGGTGGGGGAGGAGAACAAGGGCTGGCGGCTGATCACCAACCAGCTCAACCACGAGCGCGTCACCCTCGCCGCGCACGGGACCATGGCCATCCGCGCCCTGCACGACGTGCAGCGCTGGGCCATGGAGACCAAGCTCGCCGACGGCCGCCGCGTCGTCGACCTGCCCTGGGTACGCCGCCGCCTCGCCCAGACCCACACCCGGCTCGACGCGATGAAGCTCCTCAACTGGCAGATGGTGAACGCCGTCCAGGAGGGCACCCTCACCCCGCAGGACGCCTCCGCCGTGAAGGTGTACGGCTCCGAGGCGCGCCGGGACGCGTACGCCTGGCTCATGGAGATCGTCGCTGCGGCGGGCGTTCTCAAGGAGGGCTCGGCGGGCACGGTCCTCCACGGCGAACTGGAACGCGGCTACCGCTCGGCCGTGATCTTCACCTTCGGCGGCGGGAACAACGAGATCCAGCGCGAGATCATCTCGTGGATCGGCCTGGGGATGCCCCGGGTACGGCGTTAGCTGTTTGTGACCACCGACGCTAGTTGTCACATACCGAGGATGGTTGTCACCGAGAACCAACGGGATGTCCATGGCGGCCAAATTGTGAAATGCCAGTGAGCACTTTGCCACGAGGACTGGAAATCGCCGTGGACTCGGACCCCGCCGCGAGGTGGCCTCGCTTCAAGGGTGAGTGGGTGCCGCCTTCCGGGCCGCGAGTTCTCCGCTGGCGCCGCGTCCGAGGTTGCCCGTGGACGTACACCAGCGGCAGCGGGCGTTCTGGCGGGGATCTTGGAGATGCCGTTCGCGGGTTCGAGGGCGGTGGATGATGGATCCGAGATCGTCGTCGCTCTCGTGCAAGCCTGCGGATGCGAGAAGGAAGTGGGTCACGGCTTCGCCGACGGCGAGTGTGTTCAAGGGCATCACGCTGGGTGCGGGTACACCGGGGACATACCGGGCTTGCTCGCGTTCGGCCTCGGGGTGTATTTCGATGGCGAGTTCGGTCGGGTCGATGAGGCCGTTGCACCGCATGCAGCCGACCCCGGGAGTGAACAAACGTGTGGCGGTGTGAATCTGCCCGACGCCACCGTCCGGGGAGACGGGGATCTTCACGCCGACTTGAGTGGCGGGGATGAGGAACTCGTGGACGACGGCGTTGACCCAGTGCCGGGCCGAATGGCTGTCGGCGGCCAGGAAGATCCAGTCGCATATCACCAGCTCACGTAGTGCCTCGGGGTTCTCGACTCGTCGCGGGACCGTGGTCAGGCGGATCTGTGGATTCGCTCGGGTTGCGTTTCGGGCGGCGAGATCCGTCTTCGGCTTGTCGATATCGCTCCGCTCGGCTCCCAGCAGCCGCGGGAGGTTGGTCGCGTCAACGGTTTCGTTGTCTATGAGGACGAGTTCCCCGACGCCGAGCCGGGCGAGTTCTTCGACGACAATGCTGCCGACACCGCCGAGGCCGACGATGGCGACGCGTAGCCGGGCCAGTGTTTCTTGCCCGCGGTCGCCCAGAAGCCGTGCCTGCCGGTCCCACACGGGGGCAGAGACAGCTGTTGGGGCAGGAGTCGGTCGTAGCCGAATGAGGTTCCCGGCGGGGATGACGGTTTCGCTCAGAGGGGTCCTGCTGCCGTCGGGAAGCCATAGGTCGCCTGCGGCGGCGTGAGGGGTGAGGACAAGGCCGCCGACGGCCTGTCCGCTGATCTGCCGCAGGGCCGCGTATCCGCGTTCGTGACTGACCAGGTAACCGTGGCCCTCCTCCTCCCTGATCACCGCCTGCCGGGCCACTTCGGACTCCACCGCCGGTGAGAACAGCGCGGCGGCGAAGCCGATGAGGAGCACCGCGCCGATCACCGTCCAGGTCTGCTCCGCGTACCCCAGCCAGGCGAATCCGGCGACGCGCAGCACGCAGCCGGCCAGCACGATCGGGCGTACGCCGTAGCGGTCGACGAGTGCGCCGCCGACTACGAAGAGGCCCTGCTGGCTGAAGGTGCGTAGACCCAGGACGAAGCCGACCATCCGTCCCGCCATGCCGAGCGCGGTGCCGAGGTGCTCGGCGAGGAACGGCAGAACGGCGAAGAAGCCGATACCAGAGGTGAGTTGGGTAAGGATCAGCAGCCGCAGCAGCGGTGACAGATGCTTTCAGGTCCGCTCGCGTGAAGGCTTGGTCGTCCGGACGGTTCGGCGGGTCAGGGCGCGGGAGATGAGATCGGGCATGGTGGTGTCCGTCTGTTCCTGGGTTGTGTGAGTACGGGCGTGCGCGGTCGTTCCGACACCGTCTGCGCCGTCCCGCTGGGATGGTCCGTGTGCGCTCCGGGATGGGCCGACGCCCGCCGCCTCAGCGCGGGATGCGTACTCCACCGGCCGCCGTGACCGCGAGCGCCCCGAGCAGGGCCCCAGGACAGCGGCCGGGGCGAGGACGGCCCAGAGGGCGCGTTCGGCATACGGCTGGTTCTCGGCACTGTTGCGGGACATCAAGAGTTGAGTCCTGCAACGACCGTCAGCCGGATGGCGATACCGAGGCCATTGCGCCGAGGCGGCGGGAGTGGGCGGTTACCTGGTCTTGAACCGGTCCGGACGCACGAAGTCCAGGCCTTCGATGGTCTGCTTGCCGAGCGCCTCGTGTGCGGCGATGTGGCCGTAGCCGGTGGCCATTTTGAAGCCCTTTCCGGAGAATCCGGTGGCGCAGTAGATGCTGCTGTTCTGATCCAGCCAGCCGATGAGAGGATGCCTGTCCTGGGTGAAGAGGTCAGGGAAGGCGTCGGCGCGCGCGATGGTTGGGATCAGGCCGGGGAAGAATTCGGTGACGATCTCGGTGGCCTTTTCGATTTCTTCCCGGGTGAGTTCCCTGGGTACGGAGTCCGGGTCGGGGGTTGCCCTTGCGCGCCCGGCCAGCGGTCCGTCCACCGATGCCTTGACTGTCACGCCGTCGACGGCGGGTGCGCCGTACATGGAGCGATCCTCGTACCACCGGCTGAAGGCGGGGAAGTTCTCCGGCGAGAACTGTGTGCCGTCTTCGGCGATGAACCAGGTCAGGACGATCCGATGGGTTTCGGTGACGGCCTTGAGGTGGTCGGGCATGAGCCTTCGGGACCAGCCGCCGGAGGCGACGATGACCTTCTCGAACGTCCAGGTTCTGTCGCCCGAGGTGACGACCACGCCCTGGTCGGTTTCGGTGATGCTGTCCACGGGTGTGTTCTGAAGAACGGTGGCGCCGTTCGCCTGGGCCGCCGCTACGGCGGCGCTGACCGCGCGGTCGGTGCGCAGCACGCCGGCGCGGGGGTCGTAGACGGCGCAGTCGTCGGGGCGGAGGTTGTGCTGCGGGTAGCGTTCCGCCATCTCCTCCCGGCTGAGGACGCGGTACTCGGCTCCGGTGACGCGCGTGGCCTCGAGGAGGCTGTTGATGTAGCTGCCGTTTGCCGTCCCGATGGACAGGCCCCCGGTAGTGGTGAGGATGTCCTGCCCGGTTTCCGCTTCGAGCTCGGCCCACAGGCCGCGGGAGCGTTCGATGATGGGGTAGTAGTCGGGCCTGCCGAGGTAGATCATGCGGAACAGGCGGGTGTCCCCGCCCACGGCACTGCGGCCGTGGGCGGGGGTGGCGGCCTCGAAGCCCACTACCGAGTCGGTCAGCCGGGAGGCCTGCCACAGGGCCATGCTTCCGATGCTGCCCAAGCCGATGACTGCGAGTTCTGCGTCCATGGCAGTTTCTCTTTTCTTTACTCGTGGAGTCCGGCGAGGCGGCTGCCGAATCTGGCCAGGAGTGAGGTCTTGCTGGAGCCCCTGCGCTCTTCCCAGTGGTCGGCGATACCGAAGAGCCGGTACATGGCGTGAACGCCCAGCCAGCGGATGGGTTCCGGTTCCCACTTCCGTGCCCGGTAGCCGACCCAGGGGAGAGTGGTCCGTTCGGTTTCCTGCTCGAAGGCGAGCTCCGCGAGGGTCCTGCCGCCGACGTAGGCTGCCGTGACGCCGTGTCCCGCGTAGCCGGTGGACGATCCGATTCCGGATGCCGGGTCCCAGTGCACGCCGCCGTTCCAGTCTCGCGTGACGCCCAGGACTCCCGACCAGGCGTGGTCCACCTCGAAGGGGATCCCCGGGAAGAAGGATCCGAGCTTGTGCGAGATCAGGTCGATGGTGGACTGGGCGGTCGCACCGGCTCCTCCCGTACCGGACCCGAAGCGGTAGGGGACACCGCGGCCCCCCATGGCGATACGGCCGTCCGACGTCCGCTGGGCGTAGATGAACGTGTGCGCGGAGTCGCTGAGGCACTGGGGCCCGTCCCAGCCGATCTGCTGCCATGCCTCCTTCGGCAGGGGCTTGGTCACGATCATCGAGGAGTTGACCGGGATCAGGCTCCGGCGGCCGAGCAGCTGTCCCGAATAGCCTTCGGTGCAGATGAACGTCTTGGCCGCGGTGACGCGTCCGTTGGCCAGGGTGAGGGTCTTGCCCCCGACACTGTCCACTCGGCTGCCCTCGTAGATGCTGACCCCCATGGAGGTCAGGGTGTCGGCGAGGCCGTAGACGAGCTTCGCGGGGTGGATCCTTGCGCAGTGCTTGTAGAAGAGCCCGCCGTGGACGGTGGAGATGTTGATCCGGCTCCGGAACTCGTCCCGGTCGAGCATGTGGACTTCGTCGTCGGTCAGCCCGTACTTCAGGTCGGCATCACGCCTGGCCACCAGCCGGCCCAGCCCCGCCTCCGTGTGAGCGGCGACGAGCGCGCCACCCTTGTGCTGATCGGCGTCGATGCCCTCGGCCCGGAGGATGTCCAGGACCGCGTCGACGCCGGCGACGAACTCCTGCTGCAGCGCCCGGCTCGCCTCCAGCCCTCCCCCGGCGCGGGCGAAGGTGGCACGGTTTCCCGGAGGCATCGCCGAGAGCCAGCCACCGTTGCGCCCCGATGCGCCGTAGCCGACCTGTTCGGCCTCGAAGACCGCGACCGAGAGCGACGGTTCGAGCTTCTTGGCGAAGTACGCCGCCCACAGGCCGGTATAGCCGCCGCCGACAATCGCCACGTCCACACAGTCCTGGCCGGTGAAGCGGGGGAACGAGGGCCTCTTGTCGGCCAGTTGGGCCACCCAGAAGCCGAGCTCTCCGTTTCGGGGTGGTGCCGCAAGAGCGTTCATGGTGTGTCCTTTGTCTCTGGGAACCGCGTGGGCCGCTGCTGGAAGGCGATGTGGCCGGTGTCGACGGGGTGCGTTGCCCCGGGGATGTACGAGGATCCCGGCGACGCGAGGAAGAGGACGGCGTCGGCGATCTCCTCGGGAGGGGCGAGGCGCCGGAGCGGGATCTGCCCCTCGCGTCGGCCGGCAGGATCTGCACCGGGGTGTCGATCGTGCTGGCCGAGGGCGTCGAGTGCCTGTTGAAGCCGGGCCACCGCCGCACTGCTCATGAGTGGCTCGCGCTACACAGCGGTGCAGACGACCTGGATCTCGACAGGGGTGTTGAGAGGCAGCCCGGCGACACCGATCGCGGTGCGGGCGTGGCGTCCGTTCTCCCCCAGTACCTCGATGAGCAGTTCGCTGGCCGCGTTGGCGACGTTCGACTGCTGACCGAAGTCCGGCGTGCTGGCCACGAAGACCAGCATCTGCACGATCCGGACCCGGTCGAGATCGCCCACCGCCTGCGCAGCGGCAGCGAGCGCGTTGAGCGCGGCATGGCGTGCGAGCTCCTGCGCGGTCTCCAGCTCCACGTCCCGGCCGACAACGCCCTGACCCAGCAGCTCGCTGTCCTTGAAGGGGAGTTGGCCGGAGAGGTGGATGGTGGAGCCCACCGTCCGGTGGGGCACGAGGTACGTGGTGCCGGCGAGGACGGGTAGCTTCAGTCCTAGGGCCTGGAGCCTTTCTGAAGCCGAGTCACCCTTGACGGTTTGAGGCAGGGGCTGAGTCATGCCGCCACCGTCTTGCTGTGGATCATTTCCTCAGTTCTCCGCTCAGGCTCAGGCGTCAGGGGCGCGGGAGGCCGAAGAGGACGGGGAGGTCGGCGATGTCGGTGATCCGCTCGTAGCCGAGCCAGTGCTCGTCGTGCTCCCAGCCGCGGTCCATGTACACCTTGTTGATGCCCATGATCGCCGCGGGGCGATGGTCATACATGGGGCTCGCGGAGACGTGCACGATCTCGTCGGGTGTCACGCCGAGCTTGTCGAACGTGTACTCGAAGGCGCGGAGTCGCGGCTTGTAGACGCCCATCTCCTCGGCGCTGATGACGACCTCGAACGGGGCCTTCAGGTTCTCCGCGAGGCGCACGGCGTGCGCGGTGTCGCTGTTCGTGATGATGACCAGCGGGACCTCTTCGGCCAGGCGGTTCAGTGCCTCGGTGACACCGGGGTACGGGCCCCAGGTGGGGATGCGCTCGTACACCGCCCGCGCCTCGTCCTCGCGGTACTCGAGGCCGACGTAGCGCGAGGCGCGTTCCATGGAACGTGCGACGACCTGGTGGAACGGCTGGTACGCGCCCGTGCACTCGTCGATCCGGTACGCCTTGCAGATCCGCAGGTACTCGTCGGCGACCTCGGCCGGCAGCCGGTCGCCCAGGACCTCACGCATCGTGTCGTTGATGCTGAACTTGATCAGCGTTCCGTTCATGTCGAACGTCACGAACTTGGGCTTGACGTCGAATCCCACTGGTCCTCCTAGTGCGTTAGTGGAGTAGTTCCGCGCCCTGGTCGATTGTCGACCATCTTGTTGGTCGATTGTCGACCGAGCGGGTCTCGGCTGTCAACCACGTCGGAGGAGTGCCCTCAGGCAGACCGGTGCTGATCCACTACGCCGCTCGCTGCGGAAGCGCTCGAACAGCAGCCGGTGTTCGAGCGGGTTGGCCGTGGCGACGAACAGCGCGTGATTCACCATCGAGCCGGCGCTGTGATCCGCACGCTGTAACGCGGATTCCCAGCGCCCGGGTATCCGCCACCACACGGGCCACGGCCAGGAAGTACCCCTTAGGGGTCCTTGCAGAATGATCCTCTTGTGGCACGGTGGGAGGTCAGTGACGAGTTGTGGGCGGTGATCGAGCCGCTGCTGCCGAAGCAGGAGCGGTTCCGGCACCCGGGGTGCAAGCGGATCGATGACCGCAAGACGCTCCAGCGCGTGCTGTTCGTCCTCTACACCGGCATCCAGTGGGAGTTCCTGCCGCAGGAGTTGGGGTTCGGTTCGGGTCCCACCTGCTGGCGGCGTCTGGCCGAGTGGCAGCGGGCCGGAGTGTGGGAGGAACTCCAGCGGGTGCTGCTGGACCGGCTTCGGGCAGCGGACCGCCTCGACTTCTCCCGCGCCACGATCGATGCCTCGCACGTGCAGGCCAAGCGGGGGCGAGGCAGCCCAAAAGTCGGCCCGAGCCCGGTTGACCGCGCACGGCCGGGCTCGAAACACCACGTGCTGACCGACGCCTGCGGCACCCCGTTGCGCGTGTCCCTGACCGGCGGTCACCGCAACGACATCACCCAGCTCCTGCCCCTGGTCGACGGCCTGCCGCCGGTACGTGGCAAACGAGGCAGGCCCCGGCGCAAGCCCCGCACGTCATACGCCGACCGCGGCTACGACCACGACATCTACTGCCGCCGGCTGCGCGAACGCGGCATCACACCGAAGATCGCCCGGCGCGGCGAGCCGCACGGCTCGGGCCTGGGGTAAATCCGATGGGTTGCCGAGTCCGCCATCGCCTGGCTCCACGGCCCCCGCCGACTGCGGATCCGCTGGGAAGCACGCGACGACATGCACGACGCCTTCCTCCAGATCGCCCACTGCATGACCCTCGCCCGGAAGAATCCAGCATTCTGAAAGGACCCCTTAAAGCCCAACCGGCCGATGACCTCCGGCTCGCCGTGCAGAGGCCCTGAACTCCTGGGCACGGCCACCGCGGTCGTCGCAGCAGCGTGTAGCCCGAGCCCGGGACCTGCTGGAGCCGAGCGACCTGTCGGTGGACCAGATCGCCGACCGGGTTCGGCTTCCCCAGGAGCACCTCCCTGCGCCAGCACCTGCACGCGGCGATCGGCATCTCACCCCAGGCGTAACGGCGTACGTTTCAGGCGGCCCGCTAGTGCCCACCCCTAGCCACTACTTCGGTGAACTGATTCGGTGCGGGAAGTGTGCCGGCCGGGCCCGCCGGCCTGTCGGCGCGGCGCGGTTCCGCCGGTCGGCGGGGCAGTCCCAGCCGGTCGGCGGGGGCGTTGCCGAAACCTGTCGGATGTTCCACCTCCTGGCGGCACCGAAGGATTCGTCGTATGACACAGGTAAAGCCGCCGCAGGAGCTGTCGGCTCCGCAGAGGAACGCGACTCCACCGCCGAAGGCCTCGTCCGAGTCCGCTGGGCAAGTCTCGGGCCGCCCCTCGATGGGACGCCTGGTCGGGCTGGATCTGGCCCGTGCGCTGGCGGTGTTCGGCATGTACATCGTGCACATCGCCCCGATGGACTCCCCCCAGGGCAGCGTCGGCAGCTGGGTGTACTTCCTGGCCGAGGGACGCTCCTCGGCCCTGTTCGCCACCCTCGCCGGGTTCTCGCTGATGCTGATCGCCGGCCGCCGTGAGCCGAAGACCGGCCTGACGGGCCGGCAGGCGAAGGCCCGCATCGCGATCCGCGCCGTGATCCTGCTGGCCCTGGGCACCGTGCTGGCGATGGAGTACGGGGACATCATCATCCTCGCCTACTACGGCGTCTACTTCCTCCTTGCACTGCTCCTGGTACGACTGAGCGCCAGGACACTGGCGCTCATCGCGGCCGGGATCGCGCTGGTCATGCCGCAGCTGGCGTTCGTTTTGAAGATGTGGCTGAGCGACTCCGTCCAGCAGACCATCAACGCCTACGACCCGCTGGAACGCCTCAGCACCGTGGGAGTACTCGATCTGCTGCTGACGGGCCTCTACCCGACCATCACGTGGATGGCGTTCGTGACCACCGGCATGGCTCTGGCCCGCCTCGACCTGTCCGCCCCCGTCGTCCGGCGGCGCCTGGCCGTCCTCGGTGCCGGCCTCGCCACAGCCGCCTACGGCCTGGCCACACTGCTGACCGGCGCGAGCGCGGTATGGAACGTCGGCGGAGGTGGGGGACCCTCCAGCGGCTCCGGTCCGGGCTCCATGGGCAGCGGCTCCGCGGTCTCCGGCTCCATGGGCAGCGCACCCGGCGGGCCCGAGCTGTCGGCCTCGGACCTGCTGGGCGCCGTGTCCCACACCGGCACCACCTTCGACACCATCGGCTGCGCGGGCATCGCGATCCTCGTGATCGTGGCCGCGACGGCGGCGATGGACCGCCTGCCGCTACTGCGCCGCCTGGCGAAGCCGGTCATCGCCGTGGGCACCATGTCCCTGACCGCCTACGTAGGCCACTTCCTCGCACAGTCCGCGTGGCCCGCTTCCGGCGCTGGCACCACGACGTCCTGGGTACCCGTGCTCACGTACATCTTGACAGCGATCGTGTTCGCCACGATCTGGTCCCGCTTCTTCCGCCGCGGCCCTCTGGAGTATCTGCTCAACGCCGCCACCAAACCCGCCAAGTACATCCGCTGATGTCCGGTCGGGGTGGCTCGGCTTCCTGCCCCACCCCGGCCTGCACGGCCCGCTCGGCCCGCAAGGGGACAGCCCTTGCGGGCCTCGGCAGTGGACCTGGCCGACTGATCTCAGCTCCGCCTGACGCCGACCTGCCGTCCGCGGCGCGGCCTGGGCAGTGGCCGGCCATGCCTGGGCCAGGGGCCGGGACATGGTCCCCGGGGCAGGATTGTGCGCGGGCCAAGACGCGACTGCCGCCGATGCGGCTGAGGCCACGACGGATACACCCAGGTTGGTGAACCACGGAGTTGGCGGCCAAATGCCTCTCGCCGCCTCATCTGGTCGAAAGAGCAGCGGCGGTTGCCCACGCGTGTCGAGGCTGGTGATTTCCGCCCAGGTCGTAACTCGCGGTGAAACTCAGAGCGCCCGTACTCGACGGATGTCAGCTGAGCCAGGCTGCGACGTCGTCCCCCTTCCCGGATGAACACAGGAATCCATATCAGCGGGGACTGCGCGGGCGTGCGAGGGAGCCGAAGGTGGTGGGGATGTCACCGGACCGCAGCAGGGCCCCGTACCTCTGGCTGCCCGCCCACGCGGAGCGGACCAGCGACAGTAGTCGGTCCTCGCCAGCCACGCGCAGGCGGCCGGCCACGTGTGGGTGTGCAGCACAGGGTAGTCAAGTCAGAAGCACTCCACGCTCAGCGAACGGTAGTTGGCGTTCAGCCGCCGCCACAGCGCGGCGCGTGCCCCCTGGGGGGCGTTGCAGTACGCCATCGGGAGCGTTGGCGCCTCGTCGGCCTCCCGGGTTGGCCACGCGAAGGTGAGCAGACCGCCCTCCGCGTCCCGGACGAGGTGTCCGGACGCGCGAAGCTCGTGATAGGTGTCGCTGCCGGGTTCGACGGTCTGCCACATCGAGACGGCGACCTTCACCTCAAGATCGGCCAACTGCTCGACCATAGCCGCGGGGTCGGGCCACTCGCTCTCCTCGAAACGCCGGTCGCCCGGCTCCGGCCAGCGGAAGAAGTCGCAGATGATGCCGGACAGCGGCAGTCCGCGCTCCTTGTGCTGCCCAGGGTGTCGCCGGTGGTGATCCAGCAGTCGAGCGCCCGCCGCCGTCGGCGGTCCACCGGGTGGTGGCGGCGCTCGATACCCCAGGCGATACATGATCTTGTGGTCGTGAGCCTGCTGGCCCGCGGCATCCCGGTGGCTAGCTCGACGACCACAGTCGTTCATGTAGGCCAAGACCCCCCGCCGACCGGAGGGGGTCGGTGGGCCGACTGGCGGGACACCTCCTGAAGCCTGGCGGATGGTCGACCGCCCACGTCTCGGCAAGATTGTCCCGGTGACTGAGATCGAAAGCGCCAACAAGGCGCCTGCCCAGCCCTTGCACGTACCCGAGCCTGTCACGGCGACGGAACGCCCTTCGTCGACGGCGCGGCTGGTCGGGGTGGACCTCGCCCGTGCGGTGGCCGTGTTCGGAATGTTCGCCGTGCACGTCGGCCCCTTCAATCCCTTCCCCACCTCCGGCGACAGCATGGGCACCTGGGCCGTCTGGCTGGCGAGCGGCCGGGCCTCGGCGCTGTTCGCCACCCTCGCCGGGTTCTCGTTAGTGCTGATCGCCGGCCGTCTGGAGCCGAAGACCGGACTGGCCGGCCGGCAGGCCAAGGCCCGGATCGTGATCCGAGCCGTGATCCTGCTGGTGGTGGGCACCGCGTTGGCGATGACCGACTTCGGCGGCGGCGTCATCATCAACTTCTACGCGGTGTACTTCCTGCTGACCCTGCCCCTGCTGAGGTTGCGCGCCAGGACTCTCGCGACCATCGCGGTCGCGCTCGCGCTCGTCATGCCGCAGGTGGCCTACGCCCTGCGGGCGCTGCTCAGCGAGTCGACCGTGAACACGATCGACTCCTACGACCCGATCGCGCGCCTCTCCGGCGTGGGTGTGCTCGACTTCCTGCTCACCGGCTTCTACCCGGCGATCACCTGGATGACGTTCGTGGTCACCGGCATGGCCCTGGGCCGACTGGATCTGTCCTCCGGTGCGGTGCGGCGGCGGCTGGCCGTGGTCGGTCCCGCGCTGATCGCTTTCGGATACGGCGTCTCGTGGCTGGCGCTCCGGTTGACCGGCGGTGCCAGGGAGATCATGGCCGGGATGCCTGACATGAAGGACTTCGACGTCCTGAAGGACCGCACCGCCATGAAGGATCCCGGCATGGCAGAGGGGTCCTTCGACCTGCCGGTCGGCAATGGACTGTGGGGCCCCGACGCCTGGGGGCTGCTGGCGGCGGAGCCGCACAGCGGTTCCACGTTCGACCTCGTCGGCTGCCTGGGAGTCGCGATCACCGTGATCCTTTGCCTGACGGTGGCCGTGGACCGGCTGCCGGTGCTGCGCAGGCTGGCAGCGCCGGTCATCGCCGTCGGCACCATGTCCCTGACCCTCTATGTGAGCCACATCCTGGTGATCCTCGCCCTGCCCGGCGACGGGGTCACCCCACCGCAGTCCGCCTCCTTCGAGCTGCTGCTCTGCTTCGTGGTCGGGGCCACCCTGTTCGCGGGGATCTGGTCCCGCTTCTTCCGCCGCGGCCCGTTGGAGTACCTCCTCAACAGCGCCACCAAACTGGCGAACCGCGTCAGCTGAGCCCAGGCGGGCACCCCGGGAAATCCGTACAAAGAAATGGCAGCTGTCCGGCATCACCGCAGAGGGGGCGGCGAGTGTGCTGTCGTCCTTGAGGACGGCCAGCGCCTCACAGGGTGTGCGCATTCCCGGAGTGCTTCAGCACTCCGGGAATGCGCGGCAGCGTGAGTGACCTCCGGCACGCGGGCCGGAAGCCGTAGCTCCCTCACGACGGTTGCGTCGGGGACGTCGGCGGTGATCTGGTTGACCAGCAACCTCANACGGTTGCGTCGGGGACGTCGGCGGTGATCTGGTTGACCAGCAACCTCAGCCGGGTGATGGCGGTGTCGACCTCCGAGGCCCCTCGGAGGTCGTTGGTACCGATGTGCAGCGTCACGACGTCGGGCCGGTAGCGGGTCAGCGAGGCGTCGGCGAGTGCGGCAATCTGGTCAATGCGATATCCGGAGTGGCCTTCGTTGCCGGGGTCGGACATCGAACCGTTCTGCACCGAGCCCACGAAGTCCAGCGGATGGCCGTCCGCAGCAAGCTTGTTCCACAACGGGCCCCGGTAGCCGTTGCCCGTACTGCTACCCACACCCCACGTTATCGAGTCGCCCAACGGCATCACCCGCAAAGGCGTGTCGGAGGCGACGAGGACAGGGGCCACACCTGCCGCTGTCCCCCCGAGCGTGGCGGCGACAAGCGTGATCAAGGGTAGAACCCAACACTTTCTCATGGAGTTTCCTCCCTTTCGCGGAGTGACTGCTGAATCAGCGGGGCTGCGACGACGCCCCTCCCGGCTTCCAGCTCTGCGCACACGAGGGCGCCGTGAGGCCGTTGCCCCTCAGGGATCCGCCCTCCCAGCAGGCGGGCGGGATGGCTCCGGCGTGCAGTGGTCGGGCCCGCTGATCGTGGTCATGGCCGGAGCACTGCCACGCCGTACCGGCCGAAGGACACCCCGTCGGGGTCGATGTCCGTTGTGGTGGGTGCCGGGCACATCGACGGTCACCGGCTCACGCTCGTGAGCCACTGCAAGTAGCAGACGGCGTCGCCGCCCCGGGTCAGCCACGGCTTGGGCGACCAAAGCCGCTTGAGGCTACGGGGCTTGGGGTGGTTCACGCCCAACCGGTTGACCGGCCCGACCGCCTGCTCCAGGGACATCCAGGGACTCCCAAGGTCATTGCAGCCGATCCGGACCAGAGAGAACAGGAGCCCCTGAAGACAGGGCGCCGATGCGGCGCCCGTTAAGCGCCTTGAGGGCCGCCGAAGAACCACAGACTGTTCGTGAGGCCCGCAGCGCGACCGCCCCACCCGGGCGAGGGGCTCCGGGCACGCTTCTCCGGCTGCGTTTTATCGAATGCGTCGGGCGATCCCGGTCGCCTTGCCCATCAGCCATTCGAGTGGCCCGCGCTGGAAGAAGCGGGACCAGAGGGTGGCGAGGAGGGTGATGGACGCGATGAAGCCGAGCAGGACGTACAGCGGCGGGACGGCCGATTGCTCGGTGTCCAGGAGCCAGATGGCCACGATGTGGTAGACGTACGCGGTCAGTGACATCGAGCCGACCGCGATGACGGGCTTGGTCAGGCGGCGCAGCCTGGGGAAGGCGTCCATGGCGGCCAGGCATGCGGTGATCACGAGGATCGCCACACCCGTGGCGGCCATGATGGACAGGGTCGCCTCGCTGTGCGGGGCGGAGGCCAGCATCCCGGCGGGGGTGTCGCCGAAGATGCCGATGCTGTCGGGCGATACGGATGACACGGACGACATGCCCGGCCCCTCTTCGGCTTTCCGGACGGCTTCGGCGGCACCGGGTACGAGACGCACCGCCAGCCAGGAGCCGCCGTAGCCGGTGACGGCGAGGGCCACGCCGGTGAGGGCGAGGCGTATCCGGACGGCCGTGGCAGTCACGTCGCAGCGGGCGACAGCCATACCGGCGATCACGAACGGGACCCAGGTCAGGGCCGGATAGCCGCCGGTGAAGAACAGCGAGACGGGGCCGTCGGCCTGGCCGTAGGAGAGGAATACGCGGCCGCCGACCACCGGCTTCAGCGCGTACAGCAGTTGCGGGCCCACCAGGGCCCATCCCGCGGCGACAAGCGCCAGTGGCTTGGCGCCCAGCCGGTACAGCGGGAGCACGAGCAGGAAGAACAGTCCGTAGAAGGCGAGGATCGGCACGACGGGGGTGCCGGTCATGGTCAGGGCGGTGCCGAGGGCCAGCAGGATCACGGCCCTGATGATCACCTTGGCGACGGCCTGACGGCCGGCCAGGCCGGTCTTCGGTGTGCGGCGCCCGGTGATGAGGGCGACCGCGAAGCCGGCCAGGACGGCGAAGAGGGCGGAGGAGCGGCCTTGCGCCAGCTCCATCAGGAAGCCGATGACACCGCCCTGAGCCGGGGCGGGGCCCACGTGGACCGCGTACATGCCGAAGACGGCCAGGCCGCGGGCCAGGTCCAGCCCGATCAGCCGGCCCACTCCGGGCGCACCGGTCGAGGGCTCACCACGCTCACCTCCAGAAGACGGGGTATCGGCCGGGAGCAGCGCGGAGTCCGGGTGATGGGTCATGGCCCTCAGACTGGAGGCCGGGCCGATCACGGCCCATCCGGCAGAAGGCTGCCGCGGCCCTGCCGGGTGGTGGGTGCTACCCCGCCGTGTGGCTGGAGCTGTAGCTCAGCGGGCCGCCGGGACCGATCGGGGCTTTAGGGTCGAGTCGGCGTGGGCCGGACGGTATGAACGAAGGGTAGGGGGAGCGCGTGATCCGGGTAGTGGTGGTTGACGACGAGGCTCTGGTCCGCTCGGGCTTCCAGCTGATTCTGGGCGCGTCCGAGGACATCGCGGTCGTCGCGACCGCGAGTGGCGGCGAGGCGGTCGAGACGGTCCGCCGGGAGCGGCCCGACGTGGTGCTGCTGGACATCCGGATGCCGGACGTCGACGGGCTCACCGTGCTCCGGGAACTGCGCACGATGCCGGACCCGCCGGTGGTGGCGATGCTCACCACGTTCGACGCCGACGAGTACATCCTCACCGCCCTGCACTCCGGCGCGGCCGGTTTCCTCCTCAAGGACACCGAGCCCGAGCAGCTCGCCCACCTGGTGCGCACCCTGGCCGCGGGCGGTGTGGTGCTGTCCCCCAAGGCGTCGCGGACGCTGCTGCACAGCCACCCCGGCACCGGGACGGCCGTCGACGAGGAGGCCGCGCGGGTCCGGCTGCTCACCGCGCGGGAGCGCGACGTCCTCGTCCTGGTGGCGGAGGGGCTGTCGAACGCCGACATCGGGGCGCGTATCCACCTGGGGGCGGGCACGGTGAAGGACCACGTCAGCGCCATCCTGACGAAGCTTCGCGTGGCGAGCCGGGTGCAGGCGGCGCTGCTGGCGCAGCGGGCCGGGCTACTCGACGAGCGCCTGCGGTCGGAGGCCGGGGGATGAGCCGTGCACGCGCCCTATGGCAGCGGGTTCCCGCGCCGGTCATCGACCTCGCCCTGGTGGCCGCGGCGGCCGTGGACGTGCGGCTGAACAACTGGGAGCCCACGCGCCTCGAGCTCGCGCTGGCGGCTGTCGGGTGCACCGCGCTGGCCTTCCGGCGCCGGTTCCCGCTCCTCGTGTTCCTGCTCACCCTGCCCGTCGCGCTGATGCAGGATGTCGCCGTCGCTGTGCTCGCGGCGCTGTTCACCCTGGCCGAACGCTCCCGCAACCGCCGTCTCCTCGCCGTGTGCGTCGCCCTGGCCGCCGTCGCGAGCAGCACTCCGTGGCCCCTGGCCGAGGTCGACCGGACCATGACATTGGTCTTCTTCGTGTACGGCCTGGCTACGACCGCGGCACCGGTCCTCTTCGGCCAGCTTCTCCAGGCACAGCGGGACCTGGCGCGGCGGTTGGCCGAGATCGAGGAGGCAAGGGAACACGAGCGGACCCTGCACGCCCAGGCCGTCCTCGCTCGCGAACGCGCCCAGCTGGCCCGGGAGATGCACGACGTGGTCTCCCATCAGGTCAGCCTGATCGCCGTACGGGCCGGGGCGTTGCAGGTCGCCGCCCGGGACGTGGACGCCAAGGAGGCCGCTCGCACGATCCGTTCGCTGAGCGTCACCACGCTCGACGAACTGCGCACCATGGTCACCCTGCTGCGGGCCTCCGGCGGCGACGCCACCGAGCTGACGCCTCAGCCCACCCTTGCCGACCTGCGTAAACTCGTGGAATCGAGCGGCACTCACGTACAGCTGACGGGGGAACTGCCGCCCACTGTGAGCACACCCACCCAACGCGCCCTCTACCGTACGGTTCAGGAAGCGCTGACCAACGTCCGCAAACACGCACCTGGCGCCACGGCCAGCGTCGAATTGTGGCAGGACGGCGAGGGCATCGGAGTGACCGTCACCAACACCCCATCCACGCGTCCTTCCCTGTCCCTCCCCGGCTCCCAGCAAGGCCTCGTCGGGCTGCGGGAACGTGCCGACATCCTGCACGGCACCCTGGATGCGGGCCCGACCACGGAAGGCGGCTACCGGGTGCGGCTGCGGATCCCGCTCAGCGCGGACTGAGCTGTTACTCAGGGCCTGTCCGGCGGATCATTACCTACGGCACGTGAACCCTGGGAAGGATCCTCCGGATGCGGATGCGGATGCGGATGCGGATGCGGATGCGGATGCGGATGCGGATGCGGACGGGGGCGGGGGCCGAGGCGTCAGGCCATTGTGAACTTGGCGACTTACTCGTCGAAGGGCTCGATGCCGACTTCTGCACGGAGTTCGTCCATGCGCTCGGGCTCTTCACAGGGCCAGGGAACCGGTGCCCCGTCCTTCACGCCGGCGATCTGAGTGCCGTAGATCTGCTTGCGGCCCTCATTGACCAGCGTGCGGTCGCGCAAGAAGGCCAGCTCGCGTGGGCTGGCCGAGCCTGTCGACACCTTCAGGGCGCGTCGTTGAATTTCGAGCTGCCGGTCAGCGTGCTGGGCGATCAGCCACGCTGCGCGCGCGGTCTCCTCGCCGACCAGTTCCTCCGTCGGCCAGCCATACTCGTCCATGATCTCGCCGAGCCGGTAACCGTGCTGTGCGGTAAGCCGCCGCCAGGCCAGCTGCTCGGCAGGGTCGTCGCTGTTCGCGCGGACGGCGGACCGGTGATCCGCCGCGGCCATGTCCGTTAGCTCCACGGCCGGCGCGGCAACGTCGTGCGCCACTCTCAACACCCGGGTCAAATCAGTGTGTTGTGTCCGTGCCTGCAAGCCTAAAGGTGTAAATCGGGTGTAAAGATCATTCCGGAGAGCGGTGACAGCCACGTCCCCGCACGGGGATAATGGATCTACCCCCGAAGCCAGAGGCGGATCGCTGATCGTCTGCTTGATCTACCGTCTGCGCAGGTGGCAGCGGTTGCGGTGGGAGGAATACGCCTTGTCACCGCCGAGATGGTCCGGGCGTGCTAAGGTGCCCGCCGCTCAGACGGCCAGCGCGCTTGTGCTTCTCCACCTCCGCATCCAGCCTCTCCAGGATCGCCCTGTCGCGGGGTCGGCCCAGGGCCCATCCGATGACCTCGTCCGCGATGAGGTGGAGCTTGATGTTGAGGTGCTGGGAGACCGCGCGCAGCAAGCAGGGAAAGCGGGGGCTACCTCGCGCCTGCCCCGTGAGCAGCCGCCAAGACATCTCCGGCTACAGCGTCCCGGGGAACTGACGGATCCCTCCTCCGACCAGCGGGGAGGGAACCGGGGATGCTGCCCCAACCCGCTCACCAAGTGGCCCCCAATCAGCCGCCCATACCTTGCCGACGCCACCAGTCCCTCATGCCGCATCCCACTGGTGGGGGCGGCCGCCCTGCCACCCACCGATCATCGAGAGCCGCGTCCGGGTCGGCGAGGCATGCGGCCTCCAGGAAAACAACGAGGTCATGGTCGGGATGCGCGAGACCTACATCCACACTCGTCCCGCCGCGGCGCACGGTCACCCGCCGACCGCCACTCTCGCCCAGCCGATGCACGACCACCAGCGCATCTCCCACATCACCCATGATCCCCCGCGCACGATCGGAACGAAGCCCGCCGACGGCCTCAGACGAGGAAGCAACATTTGTTCGATCCCTCATGCTCTTCCGTCGGCTCACGAGGCCATGGTCCGCGGCCGGCAAACGGGCGCTGGCGCCCTGACCTGCGCTCCGCCGAGCATGCACGCTCGTCCCGCTCCCCGCCCTGACCGTCTCTGGTGCTGCGGTCGGACAGTCGACGTCCCGGCACCAGGCTGACAGCTCTGGTTTCCGCCTCGCCCACGGCGGACGACGAGAGCTACACGTGACAAGTCGCCGCGTCACTTCAGCAGCGTGCTGACCAAGGCGACGGCCACTCCCAGGATCGCGTCGGCACAGCCGATCCTGAGAGCTCGTCCCCATGTGCTGCCCGCGGCCCGGGAAGCCAGCACGCCCCAGCCCAGCAGCAGGACGGTGTTGATGCCGAAGGCGACGTACTCGATGCCTGCGGAGCGCCACCAGCCAAGGCCCGCCCCCCACACCAGCAGTGCGGTGGGCAGTGCCGCCACTACCAGCGGCCATTCGGCGAGCACGGCACGCACCACACCCCGTACGCCGGGACGGCCCTGCGCGTCGCGGTGGGCGATCTGGTGGGCGTAACCATGGGCCAGGGCCGAGGCGAGGGCGGTGAACAGGACCCACAGGGCATCGTCCATGCGTGCCGCTCGGCTCGTCTCGCCGAACTGCGTGAGCGCGGCGACGGCCGAACTCGACACCAGCAGCCCGTACACCCCGCCGAACAGCGCGGTCGGCTGAGCCAGCCAGCTCCACACCGCTCGTCTGTGACGGATGGCGGACTCGGTGTACATGGGGGGCCTTTCGCGGTCTTGGTCTGTGTGGGTGTGGGTGGTTGTCCGGCCGGGCGTGGGGCAGTGGCCGACCGGACCACCTCGCGTGTGGTGGGGTCATCGGGCGGGGGTCAGGAGCTGGGTGGCTGCCAGTTGTGCGTACAGCGGGTCCTCATCCACCAGTTCCTCGTGGGTGCCGATGGCGCGGACCCGTCCGGCGTCCATGACGACGATCCGGTCGGCGCCGGTCACCGTCGACAGGCGGTGGGCCACCACCAGCACGGTGGTTTCGCGGGCCACCTCCGTGAGGACGTCCCGCAGCGCCAGCTCGTTGACGGCGTCGAGCTGCGAGGTCGCCTCGTCCAGGAGCAGCAGGCGGGGCCTGCGCAGCAGGGCGCGGGCGATGGCGACGCGCTGCCGCTCGCCGCCGGACAGCTTGGAGCCGCGGTGTCCGACCGGGGTGTCCAGGCCGTGGGGCAGGCGCTCGACGAGGGTGTCGAGTTTCGTGCGGGCCAGGACGTCGCGGATGTCGTCGTCCGTCGCGCCGGTCGCCGCGAAGACGAGGTTCTCCCGCAGGGTGCCGGCCAAGACGGGCGCGTCCTGTTCCACGTACCCGATGGCAGACCGCAGCTCGGACAGGGACCAGTCCTGGACGTCCTTGCCGTCGACCAGGACCCGGCCGCCGGTGACCTCGTGGAACCGCTCGATGAGCGCGAACACCGTCGACTTGCCCGCGCCCGAGGGACCGACGAAGGCCGTCGTCCCGGTGCCCGGCACCTCGAAGCTGACCTGCTGGTGGACGTACGGCAGACCGGGCCGGTAGCGGAAGGACACGTCCTCGAAGCGGACCGACGCCGGGCCCGGCACCGCCGCCTCCTGGCGGGGCGGGGTGTCCTGCCGCCCGATGACCGGCTCCGTCGCCAGACGTTCCACGGCCGCGATCCGGGATATGGCGGCCGACCCCTCCTGGTAGGAGGACACGGCGTCGACCAGCCGGGACACCGGCTCCATCAGATAGAAGAGGTACAGCAGGAAGGCGATGAGGGTGGAGACCGGGATCTGCCCGGACGCCACACGCGCCCCGCCGACGGCGAGCACCGCGAGGAAGGCCAGCTGTACGGCGAGTTCGTCGGCCGAGCCCGCCGCGGCCTCCCACTTCGCGCTCTTCACGCCGTGCCGCCACGCCCGCCGCGCCGCCGCCTCCACCCGGGCGGTCTCCCCGCCCTCGGCACCGGACGCCTTCACCGTGCGGAACGCCCCGAAGGCCCGCTCCAATGCGACGGAGATCTCCCCGACCGCCTGCTGCGATCGCTCGGTGGCCCGGGCGATCTTCGGCATGACCAGCGCGACGGCCCCGCCGACCAGCACGACCACGCCGAGCGTCACACCCAGCAGCACGACATCGAGCAAAGCCATCATCACGATCGCCGCGACGAACGCGACCGCACCCGTGGCCGCGGAGACGACCGCCTGCGTGCTGACCGCCCGCAGCAGCGTCGTGTCCGAGGTGACGCGGGACATCAGATCACCCGGCGGGATCCGCTCGAACTCCGCGATCCGCAGCCGCAACAGCCGCCCCACCACGGTGCGTCGAGCGGCCAGGACCACCGACTCCGCCGTCCGCTCCAGCACGTACGCGCCGAACGCCTCGACCGCCGTGCCCACCACCACCAGCACGGTGAGCCCGATCAGGATCCCGGTGATCGTCCCACCAGAGGCCATCCGGTCCACCAAAGCCTTCGTGGCCAGCGGCTGCAACAACGCCCCGGCGGCCCCGACCAGGGCACACAACAGACCAAGGGCAACGGCCCAACGGTGCGGCCGGACATACCCGTACAGCGCCCTGACCGTCTCCCGGGCAGACAGGGACGTCTCATCCTTCGCCGGGGCGGATGCGGTGTTCACAACATTCCTTCCTTCTGCGGTCCGCCCGGCACCGCATAGACGGTGCCGGGCGGACCGGGCGTGATGGTGTGCCAGCTCAGCGGA
>NZ_VCHX02000005.1 GCF_005768555.2 Streptomyces sporangiiformans
CCGTCGGGGATCCGGCCGAGCTTCTTGACGTCCACGTGGACCAGCTCTCCGGGCCGGGCGCGTTCGTAGCGGCGGATGACCTGGCCGGTGGGCCGGTCCAGGTGGGCCAGCCGGTTCAGGCCGTGCCGGACCAGGATGCGGTGCACGGTCGAGGCGGGCAGGCCCAGGATCGGGCCGATGCGGGCCGGGCCGAGTTTGTGGGTCTGACGCAGGCGGCAGACGCGAGCCCTCGTCGGTGGCCGGGGTGCGGTGCGGCGTCGTTCGGGGCCGACTGGAGCGGTCGGCAAGGCCCGGTTCGCCTTCGGTCCGCCAGCGACGGATCCATTTGTGAGCGGTGGCGCGGGAGATACCCATTTCGGCGGCCACACGGGCGACCGGGCGGCCGGAGTGGACACGTTCGACCAGCAGCCGCCTGCCGTGAACGGTCAGGCGGGCATTACGGTGGGACACGAAGACCTCGGTGCGGTGTGTTCCTAGACAGCTCCACCACATCGGAGGTCTTCGCCATGATCAAGCCCGGCCGGTGTCAACAACGCTCGTGATCAATACAGCTAGGGCNGGCACGCACATCTGCGGCGTTGTCGTCAGTCGCCGACTCCCCCAAGCTCTCGGCTTCGCTCGAGCAGGGGGGACCCCCATCGCGTCGACTCCCTCCTCCGCCTTGCAGCTGCACGCACCAGACCCCGCTCACCCGTGCTTATCAGGCGCCGTCAGCTGGGGTCGGCATGATCCGCCGGACAGGCCCTAGTAGTACGGCCGATTGCAGAGGAAGCAGCCGTCCCAGAGCGGGAGCGCGCTGAGGACGCGGTGGCGCACGCACGAGGCCATCGCGGCCTCGTCCGGGCCGGGGAAGCCGCGTGCGGCGCTGCTGTCGGCGGGCGGGGTGCAGGACTCCACCATGGTCGTGAAGCGGTGCAGGTAGTCATGCACGCGGGGCGGGTGGTAGCCCAGCTCGCTCCAGCGATGTCCGCTCGCCGCGAGTGCTGTGGCACGCAGCACGAAGTCCTTCGCGCGGGCGCGTTCCCGCTCCGTCGCACCCCAGTCGAACTCCGCCAGGTCGAACCCGACGGCACCGCGCCCCATGACGTTCTGGTCCTGCAGGGTCAGCAGCGCCGCGAAGCGGAAGTCCCAGTCCTCGGAGGCGAGATCGGACACGGCCAGCATCAGCACGTCGATGAACACCGCGGTGGCGCCATTGGACAGGTCCAGGTCGTGGCTACCGCCGGAGAAGATGTTGCTCACCGACCTATGATGCGATCCCGGCCCTCCACCTGCTTGGAGAAGACGCATGACGGATGCGAGCACCGGCAAAGTGGTCGTGAACAGGGTGATGTCCCTCGACGGGTTCATCGCCGGTCCCGGCCACACGATGGACTGGATCTTCGAGCACATGACGTCGGCGACGTTCCCGGAGGTCATGGCGGCCACGGGCGCCATGCTCATCGGCCGGGGCACGTACGAGGTCGGCAAGCGCATGTCCGACGAGAACACCGACTACGACGGTGGGGCGCAGTTCGTCCTCACCCACCGCCCGCCCGACGAACCGGACCCCAACGTCACCTTCCTCACCTGCGACATCGAGGAAGCCGTGGCCACGGCACGCCACGCCGCCGGTGACAAGAACCTGGAGATCCTCGGCGCCGACGTGGCCGCCCAGTGCCTGCAGCACGGCCTCGTCGACGAGATCCTGGTGTACGTGCTGCCGGTGCTGCTCGGCGACGGCGTCCGCTTCGCGCCGCCGGGCCTCGACCGGATCGACCTGGAACCGTTCAGCAACGTCCAGTCGGGCGGGGTCACCATGCTGCGCTTCCACGTGCGCAAGTAGGCACGGTCGCAAACTACTCGCCTGCTGTCATGGCCCCCATCCCGTGGGGCAAGTTCCCCACTCTCGCTGAACATCAACTGGCCAGACGGTGGCTGCAGTTCATGACGAACATCGGTCGGGCTTCCAACACGATCGACGCGTACGGGCGGGCGGTCGAGGACCACCTGCGATTCTGTGCAGTTGAAGGCACAGATCCCGTACTGGCCGGTGCGGACACGGTTGCCGCCTGGATCGGGGACATGCTCGACCGTCCCCGCCAGCGATCAGCGAAGGCGCCGCTGCATCCGGAGACGGGACCGGCGAACGCGACCGTCCAGCAACGTGTGGTGGCCGTGCGGTCCTTCTACGAGTACCTGGTGGAAGACGGGCTGCGCGAACGGAATCCCGTACGTCGAGGGCAGCCGAGCCGCCGTGGCCGTTCTCCTCGGCAGGGGCTCGTGCGGCGCCTCGAGCAGGCACCTTGGATCCCCAACGAGGACGTCTGGCAGCGGATTCTCGCCGCGTGCGCCGAGGAGTCGTTACGCAACCGGCTCATGGTCGCGCTCGCCTACGACGGTGCCCTGCGCCGAGAAGAGCTAGTCCAACTCGATGTCGAGGACTTCGAGCACGCGCACCGCCTGATTCATCTGCGGGCAGAGACGACCAAGTCCCAGCGGGCCAGGGAAGTCGCCTTCGGCGTCAGCTCGTCTCGGCTGTTCTCGGCCTACCTCAACGAACGCCGCGGCATGTTCGGCCGTATCGACGGACCGCTCTTCCGGTCCGCCTACTTCGGCCGGAACGTGCGCACCATCCAGGTCCTCATCGACCGTGAATCCATCCTCACGGGCGCCGCCGCCGACGGCGAACAGCCCTGGAAGTACTACGACCTGGGCGAGGGCTACTGCTCCTACGACTTCTTCGCCAAGTGCCCCCACCGGCTGGCCTGCGCACGCTGCCCGTTCTACGTCCCCAAGGACTCCACCCGCGGCCAGTTGCTGGCCGTCAAGGACGGCATCGACCAGATGCTCGAACAGCTCGACCTCACCGACGACGAGCGCGAAGCCCTTGAAGGAGACCGCGAGGCGGTCACCGCCCTCGCCGAACGCCTCGCAGACACACCCACCCCGGCAGGCCCAACCCCCAGGGAACTGGGCACCACCGACCACTTCGTGCCCCTGACCCAGCTCACGAACACGATCAGTCGTCGCGGAGACCACGGCGGCCAATAGCCACGCTCAGTCCTAGTGCGGATCGAGGAGAAACCAGTAGTTCACCGTGGGTCCCTGCGCAGCAAGCCCACCTCCGAGGGATTCGTACAGGGACCGGGCCGCCACGTTCGCCTCGCCGGTGGTCAAGAACATCTTCGTGGCCCCGGCCTTGGCCCCCGCCTCCATGAAGGCGCGAAGAAGATCCCGTCCGACACCCCGACGCCGATGGGATTCCGCCACCTCAAGTTGGTGAACATAAAGCATCGATGACGAGTCCGGACGCGCCAGATGGTGCCCCCAGCACCACCCAAGGATCCCTGCCTCATCGGCCGCTACGAAGGCGAGTGCGCTGGGCGTGTCAGCAAACGCCCGAACCACATCGGCCTCCTCGACTCCACGGAACTGGCGGACCGCCCGCTCAAGCAGTGACAGGTCGTCTCGCGAAATCTGTGTGATCACGACCTCATACTGCCTCGCTCGCTCGGGCGGCGGGAGCGGCGGACAACAGGCCGTCGCCGCACCTGGCACACCTCGCGCCTTCCCAGCCACGCAGCCACCCAGAAAGGTCACATCCCTGCCCCGATTCTCAATAACTTGCCGCTTGCAGCCCGTGTCCACCACATACCGAATGGCGTCCACGATCTCGCGGCGAGGGTGGGCCTCGGGGTGCCCGCCGGTTGGTTTCTGGCATGCGGGCGTGGGCAGCAGAGGCTCCAGCAAGGCCCACTCCCCGATGCTGTTGTCCGAGGGATAGTGGCGTCGGCGCATCCCGTGCTCCTCCGTACCCGTCCACGCGGAGACGGGGATCAGGCGATCAGGTCGAGGGTGGACTCGACGGAGTTGAGCTGGACCGAGGAGGTCCGCACATGCCCCGCACCATCACCATCGGCCTGGCCGGCTCACCCGAAAGCCTCGCCGAGGCCGCTGGGCCGCCCGCGATGCGCTGCCCACGAGGGCCGACCGGCACACAGCTGATGAGTACTGCCGACCGGTGGGAGCCGGACTCGGCGCGGCCACACCGCGCGGTGCGTCACGCCTTTGGGCGGCGCCGGCCCAAGGGACGAAGAGCCTGCCCGCAGGAGAGGGATTCAGACGTTGGCGGGGTGTTCTGCCTCGGTGAGAAGGACACCGGTGACCAGGTCGGGGCGGATACGGACGGCGTAGTCCATGGTGTGCTGCACCCACGGGCGCAGCATCTTCTGGTAATGGGCCAGCTCCTGCGGGTCGGTCACCAGGTGGGCGTATCCGGTGACCACCACGCTCCAGCCGAGGTGTGTGTCCGGGTCGATGGCGTCGGCCTCGTACGCCACGACCACGCCCGGGCCGCCGGCCTGCCGGGTGTGCGATGTCAGGGCAGCGCCTTCATGTGTGCGGATGACGATGTCGCCGTTGTCCAGGATGTGGTTGACCGGGCGGATGGTCGGCAGCGCGTGCCGGGTGAACACGATCCTCCCCAGGGACACGCTGCCCAGCAGTCGCAGGGCTTCGTCGCCGTCGAGCTCGATGCTCTGGCGAGGTCCTGAGGGGACCGTACTGGCGTTGTCGAGAGTCATGGTGGGCTTCCGCGCGGGTTTCTTCGCTCACTGTTGTGTGATCTCGGGCAAGTTTCGATCAGCTCATTCGAACGCGTCGGTGATCGCTGCGCTAGGGCCGTTCGGCCCTGAAGCGCGTTGGTTCGGCCCTCAGGCGTCCTGGGTGTCCTGGGTGTCCGTGTGGCCGTAGTAGGCGGTACGCATGAGCTCCCGCATGTCGTCGAGCATGGGCATCCGTGGGTTGGCGGGGGCGCACTGGTCTTCGTAGGCGTTCAGAGACTGCTGGGGCAGGGCGTCGAGGAAGGCGCGCTCGTCGATGCCGAGGGACTGGAACGACGGCTCGATGCCCACGGTGTCGCGCAGGCGTTCCACGGCGTGTGCGAGGGACTCCACGCCCACCTCGGGGGTGGTGGCGGGCAGGCCCAGGGTGCGGGCGATGTCCTGGAAGCGTTCGGGGGCCCGGTAGTTCTCGTACTTGGGCCAGCCGGTGAGCTTCGTGGGGACGGTGCCGTTGTAGCGGATGACATGGGGGAGCAGGACCGCGTTGGTGCGGCCGTGGGCGATGTGGAAGGTGGCGCCGAGGGTGTGGGACATGGCGTGGACGATGCCGAGGAAGGCGTTGCCGAAGGCCGTGCCCGCGATGGTGCCGGCGTTGTGCATCTTCTCCTGCGCGTCGGGCCGGCCGGTGCGGTCGTTCACCGCCGGCTCGAGGTGATCGAAGATCAGGCGGATCGCATGCAGGGCCAAGCCGTCGGTGAAGTCGTTGGCGTACACGGACACGTACGCCTCGATGGCGTGGGTGAGGGCGTCGAAGCCGCTGTCCGCCGCCAGCGCCGCGGGCAGCTCTGTGGTGAGCAGCGGGTCGATGATGGCGACGCTGGGGGTGAGCGCGTAGTCGGCCAGCGGGTACTTCTTGCCCGTCGCCGGGTCGGAGATGACGGCGAAGGGGGTGACTTCGGCGCCGGTGCCGGAGGTCGTGGGCACGCACACCAGGCGGGCGAGCCTGCCGAGGACGGGGAAGCGGAACGCGCGCTTACGGATGTCGGAGAACTTGTGCAGCATGTCCGCGAAGTCGACGTCCTTGCCGTCGGCCTGCTGCTCGTACAGAAGCCACATCACCTTGGCCGCGTCCATGGGCGAGCCACCGCCGAGCGCGGTGATCGTGTCGGGGCGGAAGTCGCCCATCAGGCGGGCGCCGCGCCGGACGGAGTCGATGCTCGGTTCGGGCTCGACGTTGTCGATGACCTGGACGGTGACCGGTTCGCGGCGGCGTTGCAGGACGCGGGTGACGCGGTCGACGAAGCCGAGGCGGGTCATGGTCGCGTCGGTGACGATCGTGACGCGGTGGACGTCGGGCATGTCGGAGAGGTAGCGGATGGCCTGCGGCTCGAAGTAGATCTTCGGCGGGACCTTGAACCCCTGCAGGTTGTTGCGGCGCGTGCCGACCCGCTTGACGTTCAGCAGTTGGGGAGCGGAGACGTTGTTGGACACTGACGTGCTGCCCCAGGAGCCGCAGCCCAGCGTCAGGGACGGCAGCAGGCCGTTGTAGATGCCGCCGATGGCTCCCTGGGAGGACGGGGCGTTGACGATGATCCGTACGGTCTTGATGCGCCTGCCGTATGCATCGGCGAGTTCGCGGTCCTCGGTGTGGATGACGGCGTTGTGGCCCTGGCCGTGGAAGGCGACCATATGTCGGCGGCCAGATCGAAGCCCTGTCGTTCGGAGGCGGCGCGCAGGACGGTGAGGACGGGGCAGAGCTTCTCGCGGGTCAGTGGCTCGTCCGGGCCGACCCGTTCGGCCTCGACCAGGATGACGGACGTGTTGGCGGGCACGGTGAAACCGGCCTGCTCGGCGATCCAGGCCGGACTCTGTCCGACGGCCGCGGAGTTGACCTTGGGGTCGCAGCCGCTGCCTGTGGTCTTGCCGGTGGGGAAGAGGAAGGCTTCCAGTTTCGCCTTCTCCTCGGTGGTCGCCAGGTGGGCGTGCAGGGTGCGGAACTCGGCGAGCGCCGCATCGTAGATCTCATCGTCCAGGATGATGGCCTGCTCGGAGGCGCAGATCATGCTGCTGTCGAACGACTTGCACAGCACCAGGTCGTTGACGGCCCGGCGTAGTTTGGCGCTTTTGTGTACGTAGGCGGGGACGTTCCCGGCGCCGACGCCCAAGGCCGGCTTGCCGGCCGAGTAGGCGGCCTTGACCATGGCGTTGCCGCCGGTGGCGAGGATCAGCGAGACGCCCGGGTGGCGCATGAGTGTGCCGGTGGCCTCGACGGACGGGGTCTCGATCCACTGGATGCAGTGCTCCGGGGCGCCGGCGGCGACGGCCGCGTCGCGTACGATCCGGGCCGCCTGCGCGCTGCAGCGCTGGGCGGAGGGGTGGAAGGCGAAGACGACCGGGTTGCGGGTCTTCAGGGACATGAGTGCCTTGAAGATGGTGGTGGAGGCCGGGTTGGTGACGGGCGTGACCGCGCACACCACACCCACCGGTTCCGCGATCTCGACCATGTCCTCGATGTCGTCGCGGGCGATCACACCGACGGTCTTCATGTGGCCCATGCTGTGCGTGACGTGCTCGCAAGCGAACATGTTCTTGGCCGCCTTGTCCTCGAAGACGCCGCGCCCGGTCTCCTCCACCGCGAGGCGGGCCAGCGCGGTGTGCTGGTCCAGGGCGGCGACCGAGGCCTTGTTGACGATGTGGTCGACCTGCTCCTGGGTGAGGGCGTCGTAGTCGTCGAGCGCCTTGAGACCGGCCGTCACCAGCCGGTCCACGCCGATGGCGATGTCGGACGGCACGGCGGCGGTGGCCGTGGCCTCGGTCGCGGATCGGTCGTCGTGGCGGGTCATGGGTGCGCCTCCGTCGTCGAGAACTGAAGCCGCAGTGGCGGCGGCCCGGTTGTCGGGAGCAGCACCGTGAGGGATCGGTGCCGTTCCCACCAGCAGCTTCTCTCTGACCTGGTTCCGTCCCCCAGGTCCTTTCGGTCCCTGGCCAGGGACCGGTCGGCCCCGAATCGGCCGGACCGGTCGGCCCCGAATCGGCCGGACCGGTCGGCCCCGAATCCGCCGGACCGGGCGGCCCACGCGCGGGGTTTCGCACGGACCCGCTGTCGCTCGGCCGCAGGTCTGCGACGGCTGGTGGCGTGGCGACGAAAGAGCATCCGACCGGTCACCCCGATGGGGGTTCCCGCGCACGCCCCCGCTCCACCCCGCCTCAGCCCGCACCGCCCGAGGTCAGCGCTCGGGCAGCCAGTGGTGCTTGATCCTGTGTGACGGGTGCTTCTCGGGCGGGCGGGTGTCATCGATGCGGAACGTGAGGCTGTTGACGACACCGACCACTCCGTCGACCCGCCACGTCTGCCGGATGGCCTGTGGGATGGCGCTGCGGAGTTCCAGCCGTCCTTCCAGTGTGGCCATGCCGTCCCTGACCGACACGATCACGGTGTGGGGCAGCAGGCCCATGGTGCGGGTCAGCACGTCGAGCACGTCCTGGCGGATCTCCTCGTCCGTGCGCAGGAAGACGCGCAGCAGGTCGCGGCGGGTGGCGATGCCGATCAGCCGGTCCTCCTCGTCCACGACCGGGAGACGTTCGACGTGGTGGCGTTCCATCACGCGGGCGGCGTCCGCGACGGACTGTTCCGGATGCACTGTGATCGCGGGCCTCGACATCAGGTCCTCGGCGGTTGTGGCACGCGCGACGGCGGCTGTGTGACGAGTGGCGCGGCGCAGTGCGGGCAGCCGGAGCCGCCGTTCCCGGCCCGGTGTGGACCGGGCCGCCTGGCCGTGGATCAGGTCGGTCTCGGAGATCACGCCCAGGACCTTGTCGTCGTGGTCCACGACGGGCAGCCCGCTGATCCGGTGCCGGTCCAGCAGCCGTGCCACGTCCTTGAACGATGTCTCGCGGCGCGCTTCGACGACCTCCCGGGTCATCACCTCGCCGACGATGCGGGTCATCACGCCCACTCCCTTCCTCGTCCGGCGTCCACGAGCGGGGCGCGACGGAGTTCTGTTGTGCCGGGCCTGCGGGTCTGACCCAGCAGGAGCTCAGCGGCCTGCGATGGGCATCGAGGGCCGGAACGCACGGGCACGGGCCCCGTGGCCGGAGCGCCCGTCGCCGTCCTTCGGACGGTCCCCGGAACTCGGCCTTCCGCTGTCTCTTCATGCTCCCGCCCAGATGCCTGCCGGGGCAGGGCCGAGCGTCCTCGCGTCGAGGGCCCACCTGCCCCACTGTTCGGGTCGGTACGGGGGCCGAGAGCTATGCCCAGGGCGCCCTCACCTGCTGTCGCTCGTCTCCGTCTCGGGGAGTGCGGCCCGTCCGGCCTCCAGGCGGGCGACCGGAACCCGGAACGGCGAGCAGGAGACGTAGTCCAGTCCCACACCGTGGAAGAAGTGCACGGAGTCCGGGTCACCGCCGTGCTCGCCGCAGACGCCGATCTTCAGGTCTGGCCGCGCCGCACGGCCTTCGGCGACAGCGATGTGGACCAGCCGGCCCACGCCATCGCGGTCGATCGTCTCGAACGGGGACACCTTGAAGATGCCCTTGTCGAGGTAGGCGGAGAAGAACGCCGCCTCGACGTCGTCCCGGGAGAAGCCCCAGGTGGTCTGGGTCAGGTCGTTCGTACCGAAGGAGAAGAACTCCGCCTCCGCGGCGATCTGGCCCGCGGTGAGCGCGGCCCGGGGCAGCTCGATCATCGTTCCGACCGGGCACTCGACGGGCACGCCCGAAGCCTTGGAGACCCCGGCCAGCACCTGCTCCACCTCCTCACGCACGATCCGCAGTTCCTCGACCGTGTCGATCAGCGGCACCATGATCTCCGCACGCGGATCCCCGCCCGCCCGCTTGCGTTCCACGACCGCCTCGGCGATCGCCCGTACCTGCATGGCCACCAGTCCCGGCGCCACCAGCCCCAGGCGTACGCCGCGCAGGCCGAGCATCGGGTTCTCCTCGTGCATGCGGTTCACCGCGTCCAGCAGTTCGGCGTCGTGCGCGCTGGGCGGTGTGCCGTGTGCCTCGGCCGCTGCGAGGCGTACGGCGAGTTCAGTGCGGTCCGGCAGGAACTCGTGCAGCGGCGGGTCGAGGAGGCGGATCGTGACCGGCAGGCCGTCCATCGCCTCCAGGATGCCGATGAAGTCCTGCCGCTGCAGCGGCAGCAGCGCGTCCAGGGCCCGCTCGCGGTCGGCGTCGGTGCGGGCCAGGATCATCGCCTCGACCAGCTGCCGCCGGTCGCCGAGAAACATGTGCTCGGTGCGGCACAGCCCGATGCCCTCGGCGCCGAACCGGCGGGCACGGGCGGCATCCTCGGGTGTGTCGGCGTTCGCCCGCACGCCCAACCTCCGTACGCCGTCGGCCTGTTGCATGGCGCGGGCCACGGCGTCGACCAGCTCGTCCGACCGTTCACCCTGCCCGCCTGTCTCGAAGTACCGCATCACAGCGGAGTCGACCAGCGGAGCCGCGCCCGGGTAGACGGCGCCTTCGGTGCCGTCGACGGAGATGACCGTGCCCTCCTCGACGGTGGTGGCGCCCACGGTGAAGCGGCGTCCCTGCGTGTCCACGGTCATGTCTTCGGCCCCGCAGACGCAGACCTTGCCCATGCCGCGGGCGACCACGGCCGCGTGGCTGGTCTTGCCGCCGCGGCTGGTCAGCACGGCCTGGGCCGCGACCATGCCGGGCAGGTCGTCGGGGGTGGTCTCCTGCCGTACGAGGACGACCTTCTCCCCGGCGGCAGCGCGTCGTACCGCCTCGGCCGAGTCGAACACCGCGGCACCGACGGCGGCGCCCGGCGAGGCCGGGATGCCGTGCGCGAGCGCGTGGCCGACGGCCGAGGTGTCGAACCGGGGGAACATCAGCCGGGCCAGCCCGTCCCCGCTGACACGCGCCAGGGCCTCGACCGGGGTGATCAGATCCTCGTCGACGAGCTCCGCGGCGATGGCGAACGCGGCCTCGGCGGTGCGCTTGCCGACCCGGGTCTGCAGCATCCACAACCGGCCGCGCTCGATGGTGAATTCGATATCGCAGAGGTCTCGGTAGTGGGACTCCAACGTGCGCAGATGGTCGCGCAGTTGCGTGTACGACGGCGGATCCAGGTGCTCCAGGTCGGTCAGCGGGACGGTGTTGCGGATGCCGGCGACGACGTCCTCGCCCTGGGCGTTGGACAGGTAGTCGCCGTACAGGCCGGGGCGGCCCGTGGCCGGGTCGCGGGTGAAGGCGACGCCACTGCCGGAGTCGGGGCCGCGGTTGCCGAACACCATGGTCTGCACGTTGACCGCGGTGCCCAGGTCGTCGGGGATGTGCTCGCGACGGCGGTAGAGGCGGGCGCGTTCGCCGTTCCAGGACTCGAAGACGGCCAGGACCGCCCGGCGCAGCTGCTCGGCCGGGGACTGCGGGAAGTACTCGCCCGTCTCCTGGCGGATCAGCTCCTTGTGGATCTCGACGAGCCCGGCCAGATCGGCCGCGTCCAGGCCCAGGTCGTCCGCTGCACCGCTGGCGTCCTTGAGACGGGCCAGGGCGTTCTCGAACAACGTGCTGTCGACCCTCATGACGGTGCTGCCGAACATCTGCACAAGCCGGCGGTAGGAGTCCCAGGCGAAGCGCTCGTTCCCGGACGACTTCGCCAGCCCGAGCACGGACTCGTCGCCCAGGCCGATGTCGAGGATCGTCTCCATCATGCCGGGCATGGAAAACCGGGCCCCGGACCGGACGGACAGCAGCAGCGGGTCGTCCGGCTGCCCCAGCCGCCGCCCTGCGGCCTCCTCCAGAACCGTCAGATGATCGGAGATCTCGCGGGCCAAACCGTCCGGCTCGGTGCCGGCGGCCAGGAAGGCGCGGCATGCTTCTGTGGTGACGGTGAAGCCAGGCGGCACGGGCAGGCCCATCCGGGTCATCTCGGCCAGGTTGGCGCCCTTGCCGCCGAGCAGGTCGGCCATGTCACGGCCGCCCGCGGTGAAGTCGTACACGTAACGGTCCATGACGGTGTGCCCTTTCGTCCTGCGTCCCCAGGGGAACTTTTGTGGGGCCCGGTCGCGTCCGCCGGGCGTCGTGGCCGGGCGGCGGACGACGCGCGGCGGACAGGTTCGGTCGGGTCACATCTCGAAGACAATGCGTGCCTTGATCTGGCCCTTCAGGACCTCGGCGATGGACTCGTTGACAGAGTCGAGCGGCCGGGTCTCGTAGATCACCTTCGTCCGTCCGGCGGCGTGGAGCTGGAACACCTCGTCCAGGTCCTGGCGGGTACCGACGATAGAACCGATGACGGAGGTGCCGTTCAGGACGGTGCCGAAGATCGGTACCTGGATGGTTCCGCCGGCGGGCAGGGCGACCATGACCAGCTTGCCACCGCGGCGCAGTCCGCCGTAGACGGAGGCGAATGCCTGCTCGTTGACGGCCAGCGCGATGGCGGCGTGGGCGCCGCCGTGCTGCTTGAGGACCTCAGCGGGGTCCTCCGTTCGGGCGTCGATGAGGATGTCGGCGCCGAGCTCGCGGGCGAGTTCGAGCTTGTCGTCGGTGACGTCGATCGCGGCGACGGTGGCTCCGGCGATCTTCGCGTACTGCACGGCGAGGTGTCCGAGGCCGCCGACGCCGGAGATCGCCACCAGCTGGGTCGGGCGGACGCCGGCGACCTTGAGTGCCTTGTACGTGGTCACGCCGGCGCAGGTCAGCGGGGCGGCGTCGCGCGGGTCGATGCCGTCGGGGACGGGAGCGGCGAAGTCGGCCGGGGCGAGCATCTTCTCGGCGTACCCGCCGTCCACGCTGTAGCCGGTGTTCTGCTGCTGCTCGCACAGCGTCTCCCAGCCGGAGAGGCAGTGCTCGCACCGCCCGCAGGCCCAGCCCAGCCAGGGCACGGCCACCCGCTGGCCGACGGCCAGGTGCGTCACGCCGTCCCCGAGCGCTTCGACGATGCCGACGCCCTCGTGGCCGGGGATGAACGGGGGGTTGGGTTTGACGGGCCAGTCGCCGTGGGCGGCGTGGATGTCGGTGTGGCACAGTCCGGACGCCTCGACGCGGATACGGACCTGGCCGGGGCCGGGCTCCGGGTCGGGCCGCTCCTCGATCACCAGCGGCTGGCCGAAGGACCGGACGACTGCTGCCTTCATGTGATGCTCCTCAGATTTGTCTGTCGGTACGGTGCGGCTCCAGGGTCGGGTGGCGCACCGGCGCGACGGCAGGTACCGGATGTCCTTGGTGGTGGGGCCGCTCGGCCCTCAAGCCGTGCGGAAACCGGCCCTCAAGCCGTGCGGAAACCGGCCCTCAAGCCGTGCGGAAACCGGCCCTCAGCCGTGCGGGACGACCGCGACGGGGGCGGCGGCGTGGTGCAGTACGGCGTGGGTGACCGGCCCGATGCGCATGCCGAGCGAGGGACGGTGCACCTTGCGGCCGACGACCACGAGCCCGGCTTGCGCGGCGGCCCTCAGCACGACGCCGGAGGCGTTGGCGAGATCGACGGTGTGAGCGACCGGGACCTGGGGGTACTTCTCCCGCCACGGCTGGAGCGCGTGAGCCAGCGCCTGCTCCGCCTGCCCAGTGATACCTCCTTCCCGACTGGCCAACCGCCCGACGGCGGGTCCGTAGCCGTACAGCGATGGCAGGTCAGGTGCGTGGACGGCGCGCAAGGCGGTCCCGCGAGCGGCGGCCGCGCCGAAGGCGAACTCCAGCAGGCGATCGGGTCGCTCGCTCAGGTCCCGGAGCCCGACGACCACTTGGCCGCCGTCGCGCTCAGAGGCTGAGCCCGGTTTCGCCCGCACCATGACCACCGGGTTCTTCGCCCGGGCGAGCACCTGCTGCCCGACGGAACCAAGCAGGAATCCGGCGACGGCGCCATGTGCGCTGGAGCCCAGCACCAGCATCTCGGCCTCCTCCGCCTGGTCCAGCAACACCTGCGTCGCGGTGTCGGCGATCAGCCCGCTGCCGATGGTCAGCCCCGGGTACCGCTCGCGCAGCTCCTGCTCGGCCTCACGCAGGAAGCTGTGGGCCCACTGCTTCTGGGTGTCCAGGTCCTGCGTGACGGGCACGTCGTGCGGCTGCCAGATCCAGGCGTGGACCAGTCGCAGCGGCAGAGCGCGGCGCCCGGCCTCACTTGCGGCCCAGTCGGCCGCCGCCAGGCTCGCGGGGGAGCCGTCCAGACCAACGGTGATGGGGCGATTCATGGAGACCTCCGTGTTCGGTACGACGGGCCGCGGCGATGCGCGCCGCCTTTTCGTCCTGAGCGTCACGGCGGGGTGTATGCGCTTCCATGGGCCGGACGGCCCCGACCCTGACCGTCCGGCCCTGACCGTCCGGCCCTGGGCTTCCGGCCTGTCGCAGAAGGCTCGCCCCGTTCGGTGGCGGCCGCACCGGGCAGTCAACGGAACGAGCCCCTCGAGAAGCCCGGGACGTCCGGGAAAGGAGGGCCGACCGGCCCTGGCCGTTCGGCCCAGGATCACGCAGGATCTCGAACAGGCGAGGACCGGTGACAGACCGGTGACGTCCACCGGGAGAATTCCGGTGCAGGAGACAGACCACGCAGGGACAGGAGCCGTCGATGGCGGACAGTGAGCAGCCCACCCCCGAGACCCCGATCCAGGTCTTCCTGCTGGACGACCACGAGGTGGTACGACGCGGGGTGCGCGACCTGCTGAACGACGAGCCGGACATCACGGTGATCGGCGAGGCCGGCACTGTCGAACAGGCCCTCGTGCGGGTTCCCGCGCTGCGCCCCCAGGTGGCGGTGCTCGACGTACGCCTGCCGGATGGAGACGGCGTGAGCGTGTGCCGGGAGCTGCGCTCTCGCATGCCGGAGCTGGCCTGCCTGATGCTGACCTCGTTCGACGACGAGGAGGCCCTGCTGGACTCGATCATGGCAGGGGCTTCCGGGTACGTCCTGAAGCAGATCCAGGGCTCGGACCTCGTGTCGGCCGTACGCACGGTGGCCCGGGGCCAGTCTCTGCTGGACCCCAGCGCCACCACCAAGCTGATGGCCCGTCTCCGTGGCGAGCAGAGCAAGGAACCGGAACCCGACGACGGCCTGCCGAACTTGACCGACCGTGAGCGGGAGATCCTCGCCCTGATCGGTGAGGGCCTGACCAACCGCCAGATCGGCCAGCGGCTCTACCTCGCCGAGAAGACCGTCAAGAACCACATCTCCCGTCTGCTGGCCAAGCTCGGCGTGGAGCGGCGCATCCAGGCCGCGGTCATCGCGAGCCAGGCCCAGGACAGGTTGAAGCAGAACGGACACTGAGCCTCGGGGATGCCGTGCGGTCCGCGAGCCTCAGGGATGCCGTGCGGTGCGCTGGGCCGAACGTCCCTTGCCTCGCCCCCGTACGGCCCATGCCCCTCCTCCTCCCCCGCGCGCAGGCTGGCAGCGCACTCCGGAACACAACCGGGCACCGATCGGGAGGACGACGGACATGAGCGTGCGCGTGGGCATCAACGGCTTCGGCCGCATCGGACGCAACTACCTGCGCTGCGTGCTGGAGCGCGCGGAGACCGGTACCGGCACACCGGTCGAGGTCGTGGCGGTCAACGACCTCGCCTCGCCGGCGGCACTGGCCCACCTACTGGAGTACGACTCGACGTATGGGCGCCTCGGCCGCACCGTCGAACACGACGACGTCTCACTGACCGTGGACGGGCACCGCGTCGCCGTGACCGCCGAGCGTGACCCGGCCGAGCTGGACTGGGCGAACCTCGGAGTGGACGTCGTCATCGAGTCGACCGGCCGCTTCCGCACCCGCGAGCAGGCCGGCCTGCACCTGACGGCGGGCGCACGCAAGGTATTGCTCTCCGTCCCAGGCAAGGGAGTTGACGCCACCGTCGTCATGGGCGTCAACGAAGGCACGTATGATCCGGAGCGGGACCACGTCGTCTCCAACGCCTCGTGCACCACCAACTGCGTGGCGCCCATGGTGAAGGTGCTGGACGAGCACTTCGGCCTCGCCAAAGGCCTGATGACCACCATTCACGGTTACACCAACGACCAGGTGGTCCTCGACGGCCCGCACAAGGACCTCCGCCGGGGCCGCACAGCCGCCGTCAACATCATCCCCACCAGCACCGGCGCCGCCCGCGCCGTCGGCCTCGTCCTGCCGGAACTGTCCGGCACCCTCGACGGAATCGCCGTACGAGTCCCCGTCGAGGACGGCTCCCTGACCGACCTGAGCGTGATCCTCGACCGGCCCGTGACCGCGGACGAGGTCAACGCCGCCTTCCGGGAGGCCGCCGACGGGCCGCTGAAGGGCATCCTGCGAGTCTCCGACGCCCCGATCGTCTCCCGCGACGTGGTCGGCGACCCCGCCTCGTGCGTCCTGGACGCCCCACTGACCCAGGCGCACGGCGAACTGGTCAAGGTCTTCGGCTGGTACGACAACGAGTGGGGCTACACCAACCGCCTGCTCGACCTCACCGAATACGTCGCCGCCCGGCTCCCGTAGACCTGACGGACCGGGTGCCGCCACGCACCTGGCACGGAAGATGGATGAGCCGGCCGGCCCAGTTCCTCGAAACTCCGGTCCAAACCCGGTGCAGGATCCCGTCGATCACCTGTCGATGACTCCGCCACCGGTCACAACGACCGTTGCTGACCGGCAGGAACGGCCGCAGCCGTTCCCACTCGTCATCCGTCAGATCACCCCGCCCCATGTCCACAACAACGACTCGGGGCACGGGGCAGTGACATGATCGGCCGGACAAGTCCTAGGCGTCCGCTGACGGCGTCGCGGTGGGGCCCGTCGCCGTGGCCGAGCTGCGGTCGGACGATCGGCACGCACTGGTCTCGTCACCTTGCTGATGAAACGCGGTGAGCTTGTTCAACGGCGTTGCGGAGCCGGAGTCGTACCCACAGCGTCGATGCCATGTCGATGAGCTCGGCCGTGTACACGTCGCGACTGCGGACCATCTTGGCGCGCGGTCGGCCTAAGCTCCGGTTGCGCCGAACTTGTGGGCGAAATAAGGCACCAGCGAGTCGTCTGCCGCGCTGTAGCGTGCGTAGCACTCGTCAGCACGCCGAACACGCGAGGGGGAGTCCGGCGCAGCGCCTCCAGGTTGAGCGAGTACGGCAGCACGCTGGCGGCTACCCACAGCACATGTGGGTCCAGTAGCGCGCTCCCCGCGTGGGCGACGCCGTACGGGGCGCTCAGCAGTGCGGCCCACAGCACCGCAAGCGCCAGGCCCGCGCCGCCGCTGAGGTGTCGCGCCATGGGGGAGGAGACGAGGATGTAGCCGGCCCAGCAGCACGCCGCCACCGCGGCCAGGGCGAGGCCGCCCGGGTCGAGGGGGACGCCACCTCCGCTGAGCAGGAGGACGCCCCCGGCCGCCAGGCATGCGGGCAGTAGGTCGGCCGCCCGTCGTGATCCGGCGAGGGCGATGGCGAACGGGCCCCGCGGTTCACGCTGCTCTCCTTCATTCCTTTGCCCGAGTTCCTGTCGTTTTTGGGCACGTGACGATGGGCGGCTGTGTTCAGTCGGCCACCCGCAGCAGCAGCTTGCCCGTCGATGTGCGTCCGCCCATCAGCCGGTGGGCTTCGGACGCGTTGGACAGGGGGAACTCCGCGGTGACCGGCAGGGTCACGGTGCCGTCGGTGACCTTGCGGAAGGCGCGTTCGGTGAGTGAGCGCAGTGCCTCGGATGCCGACTGCGCGAGAGCCAGGACGGAGAAGCCCGCGACCGAACGGCCCTGGGCGTAGAGCTCGGGCTGTCCGACGTGCCAGGGCTCGGCTCCGCTCGCGTTGCCGAAGGACACCAGGCGTCCGAAGACGGCCAGCGTGTCGAGGCCGCGGCGAAGGGTGTCGCCGCCCACCGGGTCGAGTATCAGGTCGACCCCCCTGCCGCCGGTGGCGCGGCGGGCGTCGTCGGGGAAGGAGTCGGTGGTGAACACCTCGTCGTAGCCGTGCTTGAGGGCGTGCCCGGCCTTGGCCGTGGAGGAGACCACGCCGTACACCGCGCCGGCGCCCGCCGCCCGGGCCAGCTGTCCGGCCACCGTGCCGATACCTCCCGCTGCGCCGTGTACCAGCACGCTCTGTCCGGCGCGCAGTTGCCCGACCTCGTGGAGCAAGGCGTGCGCGGTCGGCAGCACGGTGGGGAGTGTGGCCGCGGTCCGCAGGTCCAGGCCCTCGGTGAGCGGGAACACGGTGGCGGTCTCGGCGACGACCACCTCCGCGTACGCGCCGCTGTTGACCAGGGCGGCGACTTCCTGCCCCGGGTGCAGCCCCTCGACGCCGGGGCCGACGGCCCGGATCCGGCCGGAGACCTCCAGGCCCGGGCGGAAGGGCAGCGATTCCACCCGGTAGCCCTCGGCGCGCGCCTTGAGGTCCGCGAAGTTCACGCCCACATAGACGGCGTCGATGGTGACCTGGCCCGGCCCGGGCTCGGGGGTTTCGGTCTGCACGACCTTCAGCACCTCGGGGTCGCCGTACTCCTGGAACTCGACTGCGCGCATAGCGGAACGCACCCTTCGATCATTGTTCAATGGAAAGCGAACACTCGGACTGTAAGATGCTCATCGAACACTCGGCAAGCCGCTGGATCACTCCTGTGGGGTGTCCCACAGAGGCCGTGCATGGCGAGGAGAGGGGCATGACAAACCAGGCTGCGGGCGGCAGTCACCGCGTCGCGCCGGTACATGCGGATCCCGAGGAGGTTTACGTGCTGACCGCGCTGTCCGCGCTCGCTGATCCCGTGCGCATCCAGCTGATCCGCGAGCTCGCTGGCTCCGTCGACTGGACGCGCAGCTGCGGCAGCTTCGACGTGCCGGTCGGCAAGGCCGCGCTCAGTCACCACTTCTCGGTCCTGCGTGGCGCGGGCCTGGGAACAGCGCGACCAGGGACCCAAGCGGGTCAACCGTCTGCGCCGCGAGGAGTTCGACGCGCGCTTCCCCGGGCTGCTCGACCTGCTCCTCCGGGCCGACGGCGCCGACTGAATCAGGTGGCTCGCGCACCATGCCTGGCGACTAACTGGCCGTCCGGCTCGGGCTGATCGGACTCACCCGGCCCGACCTGCCGCAGCGGCCGCCGCGGAGTGGCCGGCCCTGCGGCCGAACACCGACCCGGCAGTCAGCCCCGAGCCGCCCGGATAGTTGAAGTAGAAGAGTCCGCCGACGAGTTCACCCGCAGCGTGGAGTCCTGGGACGGGCAGTCCGCGGGTGTCGAGGACGCGTGCGTCGGGGTCGACGCGCAGGCCGCCGAAAGTGAACGTGATGCCGCAGGTGACCGGGTAGGCGGTGTAGGGAGGAGTGTCGAGGGGCTGGGCCCAGTTGGACTTGGGTGGTGCGATCCCCTCGGTGCGGCTGCCGTCCTTGACTGTCGGGTCGAACGGGCCGCCGGTGATCGCTGCGTTGAACTCCTCCACCGTGGAGGCGAGTTGGTCCTCGTCGATGCCGAGCTCCCGGGCCAGCCCTCGCACGCTGCCGGAGGTGACGCCGGTGACGTTCTTCGAGGCGTACTCCTCGGGACGCAGCACCCGCGCGGCCTTGGCGTCGAAGATCTGGACGGCGGTGCCTCCGGGCTGCCGGAGGATCTCGGCGCCGTACTTGGCGTAGGTGTAGTTGCGGAAGTCCGCACCCTCGTCGACGAAGCGGCGGCCGTCGGTGTTGACCACGATGCCGAACGGGTAGCCGCCGCGGGTGAGTTGGTTGGTGAGCTCGCGGTCGCCGGTGGGCGGTGCTCCCGCGTCCCAGGCGACGGCATGGCAGCCGCTCCAGTGGCCGTACGGCTGAGCACCGGCGTCGAGGGCCATGCGGACGCCGTCGCCCGTGTTGTAGGGGGTGCCACGGACCAGGGCCAGGTCCCAGCCGGGGCCGAGATGGGCGGCGCGCATCTGCGGGTTGGCCTCGAATCCGCCGGCGGCGAGGACCACGGCGCTGGATTCCAGTACGTCTCCGCCGGCGAGCACTACGCCTTGGACAGTGCCCTCGGATGCGATGGCCAGGCGGATGACGGGGGCGTCGAAGCGCAGGTGCACACCGGCGCGTTCGGCGGCCGCCAGATGCTGCTCGATCATCCCCCTGCCGCCGCCGGCCACGCCGACCGCCAGACCGCCCCAGAAGCGGTGGCGGCCGTCCACCTCGTACGCCTGCCGGTGGTACATCAGCTCGAACCGCAGACCCAGGTCGCGCAGCCAGTCCATCGTCGCGCGGGACTCGCCGACCAGAATCCGCGCGAGGCCGGTGTCGGTGCGCCCGCGCGTCACCCTGACCAAGTCGTCGAGGAAGTCGTCGCCGGTGTACGGGTCGAGGTCGGTGAGGGGGAAGCGGTCCTGCGCGGACGGTTCGAGGAGGTCCTTTAGATCGGCGAGTCCGCCGTGGCTGGTACGCATGGCGCCGGCGGTGAAGTAGGAGTTGCCACCGGCCCATTGCCGTGGGGCCTTTTCCAGTACGAGGACTCGGGCTCCCTCCTGGCGGGCGCTGTGCGCGGCGCAGAAGCCGGCGTTTCCGCCACCGACCACGATGACGTCCCAGGGTGCTGCCATAAGTGCGGGTCCTCCTGATCACGAGAAGGGGCCGGTCCGGAGCACAGGCTCCGGACCGGCTGTGTGGGAGTACGTCAGCCGGCGGCAGCCACGGGGTCACGGTCCTTTCCGGCCGCTGCCGTCGAGTCGGCCTCCTCGGCCTCCTCGCCATCCTCGGGCTTCACGCCGGATGCGGGATCGACCTGCGGTTCGGGGGAGTGGTCGCCCTCGGGAGCGGAGGTGTACGGGATCTCGCCACGGAGGACGGCCTTGGCACGGTCCTCGTCGAGTTGCCCCTCCCACTTGGCCACCGCCAGGGTGGCGACGCCATTGCCGACGACGCTGGTCAGGGCGCGGGCCTCGGACATGAAGCGGTCGATGCCGAAGATGAGCGCCAGGGCGGCGACGGGTACGTGCGGAACGGCGCTGAGGGTCGCGGCCAGGGCGATGAAGCCGGAGCCGGTGACGCCGGCCGCGCCCTTGGAAGTGAGCAGCATGACGGCGAGCATCGACAGTTGCTCGGTGAGGCTGAGGTCGATGCCGAGTGCCTGGCCGAGGAACACCGCGCCCATGGTCAGGTAGATCGCGGTGCCGTCGAGGTTGAAGGAGTACCCGGCAGGCAGCGTGATGCCGACGACCGGCTTGGAGGCGCCCGCGTGCTGCAGTTTGGCCATCATGCGCGGCAGCACCGGCTCGCTGGACGAGGTGCCCAGGACGATCAACAGCTCTTCCTTGATGTAGCGGAGGAAGGGCAGCAGGCGCAGGCCGTTGATGCGCATGACCGTACCGAGGACGACCAGGACGAAGAACAGGGCGGTGAGCCAGAAGGAGCCGACCAGCAGGAAGAGGTGACGCAGGGTGTCCAGACCGTAGTTGCCGATGGTGAAGGCCATGGAGCCGAAGGCGCCGATCGGGGCCAGCCGCATGATCCAGCGGATGAGCGTGAAGAGGACCTTGGACAACTTCTCGATGCCCTGGGTGATCCCCAGGCCCGCCGCGCCGCTGGCGTTGAGGCCGAAACCGAACAGCACCGAGACCAGAAGCACCGGCAGGATGTCGTGGCCGGTCAGCGCGCTGATCAGGGTGTCAGGAATGATGGCGAGCGTGAACGCGGCAAAGCTCTCGTGGCTCTCTGTCGCCTCCGGCGGCAGGCCCTCGGTGGAGAGGGTGGAGGGATCGACGTGCAGTCCGCTGCCGGGCTGGACGACGTTGACGACGACCAGGCCGATCACCATGGCGACGGTGGTCAGGATCTCGAAGTAGATCAGCGCCTTGAGGCTGACCCGGCCGACGGCACGCGCGTTGCCCATCGAGGCGATGCCGTGGACGACGGTGCAGAAGATGACCGGCGCGATCATCATGCGTACCAGGGCGATGAAGCCGTCGCCCAGGGGCTTGAGTTCGGCTCCGAAGGACGGCCACAGCCAGCCGGCGACGGCCCCGGCGAGGACGCCGATCAGGCACTGGACGTAGAGCAGGGACAGCAATCGGCGGATGCGGCGCGGTGGAGCGGTGACGGTGCCCGGGGCGGCGTCGTTGCGGCTCATGCGGGGCGTCCTTCCAGGACGGGAACGAGGAGTTCGGCTCGGACGATGCGGCGGGCGGCGCGGTGCAGCAGCACCGTGGGGGACGCGCCCTCCGCGGCGGGGACGGCTTGGGCGGTGATGACGCCTGCGGGGGTGCCCAGGCGCAGCGTGCCGTCGGCGGTCTGCCGGGCGACGCGGTGGGCGAGGGTGCCGGGGGTGGCGGCTGCGGTGGCCAGGGCGACGGCGGAAGTGAGACCGATCGCCGGATGTGGGGCGTGCATCGACACCATGCGGACGGCCAGGTCGTACTCGTCCTGTCCGACCGGGGTGCCGTCGGTGGTGCGGTAGGCGGAAGGGCGGGCGACGACGCCGACCTTCGGCACGGCGTGGCTGACGGGATCGTTCTCCTTGGCCAGGCCCATGGCCAGGGCGGCCTGACGACGCAGCACGGTGAGCGCGGGTACCGCCGCGGCGAACTCGGCCAGGAATTCGGTGCCTTGGAGACCGAACGCCTTGGCCTCGAACAGCGCGGCCGGGGCGCCGGCGTCGACGAGGGACGCCTCGACCGGACCGGTGGGCCCCGTCAGGGTGTCCAGGGTGCGGCCGGTCGGCAGGGCGCGTCCCGTGGTCGAACCCGCCGGGTCCTCGAAGCCGAGCAGAACCGGCACACCGAGCGCGGCCGTGCCCGGCACCGCGGCCGTGCCCTCGTCCGTGACCGTACGTCCCGGGGTGGGGATGGTGCCGCTGAGGCGGGCCCCGGTGTTGACGTTGACCATCCGCACCGTGGTGGAGTCCGACGTGATCCGCACCAGGCCGTTGTGGACGGCGTACAGGGCGACGGCGGTGGCGCAGTTGCCGCAGTTGCTGGTCCACTCCACGCGCTCGTCACCGATACCGACCTGTGCGAAGGCGTACTCGACGTCGATGCCCGGCTCAGCCGATATCTGGACGATCGCGGCCTTGGAGGTGGTGGAGGAGGCGCCGCCGACGCCGTCGATCTGGCGGGGGTCGGCGGCGTTGTAGGCGGCGAGCAGCAGGGTGTCGGCGTCCACGCCGGTCGCCACCACATCGTGGTGGCCGAAGATCCAGCACTTGCTGGTTCCTCCGCGGATCATCTCGCCCTGCAGACGCAACACAACAGACTCCTCGTGGAAACCCCGACGGCACTTCCGTGCGTGGTGCGATCCACAGTGGGCGCGGAGAGCGTGAAGTACAATCTCGGAAATCTGCAGGGGTATTAAGTTGGAATTAACGCTGGAGGTGGGGCGGTGCTCGACGTCCGGCGCATCCTGCTCTTCACAGAGGTCGCTCGCCGGGGCTCGGTCACCGCGACCGCACGGGCTCTCAACTACACGCCGTCAGCGGTGTCCCAGCAGGTCAGCCGTTTGGAGGCGGAGGCCGGGCAGCCCTTGTTCGAGCGTCATGCGCGAGGCGTCACGCTCACCGACGCGGGACGCGCTCTGGCCGAGCGCGGGGAGCGGATCGAGCGCGAACTGACGGCCGCGGAGAACGAGCTGGCCGACTTCGCGGGACTGCGCGCGGGCACCCTCCGTATCGGAACCTTCCCCACTGTCGGTGCATCTCTCCTCCCCCGGGCCGTGATCGCCTTCCGGGAAGCGCACCCCGACGTACGACTGACGGTGCGCAGTGCCCGCATCGCGGGCCTGTGGGCGATGTTGGAGAACCGGGAAATCGAGATGTCCCTGATGTGGGACTACGACTGGAACCGCATCGACCGCGAGGACATCGTCGTCTCCTCAGTCGTCGACGACCCCCCGGCCCTCCTCGTCAGCCAGAACCACCCCCTCGCCGGCCGCCGTTCGGCCGCCCTCGCCGACTTCGCGAACGACCCGTGGATCACCCGCGCCGAGAACCACCCGGTGGCCGAGGCCCTCGCCCGCAGCTGCCGCGCGGCCGGCTTCGAGCCGCAGATCGCCTACGAGGCCCACGACTACCAGGAGGCCCAGGCCATGGTCGCCACCGGCATCGGCGTCGCCCTCGCCCCCACCCTGGCCCTGGAAGGCATCCGAGGCGGCGTCAGTGTCTTGCCGCTGCAACCCCCCGCTCCGGTGCGCCGCATCCTCCTTGTCCGCATGAGCGACCACGTTCTCACCCCTGCCGCCCAGGCCTTCGCGGGCTTTCTGCGCGACAGCGCTGCGGCCGGCACGGCGTCATGACATGCCGCGTTGGTCCGCAAACCTCGCCACCGGTTACGAACGAAGCGGCCGAGGAGGCTAGGAACGCGATCACGTCGGCCACCTCGTGCGGCTCGGCGCAGCGGCCCAGGGGCAGGCGGCGCCCCGAATCGGGTCCCACTTGTCGCGGTCGCCATCGGCGGCGCGGTCGAGTACCTCGGTCCACACGTAGCCGGGACTGACGTGTTGACCCGGATGCCGCGAGGGGTGAGTTCGAGGGCCTGGCGGCGGGTGAGTTCGAGCTTGGCGGATCCGAGACCCGAACCGGGCACGCCACCAGCGAGCGTGCCGTGCCGCGCGGATCGCGAGGGTCGGGTAACTCGGCCAGTCGCTCCAGCAGGCCCGGGATCTCCTCCGCACGGCCCCGGGATGCTCGCGGAGTTGGTCAAGAGGCAGGCGGGATCGGTGATGATGCGTCGGCAGGCACGGTCTTCCATTCGGATCACGGGACGTCGAGAACTCCATGACCTTGGAAGGGCACGTCATCCGCCTGCGGCATCCTCGGCCTCCCAGCGCAGCAGGTCGCCCGGCTGACACTTGAGCACCTCGCAGAGCGCGGCGAGCGTCGCGAAGCGCACCGCCTTGGCGCGGCCGTTCTTGAGTACCGCCAGGTTGGCGGGCGTGATCCCTACGCGGTCCGCGAGCTCGCCTACGGACATCTTCCGCCTGGCCAGCATCACGTCGATGTCGACTGCGATCGGCATCAGATCACCTCGTCCAACTCGGCCTGCATCTGCGCCGCTTCGACGTCGCGCGCGACGGCCTGGGCGAGCAGCATCCGCAGCACGAGCACGATGAGCGCGACCCCCAGGATGGCCAGGCCGATCCCGCCCATGATGACGGTGACGCCCGGGTCGGCCCGCTGGCCCGGCGCGTTGAGGGCCGTGACCGCGAACCACACGAGGGCAGCCGCCACGATCGCGCCGATCACGCCGTCCACATACCGGAAGGCGGCGTGGGAGAACACGGTTCCGCGTCGCACCATCGTCACCAGCCGCCATACGCAGACCAGGGCGACCTGGACCGACACCATGCCCAGGATCGTGATCACGCGCAGCGGGGTCAGCGGGAGTGACCCGTCCTCCGGGTCGCTCCCGCTGACCAACGCCCACGCCATCCCTGCCTGTACGAACACGGTGCCAGCGAGCACCACCACGAGCACGGCGCGCAGCGCGCGCACTGTCAGCTTTCCCACGACCCATCCTTCCATCGAATGACGATGGGAATCTATCGAAAGTCGATAGATTAAACAAGGGCTGGGGTGGAGAGTGGTGGCAGGTTCGCACGATGGCGGTTCGCCGTCCCTCATGGTGTGGCGGTTGCGTGAACCGTCTTGATCTTGTCGAAGTCGGCCTCACTTCAACGCAAATCGGACGCCGCCCGACTGTACCGAAGCCCTGGGTGTCAACCATCAAGATCAGGTGTCACCTATCTCGACAAATCGCGGCAGCGCCGGTGATCGACTCGGGGCCTTCGACAGCCAGCGTGAACGTCCGCCACCTGTCGCGAACGGTCACACGGCCGGGTGGAACTGTGGCCGTCAGCGATAGTTGGCCAGAGGTGGTGGCGCGACCGCTGATGACCGGGCTGCGCTCAAAGACAGTTGGCCGTTTGGCTCAGAGATGGTTGGCCACCAAGCGCCGGGCACTCGCGACATGATCTGTCCCTAGAACTGGGTCTCAGGAATGTGTACTTCCATCCCGGCCATTTCGGCTGTCACAGGGACTTGGCAGGTGAGGCGGCTGTTGGAGGTGCGTGGCGCCGGTACCCCCTCGAGGATCATCTCCTCGTTTTCATCAGCCGGAGGGAGGACCGGCAGGAACTTCTCGTCGATGTAGGCGTGGCAGGTTCCGCAGGAAGCACAGCCGCCGCAGTCGCCGATGATGCCGGGCACGAGATGGTCAAGTGCTGCTTGCTTGAGGCTCTGGCCGACGACGGCCTCCACGGGGTGCGGTGTTCCGTCGGCCTCGATGAACCTGATCACTGGCACGTCAGGCACGCCTTTCTACGGTGGACTGGTGTTGCTTCATCGATTCGGACAGCGGGACGTCTTCCGAGACGGCTTCACCTCGGGCCATGGCGGCCCGCGCCGCGACGAGCTGCCGGCCGGCCGCGAAATCCCGCGGCCGGTTGACAGCGTGCAGGCCGGTGATCACGCCATCACGCAGATAAACCACTGTGAAGGAGTGCGATGACGGGTCGCCGCGGACGACAGCTGTGTCGCCCGCCTGCGGGAGGCCGGCCATCTGGAGTCTATGGTCGTACTGATCGGACCAGAACCAGGGCGCCGTAAAGCGTTCGGTCGGCTTCCCGCACAGGGTCCGGGCCGCGATTCTGGCCTGGTCAGTGGTTCTGAACGGACTCGAGCCGCACGCTGCGGCCGAGGAAACCGTGCCACTGTCGCGTGCAGTCGCCCGCGGCGACGATGTCGGGGTCCTCGGTCCGGGCCACGGCGTCGACCAGGACACCGTCACACCTGGTCCGCCGGCCCGAGTGGATGCAGGGTCCCGCGGGTCTGACGGAGGTCGCCCGCCATCAACTGTCCCTGCCCGGACGGCCGGTGATCGACCTCTCCCACTACCCCGACCACCCGCAGGGCATGGACGGCGGCCCCCGCCAGCCCCGGCCGAAGCCCGTCAACGAAGCGGAGAAGGCATTCCTCGACCTCGGTCCCGGCGCCAAGTCGTGGCTGATCGAGGCCGCCGCGGCCGGCACCTCCCGGATGCGGGTGAAGATGGCCGCCGCCGTCGAACTCGCCGCCCTGGTCGGCGTCGGTGAGGTAGACATCGCCCTCGGCCTGGCGGCGACCGCCGGACGGTTCGCCGAGGACCTGATGTCGATCGTCCAGCACCGCCGGCACGACTCCCGCCCCGCCGACCTGGTCGTCGCCGACGAATCCCACTCCGTCCAGCCCGGCACCTCGGCCTGGGCCGACTTCGGCCGCAAGCCCGCCTGATCTCCCCCTCCCGGGCCGCGAAGCGGCCCGGGACCGGAGCCTC
>NZ_VCHX02000026.1 GCF_005768555.2 Streptomyces sporangiiformans
GGGCACCGCGGAGCCGGGCCGCGCGGCGGCTCCGGCCCGCGCGCGGGGTGCGAACGGGCGGCGGAACACGCCGGTCGGATCGGGCGTCCCGGCAGGCCCCGCCTCGTGCTGCGCGGGCTGCTCACCCGCTGCCGGAAGGAAGGGCCGCAGCCGCTCGTACACCTCCTGCACGTCCGCGGGCCGCGCCTCGGGCGCCTTCCGCAGCAGGTGCAGTACGAGCTCCTCCAACTCGGCGGGTACGTCGGCGCGCAGCTGCCGCAGCGGCGTCGGAGCCGCGTTCACGTGCTGGAACATCAGCAGGAACTCGCTGTCCGCCGTGAACGCCAGCTGCCCGCTGAGCAGTTCGTGCAGCACGCACCCCAGCGCGTACAGGTCGGCCTGCGGCGTGAGCTGGCCGCCCCTCACCTGCTCCGGCGACATGTACTGGTACGTCCCGATCGGGCTGCCGGTCGCGGTCAGCTTGGTGACGTCGGTCCGCAGGATGGCCGCGATGCCGAAGTCCAGCACCTTCACCGTCCCGTCCCGCGAGACGAGGATGTTGCCCGGCTTCAGGTCGCGGTGGATCACCGGCACGTCGTGCGCGTACGACAGCACCGTGGCCACCTGCGCCGCGACGGCCACGGCCCAGCTGACAGGCAGCGGCTTTGGCTTCTCGGGGTGGATGTAGCCGGTCAGCGGTACTCCGTCGACCAGCTCCATCACCAGGAACAGATGCTCGTACGAGTCGTCCAGCACCGCGTCGTACACCTGCGGCACACCCGGGTGCTGGATACGTGCCGTGATCCGCGCTTCGCGCTTGAAGCGCTTGGCGAACTCCTCGGCGAGGTGCGGGGACGTGACCGACTGGCCCCTGATCACCTTCACGGCGACGGGCCGGTCCAGTACGGCGTCGTAGCCCCGCCAGACGTCGCCCATGCCGCCGTGGCTGAGCTCTTCCAGGAGTTCGTAACGTCCCGCGACCGGCTTCTGTGGCACCCATACCCCCGTCGAGTGTTCTCGCCGGCGTGCGGTGGGTCGGCGCCGGTCCGACTGGTCGGGGACAAGTCTCGTGGGTGCGGCGATCTTCCGTCCAGCGGGCGTGCCGTTTACCGGTCAGGGGCGGCTGGGATCGTCAGCTACGCCCAGGTCGTCTTGCCCGGGCCGTCGGCCCGCGGGCTCCAGGCCCAGAGGTCCGCGAGCGCGGCGACAAGGAGCAGGCCGCGGCCGTCGGTGTGGTCGCCGTCCGGGTCCGCCGGAGCTTCGGCAGGCAACCGCTCGCCGCGGGTGTCGGTCACCTCGATGCGTACGGTCCTGTCGTGGGCGGTGAGCCGCAGGTGGAAGTCGCGGCCGGGGACGTGTCCGTGCCGGACGGCGTTCGCGCACAGTTCGGCGGCGATGAGCGTGAGTGCGTCGTGTACCTCGCTGTCGTACGGGATGCCCCAGGCGTCGAGCCGCTCGCCGCAGAGGCGTCGGGCGAGGCGGGCGCCCCGTGGGGTCGAACTGAAGCGCATGGCGAAGTGGTGGGTGGGGGTTGGCAGTTGCGTGGTGGTGGTCGTGTTGCCTGCGGGATTGCTGGTCATGCCTTCACCGTTGCGTTTGGTGGCGTAGCGTGACCAGAGGTGACGCGCCGTCGCGGACGTGTTGTACGTGACGGGGCGGGGCGTGTACGTGCGGTGCGGGGGAGAGACGGTGGCGGTGCTGGTGGCGGCGACCATGCGGGACGACGAGGCGGGGCAGCGGCCGGAGGACGAGCCGGGCTCGGGTGTTGTGGCCGCGTTCGGACGGCAGTTGAAGCTTTTGCGGGTACGAACGGGGATGGACCGGGCGGCCTTTGGGAAGCTGGTGGGGTACGCGGCGGAGTCGATCGCGTCGATCGAGCAGGGGCGGCGGATTCCGCAGCCCAGGTTTGTCGACCGGGCGGATGAAGTGCTGGATGCCGGGGGTGTGTTGGTTGCGCTGAAGGACGTTCTGGCCCGGGCCCAGTACCCGGCGTTCTTCCGGGACATGGCCCGGCTGGAGGCGGAGGCGGTTGAGCTGTGCGCTTACGACACGCTTCTGGTGAACGGGCTCATGCAGACGGAGGAGTACACCCGCGCGGTCCTGGGAATGCGCCGCCCGTTGCTCGACGAGGAGACGATCGAGCTGCGCGTTGCAGCCCGCTTGGCGCGCCAGGAGATCTTCAGCCGTTGGCCTGCTCCGCTGCTGAGCTTCGTGATGGACGAGTCGGTTCTGCGAAGGCGCATCGGCGGGAGGACGGTCCTGCGCGGACAACTTGAACAGCTCCTGTTGATCGGACAAAAGCGCAACGTCGAGCTACAGGTGATGCCGATGGACCGCGATGACAACGCGGGCGTTGATGGGCCGTTCACGGTGATCGCGCGTAAAGGCGGCGAGCAGTTTGTGTACACGGAAGTCCAGGGGAGCAGCAATCTGCTCACCGATCGCGACGGGACGCGGCTCGCCGCCGCACGCTATGGGATCATCCGAAGTCAGGCTCTCAGCCCGCGAGAGACCCTTGGATTCATCGAGAAGTTGCTGGGAGAGCTATGACCACCGTCGAACCCTCAGACCGCCACTCTGGGATCGCCTGGTTCAAGAGCAGCTACAGCGGTGCTGAGGGCGGCCAATGTGTCGAAGTCGCCGCATCCGATGACGCCGTACTGATACGGGACTCCAAGCAACTCGCCGGGCCCGTGCTGGCCGTTGGGAACGAGGCGTGGGCCGGGTTCTTGGCTTTGGCGTCCGGTCGCTGACGAGCGGGAGGCCCCGCCGTAGGTGTGCGAAAGCGTGAACACTTTCAGGGAAAGTGTTCACGCTTTCGCGTAGGTGCCTCGGCCGACGGGTCCGGGACTACACGCCGTCCAGGCCCTCCTCGCTGCGGATCATGCGCCACGCGGCGCGCCGCGCGCTGCGGTCCAGGTTCGACTTGAAGTTGCGGTCGGCGCCGAAGTAGCGCTTGCCGAGGGTGTCGATGGTGGAGACGTGATCCATCATGTAGCCGTTGAACGCCTTGTCGAAGACAACGCCGAAGTTGTCCTCGTCGTTGACGACGGCGGCGGCGCGGACCTTCGGGTCGTTCTTGGCGGCGTTGAAGGCGGGGAGGACGTCCTCCTCGGTGAACTCGGTGCCGAACTTGGCGTTGAACTTGTCGATGAGTTCCGAGAGCAGTGACTTCTCCGCCTCCTTGGCGCCGCCGGAGCCATCGCCGAAGCCCTTGAGCTCGGCCGGGCCCTCGGGGCTCAGGGAGACGTCGTGTTCGCCGGTCTTCGCAACACGCAGGTGGCTGAGGTCGATCTCGCCTATGTCGACGCCGCCGTCGGCGCGGCGGGGGAGCCGGTTGAGGAGGTAGCGCCCGTAGAGGTGCAGCCGCTCCAGGTCGGGGTCGTGGTACGGCACGATCTGGGCGAGGAAGCCGTACTTGCGGACGTAGTCGTTGAGATCGGCGCGGAAATCCTCCGCGGTCTCGACGTCGTCGTCCTCCTCGCTCTCCACCAGCGCGGTGAAGCGGATGACTGCGGGGGAGAGGAGCCGGTACAGCTCGGCGTGGAGTTTCTCCCACTTGGCCTGGGAGCCGCCTGCCTTCTCCTTCGCCTCGAAGTAAGCCGTGGCGAACTCGTCCATGTCCTGCTCCGAGACGATCGGCGCGGACATGACGCGGCTCTGTGCGGTGTAGAGGAGGTTGGGGTCGGAGGGGAGGGTCTCCGCCTCTTCGAAGTACGGGCGGAAGGCGTCCTGGATGTCCTCGGCCTCGTTGACGAAGTCCAGGACGGCGAGGTCGGCCTGGGACTTGCGTTCGGCGGTGCGGTTGAGACGGGAGAGGGTCTGGACGGCGGCGATGCCGGTCAGGGTCTTGTTGACGTACATGGTCGTCAGGAGCGGCTGGTCGAAGCCGGTCTGGTACTTCTCGGCGACGACGAGGAGCTTGTGCTCCGGCTGCCCCTTGCCGCCCGCCTTGACGGCCTTGTCGTCGGTGCGGGTGTACGCGAACGCTTTGGGCAGCGCGCTCTCGGACAGCCCACCGTTCTCCTTGCTCTCGGTCGTCTCCTCGTCGTCGATGGTGAGGGAACCGGAGAAGGCGACGAGGACGCCGAGGTCGGGGTACTTGGTGTCGTACGCCCGGTCCTTGATGTAGCTCTTGATGGCACGCGCCATCTGCACGGCGGAGTGCCGTGAGGCCGTGACGACCATGGACTTGGCGCGCCCGCCGAGCCGGCCACGGGTGTGGGTCACGAAGTGCTCGACGATCACCTGGGCGTGCTGGGAGACCGTGTGCTCGTGCATGAGCGCGAACCGCGCGAGCAGGCTGTTCGCCTTGGAGGGATCGACCTCTTTCTCGTCCCGATTCAGGTTGGCGAGCTTCCAGTACGTGTTGTACGTGACGTAGTTGCGCAGGGGATCGAGGATGAAGCCCTCCTCGATGGCCTGGCGCATGGAATACGTGTGGAAGGGGCGGTAGACGGCCTTGCCGTTCTCCGTGCCCTCGGTGCCGAAGAGTTCGAGGGTCTTCGCCTTCGGGGTGGCGGTGAAGGCGAAGTAGGAGAGGTTGGCGGCCTGGGAGCGCTCGACGGCCTTCGCCTTGAGCTTGTCGTCGAGTGTGACGGTGGTCGCGCCTTCGTCGTCCGAGTCGGAGTCCAGTCCGAGGTCGCGCAGGGCGGACTTCACGGCGGTGGCGGCGTCACCTGACTGGGAGGAGTGGGCTTCGTCGACGACAATCGCGAACTGGGTGCCCTTTATCTCGGTGGGGTTGCGCTTGATGTAGTCCAGCAGCGCCGGGAACGAGTGCAGCGTGACCGTGACGATCTTGCCGGTGTCCCGGGAGAGGGCACGGGCGAGCTGCTCGCTCTTCGCACCATGCTTCTCGTCGACCTTCACGACCAGGCCGTCCGTCTGCGAGAAACTGCCGACAGTTTCCCGCAGTTGGGCGTCGAGGTTGCGGCGGTCCGTGATGACGATGACCTTGTCGAAGACGGGTTCGCCGGGCTTGACGCGGTTGTTCGCCAGGGCCTCGGTGTCGAGGAGACGCGGGTCCGTGTCGGCGTGCAGGTCGCTCAGACGGTGGGCGAGCCAGCCGATGGTGTTCGACTTGCCGGAGCCGGCGGAGGCCATGACGAGGTAGTTCTGGCCCGCGCCGTGGGTGGCCGCGTGGGCGGTGAGCTTCTTGACCACGTCCCACTGGTGGTAGCGCGGGAAGATCGTGGACTTCGTTGTCCCGCCGCCGGGCGTCTTGTGCTTCTGCTGGTGGGCGAACCGCTGGAGAAGGTCGAGCCAGTTGTCCCGCTGCCAGACCTGTTCCCAGAGGTACGAGGTCGCGTACGCGCCGTGAGTGGTGGGCTGGGGGTTCCCGGCTCCGCCAGGCCGTCCGGGGCCGTTCGAGCCGGTGTTGAAGGGCAGGAACTGGGTGCTCTTGCCCCGAAGTTGGGTGGTGACGAAGACCAGGTCCGGGTCCACGGCGAAGTTCGCGATGACCCGCCGCGTGAAGATCAGCTCGGTCGGATCGCGATCCGTCCGGTACTGCTCCTTCGCGTGCTCGACCCCCTGACCCGTGAGGGGGTTCTTCAACTCGGCCGTAGCAACCGGGATTCCGTTCAGGAAAAGGGTGAGGTCGAGGCGGTGGCCCCAGTCGGCCTGCTTGGTGGCGTAGGGGAGTTCGCGGACAACGGTGAGGCGGTTGGCCCGGTAGCCGTCGAGAACGGTGTCGTCAGCAACGAGGTTCGGCTTGAAGTAGGCGACGCGGAGCCGGACCCCACGGTCCTTGACCCCGTTCCGGAGGACGTGCAGCAGCCCGTCGTCAGCGATGGCCCGGTCCAGGCGCTGGGCAAAGCCTCGCTGGGCCTCGTTCGCGTCGCCATAGACGGTGCGTAGCTCATGCCATTCGTCGGGCTGGGACTTCCCGAGGAAGGTGAACAGCTCGTTGGTGTCCAGGCCGAGGTCGGGTCGGTAGTCCTCGGGGTTCGCTTCGCGCCAGCCGCGCTCAAGGAGGGCGGCAACTATGGCGGAGCCGAAGGCGGACTCGTCGTGCACGGGGCTCATGCCGGGACTCCGTCCGTTACGTTGCGCCCGCTGGCGGTGGATACGTCGAATTGACCGGTCACGGCGGCGGTGACTAGCGATCGGCTACGCTCGCGTAGCAATTGGACCTGACGCTCCACTAGCAGCCGATGCTGGGTTGCTTGACGTTCAATCTCATTGCACTGCGACGCAATTTCAGCCTGCTCTGACAGCTTGGGTAGCAGCAGTGGCATATTCAGTAGAATTCCGCTGTTCAGATTGGGCATCGTGCTACCGATTGCCTCAAGTTGAAAATAATGTCGCACTGCTGGGATTGACAAGTAACGTCGCAGGTAGGCAGGGTGGAAGGAGCCCTCTGCGAATCGAACTCGTAGGGAGCCGGTACCGCAGACCCATCCTTCTTCGTTCTCGGTTACAATCCCGGCGCGCCCGAGTTCACCTCGTCGTCCGAAAATGACGTCACCGGTCCGAAGGATGTGCCGATCCAGTCGTGCTCGCACCTCGTCGGATACCGTCACCTGGCTGTCTGCCACCAGGCCAGCAGGCGTGATGTTCGCCGGATTCACAATAGGCCACGCGTTATCCACGTAGTCCTCGGCGTGCAGCTGGCTTCCGAAAGGTCCGGTCTGTACATCGCAATCCACGGACCGAAGGCGTCCCTGCCGCCAACTGGAGGGAACTTGACCGAGTGGCTCGTACTCTGAGGGTCTCTTCTCGCCATGTACTGCGCCGCCGCGCACGGCGACGTCCATACGGCTGACAGTTTGCTCAACCAGCAATGCCAACGTTCTTGAACGGAGCTCTACGAGTTGGTCGAGGCGGGCCGTCTCGGCGTCGAGGAAGTCGGCGATTCGGTGCTGCTCCGCCAGCGGTGGCGAAGGCAAGGGGAAGCGCTTGATGTCTCGCTGGAAGAGATGGGGTACTCCCATTCCATCTTTTACCGCACCGATGTGCCCCTGAATGAAGGTGCTCTGAATCACGTAACGAAGGAACCGTGGCTCCATTCCGAACGACCGGAGTACTGCGATTGATCCATTCACTGTGGCAGGACGCGGAACGCGTCGCACGATGTTAACGATGCCAAGAGTACTGCCGTCCTTGGCAAGAAGCACGTCACCCGCTTGCAACTTGAGCTCGGGTGACTCGTTGAACCGGAATTCCGAGATGTAGTTCACGTTCGCAAAATCGATCTCGGAGCTCTTGATGTTCGGTGTAGCCAGGAAGGCGTATCCGTCAGGCTGGTATTCGGCTGCTGTAAGAGCCTTCCATCCGATCCGCGCATTGACAGTTGCGACGCGGTCGAGGCGGGTCGCATCCCAGCTTTGGGGCAGGGCACCAAGGGCATCACTCATTCCGTAACCTTCCCCAACAGTTCCTGGATCTCTGCCTCCAGAGCCTTCAAATCCGCGTCAATCTCAGTCAATGGCCGCGGTGGCTTGTACACATAGAAATGCCGAGTGAACGGAATCTCGTACCCCACCTTGGTCTTGCTGTGGTCGATCCATGCGTCCGGCACATGTGGGTGAACCTCACGCTTCAGATACTCATCGACGTCCTCGCCCAGCGGCACGTTCTCGTAGTCCCGCAGTTCTGAGTCCGGTTCAGGCGCACCCTTGACCTGTTGCTCCTCGCCGTCCGGGCACCGCACCCCAATGGCCTCCCGTACCGCCTTCGCGAACGGCGCCCCGGCCGGCCACAGCAGCCCGGCCCCGACCACCGCGTCCTTCAGCGCCACGAGTGCGTCGGACTTCGTCCCCCACGATGAGCCCAGCAGCGTACGCACCGCCGCTACCAACTCCGCGTTCTGTTCCAGCTTTTGCATCGGCTTCGACGCAGCCAGCGCGGCCAATGTCTCTTCCGTCACCTCGAAGCGGAGCTTCAACGGCCGCTCGACAGTGATCCGCTGGTACCCGAAGTCCGTGTTGGAGAAGACCTTCACCTTCCCGTGCAGCGGGTGCTCCGGATCCCCAGCTACAGCGAGTGCATCGCCATAGAGCCGCGTCACCGTAGCGATGTGCTCCTTGCCCAACTCCTTGCGCTTGTCGCCCAGCGACTTTCGCATCTTCTGCCACTGGTCGCGGGCATCCAGCAGCACGACCTTGCCCTTGTGCTCAGCGTCCTTCCGGTTCGTGAGGATCCAGAAGTACGTCGAGATGCCCGTGTTGTAGAAGAGCTGATCCGGAAGCGCCACGATCGCCTCCAGCCAGTCGTTCTCCAGAATCCAGCGCCGAATCTCCGACTCGCCCGAGCCTGCGGCGCCCGAGAACAGCGGCGAACCGTTGAAGACGATCGCGATGCGCGAGCCGCCCCCGCCGTTCACGTCGACCGGCTTCATCTTGTCAATCATGTGCTGGAGGAACAGGAACGAGCCGTCGTTGATGCGCGGCAGCCCCGCCCCGAACCGGCCGGACTCACCCAGCGACTTGTGCTCGTACTCGACCTCCTCCTTCACCTTCTTCCACTCCACACCGAACGGCGGATTGGCGAGCAGGTAGTCGAACTTCCGCCGCGCATGCCCGTCATCGGAGAAGGAGTTGCCGAAGACGACGTTCTCCGGGTCCTGACCCTTGATCATCAGGTCGGAACGGCAGATCGCCCACGACTCGGGGTTGAGCTCCTGCCCGAACATCTCCACGGTGGCGTCCCGGTTGAGCGCCTTGATGTGGTCGTCCATTGCGGACAGCATGCCGCCCGTTCCGCACGCCGGGTCCATGACCGTACGCACGACACCAGGCAGGTGAAGCGCATCCCCATCCGGCGCGATCAGCAGGTTGACCATCAGCTTGATGACCTCACGCGGAGTAAAGTGCTCACCAGCCGTCTCGTTGGACTGCTCCGCGAACCGGCGGATCAACTCCTCGAAGATGTAGCCCATGTTGTGGTTGGGCACGGTCTCGGGGCGCAGGTCCAGGTCCGTGAACTTGCCGATGACCAGGTACAACAACCCTGCACTGTCCAGTCGTTTCACCTGCTGTGCGAACTCGAAGCGGTCCAGCACCCCGCGGGCGTTCTCCGAGAACGCCCCCACGTACACCTGGAGGTTCTTCGCCGCGTTCTGCGGGTCCGCCGCGATCTTCTTCAGGGTCAGGCTCGACTTGTTGTAGAAGGAGTGGCCCGAGGCCCGGCGCAGAAACCCGTCCGGGTCGATCTCGCTCTCCTTGTACTGGGCCGCCAAGTCCGCGACCTTCTCCCGCGTCGGCTCCAGTACGCACTCCAGCCGACGCAGCACCGTGAACGGAAGGATCACCTTGCCGTAGTCCGACTGCTTGTAGTCACCGCGCAGGAGATCCGCGACGGACCACGCGTGGTTCGCCAACTCCGTGTGCTTGCTGCTGTTCAAGGGATTCCCCGAGTTCCTTCCGTGCCGTTCCGCCCCCGCCGTCCCGTACGGGCCGGGCGCATGCCGACAAGTGTGGTCGATGTGTGAACGTCCAAGCGCCCTATCGGGGCGAATTGACTCGCTTGGTGCGTGGGGCGAGGGCGGTCTCCTCGGACGGCAGCAGCTGCCCTCCAGTCAACCCACCCGCCAAAAGCCTCGCCGTGTCCTCCGCCAGCCTCGTCGCCCGCCCCGCCTCCGCCCTGAGTTCATGCACGCGCCGGAACGCCTCTCCGTACCGCCGCTGCTCCTCCAGCGGCAGCAACGGCACCCGCAAACGCCCAGGACTGACCTGCAGGACCGTGGTTCCCGACGACGCACCCGCGATGTTGTCGTCCGCCCCCAGGAACCCGGCGAGGAACCAGGCGTCCAGCCGCGCCGGGTCCGGGCGGAAGAGGTGGACTTGCGGACCAAGCAGCGCACCCGCGTCCTCCTTGCCCGCGACACGAGCCATGAGACCGCCCGCCGAACCGCTTCCGCCCGCGACCCCTCGTACGAGTACATCCCCGGCAGCGATGACGGGCGCCGTCTCGCTGCGCAGGTCAGCGGGGGAGCCGGTCGGCCCGGAACCCCTGGCGATGTCCGAACCTGTGAGGACCACGACGCCGTCGACTCCCGCGTCACGCACACCCCCCGCACTTTTCTCCGCCTGCCGCGACGCCTCCGGCACGGTCCGCAGCAGCGTCAGCGCACCACCGCGCGCGAGGTCCGACGCCGTCGCCGTACGCCAGGCCCGCGCCGCGGCGCCTGCGGCGCTCCACGCCGCCGAATCCGCCGCCCTGCCAAGGGACGTGGCGGCCTTGACGAGATCGCGGCGCGTGGCGGTCAACTCGGCGGACAGTTCCGCCGGGTCGGCGTCGGCCCGTGAGGCGCGTACCTGACGTGACGGGGTCAAGTCCACCAGTTCGTCCAGGAGATCGACGATGCTCACGGCGCGAGCGATGCCGGGCTCACCCTCGTACGCATCCGGCCTCTGTGTGAAGGCTTCCCACGCGCCCACTGCCTGCTCGGTGATCCCGCTCCAGTCCAGGCCCGCGGCCCGCCCGCCACCGCGCGTCCGTGTCTGTAGGGCCGTCGAGTGGTCGGCGCCGCCCCCGGCGTCCGCCGTCGCCTGCGCCGTGTCGACGAACAGCACCGACTTGCGCTCGGGACCGCCCGGTTCGGGCCGCTGAAGGACCCAGAGCTGCAGGCCGATGTGGAGCGGCGCCGCAGCGCCGGGCGGTAGCGCCAGTACTGCCCGCAGCGCACCGCCGCGTACAAGTTCCGCCCGTACGCGACGCCCTGAGGCGCGGCCGGCTGTGGCGGGTGGCAGTACCAGTACCGCGTAGCCACCCGGTACGAGATGCGCGAGCGCGTGCTGGACCCAGGCCAGCTCCGACTCGGCGCGGGCCGGGACGCCGTACGCCCAGCGCGGGTCGTACGCCAACTCGTCGTGACCCCAGTCCCGGTCGCCGTACGGCGGGTTGCACAGCACGGCGTCGGCGACGAGGTCGGGGAAGGCGTCCGCGCGGAGGCTGTCACCGGCGCGCACGGTGACCGTGGCCCGCGGTGCTGTCAGCATCAGGCTGACCGCGCTGCGCCGCGCCTGCACGGGCAGCGAGTCCTGCCCGTACAGCTCACTCACCTCGCGGCGGGCGGCAGCCGCGAGCAGCGTGCCGCTGCCGCAGGCCGGGTCGAGGACGCTGGCCGGGGTGCCGGGGAGCAGGCGTGCGGCGAGATCCGCGAGCGGTTCGGGCGTCTGGTAGGTGCCGCTGGCGGCGCTGTCCTCCAACTCCCGCTCCGCGAGCACCCCCAGCGTGGCATGTCCGCCCTCGTCCCGTACGCACAGCATCAGTGCGCGCAGTACGGCGGTGTCAGCGGCCGCGAAATGGACGGCGTCCGCGCCCGGTACCGCGCCGGCGAGTTCCGCCACTGCACCGTCTACACGTGCGGCCAGGTCGGCGTCCGCGAGTTCCGTGAGCGCCGTGAGTTCGTCCAGTGAGTGGCGCGCCGCGGCGAGTACGAGCAGCAGCAGGTCCGACGTTCCGCTGCTGCCTTGCGCACGTAGGCGGAGGGTCGTGCGCAGCTCCTCCGAAGGGCTGGCCGCGGAGGCGTGTCCCCGCGAGGCCAGCCAGGCACGCACCGCCTCAAGGTCGTACAGAGGGCTGCTCTCCGTGCCGCCCGACGGGTCCGGGAAATCGTCGTGCCGACGACGCCAGTTGCTGACCGTGGCACGCGTGACTCCCGCGATACGGGAGATCTCCGCGGCGGTGACCTGGGCGGATGGCTGGGGCATGGCGTGTGTCCTGGGCCTCTCGGTAGTGAGCAGTAAACAATGTACAGCGCTCGTCAAATCCGTCAAGGCGTTTGACGATGCTTTCATGGCTATGGTTGTCTGGTGATGCTTCCGGTGGTGGGTGCTTGCCCCGTGGAAGCCGCTCGATCGTCGTGCCTTGCCCTCGCCCGGTGCCGCGCCCTGTGCCGACCGGACGATCAAGTCACCCATGCGTGATCAAGAGATCCCGGCGTCACCCACCCGCCTCGACCTAAACGGAGATCCGTCATGACCAATCCGAACTTCAGTCCTCAGTACGGCCGGAACCCGCAGGACGGCTGGGGCCCGACGCCTCCGCTCCCGCCCACCGATCCCCGGGCAGGCAGCCGTCGAAGAGCGTGGATCATCTACGGGGCCGTCGCCCTGGTCTCCCTGTTCGTCGGCGTCGGCATAGGCGCGGCCGACGGAAGCGACGCGGCGGACGGGAGCGTCGACGAGGCGGGGTCCAAGCCCCGGCCCACGGTGACCGTCACCGAAGCAGAGAAGGCTGAGGCCGAGCCCGCCGCCACCGTCACCGAGACGGTCACCGCCAAGCCGAAGAAGACGGAGAAGGCGGGGCCCGTGAGCAGCTTCTCCGGCGAGGGCGAGTACCTCGTGGGCGAGGACATCAAGCCCGGCACGTACAAGTCGGCCGGTCCCGAGGACGAGTTCGGCTGTTACTGGGAGCGAGCCAAGGACGCCAGCGGCGAGTTCGGCTCGATCATCACCAACAACAACCTGCAGGGACCCGGCCGCGTGACCCTCAACCAGGGCGAGTACTTCAAGACCAACCGCTGCCAGGAGTGGAAGAGGGTCGGATGACGCCGCCTGGCAGGACGTAGAGGGCGACGCGCCTCGGAACCGCGGACTCAGCCTCACGGATGACAGCTCGCTCTCACCGATGCCCGTCAGGGCGTCGCCAAAGCCGCCGTATCAATGACAGGCCCTCAGGAAGGAGCCACCACCGTGCCTCTCACCCGGGACACCGCACAGCCCCAGCACAACACCGGTCACACCCGCCGCAGCACCATCTACCTCCTGCAGGACACAGGAACCGAGTCCGCCGACCTCCGGGCGGCTCTCAACCTCAGGTACGAACGCGACCACGGATTCGCGGTGGAGGACGTGACGACCGGGGGCGTGCCCGGACTCCTCTGCCACGGGGTCATCGGGCGCCACCGCCCGCCCGACTGGACCGCCGCCGTCGACACCCTCACCGGCCGAAAGCCCTCGGTGGTGAACCGCACCGCGGCTTGCGCTCTGTTGCTCCCCGTCGACGGAGAGGTCTTCGCCCTCACCTTCGGCATGGGACACCTGCTCCTCGACCAGAGCAGGATCTCCCCGGGATTCGGATTCAACTTCGTGCTGCGCGCGGCGCAGCCCGACGCGATCCGTCAGGTCACGCACAGTCTCATGGATGCCCGAGGGCGCACCGACAGGAGCTCGGCCGCTCAGGGACAGCACATCCGGACCTTCCCCATCGAGGAGTACGGCGAAGTGGTCAGCCGTCTCGTCGGCGCCATCGGCTCAACCGAACTGACCATCGGGCGGGGCCGCCGAAGGACGGCGCAGATCGCCGGCACAGACGCACTGAAGATTCACCTGGGCTCTCAACCCGCGGACCTGCTCCAGGATCTCGCGGAGATCCGCGAGATCCTCGCCCGGCAGTCCCCGGTGCCGGACTTCGAAGCCATCGCTCGGGTGCGCCCGCTCAGGCCGGGTGACCCGCGCCGCGAGACCCTTGATGACAGGCTGGACGACCTTCTCGGTGGGGGGGCGGACACCGGGAGCCTGGCGCTCACGGTCCCGGCGGCCTGTCTGGATCAGGAGGACGGTGCCATGTCGTACCGGGTGAAGGTCCGTAGTGAGCGAGAGTTGCTCCACTCCCTCGATCTCGACGGCGTGCTGGGTCTGCTCGACGGCGTCCAGCCCGGAAAGCGTCTGGCCGCCCTGTCGGACGGATACATACAGATGCACAAGGACGAAGAGGGAAGCGATCCGATCAGCGCCCAAGTGAAGGCCCACAAGTGGCTCGCTGCTGAGATCTCCCTCGGCTCCAGTCGGTACTTCCACCACGCGGGCCGCTGGTTCGAGATCGGAGACCAGTATCTCGAGGGCATCCGTCGTGAGGTCGACGCCCTCCTGACGACACGGGCCGGGGTGACACTCTTCGACTGGACCTCCGCCTACAAGGAGGAGAAGGACTACAACGAGGAGGCACGGAAGCACGGTTACGTCTGTCTCGACCGCAAGCTCATCAGGACCGCGCAACATCCGCACGGGTTCGAGGCCGCCGATCTCCTCGGCGAAGACGGCACCCTCATCCATGTGAAGCGGGCCGAGTCCTCAGCTCCGCTGAGTCACCTCTTTTCCCAAGGCCGGGTGTCCGCCGACGCCTTGCGCTTCGATGCCGAAGCAAGATCGGAGTTCGTCGGACGAGTCCGCAGCCAGGACCCGGACCATCCCATCAGCGACGATTTCACTCCCACCAAGGTCGTCTATGCGATATCCCTGAAGAGCGGGAAGCCATTGACGACACAGAACCTCTTCACCTTCGCCCAGATGTCCCTGCTGCACGCCGCCCGGGCACTGCGAGCCCAGGGCATCGACGTGGCCGTGCTCGACATCCCGACCATCGTGGACGAGCCAAGGCCATGACGGTCCCGCTCGCCGTCCTCCCTGCTGATCAGTGAGGAAGAGGACCGTGCCAACATCAGTGGCCGGTTCTCTGGTACTACCGAGGCATGGGGATGGAGCGGTTCATCGGCATCGACCTCGCCTGGGCGCCGGGCGAAGGCCCTGTCAAGCCCAACGAGACCGGCGTGGCCGCCATCGACGGGCGCGGTGCGGTGATCGATTGCGGCTGGACCTGTGGGCTCGAGGAGACGGTGTCATGGCTGGCCAAGACAGCTGCCGACGGGTCGACGCTGACCTTCGTCGACGCGCCGCTGGTCGTTGACAATCCGGCCGGCCAGCGGTTGTGCGAGCGGGAGGTCGGCCGGCGGTACGGCCGCTGGAAGGTGAGTGCGAACAGCACCAACCAGAACTCCCCCCGCCTGGCCGGAGTGCTTCTGCGGGAACGGCTGCGGGAGTCAGGCTGGTCCTACGACGACGGCAGGGGCGGGCCGCCGACGGGTGGGCTGGTCATGTCCGAGTGCTACCCGTACACGACGTTGGTCGGGGCCGCCGAGCTCGGCTATGACCGGGAGCGCCCGACGTACAAGCGCCGGCCGGCGCGCGTGCCGACGGCTCAGTGGCGAGCGGTGCGGGCCGAGGAGTGCGACACGCTGATCGCGCGTATGGCGGGCCTGGCCACGGCGGATCCCCCCCCTGCTGCTCTCGTCCCATCCGGTCTCCCGTCGCCTGCTCGACGAGCCCTCACCTCAGCGGGCAGCCGACTACAAGCATCGGGAAGACCTCATCGACGCCCTGCTCTGCGCGTGGACGGCCGCACTGTGGTCCCGGCACGGACTGGCACGCTGCCAGGTCCTGGGAGCCGACAGCCTCGCACCGTCCGGATGTGCTCCGACGATCATCGCGCCGGCCCGCCCCGAGCAGCGGCCGTCCCCTTCTCACGTGTCTGCCGCGAACAACCGGCCGATCAACTCCGGGTAGGACAGGCCCCCTTCGGCCAGAATTCTCCTCAAGGCCTCGGGCGGGCCCGCCTGGAGCGGGGCCGGTGCGCCGACGCGGCCGGGCACTGCGGAAAGGTCGCCGCCGCCGAACCGTGATTCCGGTGTGGCCGGGGGACGTACCAGGTAGGTGCGCCAGACGCGCGCCGGGGGATTCAGCAGGACCAGGTGCGGGGCCGCCCATGCGACGAACGCCCAGCGGTTCCTGCTCCGGGCCCGGACGAGCACACCGTTCGGGTGGAGTCGTCCGAGCCGGTCGGCAGCTCGGGACACGACGGGGACCGGGTTGCCGAAGGAGCCCGTGATCTCCCAGAGTCCGTCCTCGTACGAGGCTTCCCAGCCGGCTGCGGAGAGCTCCTCGACCACCTCCGCGGTGGGGTCGTCCTCCTGAGCCAGGGCAATGAGCCGCTCCACCTCGCTCCAGGGCGCGACGCGGGCCAGTGCCTGCTCGGGCGGGATCATCAGATCCTCCACCTGAGCGGGATCGGCGCGCGCGATCATGTCCTTGCCGCGTTGCCAAGCGCGGGCGGCCAGCACGTCGTGCTCGCCGCCTCCGGTGAAGGTGGCGTCCTGGCTGAGCAGCGTCATCACCACTGCCGCCACCGCGTCGACCCGTCGCCGGGTCTCGGGTGGAGGCTGCTCGTCCGCCTCGCCCGGTCCGGCTTCGGCAACGAGAGCCTCAAAAAGACGGCTGAGGCCGTTGCGCCAGCTCTGGTCGCTCTCGTTCCAGACGCCGGCGGCCAGGAGCTGGACATAGAGGTTCGCCACAAGCAGCCGTACCGGAACCGATGCCGCGGCTGATCCGTCGGGGCCGACGAGCGTCCCCACCCAGCGCTGGACCCAGGTGCGGCATCGGGCCCGCTGCTCAGGGGCGATGTGCAGGGCAAGAGGCACGCTCGTGGCCAGGGGGTCCTCGTCCTCCGTCGCGTCCTCGTACGTCTCGTCGTCCTCCGCGGTCCCGCCACCGGTGACCGCCGATACGACCCAACGTGACGACGGCACCGGCGGCAGGCCGGTCTGCAAGGTTCCGAACGCCAGATCCGTCAGCGGTGCCCCGATCATCCGGCGGCAGTCCGCGAGGTAGGCATCCCAGCGGTCGACCCCGCTCAAGGTCACCGAGCTTGCCGCCCCACCGGTCGCCGCGCTCACCCGAGGCGCGGAGGTTCCCGCGGTGAGCTCGCGCAGGCGCAGCAGATCGGCCTCGAAGCGGCGTGCGGCGCGCTCGTCGGTGAACAGCACCTGCGCCGTGTAGTCGTATCTCAGCCGGGGCCCGCTGTCGGCATCGTGGCGTCGTGCGCAGTGCACAGGGCTGTAGACGAAGACAACGGGCGATTCGACGGTGCTGCCGTCCGGCTGGACGCAGCTGGCGCGAACCGCCGCGCCCGGAACCTCGGGCTGCGGGAAGGAACAGGTCGACGTGCCTGCGGGGATGGTGCCGATCTGCGCCCAGGAGCCTGGCGAACCGTCGGGAGAAGTACTGATCGCAACGGGTGTCGACCAGCTGCGGGCCAGCGAGACATGCAGGCCCTCGCTGTCCGTTTTCGCGCCGAGCAGGACGAGTCCGCGACCGGTGGGGGTGAAGGGCCGGATGGTGCGGCCCACCAGGCTCGCGAGTGGAGTGGTGCGCCCTTCTTCGGGGAGCAGCGGCAGCGTGTCGGCGGCGAGTACCGCGAGCTCGCAGTTGCCGCGGTCGCTCGTACTGGTGCACAGCGCGGCGCCGGTGAGGTTGGGGCTTCCGGTGAGCGCGTGGCGTCGGCCGCCGGTCTGCCATTCGACGAACTTGCCGTGCCGCATCCGCGTCTCGTCGAGAAGTCGGATCTGGATCTGCGCGGAGGTGGCGGCGAGGGCAGCCTTGATCGTTTCGGCGTCGTAGCTCGACCACCGGGGCTGGAGACCGAGGGTGATACGGCGGGGGGCCAAGCGGTCGACGAGCGCGCTCAGGGCGTGGCCGGCTTCGTCGATGAACGGGGCGTATGCGTGCAGATCGTCGACGGGGCCGCGTGGCAGTTGGTCCAGCAGACTCTGACGGAGATTGTGCAGCAGCCGGGGACCGGCTTCCGGCCCGGCAGGTGCGTTGACATGCCGTTCGGTCAGGAGGGCGGCCAGTTCCGTGAGGTGACTCGCCGACCAAGGGGCCATGTCCACGGCGGAGGGCAGTTCCTCCAGCCAGTCGGCGAGGTCGGCCAGGAGCGCGTGGGAGGCGTCGTCCTCGGTTTCCACCACGGTCCACAGTTCGTCGTTGGCACCCCAGCCGGACAGTGTCGGGTTGCCCGAGCCCACGGCCAGTCGGCAGGCGTGTTCGCCGACCAGAAGCACGACCTTGGGATGGAAGGCGCCACGACAGGTGGCGAGGCCGTGCAGGTAGCTGCGGCCGGCCGTACGTACGTCGACCGGATCGTAGAGCCCTTGGGCGGCGTCACCAATGACCGCGGTGCGGGCGCCCAGGCCACGTGCGACGGGTATGGCGACCTTCTCCAGGAAGGGAAGATCGACCGTGAATCCCAGGAAGAGTGCTTCGTGGAGTGCTTGCTGATCGCTGCGTTCTGCCCATTCGCGCAGCAGCGTGACGGGGGAGGCGAACCGGGTGTGCTGTCCCGCGTTCACCGGTCTGTCCCCAGGATCCGCCGACCGTCCGCCGTGACAGTGTGACAGTCGTCCTGGAGGGCGAAGAGCCCCAGCTGCTGTGCGAAGAACCCCAGTTGGGGGATGCGGGTGCCGATGTCGGAGTCTCCTTCGTCACCGGTTTTGAAGTACCGCTCGTTGCGAAGATGCAGACGGGAGAAGATCTTCAGCCCGCCCGTCGCCGGGTCGGTGCGCAGCTTGGCGAGGGCGACTCTGCGGGACTGGGCCAGCATGTCGTCCACCAGCCGGGCGGCCAGATCGCTGACCGGCCGGTCGACGTAGTCGTTGAGGAGACCGTCCACCCACGTCGGGTCGAGGAACTCGGCCCAGCGCCGTTGCCGACCCAGGAAGACGGCACGTACGTCGTCGGACAGATGGCCCTCTCGGGACCGCAGCGCGCCCACGATCAGCAGCAGCACCTGGGTCATGGGAACATCGCCGTCCTGCTCCAGGAGCCGCCGTTCCACCGGCAGCAGTTGGCCTGTCGCGCTTTTGAGCGGCGGCAGATCGCCCAGAATCTGCCGCACATCCTTGTCCGGGGCCTGTTGCGCCAGCCAGTCGCGCAGTTCCTCGGCCGACCGGTCGGCCTCGCCGTCCTTGGATCCGATACTCGAGACCAGCGCCGCCCACAGCCGACGCCAGGCGCCGATGGAGTAGTGGCGCAGCAGCACTCCCCGCCAACCCGCTGTCTCGGGAATCGCCGCCAGGACCGGATCCGTGGTCATCTCCTCGCCGAAGGCCACGGCGGAGCGCAGCGTCTCCTGATAGCCGTCGCCGGCATGGCCGTGGAGATCGATCGCCCGGGCGAGGATACGGAGCGTCGCGCGCCGGGTGCGGTCGGAGGCCTCCCAATCCTCCGGCACATGGGCTCCGCCGGCACTGGTTGCGGTCAACACCTCCGTCAGCCACGCCCGTTCGGCCGGACATGGGACGCCGAGGGCCGCCTGCTCCGCCGCTTCCAGGTCCGCGAAGGACACGACGTCCCGCGCCGCAAGGGACAGCAGCGGGGCGAAGAGCTCCTGGACGGCGGCAGGGCACGCGTGCCGTCCCGGTCTGAGTGCTCCTTCCCGTACGTCCACCATGCCGAGCACCATGGCGGGTCCGCCGTACTGATCCCAAAAGCCCCAGCGGCGGGGCGAGTACGACTGGTTCAGCTGCTCCTCGTCGGCGGCTCGCGCGAGTTCCAGTTCCTGTGCGCAGAAACGGCGTACCCGGTCGACCCCATGAGCGGACCATGCCGTGTCAGTCTCCGCCTGATGCCGCCGCAGCGCCGCCAGCAGCACCTCGCAGCGGCGAACCAGCCGGCGGCATGCGGTGACATCCAAGGCGTTCTGTTCGGCGTGCGCCGCGATCGCCGCATACATCGAGTGGTAACGAACGTACCGGGTCACCGTGGACACCCCAGGCACCAACCGGTCCACCGCCCGCATCACGGGGCCCTCCACCGCCAGGGGATATCGCCCGGCCCGCACACCCAGCCCCTCAAGCGCCCACGCCGGCCCATGGACATCCGCTGTCACTCGCCACCCCAATCGGCCTGCCGGAGGTCCTCAATGGTCCGCTCACCGACACAACTGAGGCAAGTGGCAGGGTGAGTTGAGGACACCGGTGCGCACGGGAGTGTTGCGTGTGCGGGGACTCTTGACGCTTCAGTTCCCGGCTGGATACTGACGGCACGTGCCATGGGCTCCTCGTGTTTACGCAAACATCCAGCCCGCTCGCCAGTGAGCCCACATAGCTCCGTGCCGCTCCACCCCGCTCGACTGCGCTCCGCTTCCTCGACGGACGGACTGATCATGCCGTCATCGCCACACCCGACGGCCTCACCCCCCACAGGAGGACCTCTCAATGAGTCCACGACGGGCCATGGAGCCCGCTGAGAGAACAGTCATGCCGTGGCGCAACAAGGTGGTCATAGCCGCGCTGGCAGCGGCCGTTCTGGCTGGGCCCGGCATCGCCCAAGCCGCCCCACAGGCCGCCCCGCAGACCGCCCCGGCATCCCAGGAACAGAGGGCCGCGGCGGCCAGCATCACCTGGACCCTTGAACGGGCGAGCAACCCCACCGCGGACCAGCGGGCGGCCTACGACCTCATCACGGCGGCCATGAACGCGGCGGTGGCCCGGTACAACAACCTCAGCGACCTGGGCAAGACCATCACCGTCCGCTACGACCCGGGCGTGCCCACCGCCGACGGCAACATCAACGGAACCATCCGCTTCGGCAACCGCAGCTACATGACCCAGAGGACGGCTCTGCACGAGATCGCCCACACCATCGGCGTGGGTACGAGTTCGGGCTGGTCCTCCCTCGGCGGCAGCGGCACCTGGCGCGGCGTCCAGGCGACGGCACTCGTCCAGCGATTCGACGGTTCGGGCGCCAAACTGTCCACCGGCGGCGGACACTTCTGGCCCTACGGCCTGAACTTCGAGAACGAGTTCTCGAACACGGCGGCCGATCGTCACGTCCAGATCGTCGCCGCCATGGTGCGTGACGGTCTGTAACTCAGGGGCTGCGTGCGGGCGGTGACCGGGCGGGACTCCGCTCGGGACTCCGTACGACGTTCGGAAACGCCCGCTGCACTCGGCCCAGACCGACCTGCCGACCGCTGGAGTACGTGTCCGCCCCCCCCAGCGGTCGGCAAGCCGCCACGACTAAACCAGGCGCCTGATCTCCCCGCGCACTCGGTAGAAGCCGCCCGGGGAGGAGTGCAGCGCGTCCACCACATAGCGGGCGCCGGGCTGCCGTATCGCACGTGGGAACTGGACGTTCCAGCTCGGCTCGTAGCCGTCGGAGACCACGTGCACCCGTATGCGCCCTCCTTCCTGAACGCACTCCACGACGACCCCGCTCCCCGCCGCGGGGGCGGCAGTGACGGTGGCGACGGAGGCGGCGGTGGTCAGGGGCGCGTAAGTCGGCAGGGCAGCCGCCAGCTTGATGTCCGCGGGAACCGGGACGGTGCCCGAGTGGGCAGCGTTGATCGCGGACTCGCTCGCATCGATGCAGGCAAGCGAGCCGTCCGTGGAGACGAGGTACAGCCTCTCGTCGCGGTACTGCATGGAGAGCGCCGAACCGCCGCCCGTACCGAGCTTCCACAGCCGGGTGCCGTCGGCGCTGAAGCAGTAGACGGAGGAAGCGGAGTCGCCCGCGAAGACGTACCGTCCGCCGGGGGAGGAGGCACACGAGTACACCGCGGCGTCACACTGATAGGTGGCCTCGATCCGCCCGGTGGACTTGGAGAGCCGCTGCACGACCCGCCGCCCCGTCCCGGCGTAGACCGAGTTCTCCTCCTGCCATCCGAAGAGCACATTGCCGCTGGTCGCGGTATGCCAGAGCCGGCTGGTGCCGTCCGCCGCGTACGCCGTCACACCGCGGCTGTGCCCGTGGTACACGGTGCGGTCGTCGGCGCGCACCATCCACGCGTTGTCCCCCGACGAGTTGCGGGACCACTGGAGTTCGTCCTCATGGTCGATGACGGTCAGGCCGCCGTTGCGGTCGGAGACGTTCAGCACGCCCGCGTGGATGTCCAGCCAGAAGATGTCCACGTCATCCGCTATCTCGTAGGCCGCGAACGGCACCTTTGACGAGAGGTCGTACACCCGGCCGTCGTCACAGCCCGCGTAGATCCAGAAGTCGTCCGCCACCAGGCACTTCACACCGTCAGGCAGGGAGTAGTGCGCCAGCACCTCGCCGTCGTGGCCCAGGTTGTAGACGTCGCCGTGCTGGTTGCCGACCCAGCAGCGGTCCTCGTCCACATGGATACCGAACGCCGAGGCGCCGGTACGAAACCGCCACAGCACGGGGGCCGTAGCCCGTGCCGTGGACGGAGCGGACGTCGCCTGGCGGCGCGTCACCGGGCGGGCCGCGCGCTGCCCCGGCACGGCGGGCGCGTATCCCTTCCGTACCTTCTCGGCGATCTTCTTCGCCGCCGCGGCCTGGGCCTTCTGGGCGGTCGGGAAGGTGGAGGTCTGGCGTTGCCCGTCCACGCCGATCCGCCCGTACCGCACGGCGACCGTTGTCCCTTCGACGGTCACCTCGTAGAACTTGTGGGCACCGCCGTCCTCCTGGGACAGCTCCAGATATGTCGTGTTCCCCGATTGACGTGCCCGCACAGCAGACATGGCACACCCCTCCCCAAAGGCCCGCTCGGCCGGCGCGGCCGATCTCCAGTGACTCAAAAGCTAGTGGTCGCCACTGACATCGACTCCGCGGGCAGCCGGATCGCGCATCCGCAGTCGGCGGGGCACGCTGGAAGCAGCCACTCGCGATGCACGGGGTCGCCCGGCGCGGGTCGAGGCCCACACGCCGGTGCACGGGAACAGGACGAGGTGACCACGTATGCGCCACGGGGCCGTGTCACCACTGCGGCAGGTTTGTCGCGGCCCTGCCGGCGAGGGGTGGAACGGGGGGCACGACCCGGCTGACGGACCCGTCGGCGGTTCCCCTGAAGCTGATTCTCCGGGATCCCCGGTCCACGACGGGCCCGCCAGAAGCAGCAACCACACGAACCACAGGAACGACACGAATCACATAAGTCACAAGCGTCTCACAGGTCACGGAAATCACCTCGGCGGTCGGCGGCACCGGTCGAGGGAACTGGGCCACTTCCTCCACGTCAGGGGCACGCGCATATGGCGGCGTGCCAGGGAAGTGGAGCTGATGCACCGGGCCATGGGCTTCGCCGCGCTGGGGCTGGTGACGCTCGCCCCGCTGCTGATCGTGGTCGCGGCGGCCGCCCCGAGCCAGGAGCGCGGCTTCGCCCTGTGGGTCGTGGACGGCATGGGGCTGTCCGGGCGCCCCGCCGACGCCGTGCAGGACCTCTTCGCCGCACCCCGCAAGGTCCTGAGCACGACCAGCGTCCTGAGCGTGGTGTTGCTCGTGCTCTTCGGTGTGCCGTTCGCGGGCAGTGTCCAGACCGGCTACGAAAAGGTGTGGGGCCTGGCGGCCGGGCGCTGGCACACGGTATGGCGACGCGCGGTGTGGCTCGTCGCTCTGACGGCCTACCTCTTCGCCGAAGCGCAGAGCGGGGCCGCCCTGGGGTCGGGCACCCTGCGCTCATGGACCCGGATCGGGCTGAGTGCGTTGCTCGGCGGGCTCTTCTTCTGGTGGGGGCAGCGTTTCCTGCTCGGCGGCCGGATCCCCTGGCGCGCCCTACTGCCGGGTGCCGTCGCCACGATGGTGGGCCTGGGTGGCCTGCGCCTCTTCTCGTCCCTGGTCTTCTCGCCACTCATCGTGAGCAACGCGGTCTCGTACGGTTCGGTCGGCACCGTCCTGATCGTGACGTCCTGGCTCGTCGGTGTCGGCTTCGTCGTCTTCGGCGGCGCCCTCGTCGGTCGCTACTGGTACCTCCACGAACCGCACCACATCCCGCACCCGCACACCCGCTCCCGGAAGCACTGATGCGCCGCGGCGTCCATGAGCTGTTCGGGTGTCCGGAGGTTCCGTTCTGGTGCGCCGTGGTCGGTCGGGCAGGCCGGGTCGCAGGATCCTGATGGCGGCGGAAACGATCCGACGTTCAGGGGTTCATGGTGGCGCGAGATGTCATTCCGTACGAGGTCCAGGGCAGCGGCGCGGGGCGGGTGATCCTGCTCCATCATTGGTTCGGCGATCGGACGGCGTTCGCGCCGATGCGTGAGCACCTGAACGGCGAGGCGTTCAGCTACGCCTTCCCGGACTGCCGCGGCTGCGGGGAGGCCCAGCAGATGGCGGGCGCCTTCACGATGGAGGAGATCGCCGCGGATGTTCTCGCGGTGGCCGATGAACTGGACTGGGACACCTTCTCCGTCGTCGGCCACTCCATGGGGGCGATCGCTGCTCAGTTGGTGCTGCTGAACGCGCCCGACCGGGTCCGGTCACTCATCGGTGTCGCCCCGATGCCCGCCTCCGGCTTCCCGCTCGAGGGGGAGTACCGCGATCTGTTCTACGGTGCCGTGGAGAACCCGGCGAACCGGCGGGCCATCATCGACACCGTCACCGGCGGCCAGGAGGACGACGCCTGGCTGGACGCGATGGTGAGCCGCTCGCTGGCGCGGACCACACCGGAGGCCTTCCGCGGCTACCTGGAGTCCTGGTCGACCACCGACTTTCATGAGCGGGTGCGCGGCAACCGCACCCCTGTACTCGTCGTCACCGGTGCGCACGACCCGGTGCTGGGTGCCGACGCGGCCCGGGGTACGTGGTTGGAGTGGTACCCGAACGCCGAACTCGACGTACTTGACGGCTGCGGGCACTTTCCGACGGAGGAGACTCCCCAAGCCCTCGCCGCGTCACTCGTGCAGTTCCTCAGTCGCTTCGCGAAGTGAAGTGAAGTGAAGTGATGTGAAGTGACGGGACGGGACGGGACGTGAAGTGACGATGGCGGCTCCCCGGACGGCACCGGGTGGCGCGGTCGGGGGAGCCGCATCCCCCGGGTCACTTACGGGGGCACTCCTTCCAGGCCAGGTGGTAGATGGTGCTGATGTCGCCGTCGGTGGAGTCCATGGTCATGAAGCTGGTGCTGCCGGGCGCGGAGGTTCCCGCGTTGACGCGGAGTTCCGTGTTGATGTTGAAGTTCCGCTGCACTCCGCAGGGCGCCCAGACCAGCTGTGCCCAGTCGGTGCTGTCGGTTGCCTGCCAGTTGTCGTTGTACGGGCCCCTGAACGGATGGGTTCTGGAGTGCGTGTTCGACGACCCCTGGAAGTAGTACGAGGCCTTCTGGGTGCTGTTCGCGCCCGGCTGGAGTGAGGCGAAGCCCCGGTAGTCGACGCTCGCGATCGCGTAGGTGAAGCCCCCCGGTACGTGGACGTTGAGGTTGAGCTGGCAGTTCTTGCGGAACGCGGTGGGGCTGGCCCCGCCGCCCACCTGGGCGAGGTAGTCGCTGTACGTCACCGTGAAGGCCGTGTTGTCCGGCGAGACGGCGATGGCGGCCGTTCCCTGGGGACAGCCCGATCCGTTGACCGTGGCGACCTCGATCACGATCTTGTCCGGGGGCGGGTCCATGATCACGGAGGGTGAAGCCTGCGCGGGGATCGCGGAGGCGAACAGTGCCGCGGCGGCCGCGCCGCTCATGAGCAGTCCACCAGCCATGTTTCTCCAATCCGGAGCTTCGGTGATCCGGGCGGTGCGGGCAGGTGCCTGCGCCGCCGGGGTTGGGGGGTGCGATCTCCGTCTGCATGGAGACCGTCGCTGACCAGGTGCGTTGGATTGAGCAGGCATGCGCATGCGGGCTCGCATAGACATGGGCATGCCAAATGTGAAGCTCGCTCTAGGCCTTGTGAAGGAATCGTGAAGGCTTCGAGTCATCGCGCATCGTATGGACCCGCGCGTCGGCGTACTAGGGCGATCTCCAGCCATTCGCGCCGGAGGGCAGGCCGAAATGCCCCCCGGCGCGTTCGTTCGGCTCGCCCGGCGGCTCAGGACTCCAGGCCGGCGCGGGTCGCCGCGGCCACCACCCGGTCGCGTTCACTCCTGGTGAGCAGGCGCTCGGACAGCCAGTCGCCGGCCCCTGCGCGTACCGCACGTACGAACCTGCCGGACGTCCCGAACGGCGCCTGGTTCCAGACCAGATCGAGGAAGGTCGTGCCGTCGCCGCGGTCGCGATTGGGAACGCCCGAGTCGGCCGCGCCGAACACGATGACGGGTTCCGACCGCTTGAAGTACGCGTGGTAGTCGCTGTCGTCGCCGATGTGGAACGGCGCGAGGACCAGGCCGTGGGTGGTGAAGTGCATCGGTCTGCCCTCAGGCCGGACCGCGTCCGCCAGGTCGCCGCGGAGCGTGAAGTCCTTGTAGAAGGAGAAGGAGCGGAACGTCGGCTCCGTGCTCCGTGCCACGAGGAGGACCGGACCGTAGAACAGGGACTGTGCGGTCGGGTCGTCGGGGGCCTTCTCGATGCGCAGGCTGAAGGGGGCAGACACCCGGACACGGTCTCCGCGCGACCAACTCCGGCTCACCGTGAGGTAGCTGCCCGGCACCGCGCGGCCGGGCTGCCGGACCCCGTTGACAGTGACCGTGAAGCCCCGGGTGGCCCAGGCCGGTACGCGCAGCTTGAGGTCGAGTCGGCCGCTTCCCTCCATCACCGTGAGCGTGCTCGCCCCCTCGTCCGGGAAAGCGCTCCGCTGCGAGATGACGAAGCCCTTCTCCGGCCACTCCAGGGTGGAGGCGAGATAGAGGTTGACGTACAGCGACTTCCCGTCGGCGGAGCGGAAGTAGACCGAGTCCTGGTACTTGGTGTGGTTCTCCATCCCGGTGCCGCCGCAGCAGGTTCCGGTGTTGCCGTAGTCGCGTCGTACTCCCGGTCCCATTCCGACGAAGTACGTGACCTCGGGGCTGCCGGTGCTGCCGACGTCCCGGCGGGAGGCGAGGATCTGGTTGGTCAGGGCCCGCTCGTAGTAGTCCATGTACGCGGGGTCCTGGTCGTGGAAGAACAGATACCGGCTCAGCTTGAGCATGTTGTACGTCGCGCAGGTCTCGGCGTTCTTGTCGTCCAGGGTGGCCGCGATCGCGCCCCTGGCGCGGAACATCTCGCCCTGACCGGTGCCGCCCAGGCTGTAGGTCCGGGGGCCGACGACCATCCCCCAGAAGTTGCGGGCCGCGGCGGCGTAGGCGTCCTCCCCGGTGTGGTCGAACAGCCGCAGGTAGCCGGAGAACTGCGGGATGTGCTGGTTGGCGTGTTTGCCCTCCAGGATGTCCCGGTCCTGTGAACACGCCTTCAGCAGCGCCGTGTTGTCGAAGCAACGGGCCGCGGCGAGATGCTCCTCGCGGCCGGTGAGGGCGTACAGGTCCGCCATCACCTCGTTCATCCCGCCGTACTCACCGGCGATGTAGATCGACCACATCCGCTCCAGCTGTGCCTTCGGAAGACGGCCGAGTCTGCTGTGCACCCAGTCGCCCATCTTCGAGGCGATCTCCAGAGCCTGTGCGTTGCCGGCCAGAGTGTGGGCGTCCAGGAGACCTCTCATGATCTTGTGGCAGGTGTAGTACGGCGCCCAGATCGTCGGGTACGTCGTGTAGCTCTCCAGCAGGATGAACTGTGTCTCCGGGTACGCGGCCAGGTAGCCGGGGTGGCTGGGCCGCGGCGAGCCGTTCTCCGCCAGTGCCTCCTGGCACTGGCCGAGTGCCGTGACCAAGTAGTCCAGCTTGGCCTTGAGTTCGGCCTCGCGCGTGTCGGCGTACGCCTGGGCGATCAGGGTGAGGAAGTGGCCCCCGTAGTGGCCGCGGAGGTTGCCGTCGGAGGTCTCCCAGCCGCCGGGCGGCCGGGCGCCGCGCGTGTCGAGCCCGGCGTTGGCCCGGAAGACGGCGAGGATCCGGTCCGCCGGATACGCCCGGGCGTACTCGAGCATCAGGTCGCGCTTGCCGCGGAAGACACCGTCGCCCAGCCGCACCGCGTCCAGCGGGAACGGGCGTACGGCCCAGGATGACGGGACGGGCAGCGCGGAGCCGGCGGCGCCCGCGGTGCCCGCAGCGCCTGTGGAGCCCGTAGGGCCCGCCGTGTACGCGGCGGGCGCCGCGCCGGAGTTGGGGGCGGACGGGGACGCGAACTGTTGGGGCAGCGGAATCACGGCCGCCGCGGCGGTGAGCCTCAACAGACGGCGCCGTGAGGGGAGTTCGGACATGCTCGCTCTCCGATCGTCGATGCGTCGATGCGTCGATGCAAGGAATACGCACTGGGCGGTGGCCCTCACGAAGGCGACGCCCGACCCGTCGAGGCCGTCGGCGCCGTGACGGTGACCGTGGCCGTGGCACGGCGGTCGGTGCCCTCCACCGTCCCTCCGACCTCGAAGGTCCCCGGCTCGGCGTACTGCTCCGGCTTCACCGGATCCCAGGTGACGCGGACGCGGCTGTCCTTCGAGCCGTCGTTGTACGTCGCGACGACGGCCGCCGGCAGCCCGGGTGGCACGCCGGGCCGGGTCGTCACCCGCTCGCCCGCGATGCTGGTGATCTCGACCGCTTCGGTGAGCCGTACCCAGACCGTCGCCGTGACCGGCTGCGCGGACCGGTCCGCCAGGCCGGTGATCCGTACGCTCGTGCCGCCCTCCGCGACCTGGTCCTCCGTCAGGGCGGGCCAGGCGACCGGCGAACGGGCCGTGGAGCCGTCGGAGTAGACCATCGTGATCTCGTCCGGCAGATCGGGGATCTTCCCCCGCGGAGTCGGGACGTGCACTTCGCGGACGGACTCCGGGGTTTCGGCGTACACCTTCCATTCCTGTACGCCGAGGGAGAGCCCGGGGTGTCCGGTCAGCCGGGCCCGCAGGCTCGTCGTCGTCACCGGGGTGAAGGTGGTCCGGTTGTAGCTGTTCTCGGCGGTGCCGTAGCCGCTGGGCTGCCGGACCTCGCGCCACTCCTCGCCGTCCAGGTACTCGATCACCCAGGAGGCCGGGACACCGACGCCGTCCTCCGCTCCGGGCTGTGCGTCACGGAAGAAGTACATGTCCGAGCCGTCGACGCGTACGGGATCGTCCCAGGTGTACCGCACCCACTGGGTGCCCTCCTGCGGCCAGGTTCCCCAGCGCGGTGTGTCCGAGGACGAGGCCGGCTCCTTGCCGTCGTTGATCGCCGCGACCGACTCCCAGCCGGAGGTGTAGGAGGCCGTGGGCGTCGCGGCCGGAGCCACATTGGCCCGCGCGCCGCCGGACAGTCCCTCCGCCTTCACGATGACTGTCTTGGCCGTCTGCTTCACACCGTCCGTGGCGGTCAGTTCGAGGGTGTAGGTGCCGGATCTGGTGAACCGGGCGACGGTCGTCGGGGACCCCGGTTTGTCGAGGATGACCGTGCCGTCCTCCGGGCCGTCCACCGTCTTCCACACGGAGGAGAGTTTCCGTTCGGGAAGTCCGTCGTCCTCGACGATGCCGGTCAGCCGGACCTGGCCGGGCCGGTGGTACGAGGTGTCCTGCCATGCTTCGACATACGGGGCCCGGTTCTCGGACTCGGGGGCCGGCGCGCCGGTGCCGAACGCCTGGATCTCCTTCAGGCCGCTGCTGTGACCGTCCCGGTGCCTGAGCAGTACGCGCAGCTTGTCCGTCGTCACCGATGGGAAGCGGACGTCGTTGCGGTTGGCTCTCGGGTAAATCGGTGACTTGGCCGGTTTGGGCACGTCCTTCCATTCTGTGCCGTTCCAGAACTGCACGGTGTACATGGCAGGTTCGGAGTACCCGCCCGGCTTTTTGTCGCTGTAGAAGTAGAGTTTGACGTCGTCGACCTTCCTTGGTGCGCCGAAATCGACCTCGTACCAGTCCTCCTCCTTCCCGGAGCCTCGCGCACCCCAGAAGGGTTCGTTGATGGTGAAGCCGTCGACGGCACCGGATACTCCGTGCCCTTCGGCCTCGTACGAAGCTCGTGCGGTCGCCCCTGATGCGCTGGATGCGAGATTCTCCGCGTTCTTCGCGGGGCCGCTCAGGTCCCGCCCGGCCTTGGCGAAGAGATCGGTGACTCTTTCCTTCGCGCCGTATTCGACGTCCTGGGGCGCCTGGAGGCGGGCCTTGTTGCTGCTGCGCACCTTGGCGTCACCGCCGCCGGGGAAGGTCACCTTTCCGGTCGCGGGGTCGTAGAGGAGATGAGTGAGGGAGTCGACCGTGAAGGCGAGTCTGCCGTCGAGATATGCCGAATAGCCCTCGGGGACCTCTTTCCCGTAAGGCCTTTTCCCGTCGCCCGGTTCGTCCCAGAGGACGGCCAGCTCGCTGCCACGGTAGTTGATGTCCGTCACGGCGAAGTGCGGCCAGTCGATGTCGATCGGCCACAGTTCGATCTTCTTGTCCGAACGCGGCCTGAATCCCATCGCGTCCTCGATCACGGTCCAGTTGGTGGTGCCGAGGATGGTGTGGTGGATCCAGGACCGGTATCCGATCTTCTGCGGGTCGGCGCTGCCGTCCGCCCAGAACTCGTTCTGGTCGGGCCAGCGGTTGTCGCCGTCCACATAGTGTGCCCAGGCGTTCCAGGAGAGCAGCTTCTTGTACCACGTGCTGTCGATGTGTTTGTTCGGGTACTTCCGCAGGACCGAGGAGAGGAAGCGGAAAGTGACGGTCGAGTTGATGACCGAGAAGTTGTTGCTCCCCGGGTGTCCCTGTTCCGCGGCCTCCGCCTTGTCGGCCTGGTTGGCGGTGAAGAACGGGAAGACGGGATACTGCTTCGCGTCGGCCCACAGTCGCAGGGCTTCGAGATACTGGGGGTCCTTGTCCGGGGTCGGCATCAACCCGACGCTGTACGGATAGTAGTTGTTGATCTCCTTCCAGGGGACGAGGGAGTTCGAAGCGACGTGCCGGTGCTTGAGGAGTTTGTCCTCGGGGTCCCAGAGATACTTCAGGACGGCGTTCTTCACCCGGTCCGCGATCTGCCGCATACCGTCGGCTCTTTCGGTCTCACCGAGGAGGTCGTAGGCGCGGGCCGCCGCCGAAGCGTTGCTGTACACATACGCTGATTCGGCTCGGTCCAGATTTCCGGGCTTCCAGTCGAACGACACCGCGTCGGCGTCGTTCCCGGTCATTGCGCCCCAGTCGTACTCGATCAGACCGTTGCCGTCTTTGTCGTAGTTGGACAGTTGGCCGCGGACGTCCTTCTCGGCGTATCGCGCGAGGTTGCGCACGATGCCGTCCGGCCCGCCGTGCAGCTGGTACGACCGCCAGGCGGCCTCCGAGATGTACTGGGTGTAGCTGTTCGACCAGTTCTCGGGATCTCCCGGGTTGTCGGTGTACTTGCTGTTCTTCGACACCTCACCCGCCGACACCCAGGGGCCGTACGAATAGCTCGGGTCACGCAGGTATTTGAGGTCGTCGACGAACATGCCGACGGTCAGGGCGATCGCGTTGTTGTACCCGAGGACGCCTTCCATGGAGGAGGGGAACTGATAGTCGTTGCCCGGGATGTCGGCGTCGAGGTAGTTGTAACGCAGCAGCCACCAGCGGTAGTAGAGCGTCTTCTCGATGTTGTCGTCCGGGACGTCCATGTACGGCAGGTTCTCGGCCCACCAGCGGTTGTATTCCCTGACGTGGTCGCGGAAGGCGTTCTTCGGGGGAGCGGCCCGAACGGCGTTGTACGCGGCCTTGGAGGCGGCGATCTCCTCGGTGACGAAGCCCATTTGCACCTTGAGCGTGACAGTGCCTCCGGCAGGCACGGTCACCGAGCGCGTCAGTGCCCCGCCCTTGTCCTCGCCGCCCTCTGCCTCGGGTTTCATCCCGTCGCCCGAGAGCCGTGGGAACACCGTGGTGAGGTTGTTCTTCGCCGCGACGGTCCCCTTGAGTTCACTGCCCTCGGCGGTGGAGGTGTACGGGGACGTGGCGCGCAGGGTGAAGGCGCGGGACTGTGAACCGGCGTTGGTGAGCGCCAGATTCGTCACGGCGACATTGGCGTCGGTGATGAATTTCGTCTGGGTCAGTTTCAGACCGGTGGCCTGGTGGGCGAAGGCGCTTTGCCAGTAACTCGGCGTCTGTTTCCTGGCGTCCGCGTTCTCCTGGAGCGCGATGTTCTCGCCGTCCGCCGCCAGGGTGACGGTGTACGCGGAACGGTTGTCGATGCTCTCCCAGTACGCGACGTTGCCCGCGAAACCGAGTCGTTCGGGATTGTGTTCCTTCATGAAAACGGCGCGGCCCCGGGTGAACAGCCAGGTGCCCGCCGGGTCCTTGCCCTCGCGGGCCAGCATCCGGTCCATCCAGAAGTCGGTGCCGTCGCCGCGCTTCAGATCGGCCTGGTACTGGGCGCGCATGGTCTCGTGGATGGTGAAGCCCGCGGGTAACTCGGGGACGGGTTTCTCGGCTCCGGAGAACACCGGATAGCCGATGGCATCGTTGTCGGCGTGGGCGGGGACGGTCACCGCCGATGTCGCGAGCAGGGCCAGGGCGAGAGTCAGGGCTCCGGCGAGGAGGCCCCGGCCGCGCTGTCCGCGCCGACTTGACGGTATGTGTTCTCCGGGCTGTCTTCGGGGTTCGCGCACGACTACCTCTCTGTGGGGGTGGTGGTGTCGGGCTCCGTCGTGGGCAGCCACACCCGCATGGTCGAAGGCCCGCGGTTCGCCCAGGAGTGGTAGGGCACGAGGACGACCTCCGTACGCCCGGCAGCGGTCGTACGACCCTCCGGACGAGGGGAGGGGTGGCTGTGTGGCTCGTACGGCCACGCTGTGGCCCGCTGTTCGTTCGGTTCGCTCGCTTCGTCCGCCTCGGTCAGCTCACCGGTGACCACCACCGTGGCGTCCCTCGGACCGCCGGAGCCTTCGGCTGCGCGGCCGGGGGGCGGCCCGTCCCGCGGTGGCGTGCGGGGATCCACCCGTACCGCGTCCACGTCCCGTCCGCCGGGCAGATCCGTGGACTCCGCGCAGTACACCAGCGGTCCACGCTGTACGGCCAACGTGCCGCGGACCGCGTCGATCCGCGGATCGGCACGGATCCAGCGGGGGGAGACGGGCAGTTCCAGCCGTACTTCGTCGCCCGCCCGGAAGACCCGCGTCACCTCGGCCGTACCGGGGGCGGCCGGGCGGCGTACGCCGTCGGGGTCCACCAGCCACGCCGTGGCACCCGCCGTCCACTCGGGAACCCGTAACGACAGGATCCAGGGGCGGTCCGGGGACCGGGTGATCCGGACGGTGACCACGCCGCCGGCCGGGTAGTCGGTGCGGGTGCGGAGTCCGATGGCGCGGCCGTCGTCGAGCGTGGTGACGATCTCCGCGTCGGCGTACTGGTGCAGTTGGACGCCGTGCTCGTCGGCCGTGGCCACGTACCCCGACAGCTGGGCGAGGGTCCGGGCCACATTGGTCGGGCAGCAGGACACCGCGAACCAGGGGGCGCGCAGGCCGGAGTCGGCGCGCGGGCTGTCGGTGTCGGTCCTCAGGGCGGTGCCCCGGCGGCGCCGGTGGAGGGTGTTGGCGTAGAAGAAGGCCCGACCGTCCTCGGACGGGGAGGCCGCGACCACGTTGAACAGGGTGCGCTCGGCCAGGTCGGCGAAGCGCGGCTCGCCGGTGGCGAGGAGCAGCCGCCAACTGAGCATCACCGAGGCGACGCCCGCGCAGGTTTCGGAGTACGCACGGTCCGGCGGCAGGACGAAGTCGTCGCCGAAGGACTCGTCCCGGTGGTGCGAACCCATGCCGCCGGTCAGATACGTGCGCCGCCCGACCGTCGCCTCCCACTGCCGTGCGACCGCGGCGAGCAGCTCCTCGTCGCCGGTCTCCACGGCCACGTCGACGGCGCCGGCAGCGAGGTAGAGGGCACGAACGGCATGGCCGCGCAGCACCTTCGCTTCCCGGACCGGCAGGTCGTCCTGGTAGTACGCGCGGCCGAACTCGATGTCGGAGAGCGTGCCGTGGCCGCGCCGGGCGACGAAGAGCGCGGCCTGGTCGAGATAGCGCTGCTCGCCGGTCAGCCGGGCCAGTTCCACCAGGGCCGTCTCGATCACCGGGTGGCCGCAGACCCGTTCGATGCCGCCTCTGCCGAAGGTGGCGCAGACGTGGTCGGCTGCGCGTCGCGCGATCTTGGCCAGCTCGCCCTCGCCGCGTGCCCTGCTCTGTGCCACGCCCGCCTGGATGAGGTGGCCGTAGCAGTACAGTTCGTGACCCCATTCCAGGTCGCTGTACCGGGGTGACTGTCCCGGGCGGCCGTAGGCGGTGTTGAGATAGCCGTCCGGTTCCTGGGCCGGAGCGATGACCTCGGTGAGGTCGGCGATCGCCGCGTCCAGGACGGGGTCGGCGCGGCGCCCGGTCTCCCACGCCATCGCTTCGAGCAGCTTGTAGACATCGGAGTCGGCGAACTCCCGGCCGCGCCGGTCGCGGTCGATCCGGCCGTGCACGGCGGTCCGGAAGTTGCCGATCCAGCCGACGCGTTCCATCCACTCCCGGCAGTGGTGCAGTGTGGCCTCGGCGTTGAGCTGCTGTCGTCGGGCCCAGAATCCGCCGGTGATCCTGACTTCGTCGAGGCCGAGCGGTCGCAGCCGGCCCCGGCCCGGCGACACCGGCGCGATGGGTGACCGTGTCATGTTGCCCCTCACCTTCATCCTTTCAGCGCGCCGGACATGAAGCCGCGCATGTAGTGCCGTTGGAGGAGCAGGAACAGCAGGAGACAGGGGAAGGCCAGGACGACCACACCGGCCTCGGTGGCGCCGTAGTCGACGGCGCCCATGCTCTGCTGCCGCAGATTGGCGATGGCCAGCGGCAGCGGTGCCTTCTCGCTGTCCGAGATGAGGATCAGCGGGGCGATGAAGTCGTTCCATGCCGCGAGGAAGGCGAAGAGCCCCACGGTGATCAGTCCCGGCTTGACGGCGGGCAGCAGGATCCGCCGGAGCGCGCCCGATGTTCCGCAGCCGTCGACGAGGGCGGACTCCTCCAGTTCGCGGGGCACGGCCTCGAAGGAGATCCGCATCATGAAGGTGGCGAACGGCAGTTGGAACATGGCGAGCACCAGGCTGAGCCCGATGAGCGAGTTCTGCAGATGGAGTCTGCCGAGCAGCACGTAGAGCGGGATGAGGAGGGTGGCGTACGGGACCATGAGGATGGCCAGCGTCAGCAGGAAGAGCAGGTTCTTGCCGGGGAAGTCGAAGCGGGCGAAGGCGTAGCCGCCGAGCAGTGACACCCCGAGTGTGAGGGCGACCGTGAGCGCCGAGACGATCGTGCTGTTGAGCAGGTAGCGCCATAGGCCCGCGTCGTAGTCGAGCAGCGTGCGGTAGTTGCCGAAGCCGTAGCCGGACTCCTGTGCGGTGCCGGGCTGTCCGCTGACCGAGGCCCAGGCGTTCCACACGAGGGGGAAGAGGAAGATGACGGCCAGGCCGCCGGCGAGGACGTAGTAGGGGGTGCGGCCGAGGGCGTGTTTCAGTCCCATGGTCTCCTTTCGCGTGGCTTCTCTCGTGGGTTGTCGTGCGGCTTCTCGCGTGGGTTCTCGTGCGGCTTCTTTCGTGGGTTGTCGCGCGGCTCTGCTCACGACTCGTCCGCGTGGCGCAGGCCGCGGAACTGCAGGACGTTGAGCAGGAGCAGCACGGCCAGCACGATGATCGAGAGCGCCGCGGCGGTGCCGAGGTCGAGCCGCTGGAACGCCTCGCGGTAGATGAGCTGGACGATGGTGACGGTGCTGTTGTCCGGCCCGCCCTTGGTGAGGATGAAGAACTGGTCGAACGCGAGCAGCGAGCCGGTCGCGCACAGCAGCAGCGTCAGCGCGAGTGAGGGACGCAGCAGCGGCAGGGTGATGCGGCGGAAGATCTGCCACCGGTCCGCGCCGTCCATCCGCGCCGCCTCGTACACCTCGTGCGGTATGCGCTGGAGGCCGACGAGCAGGATCAGCATGTAGAACCCGGCGAACTTCCAGACGATGAGGAACACCGTCGACAGCAGCGCCGAGGTCGGTGAGCCCAGGAAGGAGACCGGGTCGTCGACCAGGCCGAGCCCTTCGAGGAGGGCGCTGAGCGGGCCGGTGGTGGGGCTGTAGAGGCCCCAGAAGAGCAGCGACGCGGAGGCCAGGCCGAGGGCGCCGGGCAGGAAGTAGACCGTACGGAAGAAGCCGACGCCCGGCCGGGACTCCTGGACCAGGAGGGCCAGCAGCAGCGCCAGTCCCAGCAGGACGACGGTGACGATCACGGTGTAGAGCAGGGTGAAGCGGATCGCGGGCCAGAACAGGGTGTTGTCGGTGATGTCCGTGTAGTTCTCGGGGGAGTTGATGCCTCGATCCCCGGCCAGGAGCGGCCAGTCGCTGAGCGACATCTGTCCGACGAGCAGCAGCGGCAGCACGAAGAAGACCGTGACGAACGTGGCGGTGGGGGCGGCGTAGCCGAGGCCCTTCGCCTTGCGGGACCTCCACCAAGGGCCTCCGGCCGGACCGGGAAGGCTGGTGCGGTGGGTACGGATAATGCGACGGGTTCGTAAGGTGCGACTGGTGCGGTCGGTGGAAGTACGGCGTCCGTCCGCCGCCGTCCGGTCTGACACCTGTGGCTGCATGGCTCTCCCATTACTTCGGCTGCGGGGTCCGGTGTGGCTGGTCGCGCAGTTCCCCGCGCCCCTTACGGGGCGCACCTGCAGTCGTCCACGTGCGGCCGCCACGCGTATCCGAACCCGGATCAATCCGCCAGCGAGGCCGTGACCGCCTCGTTGTCCTTGTCGAGGGACGAGCCGTCGTCGAAGACGGCGTTGCGCATCAGGGTCAGCCAGGGGCCGTTGGGGTCGTTGAAGGTCTGGCCGAACTTCAGCGCGTAGGGGGTGCGGCCGTGCTCCACGAGTTCGTTGATCGTCACGAGTCGCGGATCGGCGTCCGAGTGCTTGTTGGACGCCAGGTCGGTGCGCGCCACGACATCCTTGTGTGCCGCGACGACATCGACCTGGGCCTTCTCGCCCAGGGACCAGGCGAGGAAGTTCCAGGCCTGGTCGGCCGACTCACTGGTGGCCGAGACACCGATGGCGTCGCCGCCCACGAAGGTCGACTTGCCGCCGTCGGGGCCGGGGATCGGGGCGACACCCAGGTCGAGGTCCTTGGGCATCAGACCCAGAGTGGTCGACGGCATGGGCATCACGCCGGTCTTTCCCTTCGGGAAGACCCCGGTCCACGTGGTGCCCGTCTCCTCACGGGCACCCGGGGCCACGATGTCGTCCTTCACCCAGCCGCGATAGGTCTCGTAGACCTTCTTCGCGGTGTCGGAGGAGAGATCCGCCTTCGTCCCGTCCTTGTTCAGGACGTCCTCTCCCGCCGCCCAGATCGACGGCCACCAGGTGAAGACTCCGCAGCCGCCGCAGTTCCCGCCGAAGAACGTGCCGTTGACGCCTCCTCCGAGGGCGTCGACGGCACGGGCCTGTTCGTCCCACTCGCCGAGCGTGGCCGGCGGCTTCTCCGGATCGAGTTTCGCCCGTTTGTAGAGCTCCTTGTTGTAGAAGAGGACCGACAGATCGAGAGTGTGCGGTACGACGTACTTCTTGCCCTCGTGCGTACCGGCCTTGATGTGCGACTGGGCCAGGTCATCGGCGAAGGGCAGGGCGTCGACGCGTTCGGTGAGGTCGGCGAAGAGGCCGCTCGACGTGTAGTTGGGTACGAACACGACGTCCGAGGCGAAGAGGTCCGGCAGGTCGCGCGAACCCGCGGCGGCACCGACCTTGGCCTGGTAGTCGTCGGTGGGGATGACGGTCAGTTCGATCCGGTTCTTGTGACTGGCGTTGTAGGCCTTCACCAGGGCCTCGCTCTGCGGCCGGGTGGCCGCGCGCGTCCACATCGTCAGCTTGGTCCCGTCATCGACCCCGTCGGCGGTCGCGGCACCGCCGCCCCCGCCTCCGCCCCCGCCTCCGTCGTCTCCCGCCCCGCAGGCCGTGGCCAGACCCGTCGCGGCGATCAGTGCGAGCGTGACGACGCCGAGACGAGCGGCGTTCCCACGCGGTCCGGCTGTTCTCCCCATGGTCGATCCCCCTTGTATGGCGGCCGACGGCAGATCGGCCGGTCCTCCGGGACGGTGAATGTGGGACTGACTCCGCGACAGAAAAAGACCGAAAAGGCTTTCTGGAACGCTAAAGCCGCCCTGACGGCTCGTCAATCCCCTTGCGTCGCAGGGCTTCAAGCCCTTGTGAGTCGCTGTTGGAGAGCCATGGCCGAAACGCTTCGAGTAGGGTTTTCCTACGGCTACGGCTACGGCTACGGCTACGGCACATGGCTTCGGCTTACGGCAACGGGACAGGAGAACCCCACATGGCGCAGGCCACCGGCCCCTCTCGTCCGCAACCGTCCACCCTCGGCGATGTCGCCCGCCTCGCGGGGGTCTCCATCGCGACCGCGTCCAAGGCGCTCAACGGCCGCAGCCAGGTGCGCGCCGAGACACGGGAGCGGGTGATCGAAGCGGCCGAGCGACTGTCGTTCCGGCCGAACCAGCTCGCCCGGAGCCTGCTCGCCGGCCGCACCGGCACCGTCGGCCTGCTCACCAGTGACCTCGAAGGCCGGTTCAGCATCCCGATCCTGATGGGTGCCGAGGACGCCTTCGGCGCGGGCGAGGTCGCCGTGTTCCTGTGCGACGCGCGCGGTGACGCGATCAGGGAGCAGCATCATGTACGCGCGCTGCTCAGCCGGCGGGTCGACGGACTGATCGTGGTGGGCAGCCGTACCGACCCGCGCCCGTCATTGGGGCGCGACCTGCCCGTTCCGGTGGTGTATGCCTACGCGCCCTCCGAGGACCCCGCGGATCTCTCGATCGTCCCGGACAGTGTGGGCGCCGGCCGTATCGCGGTGGACCATCTGCTCGCCTGCGGGCGCACCCGGATCGCGCACATCACGGGAGATCCCGGTTACTGCGCGGCACGCGAGCGCGCCGAGGGGGCCCTGGCGGCGCTCGCCGACGCGGGTCTCGCGCCCGTGGGCGAGCCGCGGTTCGGTTCCTGGTCGGAGGGCTGGGGGCGGGCGGCCACCGCGATGCTGCTCGACCGGCACCCTGAAGTGGACGCCGTGCTGTGCGGCAGCGACCAGATCGCCCGGGGAGTGATGGACGTGCTGCGCGAGCGCGGCCACCGGGTGCCGGAGGATGTCGCGGTCATGGGGTTCGACAACTGGAAGATCCTGACCTCTGCCGCGCGGCCCCCTCTGACCAGCGTCGACATGAATCTCGAACAGGTGGGGCGGGCGGCCGCCCAGGCGGTGTTCGCCGCGCTCGCCGGATCTCCGCGTTCGGGCATCGAGCCGCAGGGCTGCCGTGTGGTGATCAGGGGCTCCACGGCTCCGCTGTCCTGAACCGGCCGTTCTCCTGACCGCCCCAGCTCTCTCTGATCGGTTCCACACAATTGCGAGTCCGGACGAAGAGATCCATACTGTGCCGCAACTACGGGGGGAGACCGGTGAGTTGAGCGGGAGACGTGCGCCTGCCGCCTTACGGGGAACCGGGCATCACGGACTGGTGCTGGGCGCCGCCGGGCTCGCCGTGCTGCTCGCCGCCACCGTCCTGGCCGCGCTCGCGGCGCTCACCGACCACGCCGTCGAGGGCGGGGTGCAGCGGCGGCTCGCCCGCGACCCCGAAGCCGTGGTCGACGTCTCCGGGCCGTACCGGCCGCGCGACGCGGGGAAGTTGGACGGACTCGTACGCGCCGCGGTCGACCGCACCTTCGATGACGTACCCCATCACACCTGGTTCGCGTTACGGGTCCCCGCCTCCCGATCGACCCAACTCACCGTGACCGAAGCGGACGGCCGTCCGCGTGACGACGCCAGCGTGTCCCTGGTCGCCCTCCAGGAGACGCGGCGGCACGCCCGCCTGGTGGCGGGACGCTGGCCGCGTACGGCCGCCGGGGGAGGGATCGTCGAGACCGCGCTCAGCGACGTGTTCGCCGCGGAACTCGCGCTGCGGCCCGGCGACGAGCTGCGGGTACAGCCGAACAGCGGGCGGCAGATACGGATCCGGGTGGCCGGCCTGTACCGGGCGGGCGACCGCAGTCCGGCCGTCTGGGCGAACCTGAGCACCATCTTCGGATCGCCCGACTCCGTCGCGCTGGTGCCGCGCCGGGCGCTGACGTCGACCCCGGGCCTGGCCAAGGACGCCGGGGCCCTCTGGCTGGGCGTACCGGACACCGGCGGGCTGCGGCTCGGCGACATCGGACCGCTGCGGGGACGCGCCGACGGGTTCGGCGGCAGCGACGTGTCCCTTTCCGTCTTCCGCGGTACGCCGCCCACGACCAAGCTCGTCGTCGCGTCCACGCTCGACAACGCGCTCGACGACCTGACCACCCCCATCGCCGTGGCCCGCGCCGGCCTCTACATCCCGGCGACCCTGCTCGCCGCCCTGGCCGCCGCCGCCCTGGTGCTCACCGCGCGCCAACTCGCCGAGCACCGCCGCCCCGAACTCGCGCTGCTGGCCGCGCGCGGCGCCGGAACGTCGAGGCTGGCCTGGGCGACGGCCGTGCAATGGGCGGTCGTCGCGGTGCCGGCGGGACTGGCCGCGCCGTTCCTCGCCGGGCCGCTGCTCCGGCTGCTCGACGGGGCCGGGCTGATCCCGGGCGACGTGCCCGCGACGGCGGCCATGACGGCCGGCTGGGCGGCGGCGCTGCTCGCCGTCGCGGTGCACGGCGCCGCGCTGCTGCTGCCGACGGTGCGGACCGTACGGGACCGGCAGGCGGTGCGCGGACTCCGGCTGCGCCTGGGCCGGTTCGCGGGGGCGCAACGGCTCGGCGCCGACCTGGCGCTCGCGGCCGTCGCCGTGCTCGGCTGGCTGCAGCTGCGGCAGTACCGCTCGCCGGTCACCGGCGGTGGCGTCGACCCGGTACTGGTGCTCGCCCCCGTCGCGATGACCTGCGCCGCGGCGCTGCTCGTGCTGCGGGCGCTGCCACTGGCCGCCAGGATCACCGATCCTCTCGCCCGGCGCGGCACCGGACTCGTACTGCCCCTGGGCGGCTGGCAGATCGCGCGGCGCGCCGCGCGCCATGCCGGTCCCGCGCTGCTGGTGACGCTCGCTCTGGCCGTCGCCGCGCTCAGCAGCACCGCACTCGCCATCCTGGACCGCGGCGACCACGACCAAGCGGTCTTCCAGGTCGGCTCCGACCTGCGGATCGAGCCCGGCGACGGGCTCGCCCCCGGCGAGCGGCGCACGGCGTACGCCGCACTGCCCGGGGCCCGGGCCGTCACCCCCGTGGTCGACACGAACGGCTACCTCGGCCAGAGCTGGGTCACCGTCACCGGCATCCACACTACGCGCGGCCCCGCCCCGGCCCTGCGCCCCGACCTCAGCGACCGGCCGGTGGCCGACCTCGTCGCCCCGCTCGGCCGGGACATCCCCGCGTACGGGCTGCCGCTCAGCGGCTCCCCGCGCGAACTCCCGCTGCGCGTCCGGCTGTCCGCCGACGGACCCGGCACCCCCGTGCCGGTCCGGCTCACCGTCCACTTCGTGGACGCCGACGGCCTCACCCACGCGCGGGAGGCCGTCCTCGAGGACACCGGCGGCGCGGCTCGCACCGTCCGCCTGAAGGTGCCGGCTCGAGGCGACGGTCTGCGCATCGTCCAGCTCGGCCTGAGCATGACCGGCGAGACCGTACGGCGCACCTACCGCCTCACCGTCGACCACGTGCCCGGCCTCACCCGGCCCGCCGCCTGGCACGACCTGCGCGCCGACGCCCCCGACCGGGAAGTCGCCGGATGCCCCGGGGCCAAGCCGCGCAGGCCGCCCAGGAGCGCCCCCGGCCCCGTACTGTGCTCCGACCGGCCGGCGCCCGGCGCGCTCCTGGACGCGGTGCTGCGCGGACCCGACACCGAACTCCGCTACCCGACGTGGAGCGTGCGGCTCGGCACGGACCGCGCCGAGGGGCGCCGGGCCGCGCCCGTGCTCGCCGACCGCACGCTGCTGAACTCCGGCGAGGTCCGGGTCGGCGACACCGTCACGTTGCAGCGCGCCGGCGGTGGAACCGCCCGTATCAAGGTCGTCGGAGCGATCGACGCCGTGCCGGGCGCCGATCGCGACCGGCCCCGGCTGCTCGCCGACTCCCGGGCCATGGCCGCCCAGTTCGTACTCGGCGGCGCCCTGCCCGGCGGTGAGTCCGCCTGGTGGGTGGCCGCCGACCGCGGGGACGCGGCAGCGGCGCTGCGCGCCGTGCGGGCCGAGCCCCGCCTCGGTACGGCCGTCGACGTGCCGCACGTCCGGGCCCGGCTGGCCGCCGACCCGCTGCGGCAGGGCGCGCGCGGAGCGCTCACGCTCTGCCTCGTCCTCGCGCCGGCGTTCGCCGTCGTCGGCTTCACACTGCACACGGCCCTCTCGGCACGGGCCAGGGCACGGGAGTTCGCGCTGCTGAGGGCACTGGGCGTACGGCGCGGGCAACTCGCCGCGTACCTGTGGACCGAACAACTCGCGCTGGCCGCCGTCGCGGCGGTGCTCGGCACGCTGCTGGGCACCGTACTGGCCGGGGTGATCATGCCGGTGGTCACGGTCGACGACACCGGCCGACCGGTCTACCCCGGGCTGCTCACCGAGGTGCCCTGGGTGCGTGTGGTCCTCACGGCGGGTGTGACGACGTTGGTGATCTGTGGGGTCGTGACGGTGGCGGCTCGGTTCTTGGGACGGGTCGATCTGGCGCGTGTGTTGCGTGCGGGGGAGGACCGGTGAGGCGACCGGTGAGGCGTTCCACGCGGTTGCCGCGCTCCGTTGCGTTGCGTGAGGTCCGGGGTGAACTCCCGCTGCTGGCCTGCCTCGCGGTGCTGGTGGCGTTGCTCTGCGCGGTCGCGGCCGCCGGGCCGGGGCTGCTCGAGCGGCTCGCCGGGCGGGCGCTCGCCTCCCGGCTGGAGCAGGATCAGCGGGCGGAGCCGGGATTCCAGCTCAGCGCGCGGTTCGAGCCGTTGAGGAGCACCGGCGCGGATGCCTGGGCGAACGACCTGGGCGAGGAACTGCTCCCCGTCACCGACGTGATCGAGAACGCGGCCCCCGATGCCCTGGAGGGCGGCCTCGTACACGATTCGACCCGCGTCCAACTACCGCTCGTCAACACCGCCACGTCCGCCGGGGACGTGGGACTGGGGCTGGTGTACGCCTCCGACGCACCGGGGCGCGGAGCCTATGCCGAGGGACGGCCGCCCGACCCGGACGCCGAGGCCGTCGAGATCGCCGTCTCCACCGGTACCCGCGACGCACTGAAACTACGGCTCGGGCAGGAACTCCCCCTCGCACCGGGCGCGTTGAAGGACATCGATGCCACCGCGGTCGTAGTCGGGTTCTTCACGGCGGACGGCGGGGACCCGGTGAACAGGCATTCGGCACGCGGCAATTCGACGAGCGGGAAAGCCGCGAGCGGGGACGCCGCAGGCACGGATGCCGCGAGCGGATCCCGGCTGTGGCGTGAACAGCCTCTGCTGGCCCGCCCTGCGCAGTACCCGCCGCACGGCGCCTCCGGACTCGGCTGGGATGCCCGCGCCCTCGTCGCACCACGCACCGTCACCACCCTCCAGACACAGGCCGACGCCACGCTCACCGTCACCTGGGGCATGCGCCTCGACCTCGGCGCGCGCACCGCCGCGCGGTTCGCCGACGATCAGGGACAGCGTGCACTCCAGCGGCTGCTCACCCGCTACCCGGACGACGCGCGGGCCGTCTACTGCGGTGACATCGTCGACTACGGCGGCATGTTCTGCGAGATCGGCCCGCACACCGCATCCACCCTGCAGAGCGGCACCCGGCTCCCCGACGCGGTCACCGAGTTCGGCCGGCAGTGGCGGCAGGGCCGCACCGTGATCTCGTTCGCGCTGGCGACCCTGATCGTCGTCGGACTGCTCGCCGCCGTCGTCACGGCACTGCTCGCGGTACGCCGTCGCCTCGACGCCCACCGACTGCAACGCGCGCGCGGCGCCTCCGCGGCAGGCCTCGCGCTGGCCCGGGCGGCACAGACCGCGCCGGCCGTACTGCTCGGGCTCGTGGCGGGACTCGCCGCCGCGCGGGCGCTCCCGGGCCACTCACCCGCGTACCGGAACGGGCTGCTCGTCGCCGCGCTCGTCTGGCTGCTGCTGCCCGCGCTCACCTGGCACGCCCTGCGCGACCGCGCCGCACGTCCCCCGCACGAGCCGACTCCGCACGCGGCGGGCCGCCGCCTCGTCGCCGAGGCGGTCGTCCTGCTCCTCGCCGCGGCCGGTGTGTTCGCGCTGCGGGCCCGGGGCACGGCCGGCGACGCCGGGCCCGACCCCCTGCTCGCGGCGGTGCCCGCGCTGCTGGGGCTCGTCACCGTGGTCGTCCTGGTGCGCTGTTACCCGCTGCCGGTACGGCTGCTGGCGCGCTGGTCCGCGCGGCGGCGCGGCGCCGTGGCACTCATCGCGCTCTCCCGGGCCGCGAAGGAGGCGCCCGCCCGGGCGCTCGCGCTGCTCGTCCTGGTCGTGACGCTGGCCGGAGCGGTGTTCGGCGGGCTGGTGGCCGGGACGCTCGCGGACGGGCGCCGCGAGGCCGCCGCATGGCAGGTCGGCGCCGACGCCTCCTTTCTCGAGGCGGCCCGCAATCCCGAGGTGGCCGAGCGGCTGACGCGTGCGCGGGGCGTGCGCGACACGGTCAGCGTGCGGCAGTTGCGCGTCGACCCGACGAGCGGAACCAGCGGCGCGCGGTACGGCATCGCGAGCCTCATCGGCGTCGACGGAGCGAAACTCGGCGAGGCGGCGCCCGACTCGGCCGTGGCGCGTTCACTCGACGCCGCCGGACTCACCGGGCCGGCCCGCGGCGAAGACATCCGGGTCCTGGCCACCGGGGCCCACGCCGGCGACCTGCTCACCATCACCTCGCACGGCAGGAAGCTGCGCCTGCGCGTCGTCGGCGACATCCCCGACGAGGTGCTCCGCGACCCGGCGCTCGGCCCCGTCCGCAGCGCCACCACGGCCCGGGAACGTCTCCTGCTCGCCGACAACCGCGATCTCAGGGCTTTCGACGGACGCGACTTCGAGGCCACCGCACTGCTGCTGTACGGCCCGCGGCTGGACGTGACGGCGCTGCGCTCCCTCGTGCCGCGCACCACCGCCGACGCTTCCGTCGGCGAGCTGCGTATCCGCGCCGAGGAGGAGGCAGAGGCCGCCGACGACGGCATGGTCGACGTCCTGGCGGCCGCGCACACCGTGTGCACCGCGCTCGCCGTGCTCCTCGCCCTGCTGGCCCTCGTCCTCGAACTGATGCTGTCCGCGCCGGCACGCGGCCGCACCGCCGCCTATCTGCGCACGCTCGGCCTGGGCGACCGCGCCACGTCTGCGCTGCACCTGCTGCAGCTGCTGCCGATGGTGCTCGCGGCCGTCGCGGGCGGCACCGCACTGGGGCTGACGCTGCCCGCGCTGCTCGGACCCGCCCTGGACCTTCGGGAGTTCACGGACGGACCCGCCGTCCCCGACCCGCACCCCGACCTGCTGCTGACCGCCGCCCTGGGCGTCGGTCTCGGCGTACTGGTCGTCGTGGCGGTGGGTGTGGAGACCTGGATCGGACGGCGCCGAGGGCTCGGCGCGGTCCTGCGACTGGGGAGAAACGGTGACTGAACCCCACGGACAAGACCTCCCTCACGGAAGCGACCTGCGGAAACTGGAGGAGCGGGCCCGCGACGCCCTGCGCACACCCGCGGACGACGGGCTCGTGGTGTGCGACAACCTGGTCCGCGTCTACCGCACCGACGAGGTCGAGGTCCAGGCGCTCCAAGGCCTCGACCTGGTCGTCGAGGAGGGCGAGTGCATGGCGCTCGTCGGCGCCTCCGGATCAGGTAAGTCCACGCTGCTGTCCATCCTCTCCGGGCTCGACCTGCCCACGGCGGGCCGCGCCCTGGTCGCCGGACACGACCTGCTCGCCATGCGTCGGCGCGAGCGGCTCGGCTATCGCCGGCGCACCGTCGGCTTCGTGTGGCAGCAGACGGGGCGCAACCTGCTGCCCTATCTGACAGCCCTGGAGAACGTGGCGTTGCCGATGAAGTACACCCGCGTGCCGCACCGCAAGCGGAGCGCGCGCGCCGCCGAACTCCTCGACGTACTCGGTGTCGCCTACTGCCGGGACCGGCGGCCCGCCGAGCTCTCCGGCGGCGAACAGCAGCGCGTCGCCGTCGCGGTCGCCACCGCCAACGCGCCGCGCGTGCTGCTCGCCGACGAGCCGACCGGCGAACTGGACACCGCGAGCGGCGAGGAGGTGTTCGCCGCGCTGCGCCGCGCCAACGAGGAGCTCGGCGCCACCGTCCTCGTCGTCACCCATGACCCGCTCGTCTCCGGACAGGTCCGCCGCACGGTCCGCATCCGCGACGGCCGTACGTCGACGGAGACGCTGCGCGGGCCCGACGGCGCCGGCGCCGAGGAGTTCACCGTCCTGGACCGCGCGGGCCGCCTCCAACTGCCCAGGGACTACGTGGACCGCTACGGCCTGCGCGGCCGAGTCCGCCTGACAGCGGAACCGGACCACGTGGGGATATGGCCCGACGGAGACCGCCCGGCGGGACCTGACGGCCCGGCGGGACCTTGACCTCCAACTCGCCTCAGGCAGCCTTGCGCGGTACCCGTTCAGGAAGCCTCCGACCGGTGACTCCCCTTGACGGCCGGTGTCGCCTCCAGCGGGAAGTGGCATGCCGCCGTGTGGAGCGGTGCTCCGAGCGGCGGTGAGGGGAGGCCTCGGCGCATACGTCCTCCGCGCGCCAACACCGGGTCCTGAACGAGCAGCCGGACGGTGGGTCGGCCGGTGAGGGGATCTCACCGGTGAGCAGGATGCGCCGCCTGTTCGCCCGGCCCCCGGCCGCCAGGGAGGGGGCCGCAGACAACAGCGCCGCCGTACAGGGGTGATGCGGCCGCTCGAAGACCCCCTCCGCCGGGCCCGACTCCACGGTCCTGCCGAGGTACATCACGGCGACGCGGTCGGCCACGTGCCGCACCACGGACAGGTCGTGCGAGATGAACACGTACCTGTTCGGCCTCGAAGACCGCGACCGAGAGCGACGGCTCGAGCTTCTTGGCGAAGTACGCCGCCCACAGGCCGGTATAGCCGCCGCCGACAATCGCCACGTCCACACAGTCCTGGCCGGTGAAGCGGGGGAACGAGGGCCTCTTGTCGGCCAGTTGGGCCACCCAGAAGCCGAGCTCTCCGTTTCGGGGTGGTGCCGCAAGAGCGTTCATGGTGTGTCCTTCATCTGTCTCTGGGAACCGCGTGGGCCGCTGCTAGTGCCCCGACAGGTACCGGACGCCGCTCCTTGACGGGCAAACGTTGCCCGCCGCGGCACTAGAAAGCGGTGTAGCCGCCGTCGACGGGGAGCGTCGCCCCGGTGATGTACGAGGACTCCGACGACGCGAGGAACAGGACGGCGTCGGCGATCTCCTCGGGAGTGGCGAGGCGCTGGAGCGGGATCTGCCCCTCACGCTCACGGTGGCCGGCCTCTGGGTCGGCCTGCGCCGGAAGGACGCCTCGATGACTCGGTCGACGCTGTCTTGCATCGCGTCGGCCAGCACGATCGGCGCCGGGGTGTCGATTCGCCAGACGAGGGCGTCGAGTGCCTGTTGAAGCCGGGCCACCGCCGCACTGCTCATGAGTGGCTCGCGCTACACAGCGGTGCAGATCACCTGGATCTCGACAGGGGTGTTGAGCGGCAGCCCGGCGACACCGATCGCGGTGCGGGCGTGGCGTCCGTTCTCACCCAGTACCTCGATGAGCAGTTCGCTGGCCGCGTTGGCGACGTTCGACTGCTGACCGAAGTCCGGCGTGCTGGCCACGAAGACCAGCATCTGCACGATCCGGACCCGGTCGAGATCGCCCACCGCCTGCGCAGCGGCAGCGAGCGCGTTGAGCGCGGCATGGCGTGCGAGCTCCTGCGCGGTCTCCAGCTCCACGTCCCGGCCGACAACGCCCTGACCCAGCAGCTCGCCGTCCTTGAAGGGGAGTTGGCCGGATAGGTGGATGGTGGAGCCCACCGTCCGGTGGGGCACAAGGTACGTGCTGCCGGCGAGGACGGGTAGCTTCAGTCCTAGGGCTCGGAGCCTTTCTGAAGCCGAGTCACCGTTGACGGTTTGAGGCAGGGGCCGACTCACGCCCCCACCGCCGTGCTGCGGATCATTTTCTCAGTTCTCCGCTCGGGTGTCAGGGGCGCGGCAGGCCGAAGAGGACCGGGAGGTCGGCGATGTCGGTGATCCGCTCGTAGCCGAGCCAGTGCTCGTCGTGCTCGAAGCCGCGGTCGACGTACACCTTGTTCTTGATGCCCATGATCGCCGCGGAGCGCAGGTCATACATCGGGCTCGCGGAGACGTGCACGATCTCGTCGGGTGTCACGCCGAGCTTGTCAAATGTGTACTCGAACGCGCGGAGTCGCGGCTTGTAGACGCCCATCTCCTCGGCGCTGATGACGACCTCGAACGGGGCCTTCAGGTTCTCCGCGAGGCGCACGGCATGCGCGGTGTCGCTGTTCGTGATGATCACCAGCGGGACCTCTTCGGCCAGGCGGTTCAGTGCCTCGGTNATGCGCGGTGTCGCTGTTCGTGATGATCACCAGCGGGACCTCTTCGGCCAGGCGGTTCAGTGCCTCGGTGACACCGGGGTACGGGCCCCAGGTGGGGATGCGCTCGTACACCGCCCGCGCCTCGTCCTCGCGGTACTCGAGGCCGACGTAGCGCGAGGCGCGTTCCATGGAACGTGCGACGACCTGGTGGAACGGCTGGTACGCGCCCGTGCACTCGTCGATCCGGTACGCCTTGCAGATCCGCAGGTACTCGTCGGCGACCTCGGCCGGCAGCCGGTCGCCCAGGACCTCACGCATGGCGTCGTTGATGCTGAACTTGATCAGCGTTCCGTTCATGTCGAACGTCACGAACTTGGGCTTCACATCGAATCCCACTGGTCCTCCTAGTGCTTCAGTGGAGCAGTCTGGCGCTATAGTCGATTGTCGACCAGCTTTTGGTCGATTGTCGACCAGGAGGCCTCGACTGTCAACGGCGTCAGAGGAGTGCGTCGTACAGACCCGGCCCAACGAGGACAGGGTGTACGAGCGCCGGGTGTGGCTCATCGAGCAGGCCGCGAGCATCGGCAACGTCACCGGCCTGCCAGGTGCTCGGCTTCTCACGCAAAACCTGGTACCGACTGCACGAGGAAGGCCGAACAGTCGGCGTCCGGAGACGCGAAGGTGCTGCGTCGCACGTCCTGGGCCGCCGAGCCGCGGACCGCCGCGCTCCTCTTGGTCGGCTGCACCCTGCTGCGGGTCCACAAGTATCCGCATCGCCGGAACGGCATCGGCCTGACAACCAAACGGCACCACACGGGACACCGGCCTGCGGGCGCGACCCGTGAGCCGGACAGGGCACGGCTGTGAATTCAGGGAACTCCCTGCCAGACAACCAACTTGAGGTGTGGATGCAACCAGCAGAGGTATAGTCGACAAACGACCAAGTGGTCGACAAGTACTGAGGGAGGGCAACGGGGTGGACCACAAGTTCGAGTGGCAGGAGCAGCGGTTGACGACGCCGGACGGTGTCTACCGCACACTGCGTGCCGCCATCCTCGATGGGACCGTCCCTCCTGGTGGTCAGCTGCGCGAGGCGCACATCGCCGCGGATCTCGGGATCAGCCGGTCCCCGCTGCGCGAGGCGCTGACCAAGCTGGAGGAGGAAGGGCTCGTCGTCAAGATCCCCTACCGTGGGGCGTTCGTCGTAGAGGTAAGCGCTCGTGAGGTCGCCGAGATCGACTCGGTCCGGCTACGTGTCGAGCCGTACGCCGCCGAGCTCTCGGCCGAAGCACTGCGCGGTCCTGAGCGGCCCCAGTTGCTGCAAACCGTCGAGGATCTCCGCCGGGCAATGGAGAAGGACGACATCCCGGCCAGCATCGACGCGCACCTTCGATTCCACAGGCTCTTCTACGAGCTCTCGGGGCACGGCGTCCTGCAGAGTCTCTGGAACGGCTGGGAGACCAAGCTGCGCCTCCACCTCAGCGTCGATCACCGCACCTACAGCGACGACCCGCATCAATTGGTCGTCGAGCACGAGAGGTTGGCCGCGGTCGCCCTGGAAGGCGACACCGACGCGTTCCGCCAGGAACTGGCTGCCCATTTCCCCATGGGGCTGGGGGCCGAGACGGGAGATCCAGGGGAACGCGCGCCCCGGCGTGCATGAGGCCATGCCGGCGTGCGTGAAGTGTCCATGCCTGCTCGCCACTGTGACGTCGCAGACCCATGTCGAAAAGTCAGGATCAAGCTCGCACTGTCAACGCGATCTTGTAGCGGATCTTGAGTGAAAATTGCCGGTTGCCGGCCGCCGGCACGGTAGGGCGCGCCGGGGCGTTTACGGCTGCGCGGTCAGCTGCGCGGGCGGGTCCGTTCTTCCAGGAGACGGCGGGTCGCGGCGGCCCTCTGCCATACGCACGGCTTCTCCCGCGGCGCAGTCGGCGTTCGACTCCGGTGCGCTGGATGATCGAGTAGGCGACCACGGGCAGGACCTCGGTGCAGGGCACGCCGGGGTTCGACGTCATGCTCGGCCGTGGCCTTCTCCTGGAGATCCCTCAGCAGCTGGGTGTCGTCGGCAGGCGTGGATCTCCGGCTCCAAGCCGCGCGGGCCGCGTGAGTGCAGGAACCGGTCTGCACAGCGCCACTGGTGACCACGTCGCGCCAGGGCCCCTCCGTCGATTCAATCTCCCACTCGTGCGCATACCAGACCGCCGTCTCCCGTGCGGGAAAGGCAACCTCATTCAGCGGGGTGGACGCGAAGCGATACAGCTCGGTGCAGCTGGTGCCGTCCAGGCAGGTCACCGCCACCACCGGTTCTGCCCCTGGCTTCGACCCGCTGGGCGAAGCGCCGGTATGCGGTCGGCCAGGCCGGCCCGAATCCGGAGGCAACTGCCCGCCATGGGCAGCCAGGGCGAAGCCACGAAGGCGCCCGCTCCCTGGATCTTGCGGTTACCGGCCCGCCGACGGCCACTGCCCTGAGGACGCCTCATTTCCCTCGGCGGACACCAGAACTGTCTTGCACCGCTCAACGAGCTCATAGGCCATGCGAGGCGAGGTCTGAGTGGCGCGTCCTGCTCGAAGGTTCGGGGTGAAGCCGTTGGCGGCGGCTTTGACGCCGGCGCGGCCGGGATCGCGGTAGGCCGGGAACGCCTCGCGGCACTGCTCCAGGGTCTCGCCGAGTCGTCTGTTCTCGTCGATCGGCCGGCGACTCGTCGGCCCTCAACGCTCCTGGTGGACGGGTCGGAGTTGCACCCCGGCGGCGCCGTCCGCACCGTGCCGACGTTCAACGGGCGACTCCGCCTGGAGCGCGGGTGGCGAGGCACGGGGACGCGGACCGCGCCGCTGTACCTCTGAACTGCGAAAACTGACTGATAGTCAGGTCAAGCTGCATCACCGCATCGCGCACTGGCCATACGATCACGATCGAGTCTCAGTCTTGACAAAGTCTAAACTGGAGCCTACTTTTCAAGCTCCTTGAGTAGGTGTGTGTGGCCTGGGTGGGTTTGTTCGTGCTGGTCGGCCGCCACATCCGGCCCCTGCTGAAATCGGAGTTGGACATGAGGTGCTACGACTGCCTCCAGGAGGCGCGCAGCGACATAACCGGCATCGGTGTGTGCTCGCGCTGTGGCTTGGCCACCTGCGAGAAACACGCCCGTGTACGTCAGGTACAGGTCACCCGCCAGGTCGGCATGGGCGCTGCGTCCGGCCGTATCCCGGCACGCAGGGTGGTATGCCGCACCTGCGACATGGCCGAGACGGCGCACTGACCGCATGGTGCGCTTGTCGGAGCGTCGTGGTGGGCAGGGACGGTCGTGGAGTCCACGCTGACCGCCGGACAAGTCCGTCCTGCCCTGGCGGGTGACTTCGGCGATCAGGCCTTCCGGCGGCGCGGTGAAGGGACCGGCGTTCCTCCCGACCTGCAAAACCCGCAGGCGGTCGGTCAGTTCCGAACTCGTCTGGAAATCTCACGCCACTGCGCGCCTGCCGCGAACCGCCACATCGCGTGCTCGAACTGATTCCGCAGCCGCTCAGGGTAGGGGCCGTACTTGCCCATCGGCAGGAACGACGCGATCAACCTCCGCTGTTCGTCGGTGAGTTGCCTCCACGTCACGCTCGTTGTCCTGCCGGATCCGCCTGAAGGCCGACGGCGTTCTTCCGGCTGCGAACGGGTCCAGTGTCGCCACGCGACGCCGCTGCCGAGCTCGTCACCACGGGCTTGCAGCCAGTCGCTGTAGGCCTTGCCGGAACAACCGGGCAGCAGGCCAAGCCGCTCTTGTGGCATGGGGATCTCGTCGGGCGTGAGGTCGACCATCCGTGTCGACCGCTCGAGAATCCCGCCGCCGTCAGTGATCGTCATGCGGACAGGCGTGCTGCACATGCTCGTCCACGCCGAACCGGATGGGACCGGTGAGCCGGGTCGCGCGTCGACCGTCGCTTCCAGCAGCGGCGGGTCCAGCCGCACGTGGTGTTCCGAGGTCGCAGTCGAGGCTGAAGTTTTGTATTGACAGTGCTCGACGGGCACCCATATGGTCGACAAACGACAATGCGGTGGCGGTTTTAAGCCACCATAAGGCGTTTTGCCGCCACTGTTACTCGAGAGGAGAGCCGAGTACAGATGATCAACATTCATGCGAAGCGGGTTCTCGTCGCCAACTACGAGGGTTTGTGCCCTGTTCCGTCCGCGGAGGTGGCGCGATGAGCCAGTTCGTGACTCCCGCAGCGCACACCGACTCGGCTTCCGATCGGCTCCAGGCCTTGGGGCTGGCTCTTCCCGAGCTCCGTGACAACCCGTACTACGTGCACCACCGGACGGTGGGCTCCAGCATCTACATCTCGGGCCAACTGCCTTACAAGGACGGTTGGCTGCTGGGGCAGGGCACTGTCGGCCGGGACGTGGAGCTGGAGACGGCGCGGTCACTCGCGCGCCATGCCGCGCTCAACTGCCTCGCTGCCGCTGTGCAGGCGGTGGGCGATCTGGACCGGGTCAGGATCGTGCAGATGCTGGTCTTCGTGGCCAGCACGCCGGACTTCGGTGAGCAGTCGCAGGTCGCCAACGCGGCCAGTGAACTGCTCATCGAGGTGCTGGGCGAGAACGGACGGCACGCCCGCACCGCGATCGGTGTCGCCGGGCTGCCGCTCAACACCCCTGTCGAGATCCAGATGGTCTGCACCGCTGTGTAGGGCGGGCCCGACGGCGGTGTACGCAAGTACGCGCAATATCGCGGGCCGCGCGCGTTCGGCATCCAGGGGGAGTCAGCACCCGTGCCCCTCGATCATTCCAGGCAGAACCACAAGGAGGGCAGCGTGAACCGGCTGCAACGAGCACTCGACGCTCTGGTCGAGCGGATCGACACCCCCGCGCCGATCGTGTTGGTCGACGTCATGCAGGGCAACATCGACCGCGTCCAGGGTTTCGCCGACCAGCGCAACATCAAGGTCAGGCCGCACGTCAAGACGCACAAGTGCGTGGAGATCGGGCGACGCCAGATCGAGGCCGGCGCGGTCGGGATCACCGCGGGAAACGTCGGTGAGGCCGAGGTCTTCGCCGCGGCCGGGTTCGACGACATCTTCCTCGCCTACCCGATCTGGGCCGCGGGAACGAAGCGAGCCCGGATCCGCCGGCTCGCCGAGTCCGCCCGGCTGCGGGTCGGCGTCGACAACGTCGCGGCGATCGAGGCCCTCGCCGACGCAATGGGAGACGAACCCGAGCGGCTGCAGGTCGTGATCGAGGTCGACTGCGGCGCCCGTCGTTCCGGGGCTCCGGCCGAGGCTGCGGGCGATCTCGCGCTCGCCGCCCGCAAGCGCGGTCTGGTGCCGGTGGGCGTCTTCACCTATCCAGGTCACGGCGGCGCCGGCCGGGACGTTCGCCGGCGTGCCGCGCAGGACCAGGAGGCCGCGCTCACCACCGCGGTACGCAGCCTCACTGACGTCGGGGTCACCGCTGAGGTGGTCAGCGCCGGCTCCACTCCCACCCTCGAGTTCTCCACCAGCAGCGTGATCACCGAGATCCGTCCCGGCGAGTACGTCTTCGGCGATCTGAACAACGCCCGGCTGGGCGCCTGCACGGAGGACCAGATCGCGTTGTTCGTCGCCGGCACCGTGGTCAGCGACTGGGTCCCCGACCAGGTCATCCTCGATGTGGGCAACAAGGCCCTCAGCAAAGAAGGCAGCCCCGAGATCGGCTACGGCGGCATCGCCGGCACGAAGGCGGTCCTATCCAAGGTCAACGAGTACCACGGGTTCCTCCCGCTGCCGGACGGCGAGTTCTGCCCCAGCGTCGGCACCGTCGTCCCCGTGGTGCCGAACCATGTATGCCCGGTCGTCCTCGGCTTCGAGGAACTCATCGTCACCGACAGCACGGGCACGTCGCTGCAGCGGTGGCCGGTCGACGCCCGCGGATTCCTCAACTGACCGGCACGGGACGAGACCCTCGTCCTGCCCAAGCTCGCAACCCGACGACCGACCTCCCCCGCAAGAGGAGTGCCTGACATGAGACTCAACAACGTCACGGCCCTGGTGACAGGCGCCAGCAGTGGCATAGGGCAGGCGGTGAGTTCCCACTTCCGCCGGGAGGGCGGGCGGCTGCTGCTCACCGGCCGCAGGGAGCGGCTCGACAGCGCTCAGCCCGACGACCTGTATGTTCCCGGCGACCTCAATGACGAGGCGTTCGTCGAGCACCTGGCCAAGCAGGCCGCGGAGTCCTTCGGCACCGTCGACGTCGTCGTCCTCAACCACGGCCTGCAGGCCGACGGTCCGCTCACCGAGATGGCCTGCGACGACGCGAGGAACGTACTGGAGAGCAACCTGCTCAGCGCGTTCCTGGTGATGAAGCACTTCGCGCCGCTGATGCCCGAGACCGGTGGCTCGTTCGTCTGCGTCAGTTCACGGCTGGGCATGGTCGGCATGTCCGGGCAGGTCCTGTATTCCGCCGCCAAGGGGGGCCTCATCATGCTCGCCAAGGGCGCGGCGATCGAGTGGGCCCCGCGCAACATCCGTGTCAATGTCGTCGCTCCGGGCCTGACCGCCACCCCGATCATCGAAGCGGCGTTCCAGCGCAGGCCCGACCCCGAGGGCTACCGCCGCCAGCGCGAGAGCACGATCCCGCTCCAACGCCTCGCCACCCCCGAAGAGGTCGCCGACGCGGTGCTCTTCTTCGCATCGTCGGAGTCGTCGTACGTGACCGGATCGGTCCTGACCGTCGACGGCGGGTACACCGCTTCCTGAACACCCCTGCCTGGCATCACCACCAGCAAGGGGCTGAACGACCCGCTCTCCTCTCACCTCCTGCCTTGGGCAACCGCCGATTGCGGCATGAACTGTCGAACACGCGTCGAGCACGTCCCCCCTTCGCCGCACTCGAACGGTGCCACCCACAGTGCGCCCGTGCCGACAACCGCATCCGCGCCACCGGCCACCCCGGCGCCAGCCGCGACGCGTCGTCGGCCTCCGCATATCGGGAACGGGCCGCGCCCACGAGTGCGTGCCAGACACCGCTTGGCAACGGCTCATCGACCGTGGCCGCGGCTACCAACTTCTCCAGCTCAAAAAGGAAAGACATGTCGCTCCTGAAGGCCATCGACACCGATCCCTCCTTCGCGCCGCGAGAATCCGGTCCGCTCCCGGAGCGCCTGATTTCCGGCAACCCCACGTTCCGGACCTGGGCCCAGGACGTCGCCCGTGGGGAGTCGATCCATACGGGCGTCTGGGAAGCGACGCCCGGCGAGATGCGCTCGATCAAGGGCGAGACCTTCGAGTTCTGCCACATCCTCTCCGGCAACTCACCCCCGAAGGGGGCGAGCCGGTGATCTACAAGGCCGGCGACAGCTTCGTCATGAAGCCGGGCTACGTCGGCGTCTCCGATGGACCGCTCTGCCCGTCCCTCAGCCGCAGGCCCGGCTCTGCTTCATCCCTCACGAGAGCCCTCAGGCTGCGGCTCTGGTGAGGAACGCCCCCACTCCGCTGGTCACCGCCTGTCACGGCTCCAGCCTCCCCACCGCCACTCACCCGGTCTTCTAGCCGGCGTCGCTCCGACGACAAGGTCGTCGGGGACTTCGATCCACGGCGAACACGCGCCCAAAGCGGCGATCGGCAACGCAAGCGGGCGATGCTCTGCCCGCGTTCGCCACCCTGCACCATCCCCCCCCCGCACCCGCGAGGTAAAGCCCCGCACAGCTGGTCCCACGCGTCCCCAGATGAGGAGTATTGCCATGAGTGATGCCCAGATTGGTCGCAGAGCGCTCCTGCGCGGAGCAGGCGGCCTCGCCGCCCTCGCCGCTCTTCCCTCCCTCGCCGCCTGTGGCACCGGCACCAGCCGGTCCGGTTCCAGCAGCGCCAAGGCCGACGGCAAGACGGTGGTCGTCCGCGACAGCGGCGGTTCCTACGGCGCGGCCCTGCAGAAGGCGATCTACACGCCGTTCACGCAGGAGACCGGCATCCAGGTGAAGGTGCTGAACCTGGACGACGCTCCGCTGCTGGCCCAGATCAAGCAGGGCCGTCCGCAGTGCGACCTCATCAACAACTCGATGATGTCTCACACCAAGTACGTCAAGCAGGACGCGCTGGAGACGCTGGACCTCGACCGGGTCAAGAGCGTGAAGAGCGCGAAGATCCCCGAGGCCCAGATCACCGACCACGCCATCGGGCACGCCTTCTACGGCCAGTGCATCGGCTACCGCACGGATGCGTTCGGGGGTAAGAAGCCGGAGTCGTGGGCGGACTTCTGGGACACCAAGGCGTTCAAGGGTGCCCGCGCGATGGTCCACCCGGACGGTGA